>WYBX01000077.1 GCA_011525695.1 Verrucomicrobiia bacterium
CCTCCCCCTCAAACCCCCTCCCCTTAAATCTACCTATCTCTCCAAACCACCAAACCCCTAATAGAGGGTGTCAACTTCTGGCCAGGACTCGACATTCTGAATGCATGCTCACTACTCGCTACTCGATGCTCGCTACTGTTCTGTCATTTCTTCCGCTGCTTGAATGCCATGTCCATCAGCACGGCAAGGATGATGACGGCGCCAATGACGAGTTGCTGGATGAACGACGAGACGCCGAGCAGGTTCAGCCCGTTCCGCAGCACGCCCATGATGAGCGCGCCAATCAGCGTGCCGACGACCGTTCCCTGTCCGCCCATCAGGCTGGTGCCGCCGATCACCGTGGCCGCGATCGCGTCGAGTTCGTAGTTGATCCCCGCAATCGGCTGGGCCGAGTTGAGCCGGGCCGTGAGGAGGATCGCCGCGAGGCCCGCCAGCGCTCCGCCCACGCCGTAAACCATGGTCTTGTGAAAGCGCACCGGCACCCCGGAGAGCAGCGCTGCCTCCTCGTTGCCGCCGATGGCGTAGACATACCGGCCGAAGCGCGTCCGCCGCAGTACGAAATGCGCGGCGAGATAGACGACGATCATGAGCAGCACCGGCACGGGCACGAACAGCACCTCTCCCGTCGCGAGCCACCGAAAGCTCTCGCGAAAACCGGAAATCGGGCGGCCGTCCGTGTAGAGGAGCGCCCCGCCGCGGGCGACGCTCATCATGCCCAGCGTTGCAATGAACGGCGGGAGCCGGCCGAGCGTGATCAGCAGTCCGTTGACCAGCCCGCAGCCCATCCCCATCGCCACCCCGCCCACCAGCGCCAAGGGCAACGGCAGATCCCGCTGCAGCAGGCTGCCGAGCACCACGCCGGAAAACGCGACGATCGATCCCACCGAAAGATCAATCCCACCGCTGATGATCACGAACGTCAGCCCGACCGCGATGATGGCGTTGATCGAAGTCTGCTGCGCGACGTTGAGCAGGTTGGAGATCGTCAGGAAGTGCGGCGTCAGGATCCAGAGCACGCCGCATAAACCGACCAGCCCCGCCAGCGTGCCGAATTGCCGCGCATAATCCGCGAGGAAGGCGCGAGCCGTCCGCGGCGTCCGCGCGCTGGCGGCACCGGGCCGATGGCCGCCGCGACCGTCGTCAACATGAGGGAAAGGAGGAGGCATGCGTTTCAATTCTGGCCGAGCGCCGCGGCGAGCAGTTTTTCCTGGGTGGCCTCGGCCGCGGTGAACTCGCCCGCGATCCGCCCGCCCTGCATCACCAGGATTCGATCGCTCATCCCGAGGATCTCCGGCAGCTCCGAGGAGATCATCAAAATGGCCGCGCCCCGCGCCGCGAGCTGGTTCATGAGCTGGTAAATCTCGACCTTGGCGCCGACGTCAATCCCGCGCGTCGGCTCGTCGAAAATCAGGATGTCGGCCTCGGTCGTGAGCCATTTGCCCAGGACCACCTTCTGCTGGTTCCCCCCGCTGAGGAACTCCACCAGCTGGCGCGCGTGCGGCGTCTTGATCCGCAATTCGTCGATCCGCTGCGCCGTGGCCGCCGCCTCCCGCCGCGGCTGCATCAGCCCCCAGCGGGAAAACCGGCCCACGCTCGGGAGGCAAAGGTTCTCCTCCACCGACTGCACCAGGATCAGCCCCTCTGATTTTCGATCCTCGGACAGATACCCGAGCCCGAGGTCAATCGCGGCGCGTGGCGTGGGGATCCTACGTTCGACGCCGTGCACGATCACCCGGCCGCCGTCGATCGGATCCGCGCCGAAGATCGCCCGGGCCAGCTCGGTCCGGCCGGAACCCATGAGCCCGGCGATCCCGACCACCTCGCCGCGGCGCAGGGAGAAACTGATGTCATGCAGGACTCCCTTTCGCTCCAGCCGCTCGACCCGCAGCACCTCCGCGCCCACCGCCGCCGGCTGCTTCGGGAACTTCTCCTTCAACTCCCGGCCCACCATCATCCGCACCAGCTCGCCCATCGACGTCTGTGAAATCAACCGTGTTCCGACGTGCCGGCCGTCGCGCAGGACGGTGACGCGATCGCCAATGGCGAAGAGTTCGTCCATCCGGTGCGAGATATAGACGATGGCGACCCCGCGCGACTTGAGCCGGCGAATGGTGGCAAACAGCTCG
Organism: Verrucomicrobiia bacterium; assembly: GCA_011525695.1. Classification (GTDB taxonomy): domain Bacteria; phylum Verrucomicrobiota; class Verrucomicrobiia; order Opitutales; family Opitutaceae; genus ER46. Next base: position 2,127 of record WYBX01000077.1, read on the forward strand.
GCAATCTCCTGGCCGGTGAGCGCCGAGGTCGGCTCGTCCATGATCAGGACCCGGGCGTCGAGCGAGAGCGCCTTCGCCACCTCCACCATCTGCTGCTGGGCCACCCCGAGGCGGCCCACGACCGCCCCCGCATCGATCGCCACGCCAAGTTCGTCCAGCAACTGCTGCGCCGTCCGCATCAGTCTCCCCTGGGCAATGACGCCCGGGGCTGCCGCCGGCTCGCGGCCAAGGAGGATGTTCTCCGCCGCCGTGAGGTGCGGGACCAGGTTCAGCTCCTGGTAAATGATCGCGATGCCGAGCGCCTGTGCGTGGCGCGGACTGGTGATCTCCAGCGGCTGGCCGTCGAGCAGCACCTCGCCGGCGTCGCGCCGCAGCGCCCCGCTGATCGTCTTCATCAGGGTGGACTTGCCGGCGCCGTTCTCTCCCAGCAGGACGTGCACCTCGCCGCCATGAAGGTCCAGATCCACCCCGTCGAGCGCCAGCACGCCTGGAAATTCCTTCCGGATGCCACGCAGGCGCAGGACGGGCTGCTCGGACGGGTTCATCGGCGTGCAGCCCTGCCCATGATCATGCCGCCGGGGCATAATCGCGCCGGATCATCGCCTCGACATCGGCCAGCGGCCGCTTGATCGGCCCCTCCGCCTCCATCTTCAAGCTCGTCACCGCGGCCGCCCAGACCACGGCATCCTCGGGTGGCGCCGACAGCCGGCGCGCGGCATAGGAGGCAATGCACGTGTCGCCCCGGCCGCTGCGGCCGACGAGTTTCGCGGGACGCCAGGGGGCCTCGTGGTAACGACCTTCCGCATACACAAGGATGCCGTCCCGGTGGGTGAGCACGATTTCCCGCGGACCCCAGCCGGCGATCTCCCGGGCGGCCGCCCGGATGTCGCCCCGGCCGGTGAGTGCCTTGGATTCGACGTTGTCGGTCTTGAGAATGTCGATGTGCGGGAGAATCTCCTCCCGGCCCGGCCACTCGTCGAAGTGCAGCGTGCCATCCGACGAAACCGTGCGCACGAAGCCCTGGGCATCAATCACGACCCGTCCGCCCTTGCGCTTGAGGGCGAGGATCACATCCAGCCCGACCTCGCCGCGGATCGACGCGTTGGCGACATAGGTCCGCGCCTCGATCCCCTCGAACTGCTCCGGCGTGAACGCCCCGGCGTCCTGGGTCACCGTCAGGATCCGCTCGTCGGGGTTGCTCGACGGATAATACAGCCGCATGTGCGTCGACCGCGGGGTGTAGGTGGGAAACGTATCGATGCCTAGCGTGCGGAGCGCGGTGACGACGCGCTCGTCTTCCCGCGCGAGCCGGGTCACGGTCGCCGTCCGCAAGCCCATCATGGCGGCGACGTGCGCGCCGTAGTTGAACCCGCCGCCGTCCACCTGCCGGGTGCCGGCGGCGGAAACGATCGTGTCCTTGGTGAAGTTGCCGAAGATAACGAGGTCGTAGGCCATGGTCAAAAGGTGTCGCTGCGTGGGGCGGCTCAGTCGCGGATTCGGGCGCGCCAGAGCACCGCCGCGAGCACGAGCGAGACGACGGAGGCCCCGAGCCAGAAGTACACCGCCCGGTCGAAATCATAGTGCCGAACCCCGTCCACGATCGTCGTGCCCTGCCCGATCAGCGCGCCGCTGATGTTTTCCTGCAGCGCGGCGCCCACGTAGCTGAAGACGCCGATGAACCCCATGGCGGCCCCCGCCGCCTTCTTGGGCGCCAGATCCACGGCAAACAGGCCGCCGAGCGAGGTCACCAGCCCGTTGATTGAAAAGCCATAGAGCAGAAAGGCGACCGACAGCAGCACCGGGCTGCCGGGCGGGCTGAAGAACATCATGCACAGCGCGACGATCTCCATGACGGCGCAGATCAGGTTCACGGGCGGCCGGCGGGCGCCGAAGAGCTTGTCCGACGCGTAGCCATATGCGACGCAACCCAGGATCCCCGCCACGGGATTCAGCGCGAGCAGCGCGCCGGCCTGCAGCGTGGAGTATCCCTTTTCCTCCTGCAGATACAGGATTCCCCAGCTGTTCATCCCGTACCGCGTCATGTACATCGTGGCGCTGGACAGCGCGAGGATCCAGATCGCCGGCATCTTCAGGATCGAAAGCTGCAATTCCCAGGTCGACCTCTTCCTGGTTCCGGCGGCCACCGGCGCGCCGTGATCGTTCTTCCAATCCGCCACCGGCGGCAGGCCCAGCGTCGCCGGCCGGTCCGAAAGCATGAAATACATGACGATTGCCATCCCGACGCACAGCACCCCCGGGCCGACAAAGCCCCCGCGCCAGCCGAGCCAGGCAACCAGCGCCGAGGAGCCCACGAAAGTCAGCCCCTCGCCAATCGAATGGGCTGTGCTCCAGATTCCATAATACCGCCCCCGCTCGCGGTTGCTGAACCATTGCGACATGGCGACCATCCCGCCGGGCGCCCCGAAGCCCTGGAACCAGCCGTTGAGTCCCCAGAGCACGACCCACACCCACAGGAGCGTCGACCAGCCCATCACGATGTTGATCAGCGCGGAGACGAGCACCCCCGTCGCCAGGAACCGCTTGATGTTCGCATGGTCCGCGAGAAACCCGTTCACGAGCTTCCCGAACGCATAGCCGTAGAAGATCGCCGCCCCGATCGTGCCGAGCTGTTCCGCCGTGAAGATGTTGCCGTCGATCACCGGTTTCTTCACCACCGAGAGCCCCAGCCGGCAGGTGTACGCCACCCCGTAACCGATCGTGATTGCCGTCATGATCATGATCCGTTGGCGCCGGTACAAACGATCGATCTCCGCCTGATCCTGGCGCAACGGCCGCTCGGGCCCGGCGGCAAAGAATCGCAGGAACCGATTCTGCGTCTCACCGGCGCCGGCCGGGCCGGCAGCGGAGGGCGCGCTGGGCTTCAAGGGGCTGGGGTGCACGGCGTGATAACGTTTACATTCCTCCCCCGCATCAAGCAAAATCCAACCGCGTCCGCCATCAATCGCTCAGGTTGAGCGACGGATGACCAGCTCCGGCTGGAGCCGCACCGTCAATGGCGGCCGGCCCGGCTCCATGATCCGTTTCAGCAGCAGTTCCATCGCCTGGCGGCCCACCTCATGGGCGGGCTGCCGCACCACCGTGAGCGGCGGATCGAGCGCCTCCGCCCAAGGCAGGTCGTCGAACCCGACGACCGCCATGTCCTGCGGGATCCGCAGCTTCCGCTGGTGGAGCGCGGCCAGTGCCCCCACCGTCATGAGGTTGTTGACCACGAAGAGCGCGGTGGGCGGCTTGCGGAGATCGAGCAACTCATTCGTCAGCACCCGGCCGCTCTCCTGTTTGAAATCGCCCGCCCGGATCAATTCCTTTCGCGGCGAGATTCCGGCCGCGGCGAGGGCATCGGCGTAACCGCGCCGGCGCTCGCGATTCGTCGAAACCGTCGTCCGGCCCTCGATCAGCCCGATATGCTCGTGCCCCCGCGCAATCAGGTGCGACACCGCATCGAACGCCCCTTGGTGATTGTCGACCTCCACCACGTCCGTCTTCACCCGCACCAGGCTCCGATCAACGCAGACGATCGGCATCCCGGACTGTGCGATGTCCATCACCGCGTCGTCGCGATCATCGAACGGCGGCAGCACCACCCCGTCCACCGACTCAGCCCGCATCACGTCGAGGTAGAACCGCTCCTTGTCGAGGTTCTCATCCGAGTTGCACAACAGCAGGGCGTACTGGTTCGCATAGGCCGCATCCTCGACGCCGCGCGCAATCTCCGCGAAAAAGGGATTCTGGATGTCGGGGATGATCAGCCCGACCAGATTGGCCCGGCCGCTGTTCATCCGCAGCCGCCGCGCCACCCGGCTTGGCCGGTAATCGAGATCGCGCAGCGCCTTCTCCACCGCCGCCCGCGTGGCCGGCACGACCTTTTCCGATTTGTTGAGGACGCGCGACACCGTCGCGATCGAGACCTTGGCACGGGCGGCGACTTCCTGCAGGCTGGCCATGATTACTGGGCGCGACACGAACGTGGTTCGCGCGGGCTGGGTTCGGTTGTCATCGGGATTGGGAGGGCTGAAAGGATGAGTGGAATCATGGCGGGGACGCTGCGCGCAAATACACGCTCAGGGCCTCGAGGTTGTCCGTGCCGATCAGATCGACCCCGGCCGCCCGGAGCGTCGCCCATACTTCACGCTGATCCGGGGTGTTCCAGAAGCGCACTCTCCGACCCTGCTGGTGGGCGCGCTCGACCCACTCCTGCAGTGCCGAGCGGACCCGGTCGGGCATCACTCCCTGCCACGGCCAGTCGAAGGCAACGGCCCAGTTCTCGCTCACCAGCGGAACGAGTGCGGATGGCGGATTCTGGTCGAGATCGCCGCCGCGCCCATCGATCGCAGCGAACCGCACCGGTTGCCGCGCCATAATCCCGGGCACCCTGTTTCCGGAAATGATCACGGTCACGGCGCCGGCATGGATCTGCGAGCCCTCAAACCGGGTGAGTATCCCGGAATAACGATGGAGGACTTCATGCAGCAGCTGGTAAGTCGCCGCGCCGGCCGACTTCACATCAACCAGGAGCGTGACCGGGGGGCCGCCGGGAAAAACGCGGCCACGGTTTTCGCGGACCCGCTGCTGCAGCGGATCCAGGTACAGCGCCGCCAAGGTCCGCTCCGGCGTGGCGTCCTTCAGGTCATGCGCCACCAGCAGTTCCCCACCGACGAGATAAATGTCGGCCTCGATGCTGCAGAAACCCTGCTCGAGTGCATCGAGGAGCGGACGGGCGTGCAGGTAATCGTTGTGCGCATGGGCGTGCACGAGCGGCCTGGTTTCCGCGGCGGTCAGCGCGCTGCCCAGCAACGCCAGCAGCATCATGCACGGCCACCGTCCTGGCGGATTCGATGAGGCACGGCGCGGCTGAGCCGGTGGGCCCGCTGCATGTTGCTCGAGGTGCAAGGAGAGGGGCGGGTTTACCCCAAAGGTATGAGAACGTTTACAGAGATTCGTCAAGCCCGGCCGTCAAAATCCGTCCGGGGCCAGCCGTGCGCCCTCCTTCAACGCCGTGGTCACGATGCCGGTGCCGGAGCTTGCGGGTTAGGCCGCAGGGCAGCACCGGCGCGACTCGCCCGGTCTGCCCAACCTCAATTGAGGACGATTGTCCGGCTCAAGGTGTATTCCCGACCGTCCGGATCCGCGCGATAAATGTCGACCTCCGGATCTCCCGGCCCAACCCGGAACTTCACGAATGAACTCAGCGCACCCGGATCTCCCGCACCCCGGGCATGACCGGAATCCACCTGCCAGATGCCACACTTCAGTTTCACGGCCGAAGTGTTGTGGGTGTGCCCGCACAGATAGGCCCGAACCTTGTGTTTCTGGAGCAGCGCCACAAACCGGGCCATCCGCTCCGGATCGGAACTGAGCTGGTCTTCGGGATGCCGCAGCCGACCGTTGTCCATGTCGGGCTGCGACTCGAGCGGCACATGGCCCAGGACCCAGATGTGCGTTTTCGCGGTCGCGGCCAGATCCTCCTCCAGCCACTTCAGGTGAGCCTCGGTCAGATCCATCGGCCCCTTGTCGCCCGGCGGAGCCACCTTGCCAGCCGGCAGCGTCTTTCCCTCCTTGGCGGCCGGGTAGCCATCAATCGCGACGAAATGGGAATTCGCGAAATCGAACGAGTAGGCGAACAGCGAGGTGCCCGGCACACCCTTCCGGACGACACGGGGGATGTCGGATCCAAACCATGCGCGAACCCATGCCATTGCCTCCGCGTTTTCGACCTCGTGATTTCCCACAACCACGTACCAGGGGAAATCCGGCCCAAGGTAACGATCGATTATCCGGCGGTTCTCGGCCGGCTGATCGATGTCTCCCGGTGAAAAAAGGAACGCGCCCGGGCCCACCCTCTTGATCGCCTCGCAGGCGCCGTCGAACCAGCGCTTCCCGTCGGCCTTGGTGTTCTCGTAATAGAAGCGCTGGTCTCCGGCTGCCGTGAAGGAAAACTCGGGCTCGGAGGCCGCACGCTGGGTGCCGGTCGCCAGAACGACCGACGAAACCGCGACAAATAACGACGCGACGAAACTCCAGCGGTTAATCCACCGGGACGGGTTGGTTTTCATGGTGAAACTGGATCGGTTCACAAGGATTCACATTTGCGACGATTTGATGGAGCAGCGGGAACCCAGTTGGAGAACCATCATGCTCGCTACTCGCTACTCGCTTTGCTCGCTACTGGTTCGGTTGCGACTGCCGCGGGAGGAAATGTCCGCGCTACCGCGTCGCCGGAGGCACAGGTTGCGGCGTCCGCTTCAGATCGCCGCCCGCCAGATCGTCCCAGGAATAATAGTGGAAGACTCCGTTCTCCGACATGGCTACGAACAGCCCGTTGGGAAATCCGGGCAGCGCGACACTGGTCACTTCGCTCCCGTCGCTGCCATCGGTCGATACGGTGACTGACTTGATGAAGGCATGCTCGTGCGGGTTTGCCGCCGTGCCCTCGCGCCTGAAAATGCGAAACATGTTGTTCTGCTGGTCGGAGACGAGGATGTAGCCGGTGCCCGGGCCGGTCGGGTAAATCGAGATCCCCTCGCGGTCCTCGGCGAAGCCGTCGCGGCCAAACACCGCGATTTCCTCGTCCGAGTCGTCCGCCAGTGGATCCGCATGCCACTTTCGAATGCCAAAGTTCTCGTCGCTGTAATAAACGTACCCGAGTTCCTGGTCGACCGCGATCGCCTCGATCTCCTTCTTCCCGCTCCATTCGCCGAAGGCGCGGGTGAACACGCCCCGGACGGTTCCGGTCCCGTCATCCACCAGCCGGTACTGGTGCAGATATCCCTGGCTCGGTGCCTGGAAATCGGACCGGCTCACGATCGCGAACAGCGCACCATCGGATGGCCGGGTATACAGTGCAATCCCCATGCAATCCCGCGCGAGCTCCCCCTCGAACACGGGGATTCCGCCACCATCGATCGGCGCCATGTCCGGCAGCCGATAAACCCGCAGCCGGTGGCCGTAGCGTTCGGTCGTCACCGCCACATCGGTCGGCACACCGCCAACCATCAGATCATAGGCCACGTCGACATTGTTCGGCCGGACGATCCCCCGGACGACCTTGTCCGGGTGAATCTTGCCGTCCAGGCCATAGACATACAAAGCACCGTCGGCATCCTTGTCGGTGCCAATGATGAGACTGCCGGCCGGGTTCGCGCGATTGATCCAGATTGCCGGATCGTCAGTGTCATGCCTCGTCGGCTCGGTGACGAGCCGGGGCTTGATGGGAGCCGAACTGGCTGGAGTGGCCGCACCGGCAGCCAAGGGAGCGAGTGCGAGCAGCAGGGCGAGGAGGGGGAGGGTTTGTCTTGAGGAAGAATTCATGGGCGGAGGTGCGAAGGCGGATTGAGTGTGAATGACGGCCCCAGCTTAGAGGAGCTGCCATGATGCGAAGATTACGGCCGCGGGGATTCTGAAATCGTTTACAGCGAAACCAGCCTCAGCCGCCGATCTCCGCCACCTTCACCGGACGGTGCTCGTCATGGGAACGCCGCGCCGCGCGGCCAATCTGCACCGGAATCTTCGCATCGATCCCCGTCACCGGCGGCTCCCCGTCCTCCACGATGCAGCGGATGAATTCGCGCATCTCCCGCACGTAGGAGTCGACATACCGGTCCATGAAGAAATTCAGCGGCAGGTCTTCCGCCACCGACGCCGGCCCGCTGATCTTCGCCGTGTTGGGCGTGTTGTTCGCCGTCTGGACCATGCCTCCGGAGCCGAAGACCTCCACCCGTTGATCGTAACCGAAGACCGCCTTCCGGCTGTTGTCGATGGTGCCGATGACCCCGTTGGCAAACTTGAGCGTGACCACGGCAGTGTCGAAATCCCCGGCCGCACCAATGGCCGGATCGACCCTTACCGCGGCGAGCGTAAACACCTCCTCCACTTCGCTGCCGATGAGGAACCGCGCCATGTCGAAATCGTGGATCATCATGTCGAGGAAGATCCCACCGGAGACCTTGACATACGCCACTGGCGGCGGAGCGGGATCCCGGCTCGTGATGTGCAGGATGTGCGGTTCACCGATCGTCCCGGCTCGAATCGCCTCCCACACCCGGCGATAATTGGCGTCGAACCGCCGGTTGAAGCCGATCTGGAGCTTCACGCCGGCGCGGCGCACGGCGGCGAGGGCGTCGTCGATCACGGCAAGATCGAGGGCGATGGGTTTCTCGCAAAAGATGTGTTTCCCGCGCGCTGCCGCCTCCGAGATCATCCGCGCATGGGTGTCCGTGCTCGAGCAAATCGCCACCGCGTCGATTTTCGGGTCGTCCAGCAACCGGCGATAATCGTCGGTGCATACCGGGATGTTGAAATCGGCCGCACATTTCTGCGCCGCCGCCTTGACGACGTCCGACACGCCCGCCACCTCGGCTCCCGGAATCCGAAACGCGAGATGCTCCGTGTGGAGCCGCCCAATCCGGCCTGTGCCGATGACACCGATACGAATTTTGTTACTCATACGAAAAATGGATGCCCACTTTCGGTTGGGCTGCCGCAATATGCCAATATCGAACCACTTCGTCGCGAGCCGCGACGATTTTGATGGCCGCAAAAAAGCGCAGGAGGCGCAAAGAAGAGATTGGACCCTTTGCGAACCTTGAGCCTTTTTGCGGCCAAATGCATGGGTTGAACTTTCGTTGCGGCCAACGTGCCGCGGCAGGAAGTGTTCCGGTTAAGGGGCGAGCAGCGGGGCCAGGTAAGCCATCGTGGCGCGCAGATCCGTCGCCAGATCCTGGCGCACGTTGCCCTCGATTGCCACGCGTCCGCTGTAACCGGTGGCCTGCAGCGCGGTGAGGAATGCCGAAAAATCAAACTTGCCCAGTCCGGGGAAAAGCCGGTTCTCGTCCGACAGATGCAGCGAGGGAATATGCGCGGCATTGCGGCTCAGCGTCCCAATCATGTCCGCCTCCTCGATCACCATGTGATAGGTGTCGGGCAGGACCCGGGCCTGGCGTGCACCGCAGGTTGCGATTAACTCAACGGCCTGATCAACGGTGTTTGCGACCACCGTCTCCTGGTGGTTCGTCGCCTCGACCAGCACCAGGACGTTTCTTTCGTCCGCGGCCGGCATGATTTCCGCCAGGGAACGGGTGAACTGCCGGCGCGCCGCCATGCCGTCCGCCGCGGGCCCGCCCTTGAGCAGCCCGATGATCATTCCCGTGTCGGGGCTGCCAATCCACTCGATCATGTTCCGGCACGCCGCCACGGAACGCCGCCGCACCTCCTCGTCGGGATGGGAGAGCGAAAGACCCATCCGGCGGGCAGTCAGCCCGGTCGCGAACATCGAGAACCTCAGGTCGAACGAGCCGAGGAACTCGACCACCGCGTCAAAGTGAAAATTCTTCGGCTCACTCAGGTTCAGTTCGATCCCCCAGAAGCCCAACTCGCGCAGCAACGCGAGCAGCGCGCGAAACTCGCGGTTCTCGCGATAATCGTCCGGCAGGACGGTCTGGAGCGATAGCGGGTAGCGAAAGCGGGTGGCGCTCATGGTGGACGGCTGGCCCCGACGGAGAGGCGGCGGCGCCGTCAGGTGGCGCCGCCGCGTTTCCCTTGTCCAACTAACCCTTGGTGAACGGCCCCAGCTGGGGCAGTTCGTAAACCGACTTCCAGCCGGGCGAGCCCGGCTCCTTCAGGAACGGCTCCAGATCCTTCGGATCGCGCAGCGTGATCTGATCGATCGGCGGCAGCTTGCCCGACGGATACGCATCGAGAATCTGGTCGATGCACAGTGTCAGGTAGGACAGGATTGCCGCGATCGGGCGTTTGGCCTTTTCCGCGGTCGCCAGCGAGGGCTCGCCGACCACGCCGCCGGGCGTGCCGCGGCGTTCAATCGCGAAGTGCCCCTCGCCCTCCGACCAGCGGTGCGGCCGCCGCCAGGGATCGACCGAGCTGTCGAAGTGACCGCCGGGGAGGAAGGTCTTCCCGCGCTCGTCCTTCACATACTTCATGTCGATCATGTCGGGGAACAGCAGCAGGCCGACCGCCGTCTCGCTCTCGTCCGCGTGGATGAACGTCGTCTCGAGCGAATCCGGCCGATCCACCGGGATGAAGAACTCCCGGATGGCCCGGTGCCAGTCCATCACCTGGTAGATGCCCGGCAGCTGGAACCGCTTGCAGAATTCGTGCAGCGCCGTCTCCAGCATCCAGAGCTGGCCATGGTTGTTGATGATGATCTGCTTGCGGTAACCGTCGTTCCAGAGCCCGAGCATCACGTAGACCAGCGTCTCGACCACGACTTCCTGCGGCACCATGACCGTCCCCGGCATGCCGAGGTGGTGGTAGGGGTGCCCGCCGTAATTGAGCGGTGGATGCGCGATGTTGACCTCGCGGCCCTTTTTCGCGCTGTGGCGCCGGACGGCCTCGCAGATTTGCGTGACCATGAACGTGTCCACGCCGCTGTTGGCATGCTCGCCATGGTTCTCGGTGGTGCTGACCGGGATCAGCACCACGTCGTTCTTCCGGCGCTTGGCATTCTGGATCGCGCGGGGCGTGTTCTGGATGTAACAGCCACCCTTGCCGAGTTCGGACGGCGACGGGACGTCGTACTCCTTCAGGATTGCATCGATGTCCGCCATCGGCGCCTCGAAGATCCGCTTTTTCATCCGCCCGACCTCGGTGTCCTCGAAGACGATGAGCGGATGGCTCGTCGTCATGAACTTCGGCCGCTCGCCCTTTGGCACGGCTTTTGGCGCGGTTTTGGGCTTGGTCATACGAGGACTTTCTCCCTGGCGGCCTGGGGCTGGGCGGCCTTGGCGGAGGACGCTGCCGTCCCGCCGCTGGCGAGGCCGGGCTCGGTGCAGCTGATCTTGCATTCCTTCCGGTCGGTCTGCAGCCGGATGATGTTGTCGGGAACCTCGGCGAGCGAGATTTCCTTGGTGATCATGGGCAGCATGTTCATCCCGTTGGCCATGCACTGGATGACGTGCGGGAAGGTGCCGTCGCCGGAGTGGCCCTGCGTGCCGACAATCTGCGCGCGGCGCACCTGCAGGACCTCGCCGGTCACCGGGATCTTGGCATCGGCGCGCGCGACGATAACAACGGTCGCGTTGAGCGCACGGCCCTCCCAGATGCAGGCTTCAATCTGCGGGTAAACCGTGGTGGGAAGCCCCGTGGCCTCGAGATAGAGCTTGGCGCCCATCCCGTGGGTGATTTCGAGCACCCGCTCCTTCATGTCTTCCTTCAGCGGATTGATCACGACGTCGGCACCGAGCTTCAGGCCCACCGCGGCGCGCGCGGGCTCTGGCTCGGACAGGATGACCTTGGCGGCGCCGGCCCGTTTCAGGATGGCACAGGCCGCGAGCCCGATCGGACCCGATCCGCAGATGACGACATTGTCACCGGCCTTGATTCCGCCACCGCGGACGATCACGCCGGTGTAGGCGACGCAGGTCGGCTCGACCATGCTGCCAAGCCGGAACACGTCCTTCTCGGAATAATGCTCGCGCAGGGGATCCAGGCTCCACAACAGCCGATCCGGCACCACCAGGTATTTCGTGAAGCCGCCGTTGATGTTGAAGCCGATCTCATCGAGCCGCTCGCAATGATTCGGGAAGCCATCCGCACAGGGCTGGCACGAGCCGCACCAGACCATCTCCTCGGTGCACACTGCCTCGCCACCCTTGAAGGGCTTGTTCGTCACCTTGTTCCTGGCCCCGGGTCCGAAGTCCCGGACAATGCCCGATAGCTCGTGGCCCAGCGTGCAGGGAAAACCCGTGAGGCCGGGATAAAGGATGTACCCGTCCTTGTCGGCCTGCGCCATGTGGACATCGCTGCCGCAGATGCCGCACTGCTTCACCTCGATCAGGACCTCCTTGGGTCCCGGCTTCGGGATCGGCACCTCCTCGATCACGAGGCGCGGGTTGCGCCAGACCCGGCTGCCCAGGTACGTTTGCGTCTTGTCGACGTCCTTGGAGCCAAGCTTGAAGCCCGGCCGGGGATCCCAGTCGGCGTAAAGCCGGACTGCCTTCATTGTGTTAGTGCTCATGTGCGACTCCTTGCAGGATGCTGATTTGTAAACGTTTCCAGATCGGACCCGTCCGCTGGAGGTTCAACTCCAGATTCCGGGTCGCAAAAGGGTGAGGGGTTGGGAGGTGCCGGGCCGGGCCACGCTGTGAAGTCGGGGGCGGGGCGAAGGCGACGGCGGGGCTGACCGGGGTGTGTTCAATTTGATGTAAACGATTACATAAACGAGCGCGCCGGAGTAAAGAAAAATCCGGCACGGCCGCCATCGCTGACCCAAACTGCCCGCCGACCGGCGGTTGCCGACGTCATGGGGCCACCTTTTCGAGCCGGCCACTGTGCCATGACCGGGTTGCCGCCATCGCAATCTTCTGCGCCGCAATCCCATCATCGCAGTTGATCGGCGCCGGACGCCCCAGCCGCACATTGTCCACGAAATTCTGCAGCTGGCTGAGGTAGGCCTGCTCGAACCGCTCGTAAAACCCCGGGATCGTGTCATGCGCGATCACGCCCTCCGTCATGACCCGGACCGCGGTCTCCCGATCATAGCCGATCTGGATGGTCCCCTTGGTCCCGACAATCTCCGTGTGGATGCCGTATCCGTAGATGCCGGTCCGGCTGAGATGCACCTCGCCGATGTTCCCATTGGCGAAATTCAAGAGGGTGATGCCGTTCTCCGCATCCCCCACCCGTCCAATCTCCGGATACGCCGTCGAGCTGCCGACGCTGAACACACTCGTCACCTCGCCCATGAACCAGCGCGCGATGTCGAAGTCGTGCACGCCCATGTCCATGAACAGTCCGCCACTGTTCTCCGGCCGCACGAAATCGACCGGCGGCGGAAACGGATCCTTGGCCGTGCCCTTGAAGAGGATCGGCTGGCCGATCGCACCGTCGTCAATCCGCCGCTTGGCCGCGGCATAGGCCCGGTCGAAACGACGCATCAGCCCCAGCTGGAAAAACACGCCCTGTTTCGCCACGGCGGCCTTCATCGCCCGTGCCTCCTTGAGATCGAGCGACAGCGGCTTTTCGCAGAAGATCGCCTTACCCGCCTTCGCCGCCGCCAGCACCACCGTTCCGTGCAGCTTGGTCGGCGTCATCACCACGACGGCATCCACATCGGGATCCCCGAGCAGTTCCTCGTGCCCGCCATAGACCTTGGTCGCGCCGGTCTCGGCGGCGATCGCCCTGGCCACCTTGGGCCGCACGTCGGCTACGGCGTGGAGCCGCGCGCCCGGAACCCGGGACGAGAGATAGCGGGCGTACTGGCTGCCCAGGCGGCCGAGGCCGACGACGCCGGTGTTGAGGATGGTTTTCATGGTCGACGCTGGAGGGAGGAATGACACGGGCGGAATCGGGATTCGATCCGCTCGATGTAAACGATTACAAAACTCGGATGGCTTCGGTAAAGTCAAATACCGAACCCGGGCGGCCCACGGCGTAACGCAAGGCGTCCCGGGCACTTGCGACTATTAATCCCCAGCCTTGCACGCCTCGCGATCGGCGGCTTTAAGCCATGTCCGCCTCTTCCGCGTTCCGACGACGGTTCCCCAAAAACCTTCCCATGACCAGCATCTCCTCCGCCCCGCTCGCCCCTCTGTTGATCAACGGTGAATGGCTGCGGCCCGCCGGGCTCGAGACCACGCCGGTCTTCAACCCGTCCACGGGGGAAACCCTTGCCTCGGCACCGGTCTCCACCGGAGCCGAGGTGGAGGCGGCCGTCTCCGCGGCGCAGGCCGCCTTCCCCGCATGGAGCGAAACGCCGGCCGTCGATCGCGCGCGGGTGCTCTTCCGTTACCGCGAGCTGCTGCTGCATCACTTCGAGGAACTCGCCGCACTGCTCTCGCGCGAACATGGCAAGACGCGCGGGGAGGCGCGGGGCGATCTCCAGCGCGGAATCGAAGTCGTCGAATATGCGACCGGCATTCCCACCCTGCTTTTCGGTGACACGCTCGAGCACGTCGCGCGCGGGATCGATTGCGAGACGCTGCGGCAGCCGCTCGGCGTCTGCGCCGGCATCACCCCCTTCAATTTTCCCGCGATGGTGCCGCTGTGGATGTTCCCGATCGCCCTCGCCTGCGGCAACACGTTCGTCCTCAAACCCAGCGAGAAGGTGCCGCTCACCGCCGTCCGGATCGTGGAACTGCTCGCGGCCGCGGGCCTGCCGAAGGGCGTCCTGAACCTCGTCCATGGTGGGCACGGCTGCGTCGACGCGCTGCTCACCCATCCGCAGGTCCGGGCGATCTCGTTCGTCGGATCGACCGCCGTCGCCCGCCGGATTTATGAGACCGGTACCCGCCATGGCAAACGGGTGCAGGCCGCCGGTGGGGCAAAGAATTTCATCGTCGTCATGCCGGATGCCGATGTGGCGAAGACCGTCGAGGGCGTGATGGGCGCAGCCTTCGGCTGCGCCGGCGAGCGGTGCATGGCCGGCTCGACTGTCCTGATTGTCGGGGACGCGGCGAAACGGATCCTGCCCGATTTGATCGCGGCGGCCCGGGCAATCCGGATCGGGCGCACCGATTGCGACGCCCAGCCCGACATGGGTCCCGTGATTTCCGCCGCCCATCGCGAACGAGTCCTTTCGCTGATCGCACAGGGGCAGCAGCAGGGCGCGCGGATCCTCGCCGATGGCCGCGGGGCGCGGGTGGCGGAATCGCCCGGCGGGTTCTTCCTCGGCGCGACAATCGTGGCACCGGCGGATCCGGTGGAAAACATCCTGATGCGCGAGGAGGTCTTTGGTCCGGTGCTCAGCGCGATCGAGGTGCCGGATCTCCCGGCCGCCCTCGAGGTCGCCAACCGCTCGCGCTATGGCAACGGCGCCTCGATCTTCACGCGCTCCGGAGCGGCCGCCCGCGAGTTCAAGCATCGGATCAAAGCCGGCATGGTCGGAATCAATGTCGGCGTCCCGGCGGCGATGGCGCCGTTCCCCTTCAGCGGCTGGGGCGATTCCTTCCACGGCGATCTGCACGTGCAGGGCCGCGAGGGCGTCTACTTCAACACCCAGCAGAAGGTGGTCACCTCCCGCTGGTTCGCCGAAGGCGAGGGCGACATCTGGCGAAAGTGAACGCCGCCGGCCACGGACTCTGCTCGCCGACCGGAGTCAGACCCGCTCTGCGGGACGGAAAGCCCCGCACCCTTGCGGCTCCGCGGACGGGTCACGATGCCGATCCCGGGAATTCAGTGCGCGCCACGCGCTGATGCCGTTCGCTCGTCGCGGGGCGTCAGCCGGAGGAACCTGGCCCCATGCGCGGGGACATCCAGTTTCAAACCCGCAAGCGGAACGTCCAGATCGCGGCGGGCCCACAAGTCTCGGACCGCAGAGTCCCCCGGCATGCCAAGTTGGCCCCAGTTGATGGGACGTGCCTTGAAGTCCGCATCGGAGATGTTGAACACGGCCACGAACTGCTCACCCCGCTCCGGGCCGTCCGCACTCCAGACGACCAGTTCCTCCGTGGCCAGCCGCTCCCGGTTGTTCCGGCTGGCGCGATTGACGCGCAGCACGTCGTCATTGGTCAGCAGCGCAAGATCGGATGCCCGGTTCTCGGGCAGGTAGCCGCCAATCATGAGCGGCGAACGGAAGATGCACCAGAGGGTCATGAGTGTGTACTGCTCGTCGAGGGTCAGGCGTGAATACTCGTTGGTGATCTCGGCGGCCGTCTTGTTCAGCTCCTTCGTGACATAGTTGTCGGGCCCGGTGATCCGCAGCTTGCCAATCGGCAGCATGTCGCAATCCGGCCATGTGCCCTCCACGCGAAAATCCTGCCAGTTCCGGCACAATGTGAACTGGTGCTTCAGCAGCCGCCAGTCATCCCAGAAATCATTGGAGATCCGCCACATGTTCGCGTGGCGCGAAAGATGGCGGGCGGACAGCACCGGCGCATCGCCCGGCGAAAGGCTGAGCACCATTGGCCTCGGCGAACCGCGCATCGCTGTGCTCAGGCCTTCGATCTCGTCGGTGTGATACGGCCGGCTCATGTCGTCCGCCTTGATGAAGTCGACACCCCATTCGGCATACAGGGCGACCAGCGAATTGTAGTATTCCTGCGCGCCGGGCTTCGTCATGTTCACGCCGTACGTGCCGTGGTACCATTCGCAGGTGTCGGCCAGCGCCGCGATATCCTGCGCCCGCCGGGTGGAACCGAGGATGGGCGTGTTCTGCTCCACGGCGTTCCATGGAATTCCGCGCATGATGTGGATGCCGAATTTCAGCCCCTTGCCGTGGATATAATCGGCCAGCGGGCGCAGGCCCCGGCCGCCCTGCGCCGAGGGAAACTTCGCGGTCGAGGGCATGAGCCGGCCGTGGGCGTCGATATAAACCTCCGGATGATGCACCTTGAACGTCTGTGTGTTGTATTCAGGCCCGCCATACCAGCCCATGTCGACCACCACATATTCCCAGCCATGCGGTTTCAGGTGCTGCGCCATGTAGTCCGCGACGGCCCGGACCTGTTCCTCCCGGACATCGATGCCGTAGCAATTCCAGCTGTTCCATCCCATCGGCGGAGTCGGCGCAGCCGTGGGCGGGGATGACTGGGACCAGAGCCCTGTCCCGGAAAGTACCAGGAGCACAGCGAGGCAAATCGAGCGGACGCCAGAATCCGCGTGGTGATGGCATTGGTTCAGGTTCATTGCTGGAGGTAGCTTGCCGGCTGCCGCCGGGACTGGGGGCGACGCGATCTGCTCAGCGAGTCCGAGCAGGGAGGTTCACCCGCCCGGTGCACCCTGGGTGTTCACGAAGAGCGAATAGATCGAGGTGCTGGCACACATGAAAAGCCGGTTCCGATGCCGCCCCCCGAAGCACACGTTTGCGCACCGCTCCGGCAGATCGATCCGGCCAATGGCCTTCCCCTGGGGATTGAAGATGGCGACGCCATCCAATCCCGCCGAACCCATGCCCCATCCGATCCACAGATTCCCATCGATATCCACCCGCAGCCCATCGGGGGTGCCGTCGGCCTCGGCCTGCACCAGCACCCGGCCGCCGGACAATCCCGTGCCGCCGGAAACGACATCGAAGACCCGGATCACCCGCGGCGACGCACCGGCTTCGATGACATACAGCCGCGATTCATCCGGTGAGAACGCCAGCCCGTTCGGCCGGTTGATATCGGTGATTACCGCCTTCAGAACTCCGGAACCTGGGTCCCACCGATACACATTTGTCGCCAGTTCCTGCTGCGCCATCCGGCCTTCGTAATAACCCAGGATTCCAAACGGTGGATCGGTAAACCAGATCGAGCCATCCGATTTGCACACGATGTCATTTGGGGAGTTCAGCGGCTTGCCCTCGAAACGCTCGGCGATGACCGTAATCGAGCCGTCATACTCGGTCCGGGTGACCCGCCGGGTGAGGTGCTCACAGGTCAGCAGCCGGCCCTGGCGGTCGCGGGTGTTGCCGTTGGCGTTGTTCGCCGGCTGACGAAAGACGCCGACCCTGCCGGTCTCCTCGTCCCAACGCATGATCCGGTTGTTGGGAATGTCGCTCCAGAGCAGGAAACGGCCGTCGCCAAACCAGACCGGGCCCTCCGCCCAGCGCATCCCCGTGGCAATTCGCTCAATCTTGGCCAGCCCAATCCGGTACCTGCCAAACTCCGGATCAATGACCCGAACGGCGGGATCCGGATATCGCTGGCTCGGCTGCCATTCGGAAAAGGCACGGGGTGCAGCCGCGGTGGCGGCGAACACGGCGCCGGCATGCAGGAAATCGCGGCGATTCATGGGAGATCCGTTCTGGATGACGCGTTGGCTTCCGAGCCGTCTGCCTCCGAACGCCCCCGGTTTCAAGGCAGATCACCGTGGAACCGGCAAACGGCCCCGGCCGTGAATAACCCTTCATCCACTCACGCTGACGAGCGTTATCTTTCCGGTTTCTGCGTTCCGATACCGTCATCTGAAGGGTCCAAGCCCAGTGCAGCCTTCAGTTCCGATTCACGGGACCTGATCCAATCGTCATAGGATCGCGGACGGTCGTCCCGTTCCCGATTCAGGTACGGGTAGGTCGAGAAGATTGCACCATTGCCCAGTGCGCGCGGATCCTGCTCCTCGCGCAACAGCTCCATCATTTTCGATCGGAGGCGTTCCATGATGGGAACAAAAGCGAGATCACCCGACAGATTGAGAATTCCCGCCGGATCGTCATCGAGCCGGTAAAGTTCGTCGGCCGTCCTCTTGCCGAAAGCGATGTCGTAATAATAGCCGCCGAGTCGCTTGACGACTTCGAAGGTCGGCGCCGGGTCGATTCGTACGGCATCCCTTTCCGTGGTCTCGACGGGATACCGGTCGGGAAAGAAGTTGCGGACATACAGGAAGTCCTTCGTGCGGATCGCGCGCACCGGATATCCCCAATCATGGGGCCGGCCCAGGCTGTCCCCTTCCTTGCCGATCAACATCACCTCGCGACCTTCGATCCATCCGGAGCGCTCCGATCGCAGGATGCCGGTCAGGCTTGCGCCGGTCATCTGCGAATGCGGCGGAAGGCCGGCAATTTCCAAAAACGTCGGCGCCAGATCCCGCAGGTTCACAAAGTCGTCCACCACGCGTCCCGGCCTGATACCCCGGCCCCACCGCATCGCCATCGGAACGTGGAAGGCGTCCTCATGGATCTGGTCCTTGACATAGGGAAAGGCCATGCCGCGATCGGAGGTGACGACCACCAGTGTGTTCTCGAGTTCGCCGGTGGCCTCGAGAACGGCCAGCGCCCGGCCAATCTCGGAATCCCCCCACTCGATTTCGACCGCATAATCGAGCAGATCGCTGCGCACGATCTCGAGATCGGGCAGATACGGGGGAACCTTGACATCTCCGAGCTTCTTGCCCAGCCGCAGGCCGGAGCCGCGTTCGAAATCCCGATGCGCCTCGCGGAACCCCATCCAGAAGCAAAACGGCCTGTCCTTGGGCTTCCGCTGAAGGAATTCCTCGAAGTTTCCGGCGTAATCCGTGCGCGTGATTCCGGACGCAATCGGAACCTGGTTCCTTGCATTGAAGCCGGGACCGGCTGGATCCCGGGTGCGGCCGGCCCTGGTCTTGAAGTCCCCTGCCCCCCAACCCATGCCCGTCATGCCGACGAAATAGCCGGCCTGTTCAAGCAGATCGGGATAGACTTCGAATCCGGCCGGGAAATAGCCGTTGTGCGAAACGGCTTCCCTGAGCTGCCAGCTATTGCGCCCAGTCAGAATCGTTGCCCGGCTCGGTCCGGCCTTTGGATTCGAGGTAAAGGCATTGTTGAACAGCACGCCCTCCCGGGCGACCCGATCGAAGTTCGGCGTTGCGATCCAGGTGCAGCCGTACGCACCCGCCTGGGTGCCTCCACCCCAGGCCGTGAAGATGATGAAAAGGATGTTCGGCCGGGGATGATCCCCCGGAAGACCGGCACACGATCCGGCAGCCGGCGCCAGGAAAGCGGCCGCCAGGATCATGCCAAACCCGGGGAATTTGAAGGTTCTCATCAGCGGGTGGGACTGGATCGGGACTTTTCGCTGGCCGGATTGGGGCGCTGACCGCGCACGGCTCAGGAACGCTTCCGTTGGCGGGCAGCCTGACGTTCCTGAACCGATGAATCTCCGTCGTGTGCTGCCACCTCCTCCAATCTCGTTTTCAACGCGCGAACTTTCTCGGGAAACTGGCCTGCCAGATTGGTGGCTTCGTAGGGATCCTTTGAGAGATCGAACAACTCAGCCCCGTCGAGATTCTCACCGCTCCGTTGCGGGACAATTAGCTTCCAGTCGCCCTCCCGGAGGGCAGCCCCCGGCCCGTACGCAAAATAGAGGACGCGATCCGTGCCGAATCCTTCGGACCGAGCAATCGCCGGGTAAGCTGAACACCTTCGCGCGCCAGCCGGTCAAGATTGGGGGTGGGGGCGTTACCGCCGTTGAAGCCCACATCCGCCCAGCCGAGATCGTCGATCAACAGGTACACAATATTCGGTTTCGACGACTCCATCGCAGCACACATGAACGTTGGCGCGGCGAGGGCCAACGAGGCCGCCAGGCGGATGAATCGCCGCATCATCGTCGGATTCGGATGCGAATTTCCAGTCATACGGGGATGCACTGCTCAAACCTTCTCAGGGACAACGAACGGCGGACGATAATCCCGTTTGAGCAGCGTATTCGCCCAGTAGCCGGTGTCGAATCTCCCGCGTGTCTCGAATGATTCCTGTCCAGACGGGATGTTCAACGCGGGACCAATCACCGTTGTCCGCTCCGCGAAGGTTCATTGCTCACCCTTCCCGCGACGGGGTGGGCTGTATCCCGGGGGTGACATTTCGCCGATCTTCACCTTCTCGCCCGGCATCGGCAGCTGATAGCGCTCGAGCCAGTTGTCGCCCGTCTCCCGCAGCCGCGCCAGGAGCTTGTTGCTCAGCGCCAGCCTGAGCTCCGCATGGCTGGGATCGTCCGCCAGATTGACCAACTCCAATGGGTCGGCTTCGAGATCGTAGAGCTCGATGGGCTCACGCCACAGGTACTTTTCGATTGATCGCTGGCCGATGAATTTGTCCCCGCGCCCGCCCCGCCATGTCTCCGCCCAGGGGGCACGGCGCGTGACCTCGGAGGCGTCCGCCCAGGGCGTCCGGTAATTGATGTTCCAAATCAGTTTGTAGCGCCGATCCCGGATCGTCCGCATCGGGTAATACATCGTGACTTCGTGCATGACGTGGCTCAACACCACCGAGTCCCAGCCGGAGGGGCTCTCCTGCTCGAGAATGGGCAGCAGGCTCCGCCCGTGGAGCTTGTACGGCGGTGGCGCCACGCCCGTCCAGTCGAGGACGGTGGGCGTGACATCGGCCAGCGAAACCATCGCCTCGGAAACCACTCCCCGCTTTCGCGCCTTCGGGCTGGAGACTATCATCGGAACCGCGACGCCCGGTTCGTAATGACTGTAGCCTCCGTTGGGATACGGAGCCCCCTGGTCGGAAAAGAACATGACCAGGGTGTTCTCCGCCTTCTCGACGCGCCGGAGCATTTCGAGCGCCTCGCCAAATCCAACGTCCATCTGCTCGATCAACTCGTAATATTCCGTCAGACTCTCCCGCACATCCGGACGATCCGGAAGATGGGGCGGCACCACCACGGTATCGGGATCCAGCTGCCGGGGCGGCTGCTTGCCGGACTTGCGTCGCGCGGCGATGGGCCGGTCCGACGGATGGGGATCGTGACTTGCCAGCACGATGAAGAACGGCTTTTCGCCGGCTTCCCGGATGAAGGTCTCCGCCCGGGCCGTGGCGGCGGACATATCGCGCTGCACGCTGGAATCGAACAGATCGAACTCGTACTGGCCCTGCCGGGCGCCAAAGGCCCCCTTGCCCAGCAGCGCCGTGCGATAGCCACCGCGCTTCAACAAATCGAAAACCGTGGTCACATCATCCGCGAGCACGCCATTGTGCGGTGCATGCGGATGCGTATACTGCCCATTGTAATGAGTGAGCAGGCCGGTGTAAATCACCGCCCGGCTCGGCCCGCAGGACGGCGTCGTGGCATAGGCGTTGGCAAACCGGGTCCCCCCGGCCGCGAGCGCATCCAGACTTGGGGTCCGCAGCTGCGGATGACCGTAGCAGCCGAGATCCGGCCGGGTATGATTGTCGCTGATCAAGAGCAGCACGTTCCTGGCTTCCGCCGCCCAGGAAGCCTGGAAGGGCAATGCCGCCAGCAGGGCTGCGAGCAGCCATTTTCCAAACCCGCGGGAAAACTTGGAACCTGGGGCGATGCACCGTGCCCGGGACATAAACCGGCGCGGGGCGGTTTGAGGCGAGCAGGTAGCTGGCATGGGGAGGGGCTTCATGGGGACTGGGATTGAGGTTGCTGGAGAGTCGCGATGTTTCCGGGATCATCCCGTTATATTCTGCGCATGATTCTATGCTCCGCCTCGGTCCGCGGGTTCCGGATCAGCCATAACACCAGCACCGCGCCGACTAGGGGAATGATGCTACCGACAATCAGCACCGGCGCAAAGGAGTACCGGGTGGTGACTCCGCCGATGAGGTAGGTCGCCACGATCGTGATCAAACCCGCGGCGGTACCACTCAACCCGCTGACCGAGGCGACGGACTCGCTCTTGAACAAATCGGAGGGTAGCACCAGGGCCATGGTGCAGAAGCAGGCGTAGGCAAACGTCGCGATGGAGAACCAGCCTGCGACCACAAAGAGATTCGTGGCCGAGATCGCGGGGACCAGCGCAACCATGCCCAGGGCCCCGAAGACAACCACGGCCTTGCGGGCCCGCTCGACGGTCCATCCCCGTTTGATCAGCCAGCTCGAGATGCCACCGCCTGCAAAGTTCCCCAAATCGACCGCGATGAAGGGAATCCAGACAGCGACCAGCGTGTTCCTGGGGTCAAAGTGCTTTTCCTGGACGAGATACAACATGAACCAATCCGCCACGAAGTACCACACCGGGTCCGTGAATGCGCGGGCTGCGATGATTCCCCAGGTCTGCCGCAGCCGCAGCAATTCGGCCCACCTGGTCCTCGAGCGCTCCCCGCTGGCATCTCCCTCACCGGCCTCGCGCTTGTCGGCAGCGAGCATGGCGCGCTCGGCATCGCTGATCCGCGGATGGCTCTCCGGCGGATGATAGAGTTTTCTCCAGAATATGAGCCAGATGAGTCCCAGGCAGCCCGTGATGAGAAAGACCGGCCACCACTGCCGCCCGGTTCCGAGATACAGCCCAATCACGAGCATCGGCGCAATCGCGGCACCGATGGACGAGCCGCTGTCAAAGAGCGCAACCGCCCAGCCGCGCTCCTTCCGGGGAAACCATTCCGCCACCGCCTTGGTCGCGGCGGGCCAGTTGGGCGACTCCCCCAGCCCCAGCAGGAATCGGAAGAACACAAAGCCGCGCAGCGCGCCAACCGACGTGTTGAACAGGGCGACCACCGACGTGGCCATCGCGATTAGGGAATACCAGAGCACCGTCAGGCTCAGTCCCTTTCGCGTTCCAACATAATCCACGAACCGTCCGAGGGTCGTCTGGCCAATCGCATATGCGATCCGGAACGAGATGACGATCAGCGCATAGTCCTCGTTCGTCCACTGGTAATCCTCCTTCAGGAACGGCGCCAGAACCGCGAGCGTCTGCCGATCCACATAGTTGATGACGGTGGAAAAGAACAGCAGCCCGCCAATCCACCACCGGAGCCGCCTGATGGGATGCCGCCTTGCCGGCGTTTCATCCACCGGGGGCACCGCCCCGGCTGCAGGATCCGTAGCATGGCCCGGACTATTCAAGCGTCACCCTTCGTCCTTCCTTTGTGCGCAGGGCGCCATGACATCGCACACTTCCGCATTTACGCCGTCGCCTGCGACGGCGCGCCGGCGCCATCGGCCGTGCACCGCGGTAATACCGCTCCAGGGGAGGCCACGGATGGCGAAATGCGAACTCGTCATCCGTGGAAGGAATTGTCGTCATCCTGATGAGCGCTCCTCGACCGCAGCTTCCATGACCCATGGCGCCAAATCTGAAAAACCCGAACCACCAATGAAATCCGCATTGTTCACCGTGTCGTTTGCCGGGTTGTGGGGCCAGCACCGCCTGTCGCTCGAGCAGGCGATCGACCTCACCGCCGAGCTCGGTTTCCCGGGCATCGAAATCATGGCCAAGCGTCCCCACCTCTCGGTGCTGGATTACACGCTGGATGACTGCCGGCGGTTGAGGGAAAGGCTCGACCAACGGAATCTGACCGCCGCGGCCATCGCGGCTTATACGAATTTCACCGGCGGTTGGGAAAGTGCGGAAGTCCCCTGGAACGAACTTCAGATCCAATATATCGAGGCACTCGCCGCGC
This sequence comes from Verrucomicrobiia bacterium, assembly GCA_011525695.1. Taxonomy (GTDB): domain Bacteria; phylum Verrucomicrobiota; class Verrucomicrobiia; order Opitutales; family Opitutaceae; genus ER46. Next base: position 25,867 of record WYBX01000077.1, read on the forward strand.
GCACTGCCATCCTCGGCGGGGAACGGCTGATCCGCGTCTTCTCGTCCTATGAACGCCCGGAAGTCGCTTTCTTCACCCAGTGGCAGCGGACCTTCGAGGCGTTACGGGAGTGCTGCGACCGCGCCGCTGCCCATGGCGTGACCATCGGGCTCCAAAACCACCACGATATCGGTGCACCCACCCGGACGCTCGTGGAACTCATCCGGGAGGTCGACCGGCCCAATCTCATACCGATGTTCGACTGCTGGTCCGTGCACCTGCGGGGTGAACCGCTGGGTGACGCCGCCCGGCAGCTGGCCCCCCGGATGCGGTTCACGACGGTCGCAGACTATGTTGTCCTTCCCCGAACCAGCTATCAGCCCCAATGGACGAATTACGTCGAGCAATCCCCTCCCGCCGCCCTGGCCGTCCCGATGGGCGAAGGGGATCTGGATTACGTCACCTTCTTCTCCAGCCTCGAAGCCGGCGGATTCAATGGCTGGGTGTCGTATGAGATGTGCTCGCCCATCCGCGGGGGAGGCGCGCTCGAAAATCTGAAGCGGTATGCCCAAGCCTTCCGCTCGTACATGGAGAAACGCGGTCGGACCCGCGCCTGAGCCTCGCGAGCGACCGGAGCGGCATCCCAGAGACTATGCATTCGCACTGCACCCACAGCGAACCGATCACGCGCCGGCAGTTTGTCGGTGCGACGATGGCCGCCGGGCTCCTTGCCGGGCTCCGGCACACGAGCCAGCTGCAAGCGGCGGGCCCGGGTTCGCACCGGCAGCTGTTCTGGGGGATTTGCACAATCACAATGCCGTCGGCTACGCGAAGGGTTCACTCGAACGCTCGATCGATCTGGCCCGCGCGCACCTGGACTTCTTTGCCTTCACGGGCCACGCCTCCTGGCACGATATGCCGCAGATGGCTGGCGACCGGCACATGATCTGGGTCAACGGCTTCAAGGCCCACGCGGACCATTGGAACAAGACGCGGCGATTGCTGCAGGAGGCAACGACTGACAAGTTCACCGCGCTGCTGGGGTACGAGTGGCACTCGAGCTTCTTTGGAGACTACTGCCTGATCTTCGATCGCGACCAACCGGAGCTTTTTCTGCCCGATCATGTGGACAAGCTGCTGGATTTCGCGGAAGCCAGAGGCGCCCTCGCCATCCCGCACCATCTCGGGTATCTCCAGGGCTGGCGCGGCGCGAACTGGAAATACTTCCGCGGCGGCAGGGTTTCTCCCGTGGTGGAAATCATGTCCGAGCACGGCTGCACCGAGACGGATCGCGGTCCGTTCGAATATATCACGCACAGCCAGGGCGGCCGCTGGACGAAAAATACCGTGGCACCGCGGCTCGCCGTGGGCGATCGCTTCGGATTCGTCGCCTCGACCGATGACCATCTCGGCTACCCCGGTGCCTACGGGGAGGGGGTGCTCGGCGTGTGGGCGGACGACTTGCGGCCGGCCAGCCTTTTCGAGGCGATTCGATCCCGCCGGACGTATGCCGCAAGTGGAGACCGGATTGTCCTCGAGGTCACGGTTAACGGGAAACCGATGGGGTCGGAGCTGTCTTTCAGCAGCGACCGTGAGATCGACGTACGGGTGGAGGGACAGGATCCCGTCGAGGTGGTGGAGCTCCTGCGAAACGGGCGCGTGATTGAGCGCCATTTCCCGGCGGATCATGTCACGGGGCCGTTGCACCTTCCCGGCAGGGCGAAATGCCGGATTCGCTATGGCTGGGGGCCGTGGGGCCAGCTCGCGCTCGATCGGGTGTGCCAGTGGGACATGAGCGTGCGGATTTCGGGCGGGACCTTTCAGCGCGTGCAGGGCTGCTTCCAGCACGCGCCTTTCGGCGAGGATCTGCGTGACCGGCTCACGTTGGAATCCCCGACCGAGATCCGGCTGCAGTCCCCAACCTCGCGACCGGGAGCCTATCGCGAGGATCCAACGAAGGCGATCGTCTGCGATCTCGAGGGAATGCCGGAGGCGGAACTCGTGGTCGAGCTGCGGCAACCCGTGCGGCAGATCGTGACCGCGAAGCTGACCGATCTGGTCGAGAGCAATGTCGTGACGCTTACTGGGGGCTTCCCAAGCGAGAGCTTCATCATCGAGCGGCTCGTTGGTCCCAGTGAATCGAGTGCAACCATCCGCTGGCAGGATCGGAGGCCGCGGGGTTCAGGAGCGGACTATTATTATGTTCGGGTCCGGCAGCAGAACGGGCACGTCGCCTGGGCAAGCCCGGTGTGGGTGGGATGAACTTCGGATAGCGCCAGGACGCGATCGCTTCGGCCCGAGGTTCCCGGCATCGAGCGATTCCCTTCGAAAATCACTCCCAGTTCAGCACCCGTTTCGCGTTTCCGCGATAGAGCTTCTCCGGCACTCCGAGAATCGGCCTCATGATCCGCATGCGCACCTCGTAACCGGCCGCGTTGTGGTGGACCATGTCCTCGACGAAGAGCTCCGGCCGGGGTTTGCCATCGGGACCGAGATAGGCGTCGAAGAGGTCGATGTAAATCACGTCGCGCTGGGTCGCCACGTAGTCGCGCAACATCGCATTGAACCGCCTCCGGGTTTCCGCCTCGCTCCATCGCGCCGGGCTCGGCTGCAGGCTGCTCAGCGCAAGGATTGTCCCCGGCAGCGCCGCCTTCAGCCGATCGACAAAGCCGCGGCAGTCGGCCAGGACCTCCTCGGGCGTCCGGCCGGCATGGATGTCGTTGCCGCCGGCATTCACGACCACCAGCCGCGGCCGGTACGGTATCACGATTCGATCGGCATAGTGCAGGACGTCCGACATCTTCGAACCACCAAACCCGCGGTTGATCACGACGTAGCCCTCCAGGTCTTCATGAATCGATGCCCAGCGCCGGAACTGCGAGTCGCCCACGAACAGAATCGCCCCCTGGGGCGGCGGCGACTCCCGATCCGCGGTTTCAAACGCAACAATGTCCTTTTCAAAGCGATTGTCGGCCGGCTCGCCCGCGGTAGCCGTGGCGGGCAGGCCTTGGAACCAGCCGGCCGCCACCAGGCTCACGAGCAACGTCCACCTGATTGAGTGCATCGGCATGGCTGAAGCGTTGCCTTATTCGAATCCCACCTGCGGCGCGTTGTAATAGCCCATCGTGGAATCCGCCACGGCCATCCGGTAAAGGTGATTCTGCATCCGGCAGACCTTTCTCTCATCCGACGGGATGTTCGTGGAATAAATCCTGAGTTCCCCCGGGAGGCTCGTGACGATCTCCTCCCGCCAGTCGCCGAGGATGTCGGCGACGATCAAGATTTTTCCCTCAATCTCCAGCTTCACGCTGCCGTCGAACTCGATCACCTTGTTCTGGTGGCAGATTTCCTTCTGCTCGTCCGCGTCCCACCACACCGCGCGCGGCGAAAGCCCCCAGAGATTCCGGTCGGAGAGCCGCTTCCCCCCGGCCGTATAGAGGAAGAACTGGTCGCCGCCCTTGGCCTCGCCCGCATATAATTCGATCCCCGGATGCTCGGCCGTGAGATCGCCGATCATCGCCTGCCCGTGTACATGGTACGTGCGGCCCTCGTAGCCCCAGATGATCTCACCAGTCCGCGCGTCCACCACGCAGACGCCATTCCGCGGTGAGCGCGACTCGATGCCATAAAATATCTCGTAGCCGGGCCGCTCCGGCAACAAATCCACGATATAGCCGGCGTCGTTGTGCCCCAGTCCGGTGTGCCAGAGCGGCGTACCCGTATCGTCGAGCGCGAACGTGCCCAGCACCAGCTCGTCGCGCCCATCGGCATCGATGTCCGCCTTCATGATCGCATGCCCGCCCTGCCCGCGGTACTTCGCATCGGCGCCCACACTCTCCCATTTCCAGATCGGCCGGAGATCCCGATTCATCGCCTCGGTCTTGATGACCGTGTAGGTTCCACGCTGCATCACCAGCGACGGGTTGCGTCCGTCAAGATAGGCCACCGTGAGGAAATTGCGGCACCAGTAATTGTAGGATTCAAAGCCGTCCCGCGAAATCCACGCCCGCTGCTGCCGGATCGCCCCGGTCTGCGGATCGAGCTTGATCAGGTATTCCGGTCCGCCCAGCACATGGCCGTCCGGTTCGCGCGGATCGCCCTCGCCCGCCTTGGCGTAGACCTCCGCCTTGCCGTCCTGATCCACGTCAAAAACCATGTAGGGCGAGTACCAGGTCCCGGTCTCGATCGACCAGCCCATGTCATGCCGCCAGAGGAACTTTCCCTTGGCGGAATAGGCGTCGAGCTTGTAGGGCTCCGGGCTCCGCTTCCAGTAGCCGGGCCGATGATACGGATCGACGTTGAAATCGGGGTGCTGCAGGACGAAGTCGTAGGCCCCGTCGCCATCCAAATCGCCGATCCCAATCCGCTTCAGCGTCACGTTGTCCCGCAGCTTGAAGGCGACCCAGGGCTGGTTGCCGTCGAGCGTGAAAACATAGGCCTCGCCCGGCGTCGCGGTTTCCACGCCACCCGCGATCATCGTCACCCGGTAGTGATAGCCGTGCCCCGGCCGCACCGTCTCATCCAGGAAATTGGTGGAAGCGGTGACCGGCACAGGGGTGACGCGCTCATAGTCGCCGAGTCCCAGATCCTGCCGATAGACATGGAACGCGACGCCAGCCGGATCGTCACGCAGCAGCCGCCAGCCCACGTACACCGCCTTCTCGCTCAGGGTGGTCGCCACCACCCCGCGATCGATTTTTTCCCGCACCTGGGCGGGGCAGCACAGCGGAAGCGACAGGACCGTGGCGAGCATGAGCCGGATCATGGCAGTGCCACGCTGGCGCGGGCGCACGGAACCTTCAAGCCTGCCCCGGCCCGCGGAACAAATTTCCCGCGGCGCGGCCACGGATCCCCGGACCGCCCAGCTCAGTCGAGGCTTCGTTCCGCCGCATCGGTCTCGGCGCGGAGCAGATCGTGCAGCGTGACGAGTCCGATCACGCTCCCGCGGGGCTGATCGAGCAGCAACACCACCAGCGCGCTGGAGGCGATGAGCTGGCGCTGGACTTCCCCGATGGTGGCGTGGCGCAGGCAGGTGACGGGCGGCTGCGGCGCGGGCGGGCGCCGTTCCGCCAACGCGAGCTCCACCTCGGAGCGGGTCAAGACTCCGCGCAGCTTCCCCTCGATGATGAGAGGAAAGCGTTCGTAGGGGTGTTTCCGCAGGATCTCCCGGAGCGCGGCCGGCTGCAGGTCCGAAATGACGACGGGGCTGAAGGTCGCGATGGCCGATACGGGCAACTGCCGCCAGCCCTTCAGATCGCGCGGCGGAATCACCTTGTGCAATACATGCCCGTCCTGCCGGAGCAGCGCGTCATAAAAATTCTCCGCGCACAGGGACCGGCTGATCGCCTGGCTGACCAGCGCGCCGAGCATCAACGCCGGCACCAGCGAAAAATTGTGGGTCATCTCGAAGACGATCAGAATGCCCGTGACCGGCGCGCGCACCACGGCTCCGAGACAGGCGCTCATCCCCACGACGCCCATCACGACGTGGTCCGCGGAGTTGAGATCGAGGAACAGGTCCCCCACTCCCGCCATGGCCAGCCCGCACATCCCTCCCAGGAAAAGGCAGGGGGAAAAGATTCCTCCGCAGCCGCCGAATCCGTAGCAGCAGATGGTCGCGACAAATTTTGCCGCCAGCAGGATGCCAGCCGTCTTCCAGGCGAGTTCGTGATTCAATCCGGCTGAAAGATCGTCGTAGCCCAGGCTGAATACCCCGAGCCGGCCCGTGTAGGCAAAGACTCCGCAGCCCAGCAACCAGGTGATGAACCCTCCCAACGCCGGCCGCAGCCACAACGGCAGCCGCCAGACATCCAGCCGCCGGCGCCGCAAGCCCAGGGTTGCCAGGTGAAAGGAGACGCCGATCAATGCGGCCGCGGCGGCGACGACCGGGGTCAGCGCATAGATCTCCCAGGAAGCGGACGACGTGTCGCCCAGCGTGAAGGCCGGTTCCTCGCCAATGATCCCGTGCACCACCAGCGCGCCGAGGATCGACGCCAGCAGCATGCTGCCCAGCATCCGGCTGTTCAGGTTCTGGATGATTTCCTCGAGCACGAAGGTGATCGCAGCCAGCGGCGTGTTGAACGCCGCCGCCAGTCCCCCCGCGGCCCCGGCGGTCGTGGCCAGCCGGCGACCCTGCTTGGGTTCGCCCAGCAGTCCCGCCACGTTCGCGCAGAGCCCGCCGGCCAGCTGCACGCTGGGGCCCTCGCGCCCCAGGCTCGCACCGCCGCCGATGCTCAGCACTCCCGCCACGAACTTCACCCAGACCACCCGCCAGGGGACGTGGCCAAACTCCTTCCAAAAGGCGATTTTCAACTGCGGAATCCCGCTCCCCCGCGCATCGGGGCAAAAGTTGTTCAACAGGTATCCGACCACCAGCGACGTGCCCATGATCAGTGCGAAGCTTGATCCGACGAACACGCCCAACGGCTGGTGCGACAGCCGCTTCAACCCGCTTTCGTACGCCCAATTCACTGCCAGCATGAATCCGACCGCCGCAAGCCCCGCGATCAGCCCGTAGAGGCAGGTTTCGAGGATGGCACGGCTGTTTGCAGGCAGCCGCCGGAGAAGCCGAACGATCCGTTCCGTCACCCCGCCATCCTTCCGAACCGATCCGGCGCATTCAAGTCTGCGGACGGGGATCGTGCCGCCGGAAAACATTCTCCGCTGGGAGGACGGTTCCGGTCCCCACCCGTGCGGCCCTCGCCGCTCGCATTGCCCCCAGCTTGACGATGCCTGACTGCCGTCACCATGCTCCGCCCATGGTCACCCCCACCACCCTGCCCGGCGGCGCGCCCGGGCTGACACGCCGCTCGTTCTTGTCCGGCGCCGCATCGCTCGCCGCCCTCTCCTCCACCCGGCTGCTCTCCGCCGCCACGCCGGAGCCGAAGTTTTCCGCGAATCCCTTCACCCTCGGGGTCGCGTCCGGCGATCCGGCGGCGGACAGCATTGTCCTCTGGACGCGGCTGGCGCCGGATCCGCAGGCGCCCGCCGGTGGCATGCCGGCCCAGGCGATCGAAGTCCAATGGCTCATCGCCGAAGACGAGGGGCTCGGACGCATCGTCCACCGCGGCACAGAGCGGGCGGAGCCGCAGTGGGGCCACTCCGTGCACGTGGAAGTCGGCGGGCTGCGGCCCGACCGCTGGTATTGGTACCAGTTCACGGCCGGCGGAGCCAGCAGCGCGAAGGGTCGCACCCGCACGCTGCCCGCGGCCGGCGTGATGCCGGCGCGGCTCCGCTTCGCCGTCGCCAACTGCCAGCATTACGAGACCGGTTACTACACCGCCTACGAGCACCTCGCCGCGGAGGACCTCGATCTCGTCGTCCATCTCGGCGACTACATTTACGAAGGCGCCGCCCAGGATCGCCGGCCCCGCCGGCACAACAGCGGCGAGATCTTCACCCTGGACGACTACCGCCGGCGCTACGCGCTCTACAAGTCGGACCCGGCCCTTCAGGCTGCCCACCAGGCGGCGCCCTGGATCACCACCTGGGACGATCACGAGGTCGCCAACAACTACGCGGCCGACATTCCCGAAAAGCCGGCGACCCGGGACGCGTTTCTCCGGCGCCGCGCGTTCGCCTACCAGGCCTATTACGAGCATCTGCCGCTCCGCCGCGCAGCGCGACCCACCGGTCCCGACCTGCCTTTGTATCGCCGGCTTTCCTACGGCCGGCTCGCGCAGTTCCACGTGCTCGACACCCGCCAGTACCGGACCGATCAGCCCTGCGGCGACGGCAACAAGCCGCCCTGCCCCGATGCCCTGAATCCCACCGCCACGCTCCTCGGGGCCGCCCAGCGCGAATGGCTCTTGGCCGGGCTCGAACGCTCCCCCGCCACCTGGAACATCCTGGCCCAGCAGGTCATGATGGCCCGCGTCGATCGCGCCGCGGGTCCTGCAATCACCCACAGCATGGATCAGTGGCCCGGCTATGAATTCGAACGGCGGCGGATCCTCCGGCACTTCGCCGAGGGCAGGGCCCGGAATCCCGTCGTGCTCACGGGCGACATCCACACCAACTGGGCGAACGAACTCATTGCGGATTTCGATGAACTCGGCGGCCGCAGCGTCGGCGTGGAGTTCGTGGCTACCTCGATCAGTTCGGGCGGCGACGGCCGGGAGGCCCCGGACACCCTCGATCAGCTCCTGGCCGAAAACCCCTTCGTCAAGTTTCACAACACGGAGCGCGGCTACCTGCGCTGCGAGGTCACCCCGCGGGAATGGCGGACGGATTATCGGACGGTGCCGTTTGTCAGTCGTCCGGGAGCGCCGCTGCAGACGCGCGCGACCTTCGTGGTCCAGGCCGGCACGTCGACCCTGCAGCGATCGGGTGCCCGTTCGGGTTAAGCCGGGTGCACCCGCGCTGGAAAACGGCAGTTATTTCACTCCGCCGGCGCGGAACCCAGGATGGCGTGCGCACTGGCCGCCTCGCGCAACTGCTGGCCGACCCGCAGCACGATGGCGCAAACGCGTTCCCGGACCACCTGGTCGTCGGGACGCACCTGGCAGCCACGTCGCTCGCCCTCGAGCCAGGTCTCATCCTGGATGATTTTCCGAATGACCGGGATTTGATGGGATAGGACTGGATCCAGTGCAGGCATGGGAACGGGACGCTGAAAGGGGAGGATAATTCGATTAGATTGACCGGGTCCAGACCCGTTCCGATCGTCGATCTGGGGTCTGCAGCCAAGGGAACTTTCCCGGCTCCCACCTGGGGTCCGGCAGGGGGGACGCCACCGGGGTCACGCAGGGCCATTATTGGCGTGTAACCCCCGGCCCGCCTGCCACTGTACGCTTTCCCTTCCGGAATCCATCCATGAAAGCCAAATCCCTCCTTGCCGCCTCGATCCTCGTCCTGGCCGGCGTTCTCCCTGCCCTTTCCCAGCCTGCCGCCGTCACCCCCGCCCAGGAACTCGAGGCGCTCGTCACCGAGATCAAGGCGAAACTCCAGCGCAATGAGCGCACGGCCACCGACCTCGCACCGCAGCTCGCCGCCTTCGAAGCCCTGGCCGCGAAATACCGCGGACAGAAGACGGACGACATCGCCCGGATTCACTATATGCAGGCGATGCTGTACGGACAGGTGCTCGAGGACACCGACAAGGCGATCGAACTCTTCCGCCAGCTGGCCGCCGACTTCCCGGGAACCGAGACCGGCACCGCCGCGCAGGAGACCATCACCCAACTCGAGCGGCAGGCTAGGGCCAAGGCCGCGCAGGGCGCACTGGTCGGCAAGCCGGCGCCGGGGCTCAACTTCACGTGGTCGACCGTCGCGGATCTCAAGAGCCTGGCCGACCTCCGCGGCAAGGTCGTCGTCCTCGACTTCTGGGCGACCTGGTGCGGTCCCTGCATCGCGTCATTCCCGCAGGTGCGCGACCTGACTGCCTATTACAAGGACTCGGATGTCGTGGTGCTCGGCGTCACCAGCATCCAGGGATTCGTCGCGAACATGGGCCCGCGGATCGACACGAAGGGCGACCCGCAGCGCGAGATGGCGCTGATGGCCGATTTCATCAAGGCGAAAGACATTACCTGGCCCATCGTCTTCAGTGCGGAACCCGTGTTCAATCCGGACTACGGGGTCACCGGCATCCCCCATATGGCAATCATCGCCCCCGACGGCACCGTCCGGCACACCGGGCTGCATCCGGCGATGCCCCGGGCCGACAAGGTCCAGAAAATCGACGCGCTCTTGAAGGAATTCGGGAAGACAGTTCCGGTCGCGCCCTCAGCCCTCTAGCCGAACATTTCGAGCTGCAGGGAAATTTTCGCCGATGAAAAAGCCGGACGACCAGGGCCGTCCGGCTTGGCGAAATGGGTTTGAATCTGTCGCCCGGAAAATCAGAGCGCCGATTCGCCGCGCTCGTCCGTCCGGATTCGCACCACCTCGTCCAGTGGCACGACGAAGACCTTGCCGTCGCCAATTTTGCCGGTCTTGGCGGACTTGACGATGGCCTCGACGGCCTTGCCGGCGATTTCGTCGGCGAGCGCGATTTCAATCTTAACCTTGGGGAGGAAATCGACTGTATACTCACTGCCACGATAAATCTCGGTGTGCCCCTTCTGGCGTCCGAAGCCCTTGACCTCGGTGACCGTCATTCCCTCGATGCCGGCGGCGCTCAGCGCCTCCTTCACCTCTTCGAGTTTGAACGGCTTGATAATGGCGATGATGAGTTTCATGCGGGATGGATAAATTCGAGACGGTTTTCGATGTGGGGGAGTGTGGCGGGGCGCCTGACCAGCGCAAGAATTCGTTCCTGCGCCGGCGGCGGACCGGGTTGATTATTGGTGGGCGGCGGTGAAATCAGGGTAGGCTTCGTTGCCGTGTTCGCCGATGTCGAGACCCTCGGTTTCCTCTTCCGCACTGACGCGCAGCCCGAGGGTGGCCTTGAGGGCATAGAACACGATCACGGCAAACAGGAAGGTGAAGATGCCCACCGCCGCGATGCCGATCAGCTGCGACACGAGCTGCGCGCCACCCGCCTTCTGGCCGAAGAAGCCCACGGCCAGCGTGCCCCAAATCCCGCAGACCAGATGAACCGAGATTGCGCCCACGGGATCGTCGACCTTGATCCGATCGAAGAACATCACGGAGAACACCACGATGACGCCGGCCAGCAGCCCGACCACCACGGCCGAACCCGCCGCCATCTGATCCGCCCCCGCGGTGATCCCGACCAGCCCGGCCAGGATGCCGTTGAGCGCCATGGAAAGATCGGGTTTCTTGATCACGGTCCATGACGCGAGCGTGGCCCCCAGCCCGCCGGCCGCCGCCGCCAGGCAGGTCGTTACCAGGGTCAGCGAGACGAGCGCCGGATCGGCCGAGAGCACCGAGCCGCCGTTGAACCCGAACCAGCCGAGCCAGAGCAGGAACACGCCGATGGTGGCGAGCGGCATCGAGTGACCAAGCAGCGGCTGGACGCGACCGTCACGGTATTTGCCGAGCCGCGGCCCGAGGATCAGGGCGCCAGCCAGCGCACCCCAGCCGCCAACCGAGTGCACGATGGTCGAACCGGCGAAGTCGTAGAAGGGCGTCGCCATCGTGTTGAGCCAGCCATTGCCCCATTTCCACATCCCCGTGATCGGGTAGGAGACCGCCACGAACAGGGTCGAGAAGATCAGGAACGAATGGAGTTTGATCCGCTCGGCCACGGCCCCGGAGACAATCGTGGCCGCGGTGGCGGCGAACATGCCCTGGAAAAGGAAGTCGGTCCAATAGGTGTAGCCCGCATTGTAGGCGCTGGTGAGATTGGCGACCTCGTCACCGTCGCCTATTCCGATCCCCGTCCCGCCAAAGCCGAACCAGCCGCCGGCAAAATCGGCGCCGGGATACATCAGGTTGAATCCAACCAGCGCATACGTGAGCAGCCCGATGCAGGGAATCAGCGTGTTCTTGAAGAGGATGTTGACCGTGTTCTTCGAACGCGTGAGCCCCGTCTCCAGCGTGGCGAACCCGAGGTGCATGATGAACACGAGCCCGGCGCAGAGCATCATCCAGAGATTGTTGGCCGTGAAGAGCGTGTAGCCGGGCGAGCCGGCGAACGCAGCGAGGTCGGCAAATGCCGGTGGCGCCGCGGTGGCGGCGGGCGCAACGTCTTCCGCGAACGCGGACGACAAGAGGAAGGGAAAGGCGAAGATGAGGGCCATCTTGAGCCCGCGGGCAGGAGGCTGGAACCGGTGCTTCATGTTTGTGGGAACGAGGCGGTGGTGAACGTTGGCGGCATGTGAAGGTGCCGCTGCAATCAGCCGCCGATTAGCAGGGCCTGTGCCAAGGTTCCAACCGCAGGATTCCCGGTTTTCAACCGGCGTCCGCCAGTCGGAGACTGGCGCTACCGGCAGCAGCCGCGTCCGCCGCCCCTGGATCGTCTTGGCGCCTTGGCGGGAATGAAATTTCCCCAAGCCGGGAGCGCCATCCGAATCTGTTTGCGCCTCCCGCGGCACAAACTTTTCTCGACCGTTCCTTTCCCATGTTTCGCCAACGCACGCTGCAAGCCCTCCGCCCTGTCCATGATCGCCTCGCCTCCTGCCGCGCCCTGGTGGGCCTCGACGGTTTTGTCGATCTCATCGTGACCCCCGTCGGGCTGAGGCGATCCCAGGGCGAGGATTTCACCGCCATCAGCACGATCGAGGAGTTTGGCCAGCGCGTGGTCGCCGCCGCCGGCAAGAGCACGAACATCGAGTTGTTCCCGCGGGCCGAGAAGCTCGGTGGCAACGGCCCGATCATGGCCAACGCGCTGCTCGCCGCCGGCCTCGACGTCACCTATGTCGGCGCGCTCGGCCTTCCGCAGATTCACCCGGTCTTCGCACCCATGGCCGCGCGGGCACGCGCGATTTCGCTCTGTTCCGCCGCTCATACCACCGCCCTCGAGTTCACCGACGGCAAACTGATGCTCGGCACGATGCGCAGCCTCGATGATATCACCTACGCCCGGATCTGCGAGGTGATGGGCGAGGACGCCTTTCACGCCGTGCTCAATGAGTCCTCGCTGGTCGCGCTGGTCAACTGGACGATGATTCCCAACATGACGGGCATCCTTGCGGAACTCGCCGCCCGGGTCCTGCCAAACCTGCCCGCCGCCCCCAAACGCAACTTCTTCTTCGATCTCGCCGATCCCGAAAAGCGATCGGTCGCCGATCTCCGCGCCGCCCTCGACCAAATCAGTCGGTTCCAGCCGTTCGGCCGCGTGACCCTGGGCCTCAACCTGAAGGAAGCCCAGCAGGTGACCTCGGCGCTCGACTGCGGGACGGTGGGCGAGGATCCGAAGGGCCTGCAGGCCGCTGCCGCCGCAATCCGCTCGAAGCTCGGCATCTCGACCGTGGTCGTCCATCCGCGCGAATCGGCTGCATGCGCGGACGCCACCGGCACCTCGTGGGTGCCCGGTCCCGTCACCGAGACACCCAAGCTGACGACCGGCGCCGGCGATCACTTCAATGCCGGTTTCACCTCCGGCCAGCTGCTCGGGCTCGAGCCCGAGGCCTGCCTCACCCTCGGCGTCTGCTCGAGCGGACATTATGTTCGTACCGGAGAAAGCCCCACCCTCGCTACCGTCGAAACCTTCCTCGCCAACTGGCGCTGAACCGTCCACCCTTCGTTCAATGGCTCAGAATCAAAAACCCGCCGGCAAGCTCATCTCCTTTGAGGGATCCGAAGGCTCGGGCAAGACCACCCAGATTGCCCGGCTGGCGGCCCATCTTCAAAAGACGAACCGCGAGGTCGTTTCGACGCGCGAGCCCGGCGGAACGGAGATTGGAGAACAGATTCGCAACATCATCGTCCATAATTCCCGGGGCGACGAGATGTGCGCGGAGACCGAACTGCTCCTCTTCACCGCGGCGCGCGCCCAACTGGTTCGCGAAGTCATCGCGCCCGCCCTCCTGCGCGGCGCCATCGTCCTCAGCGATCGTTTCCTCGATTCCTCCACCGTCTACCAGGGCGTCGGCCGCAACCTCGCCGCCGACCCGGTCGCCCAGATCAACCGGTTCGCCGTCGGCACGGTGATGCCCGACATGACCATCGTCATCGACGTGCCGCCGGAGGTCAGCCTTGCCCGGCTGAAACAACGCGCCTCCGATCTGCCCGATCGGATGGAGCGCGAGAACATCGACTTTTATAAGAAGGTCCGGGATGGCTACCTCGTGCTCGCCCAGGGCATGCCCGAACGGTTCATCGTCGTCGACGGGACCAAATCCGAGGACGCAATCGAGAAGAAGATCTGGGCCGAGGTGCAGACCCGCTTGAAATGACCGCGTCACCCGTTCCCTGGCCCGCTGCACTCGCCGGCGCACCCACGGTCTCCGTGCTCGAGCAAGCCATCGCGCGCCGCCGGCTCTCGCACAGCCTCCTGCTGCATGGCGATTCCGCCGAACTGCTGCTGGCGGTCGCCAATGCGATCGCCGACCGGCTGCTGAACGTTCCCGGCGCCTCGGCCTCATTCCCGCCTACCCAGCATCCCGACTGCTTCTCGCTGCGACCCGCCGGCAAGATGCGGCAAATCTCGGCGGACGCCACACGGGATCTCATCAACCAGCTCCAGGTCTCGCCGGCCGTCGCCCCCCGCAAGGTGGCCATCCTCCATGAAGTCGATCGGATGCACCTCACCGCGGCCAATGTATTCCTGAAGACCCTGGAGGAGCCACCGGCCAACACCACGCTGCTCCTGCTCACCACCCGACCCTACGCCCTGATCCCCACCATCCGGAGCCGCGTCCTTCATTTCCGGTTTCCGAGCGCCGGCACGTCGATTGCGGCGGATGGCTGGGCGCCCTGGCTGGAGGATTACCAGGCGTGGCTGGGCCGCGTGTCCGGAGGCGCGACCGGCGATCGCCGGCTGGTGGCCGATCACATCTTCACACTCTACGGGCTCGTGGCCCGCTTCACCGCGGTGCTGGATGCCGCCACCGCCGCGGTCTGGAAACTCGAGCAGGAAAAATTGCCGGCCGATCTCACCGATGACGAGCAGGTCGCCATCGAGACCGGGATTGCCAATGGCATCCGTACCCGCCTGTTCGCGGAAATCGAGCAGACCACCCGCGCCTACGCCCTGCCCCGCCTGATGGCCGGCGACGAACCGGCGCGCCGCGCCCTCACCGCCGCGGTCGATCGGCTGGAACACGCCGTCGGCCTGCTCCGGCTCAATCTGAACGCCGCCGCCGCCCTCGAGGATTTTCTCCTCGCCTCCCTCCGGCTCTGGGCCAAGCGCTAGCCTGCATTCCTCACACCGTGAGGTGTGATGGATGCACCCTGTCGGGTGTTCCCGTGTTCTATAAAACGTCCTGTCCCATCGAATGCGTTTCCGGGCGCAGCGAGTCTGCGCCCCTACGATTCGGAACAAAACGATCAGCCCTGGCCAGTCGTCGCGTAGTCTTTGGTCCCTTGGTCTCTTGGTCCCTTGGTCTCTCAGTCCCTGGTCCCTTCGTCCCTCACTTCGCCGCCGCCACGTGGAAACTTCCCTTCAGCCGGATATCCGCCGACGAGCCGCCGACCATCACCGCGAATTCCCCGGGTTCGACCACCGGCTGCAGCTGCAGATCGAGGAATGCCAGCTGTTCCGACGTCACCGTGAACGTCACCGTCCTCGCCTCCCCCGGCTCCAGGTCGATTTTGCTGAAGCCGGCCAGCTGCTGCACCGGCGTCGTCAGGCTGCTGATGACGTCGTCGATATATAGCTGCACGACTTCCTTGCCGGCCCGCCGGCCGGTGTTCTTCACCTCCACGCTGATAGTCACATCCCCCGCGACGCCGATCTCGCGTGGCGCTATCCGCAGGTTGGCATACTCGAATGTCGTGTAGCTCAGCCCGTGGCCGAATGGATACAGCGGCGTCGCCGCCTCATCGACATAGCCGTTCTTCAATGCTTTCGAGGGCGTGTGATTGTAGTAGACCGGAAGCTGGCCGACATGGCGGGCCACGGAAACGGGCAGCCGGCCGCTCGGGTTGACATCGCCGAAGAGGATGTCCGCCACCGCCTCGCCGCCGCGTTCGCCGCAGTTCCAAGCCTCGAGGAGCGCGGAGACATGCGTCTCGAGCCAGGGAATGGAAATTGGCCGGCCGTTGATCAGGACAACCACTGTGGGCGTGCCGGTGGCATGCACCGCCCGGATCAGCTCCTCCTGCCGGCCGGTCAATTCAAGCCGGGTGACATCCCTGCCCTCCCCATTCGTCCCCTGGTTGTTCGCCGCCTTTCGCTCATTTTCTCCCACCACCACGATCGCCACGTCGGCCTTCCGCGCGACCGCCTGGGCCTGCGCGAATTCATCGAGCTCGTCACCGAGCACGTTGCATCCCTTCACGTACTCCACCCGGACGCCGGGGACCTTCCTCCGGATGCCCTCGAGCACGGTCACGACCTCCTGCGTGAGGTGATTGGCAATGTAATCGCCGAGCTGGTTTCTCGCGTGATCGGCATTGGGACCAATCACGGCAATCGACTTTAGCCGGTCCTTCGCCAGCGGCAGCAGGTCGCCCGCGTTCTTCAGGAGCACGATGCCCTCACGCGCCACGTCGAGGGCCAGCTCCCGATGTTGGGCGGTGTTGCCGACCGCCGCGGCATGGTCCGGGTCCACGTATGGCCGCTCGAAAAGCCCGAGCCGAAACTTCTGCCGCAAAATCCGGCTCACCGCCCGGTCGATCATCGCCATCGACGCCTTCCCCTCGCGCACACTCTCGACCAGCGGCCCCATGAACCCCTCCTCCCACGAGATGCCGACGTCGAGCCCGGCGTTCAGCGCCATCACCCCGGCCTCCTTCTGTGTGGCGGCCACCTGCTCCCAGACGATCGTGCTGATGCCATGGCCTTCGCCGAGGACCAGCCCTTCGAACCCAAGTTCACCGCGCAGGATGTCGGTGAGGAGCTTCCGGGAGGCGTGCACCGGCTGGCCGTCGACCGCGGGATATGTGGCCATCACGCCGAGTGCGCCGGACTGCTTGATCCCGGCCACCCAGGGCGGCAGGAACACCTCGCGCAGCTTCCGCTCGGAAATCTCCATCGCGCCGCGCTCGAGCCCGCTCACCGGCTCGCTCTGCCCTGGATAATGGCACAGCCCGGCCACCGTCTTGTCTGGCGCCGCCACGTCCTCTCCCTGGACGCCCTCCACGATCGCCCCGGCGAGACGCGCGGACAGGAAGGGATCCTCCGTATACGCTTCCTGGTTCCGCCCCAGACGCGGATCGCGGATCGGTTCGATCACCAGCGTGAACAGCTGGTGGATGCCCACCGAGCGGGCCTCCCGCGCCACCACCGCATACAGGTCCCGAACCAGATCCAGATTCCAGGTGCTGCCGATCGCCGGGCCCTCGGGAAACACGGTGCCGCCGGAGCACATCAGTCCGTGCGTCCCCTCCTCCGTCTGCAGCAGCGGGATCCCGAGCCGGGTCTGCTCGATCGCGATCCGCTGCAGCTCGTTGAAGCACTCCGCCTGCGCGCGCCGGTCCGCGCCGCCCAGGAGATTGTTGGCCAGGGTGAAGAACCCGCCCCCCGGGCCGAGCTCCGGCACCAGGGTGCCCCGCGCGAACGCCCGGCTGTTCTCCAGCCGCTCCGGCACCGTGGCTCCGAGCTCCCGCAGATAGAGGCATGGCATGTTCATCTGCCCGACCTTCTCTTCCAGGGTCATCCGGCCCAGCAGATCCTCGACCCGCCGCGCCAGCGGCTGGGACGCATCGCGGTACCGGGGCGGCAAATCCTCGGCAGATGCGGCGGTCAGCCCAAGGCTCAAGGCCATGAGCGACGTCAGGATGGCTCGGTGGACGGGTCGTGCATTCATGCTGGTTCCTTTTCGTCAATTTAGCCCGAGATCGGGATCGCCCGTCTCGCGCCGCAGCGCCTGCATCCGCTCGTACAGCCGCCGGATCAGCGCCGCGGACGCCGGGTCCTGCGCCAGGTCGTTGAGTTCCTGCGGGTCGGCCGCCAGATCGTACAGCTCGAACTGCTCCGGGCTCGTGCTGTACCAGTGGATGAGCTTGTGGCGGTCGGTCCGGATCCCGCGGAACGGCCGCACCCGGTGCCACCACGGGTATTCGTAATACTCGTACAGCCACTCCGTCCGCCAGCCGGACCCGTCGCCGGCGAACAGCGGCACGAGGCTGCGACCATGCAGGTTGCCGGGCGCGGCCACCCCGGCAAGCTCCAGCACCGTCGGGGCGAGGTCGAGGTTCAGGGCCATCCGCGCGGTGCGGGCCCCCGGCCGGATCCGCTGCGGATGCCGCACCAGCAGCGGAATCCGGATCGATGGCTCGTACATCAGCCGCTTGTCGAGCATCCCAAACTCGCCCAGGAACATGCCGTTGTCGGAGGTGTAGATGACCGCGGTGTTCCCCGCCAGCCCCTGCCGGTCCAGCGCATCGAGCACCTTCCCGACGTTGTCGTCGACGCCCAGCAAGCACTGGTAGTAGTTGCGCAGATAGCTGTCGTAGTCGACCGTCTGGTCCGCCTTCCCGATCTGCATGTGGGTGTCGGCCACCGCGGCGGGCTTCCGGCTGAGATCGTAATCCCAAGTGTCCGGCTTCGGGAACGTGACCCCCGCCAGGGCCTGCTTGAACCGATCCGGCGCGTCCCAGTTGGCGTGCGGCGCCTTGAACCACAGCAACAGGCAGAACGGCTTGGTGCGGTCCCGCACCGTCTCGAGGAACTTGACCGCGTGGTCGCCCAGCAGATCCGTGAGGTGTCCAGGGTATTCCTTGTCCTCATAGGGCGCGTCGCCGCCGAAATGCTCCGCGAGGATCGGATTCCGGTACCGGCCCTGACCCTTGAACCCGAAGTAGTAGTCGTAGCCCCGGTCGCGGTTGTGTGGCGCAAGGTGGGTCTTGCCGACGAAGGCCGTGCAGTAACCGTGCGCCTGCAGGATCTCCGGAAAGGTGATCTCGCCTCGCGGCATGACCGGCAGCCCGGCCGAGTTGCTCAGATCGACGATGTACTCGTCGCTATAGTGTTCCTGCGGCACCTTCGGCTCGCCGGCGTTGGTGGTGACGCCGGTGGCGTGGCCGTAGCGTCCCGTCAGGAACGACGCCCGGCTCGGCGCGCAGAGCGAGTTCACGACAAAGGCACGCTCGAACAGTATGCCCCCGGCCGCAATCCGGTCCATGTTCGGCGTCTTCAGGATCGGATTCCCATACGCGCCCATCGCGCTCCACGCCTGATCATCGGTCATGAACATCACGATGTTCGGCCGCTCGGCCGCGGCGCCACGGGCGGCGCCGGTCAGCAACAATACGGGCAGCCAGCGGAGCCAGCTGGCCAGCCGGGCTGCGCGACGGGGTTTCCGACTCCGCAAATTCTCAAATGGGCTCATACGGAGGAGAAATCACGAATACCCACGGATGTAAGCCTGTTTTCTGAACGCGATTTCACCCCTGCGAGAAATCCACCATCGCCGCCGGCTGCCGAAAACCTTTCGTGTTCCATCCCAGGCAGAGCACGCCGGCCAGCAGCCACACGCCGCCGATCAAGAAGGTCTTCAGCGGCAGGTTGAGCCAGATGATCAGGCAGATCACGAAACCCGCCAGCGGCGGCAGGAAATCGAGCATGAACCCCCGCGCGGTCCGGCGGGGCGCGCGAAGATAGCACTCCACCGCCGCCGCCACGTTCACGCCCATGAACGCGAGGAACGCCCCGAAGTTAATCAGCCGCGCGCACTCACCATAATCGAGCCAGAACGCACCGCCCAGCGCGAGGATGCCGACAAAGATGAGATTGTAGTTCGGGCTGGCGTGCCGGCGATCGAGGTGCCCGAAGAGCCGGCGTGGAATCACGCCGTCACGGCCCATCCCGTACAGCAGCCGGGCCGCCCCCACCTGGCCGGTGATTCCCGAGCCGATGCTCCCGACCAGCAGGATGATCGAGAGCGTCGCATCGAGCATCGGCCCGCCGACCCGGTTGGCCACGGCCATGATGGCGGTGTCCAGCGCGTTGGTCCGCGCAGCCTCGTCGGTCACGCCGCGGGTGAACGACTCCCAGTCCGGCCAGGCAAGCTGCGCCAGGTAGACCTGCGCCCCGCTCCAGATCCCGGTGATCACGCAGGTCAGCACGGCGGCGAGCAGCACGTTCCGGCGGGGGTTCTTCACCTCCTCCGACAACGTCGTCAATCCGTCGAACCCAATATAAGTCAGCGCCGCCAGCGCCGTCGCGGAGCCGATGGCGGACAGCGAGAACGACTCCGCCCGATAGAAGGGCCCGCGTTCGAACAATCCACCCACGCCGTCGGCCTGCACGACGTGGCGGATCGCGGCGGCCATGAAATAAAAGACTACGACGCTCATGACGATCATGAGCAGCCAATTCACGCGCGAGGTGACCTTGATCCCGTTCAGGTTGATCAGCGTGAAGCCCACGCCGAAGATCACCACCCAGGCATGAT
This sequence comes from Verrucomicrobiia bacterium, assembly GCA_011525695.1. GTDB lineage: Bacteria > Verrucomicrobiota > Verrucomicrobiia > Opitutales > Opitutaceae > ER46. The sequence continues at coordinate 45,693 of WYBX01000077.1, forward strand.
AGGGAACCACCGGCAGCAGGTGATTGGCCGCGATGCTCGTGAAGATCACACAGAGGATCGGGATGAACAGGTAGTCCATGAACATCGACCAGCCCGCCACGAAGCCGAGATGAGGATGTAGCCCGCGCCCGACATAGGTGTAAGCCGATCCCGCCGCGGGATAGCGGCTCGCCATCCGCCCGTAGCTGATCGCCGTGAAGATCATCGCCACCATCGCAATCAGGATGGTGGTGACCGCGTGGCCCCGGGATAGATCGTTGGCATGCCCGAACAGCGGCAGCGCCGCCACCGGCTGGATCAGGATGATGCCGTAGACGACCAGGTCGCCCAGCGACAGCACCCGGCGCAGACCGCCACCGGCGGCCTGGCGGTCGACCGCCCGTTCGGATGCTGTGGCCGGCGCTTCCATCCCGGCTCAGGCGGTGACCGGCTGGCTGGCCTCGCAGACGGCGACGAAGCGCTTCGCCGCGGCCTCGATCTCCTCGTCCGTGGAATCGATGTTGATGCCCCAGCCTGCGCCGAGCCCGCCATCGACCACGCCCACGCTGAGGTTCATCGCGCGGGCCAGGATGTCGTCGGTCCTCGGGTACGAGCCCGGCCGGTGCGGCCGGCCCAGCGACTGCAGATGCCGCAGGACGTGCTCCATGTTGGCATAGACGTGCCATCCGCTCCGATCGACGGTCTTCTGGCCCAGGACGGAGGTCACCTTCGCCGCCTGCTCCCGCGTCTCGAAGAGCACGGTGCAGAGGGTGGCGCAGTCGCCATCCGGGTCGTTCAGCGTCCGGAAGCGGAAACCCGGCGCGCCGGCAATCAGCGCCTTGAACCGGCTGCGCTTGGCGCGGAGCGTGGCCACAATCCGGTCGAGCTTGCGCAGCTGGGCCAGCCCGACCGCGGCCGTCATCTCGTTGATCCGGAAATTGAGCCCGAGGACGCTGCGCGCGCCGACCTCGACGCCGAACCGGAGCGGTTTGTGCCCTTGATCGTGCATCCCGAACGCCGCCTCGTACAACGCCCGATCCTGGGTGACGATCAAGCCGCCATCGCCGCTGTTGATCGTCTTGAAAACATTGAGCGAGAAGGTGCCGATATCACCGATCGTGCCGACCTTCCGGCCGTGATACGACGCTCCCGCCGCCTGGCAGCAGTCCTCGATCACGCGGAGCCCGTGCCGGCGGGCGATGGCCATGATCGGATCCATGGCGCAGGGATTGCCCAGCATGTGGACCGGCATGATCGCCCGGGTGCGCGGCGTAATCCGGTGCTCGATGTCCGCCGGATCGAGCGTGAGGCTCTCGTCGATCTCCGCCAGCACGGGCACCAGCCCCAGGAAGAGGCAGGTGCTGTAGCACGCCACGAAGGTGTACGCCGGTACGATCACCTCGTCGCCGGGTTCGAGTTGCAGCGCGGCAAGCGCCGCCACCAGTGACGCCGTGCCCGATGTGGTGGCGAGCGCATGCGCCGTCCCGCAGTAGGCCGCGAACTCCTGTTCGAGCGTTGCCGCCCGGTGCAGGAAACGCGGATCGGTCTCGCTGCCATAGCGAAACAGATGCCCGCCCCGCATCACCTCCATCACCGCATCCATCTCCTCACGACCCATCCAGTAAGCGCCCGGTCCCGGCATGGTGTTCCTTTGGTTGGTGGTCTTGGTGCCCGGCCGGCCCGGGACTCGACCGGGTGGCGGTCCTGCGAGTCCGCGGCGTCGCGGCGAGCCGGGGCAGTTCCTACCAAAAGAACGGAAGCCAGGCTCCGCGGGTATTGGCGGCTGCTACGCGTGGATTGCGAGCCTCGCCGGGAGTCGGCCGGGCGCCGGTCGAGCGGGGTCCAACCTCCAGTGTGGTCACCGCAATGATGCCCGCGTGGGGAGCCAAATCCGGCGGAGGTTACTGCCGATCGGAACCCCGCCTGTCCGCCTCGGCGGCGATCCCGCGGAAGATCGCGCGCGCCTCGTCGTAGGCGCTCGCGGCCGCGGCCCGCTCGGCCGGCGCAATCCTGCCTTCGCGCACCCGCCACAACTGGTCAATGCAGCCCAGCGCCCATTCCGCACTCTCTCGCGACGCCCGGATCGGCCTGCCCGCGACGATCACGTTCACCGGGTTCGTGTGCAGCTGTGGGAACTGCCGCAACGCCACCCAGCTGCTTTGCCCGATCGGCACGGCAAACTCCACAGCATGCTCGGCGCCGTCCGCTGGGACCTCGCGCGTCGCAACGACCCGTCCGTTCACCACCAGTTCGACGAGCCGCCTGCCCTGCTGATACCGGGGATCGAGTGCCTGCGCCTCGCGCTTGAGAATCGTGTCGCCAACGTGACGCCGGCCGCCGACCGGCATGACCGCACCATATATGGGCTCCAGCGGAGTCTCGGGCGAGAACGCCACCGTGGCCCGCACGCTGACCGTGCCGGGGCGGTCCACGGCCACCTCGTCGCCGGCGCTCCGGCCGTCCACCGTGAACGCCAGCGCATGCGCATAGCCGTCGCTGACGTAGCTGCGGCCCCGGGCGAGCCCGTCGACCCACGCCGCATAGTCGAGCTTCGTCACGTGGCCGAGCTGGACATACGTCCGGCCCTGGCCCACCCGCGTGCCGCTCATGCAGGGAAAATCCGTCTCCCCGCCGGCTTTCAACGGAAAACCGCAGTTCAGCAGGGATGAACGCGTCGCCGCCGGTCACGCCGCTGCGATCCACTAATCTCCGGGCTCGGAATCACGTTGGGTCCTCCGGGCCTCCGCCACCGGAACACCCGCAAATTCCGCCTGGGCCCGGGTCCGGGCGGAACTCAGCCGCCACGAAAGCGCGAGCGCAATGATCAACAAGGCCACTTCGAACCCGAACAGCCCGGTGTAGGCGACCAGGGCGTTTCCGGTCAGGATCCGCAACAAATCGACGATCGCGCCGCCCATCAGACTCCCGACCGCATGGCCCGCCATATTGGCCATGCCCCAGACTCCCATCAGCAACCCGGCCCGTTCCGGCGTCGTGAACTCCACGACGCTCGCGAGCATTCCTGCTCCCGTGAGCCCCGCGCAAAAACCAAGCCCGAGCACCATCCACCGGAAACTCCCGGGAGCGCCAGCCAGCCCCGCGATTCCGACGGCGCTGAATACCAGGATGCTCAGCCCGAGCCCGATCCGCATCAGCCGTAGCGCTCCCAGCCAGCGCAGAATCAGCGTCCCCGACAGGAGCATCGCGATCAGCACCCCAAGTCCCCAGAACATCGTCAGCCGGGTCGTCTGCCCGACGCTCATGCCGAGCACGAGGGCCCCGTACGGCTCGAGCAGCACATCCTGCGCGAGCGTCCCCGTGAACGTGAAAACCACCACGACGAAAAGCCTCCGCACCTGCGGATCCGACAGCACGTAATCGCGCAGCACCTGTGAAAATGGTTTTTCCCCCGCCCGGCCGGCACGCTGGGCGACCGACTCCCGGCTCTCCTGCCCCGGGCCGGCCACGAGCGTCAGCAGGATCACCGCAATCGCCACGCCGCCTGCGACGCCCAGCATCCTCTCGGGGTTGTAGTGCTCCATCGCCCGGCCGAGAAGCCCCGCGCCGGCCACGCTTCCAAGCAGCGTGACCACCTCATACAGCGTCATCGCCCGAGCCCGCCGGTCGCCGGTGAATTTTTCCGCCACCAGCGCATGATAACTGTTGTGGGCGAGATTCCGCCCAACGCCATACACCAGGAATGCCGCCGCTCCCCATGCGGCAAAGATCGAGAGTTCGGCACCATGCCATCGGGTCACCAGGCCAACCGCGTACACGCCGAAGCCGATGAGGACAGCGCCCAGCAACAGGTAGGGCTCCCGCCGCCGTCCGAAAATCGGATGCACGTCCCCGCAATGGCCGAACCAGAGCCGCAGCGGGGAAAGCGCCAGCGGGATCGCGAACAGCACCGCGACCAACGTAGCTGGAATGCCCAGTTCGGCGATCATCACCCGGTTCAGCGTCCCGCCGATCAAAACCCCGCACAGCCCGTACGCGACGGGAAAGGCCGCAAGCCTCACATGATGCGCCAGCGCCATGGGAAATCGCAGTCGCTCAACTCCGCCGCAGCCGCACGACCCGGTCGGCATGCCGCACCGATTCCTCGTCATGCGAAACCAGCAGGACCGCACCGCCGCTGCGTGCGAACTCCACGAGATGCCGGAGGACGATGCCGGCATTTTCGCGATCGAGATTGCCGGTGGGTTCGTCCGCGAGCAGCAGCTTGGGCCGGTTCAACAAAGCCCGCGCAAGGGCGGTCCGTTGGCGCTCGCCGGTGCTGAGTTCACCCGGCACATGCAATCGGCGGGAGTGCAGTCCGAAATGCGCCACCAGTTCCTCCGCCCGCTCGCGCCCATCCGGGTTCCCGGCCGCCAGCGCCGGCGCAAGGACATTGTCGATCACGCTGAGGTAGGGAATGAGATGGAATTGCTGGAAGACGAAGCCGAGGCGGCTGGCCCGGAATGCCGCGCGCCGATCGGCGCCCAGCGCATAGGGATCCTGCCGATCCAGCAGCACGCGCCCCTGCGTCGGTGCCAGCAGACCGCCGGAGATGAGCAGTAGCGTCGTCTTGCCGCAGCCGCTGGGCCCCTGGACGGCGGTGAACTCGCCCGGGGCCAGCGACAGACTGATCCCGTCGAGCGCCCGGACCTCGCCGGTCCGCCCGGTGCGGTAGGTCTTCCCGATGCCGGTGAGTTCGAGCAGAGCCATGGGATCAGGTCTCCTGCAGCACGTTGGCCGGATCCTGGCGGGCCGCCCAGAGCGCCGGTATCCACGATCCAAACACCGCCAGCAGCAGCGCGGCCCCGGCGGCGACCGCCATCAGCCCGAGGTCGGGCCCCGGCCAACCGGCCGCGGGCGCATCCTCCGCACCGGCGCTCCAAAATGCACCGCCCCAGGCCCCGAGGAGATACCCCAACAGCGCGCCGAGCAGCCCCAGGATCGCGGCCTTGCCGAGGAAAATCGTCATGATCTGTCCCGCCCGATAGCCGATCGCGCGCAGAATGCCGATCTCCGCCCGGCGATCCCGGACATTGCCGAAGGCCAGGAAGCCGATCCAAAGGAGGCAGCCCGTGAACACGACCGGCACCAGCACGGCGGCGAACCGCTCATGCTGCCGGCGCAGCTGGAGCCGGCTCGCCACCTCCAACTGCAGCGCCGCGACCGCGTTTTCCTGCGCCCGGGAACGGGCCTCCGCCCGGGCCAGTGCCGGCGGACCGCGCTCGATCACCTGGGTCCCCGGCAGGATTCCCATCACCTCCTGCCGGATGGCCGGCAGCCGCTCGCCGGCACAATGGCATTCCAACGCGAGGATCGCATGGATCAGGTTCTTCATCCCGAGCAGCTCCTGCGCCTCCGCCAGGTGGATCCAGACGGTGCTGTCATCCGCCGTGCCCCGCTCGTCGTGGGCCTTGAGCACGGTGAACTCCCGGCCCAGCAAGGTCACCTTCTCGCCCGGTTGCAGCTTCAGCCGCTGCTGGATCTGGTAGCCGAGCACGATCCGGCCCGGCGGGACCGCGTCCAGGAGCGGCTTCTTCGGATCCGCGTGCAGGATGGGAACCTCGCCGCGGGTGCCCTGCAGAATGATCGGGATGTTCTGCTCCGGCCAGGTGAGCCTTCTCACCACGCTCGGCAGCAGGTGGTTCACCGTCACAATCTTCGAATGCGCCAGGCGATTGACGTACTCCTCCGGCATCGCGCTGGAAAGCCCGCCTTCCAGGTGCAATTCGTTCAAGTCCTGATCCTGCGGCACGATCAGCAGATTGAATCCCAGCCCGAGGGTAATCTTCCGCATGGCCTCCTGCAGTTCGGCACCGGCAGCCTCGACCTCCCGCTGCTTCGCGGCCAGGAGCCGGGCGGTGTCGCGTTCGTCAGCCTGCAGCAGCGTCCAGGCGCCCGCCAGGCACGCCACGGCAATCACCACCGAAAGCAGGCTGAACAGGAAGTTCAGCTTCCGGTGCACCATCTCGCGGACAATCAACTTCCAGAGGCTCATGGCGTCATTTCGGTCGGAGCTTCATCCGCGCTGCCGCAACAGCCACCAGGTGACGGCCAGCAGGATCATCGCGCCCAGCCCGCCCACCCACATCAACCCGTGCACCATTGCCGACCGCGCGCCGCCGGATCCGGCGGCTGCGGCGGCCGCGACCGCCGCGGAGGGCCCCGGCTGGACCGAGGTGGCCGGCTGCGCCGCCGCCGGCACCCGGGACCGAGCGTCGGCAACGGCCTGGCTGGCGGTGAATCCGGCGATGCCTGCAAGCGCCGGCACTTCCTGGCTGCTGGCGATCAGCGGCTCGACCAGCCGGTCCCAGTCGACCGCCATCAGTAGATCGCTCCCGGGATTCTCCTCCTTGACGACGCATGAGCACGCCCCCGTCAGGAAGCCGGCGGCTTCGTCAATCATCGCGTTGCTGATCCCCCGGCCGACCAGCGCGTAGAGCACCCGGCCCTGGCCAAAGATCGGAAACACGATCGGCTCGCGCCGCTCCGCCAAATCAGTCTCCAAACCGAGCAGCATGCCCACCAAAACGCTTTCCTCCGGGTCCTGCCGCGAGACCCGCAGCATCGAAAAGTCGACCTTCAGCTTTTCCGCGGGCTTTTCCGGCGCTTCCTCCCGGAGATCGGCCGGATCCAGTTCCGGAAGCTCCATCGTCTCCTCCAGGTGTCGCAGCCGGCGCTCCAGCAGTTCCGCCGCCTGTGTATCCGCGCTTCCATCACCTGACTCGACCAGTACCCATACGGCACTCTCGCCCCCCAGCAGCCTCCGGCCGATCTCACGCCGCAGCGGGGAGTCCAGCAACTGCGCCACCGTCGCTCCCGTCAGCGGCCCAATCCATGCCGGTTCCGGCAGCCGCAGTCCCGCCGGATACAGGAGCACCATCGCCGGCAATCGCGTGATGGTTGCGTACTGCTGCCACCAGCGCAGCAACTCCGGTTCGACCGGTTTCGCCGCCAGATCCACCGTCCGGACCGCCAGGTTCGCGGCAGGTTTGCCCGCGAGGCCGTCACGGCCCAAATCCCGGACCCAGCCTTCAGCCTCGGAGTCCAGCGCCCCGTCATGAAAGACGATCAGCCGGTAATCATCCGGCGCCCAGCGCTCCAGGGCATAGCGAAACACCGGGACGGAACAGGCGACGGCCGTCGCGGCGCCGACAGCCAGCAGAACCACGCACGGGACGAGATAGCGTAGCCCCAATCCGTTTCGTATCCGCCTGGCGGACGACGCAGCGGTCGTCATTCCGTCGACCTTCTTCCCTTGGAGGGCCGGGCTCCGCCCCGGCCGCATCGATCCTACGGACGCACCGTCTGCCATCCCCGCCAGTCGGGCGGGCGATGCCGTATTCTCCCGTCTCCCGTCTGTGGTTGAATACGCCATGGTCAACGCACCTCCGCCGGGCCGGCCAGCGCCAGGAGCGGGCTTTCCTCCGCGATCATTTCCACCCCGCTCAGGACCGGCAGGTGCCTGCTTCCGGCGGATGGGTTCAGCAATATCTCCAACTTGCCCTCGACCCGGACCTGGCGGAACTCGCGCATCACTCCGCGCAGCGGCGCGCCGGCTTCGCGCACGATGTCGAAACCCGCCAGCACCCGTTCGCCCTGGAGCAGGACATCAAAGACGCGCTCCCCTGGACGGACCTCATCCGGTTCCGAAAAGTACAGCCGCACCGTGTACGCGCGCACGAGGGCGGGACGCTCCGGCGTCACGACCTTCTCCGCCGCTGCAGCCGCAGCGGATCCCGATGGCGGCGCAGCCTGCGGCTGATCAATGAAGGGGACGATGGTGATCGACTGGATGTCACGCGCCCCGGAGCCCACCACCCACGCCGGCCCGTCGCCAGTCACCTGGGAAGCATGGCGCAGAAAATATTCGGAGCGCGCCGACTTCACGGCCACCTCCACGTTGGGAGACGTGCCTCCCACCCAGGGAAACTCCAGCCACAGCGTGCCGGTTTCCGACCGCCGATCCCCCGGCGCACCGAGATTCAGCCCGAGCCGGGTGACCGGTTCGCTCGCGGCCACCTCGGCCCCGAGGAGGCTGTTCGTCCAGACCTCCAATTCCGGCATGTGGACAAATGCCAGCGAGGTCTGGTTCTGGTAGGCGCAACTGCAGGTGCGCGTGTAATCGGGGGCATTCAGCACGCCGTTCGCCACGATCAGGTTGGGCGAGCACCCGCTCTTGAAACCGCCGAGGTTGCCGGTGCCGGCGTGGGTTTCCAAATCGTAGAAGCCCGCCGCCCCGGAGCGGAACGTCAGGAGGTGCTCGCTCGCCACGATGTAGTTGCAGCCGTAGGTCCGCTGAATCTTCCAGGGCTCCATCTTCCCGGTCAGCGGGTTCACGATCAGGTGCGGCTTGCCATCCACGAGCCGGTAGGCGCCGCTGGAGACCTTGTATGAATTGGCCGCCGTTATGATCAGGTCGTTGTGCAGCATGCAGGGGCCGTAGTACGCCAGGTCGAGATTCTGCCAGACGACGGAGCCGTCGCTGCCGCGGTAGGTGATCATGCCCGAGCCCGCCTCGTCTCCGAGCCGGTCCGTCGCGCTGGCGCCGGCCTGCAGCAGCAGGTCATGAGTCTTTGAATACCCCAGCCAGCTGCCGAAGATATTCGCCGTCGTTTCCCAGAGCGGCCGGCCCGTCCGGAGATCGAATCCGGCAATCCGGTAATCCCGCGGCGGCTCGAGCCCGCGCCGTTTCAGCTTCGCCTCGGCGCTGGCTGGCAGCCGATCGAGGCAGTAAACCCGCCCATTCCCCGCGACGATGCCATTGTGCCAGAAGCTGTGCCGCGCCTCGACCTGCCACAGGACCTCGCCGCTGTGCCGATCGAATGCCACCAGCCCTGCGCTGGCCGCCAAGTCCGCCGCGGCCGGCCGGCCCGCTGCCGCGTCCGGCGCCAGCTGCCGGCTGTAGTGCGCAAAACCGGCGCCTCCCAGCAGCACATCGTCGCAAACCCCCAGGTAGCCCCACTCGGGCGCGCCCTCGCCGCCCGGCCGCGAGGGCATCCGGATGACGCGCGTGATCTTGCCCGTCCGGCTGTCGAGCACCTTGCACTCGCTGCCGGTGACGACGTAGATTTCATCCTCCGTGGCGACGTAGTTGGGTCCCCGGGCGTTGGCCCCGGGAATGTGCACCTGGCTGGTGAGCGTCGTGAACGCCGACTCCATGTAGGTTTCGTCCCAGTACACATTATACGTGTCCAGCCCGGGAACCTGGGTTTTCCAGAGCACGCGGCCGGTATACACGTCGCGCGCGCTCAGGCTGTCCATCCCCTGGATGATCAGCCGTCCGCCGACGACCTGCTCCGTGGGCCCATGGCCATGCCGGGGCAGCACGTCGAGGTGCGTGTTGCCGCCAAACCACAGCACGCCGAGCGGCAGCTTCACCGTGCGATCGTCGCTCTTCACCGTGTTCGCCACGTCCCCGTACTGGTGCGTCCAGTCCGCCGCGCCCTCCAGCGCGCCCTCGCGGGTGACGATCGCGCGACCTCCCTCCCACCGCACCCGGGCGCGGGGCAGTGCGGCGGCCTCGAGCCATCCCGTCAACTCGGGTCGCAGCGCATCATCGCCGGAAATCCACAACTGGCCGCCATACGGCCGCACGGATTCGTACACCGCCTGCAGTTCCGCCGGTTCCGCCATCCGGCCCGCCATCGCGCCGTCCACGACCACCAGGCTGGCGATATAGGGCGGAGCCTTGAACTCGCGCGGCGTGCCGACGTGCACCGCCACGCGCGTCCCGTACAGACCCGCCGCATCGTAATGGCGGCGCAGCGCCTCCACCTTCGAACCATCCGGATCGACCGCAATGATGTGCAGGTTTGACTCCGCCAGCAGAGCGTCCACCAGCCGGCCGTCCCCCACCCCAAAGCAAAGCGCGTAACCCTCCTGGGCGCCGGCCTGGGCGATGATCGCCCGCGCCCGTTGGCTGGACTCCGGATCGGGCACCACCGGGGCCACCGATTCTTCAGGCGCGTCGATCCGCGGTGCCGACGGGGCGCCAAATGCCAGGATCCGCCCCTCCGAGGTCACCGCGAAAAGATATCCATTCGCGGCCAGCAGCCGCGCGACCGTGCCGTCAACCGGGTGCGACCAGATGATTGCGCCGGCGCTGCCTTGCCGTGGAGGCGCGACCGCCAGCACCCGGCCGGATCCGCCGACGTAAAACCGATCGCCCGCGCGGATGATCTCGCTGGCCGCATCCACCTCCACCTGCCATCGCGTTTTCCGATCCGGGCCGATCGACCGAACCGCCGCCTCCGCCCCCCGGGCGGCTGCGGCGACCTGCTCCGTTTCCACCGCCGCCCGCGCCTTCGCCAGTTCGCGCTCCGCCGCCGCCACCCCTTCCTCACCCTTCGCGAGCGCGGCCGGTGCCGCGCCCGCCTCGGCGGAGATCCGGACCCGGCTTTTCGCACGCAGGACACCATATTCGGCGGCGATCAGTTTCTGCTCGGCCTGGCGCAGCCGGCCGAGTCCCTCGGGGTGATCCTCCACGGTGAAGAGCCCGTCGCCGTCCAGCACCGGCTCTGTCGCCGCGAAGCTGCTCTTCTTGCCGGTTGGCAGGTCGAACGCCTGGACGCCTCGGCCGCGTGTGTGCACGAAGAATTCCTGATCATTGGCCACGACGAAGGATCCGCCCGTACCCTTGCCTCCATCATTGATATGAAAGTACACCAGGTTTCCGGTCCGGCGATCGAACACGGCCGGGACGCTCCGTCCGCCCGGCACCACCAGGTACTTGTCCGTCGCCACCAGCGCTCCCTGCGGCGCCACGCCGGCAAAGGCCGGCGCGCTGTGCGGCTGCTTGATGTACTGGGCACCGGTGCCGTCGTTCACCCACACGATCCGGCCGGTGGCCGCATCGAGCGCATAGAGGAACGTGCCCATGAACGGCCAGATGCTGGCGGAGAAATAGATCGTGCCGTCCCGAATCACCGGCCCGCCACGCGCCGGCCAGGCCGAAATGAGCCGGCGGTTGCCGAGTGCCTTCCGTTCCGACGGAGCCCCGCGGAATTTCCAACACAGCGAACCGTCTTCCGCACTCACGCAGTACAAATGGCCGTCGTCACTGGTGAAGTAGACCCGCTCCTGCCAGGCAACGGGCGCAAGCCGGATCGGACCCCCGGCATAAAAGCGCCAGAGCTCGCGGCCGGTCTCCATGTCCAGCGCCAGGAGTTTGTCGCTGTCGTTGAAGCCAATGAACATCCGCTTCCCCGCGACGATCGGCTCGAGCACCCGATCATAGGTCATCAGATCATTGTTGAGCGGATCATCCCACACCTGCACCCGGGGCGCATGGGTGCGTGTCCAGCGCAGGGCGAGCTCGGCGGGCAGGTTCTCGCCGGAGCTGCCGGTGCGGTTCGGATCGCGGCGCCACATCGGCCAGTCCTCGCTGCGGATGGGCACGGCTGTGCCCATCGCCAGCAAAACGCACACGATCCGCCAGGGGCCGCTCAGGTTCATGCAGCCGCAAAACTGTCCGCCAACCGGAGCTTATGACAACGCATTCAGCCCGGGCCAGGCCACTCAGTAAAAAACTGAACTGTTCATGTAGCATCGCGAATATGATCCGGCGCCGCTGCCTTCGCGCGGCAATTGACGTGCCCCGTCGCGCTCGCGTCGCATCTTTTCCGGCGCACTCATGAACCGCCTTGGTCGACTTCCGCTCGCCGCGCTCTGTCTTGCACTGCCGTTCACCGGCCCGATCGCCCGCGGGGCCGATCAACCCACGCAGCTCCCCGGGATGGTGGTGACCGGCCAGCGCGATGCCGTCGAGCAGGGCGCGAATTCCATCTTTTCCGCACTGCCACTCCGCGACCTCTTGAAACAGCCGCTGACGGAGTCGCCGGGACTGGATCCGGCCACTTCAATCATTGGAGCGCATGAGCTTCGCTGGCTGAACACCCCGCTGCTGCTCGATGCGATGCAATACGTCCCCGGCGCCTGGACCGAATCCCGCGGACGAAAGGAGAAGCAGCTGTATTCCGTCCGCGGGCAGCGCTACCCCTACCCGGACTTCCTCATCGATGGCGCCTGGTTCCGATCGTTCACCGAGACCGCCTACCATTTCAGCGCCGCCAACCTGGGCCAGATCCAGGCGCTCCGATCCAGCGCCGGCCTGCTGCTGACGCCCGAGTCGCTGGGCGGCGCCATCAACCTTCAGCCGCGCGAGTACGTGGCGCCCCAGCTTCAGGTTGATGCCTCGTTTGGGTCCAATCTGACCACGCGCAATCACGTCAACTACGGGAATGGCGGCGGGCGCTTCGGTTATGCCGTGGGCGCCGGCTACTATCACACCGACGGCCAGGCGGACCGGAACGGCGCGGAGAACGTGTACGACTGGTTTGGCCGGGTGCAGGGAAAACCGGCGGATGCGGTCACGCTCAGCCTCACCGCCTTCGGCTTGTACGGCGACCGACAGCTGGAAACCGCGCTGCCCCCCGCAACCGCAGCCACCCGCAGCCGGGTCGAGGCCTTCGACCCGTTCCGCAATCACGTCGTCGTCGGCAAGGCGCGTCTTCAGACCTCCGATACCGCCGTCACGGAGGTCATCGCCAATTTCGCCCATCGCGAGTACACTTTCCGCTCGAACCCGCCCGCCGCGCCCACGATGGAACGCGACTGGGAGTACGGGCTGCGGCTGACGCAGACGCTGCAGCCCGCGCCGGCCAACACCCTGCGGTTCAGCGGACTCTTCAGCCACTGGGAATGCCCGACCGGAAAACGATTCTTCTGGCCTCGGCCCGCCGATCTCTGGACTTACACCGCTGGCGTCGTCGATGAACAGGTGCTCGGTCGCTGGGTGCTCAATGCGGGCTACCGGCTCAGTCGGACGTATTTCAGCGAGTTTGGCGGGTATGCCATCGAGGGCGCTCCCGGCCGGCTCCAGACGGTCCGCACGACCGACACTTGGGAGGATCCCCTCCACACCCTGAGCGCCGGCGCCAGCATGACCCTCAGCGACCGGGCCACGCTCTTTGGCAACGTCACGTGGGGCCAGGTCGCCGCACCCCTTTCCGCACTGACTCCCAGCCTCGCCCGTCCGGAGATCGAGACGCGCACCAAGCTCGATCTCGGCTTTCGCGGCACGTGGCCGGCCTATGGCGAGGTCGTGGTGACCGCCTTCGGCGTCAACCAGGACGATGCCACCCTCTATGCCAACGACACCCGCACCGGCCCCGATGGACAGCCGGTCGCCCTCGTGCGCAACGGCCGCGTCCGGAGCTACGGACTCGAGTTTGACACGCGCACGCGGCGGTTCAACCGCGGGACACAGTTGTTCCTCAACGCGGTCGTGATGCGCACCGAGGTTGCCGAGGCCGGCGGCTGGTCGCGGGACCGCGAGGTGCCGCAGATCATCATGGGTGGCGGCCTTTCGCAGGCCTGGGGCGACTGGGAGCTTTCGCTGCTCGCGAAGCATGTCGGCCCTTATGAGAACGACCGGTTTGCCACGCCGGGGATTCCGCTCGAGCTGGCTGACTTCGTGAATCTCAGCGCAAACCTTGCCCGCTGGTTTGGACCGGCCCGTCGCAGCAAGGCCTACATCGGCGCCGACAATCTGCGTGACGACGAGTATTCCACCGTGAACGGGTACCCCAGTCCCGGCCTCACCCTCAGCGGCGGGGTGTCACTGATTTTTTGATCGGCGGCGGACCGAGTGAGCACGCCGGCGTTGTCAGTCCCACAGCCGCCAAAAGCCACACATATACCATGATCATGGTGTATCTGTGGCTTTCGAGGGATGGTTGAGCCGGAGACCGGGCCTCGGGCAAGCCGGGGATTGGGGAGGGACTATCCTTCCTCTGCACGACTGTAACCCCGCGCCGCCATTGGCGTCTGAGTTCTCCATCGTTCACTGATTGAACTCTATCCACCCATGAAAATCTCCCCCACGCACGCGCGCATCGCAGCCGCCAGCCTCTTCGTCATCCTTGCCTCCAGCCTCGCAGCCCAGGCCGATCCCGAGACCAATCCGGCCCGCTCACGGAAGAACCCCTCCGGACCCGCCCATGCCGAAGCCCTCAAGCGTTTTGACGTGGATGGCGACGGCAAGCTCAGCGATACCGAACGCGCCAGCGCCCGCGAAGCGATGCGCGATCGGGCGCGGAACCGCCCCGAAGCGCGCCCCGGCAGCGGCCCCGCCGGCCGGGCCCAGCTCCTCGAGAAATTCGACACCAACCAGGACGGCAAACTCGACGAGACCGAGCGCGCCGCCGCCCGCGAGGCCGGCCAGGAAAGGATGAAGGCCATGGATCCGGCCAAGCGCGCGGAACTCATGGAACGGCTCGATCGGAATCAAAACGGGAAGATCGATGACGACGAACGCCCGGGCATGCATCACGGCCGGCCTGGTGTCCGCGGACCAGCGGATGTCGCGCGGCCCAAGTTGCTGGAACGATTCGACAAGAATGGCGACGGGAAGCTCGACGAAACCGAGCGGGCCGAAATGCGCCAGGAGGCGGAATCACGGTTCGCCACGAATCCGAAGGTTCTCGAGCGGTTCGATGCCAACGGTGACGGCCAACTCGACGAGAGCGAACGCGCCGCCGCCAAGGCAGCCATGGAGCAGCGGAAGCAGTCCGGCAACGAAGGCAGGGCCCCCAAGCGCAATCCGGGCAAGCGCTGAATCGCCGCCAGCACCAGCAGCCGCCCCATTGCACCGCAGGCAGGCTGTTACCTTCAAAGAAACGCCGAGCCAGTTGCCTGTCGTGATCACGACACGCAACTGGCTCGCGCGTTTGCGGCTGCCCGGTAATGGTCGCCCCGGGCCAGGCCGTGTCCACCGCTCAATTCTCCCGCCAGCCGTACGCGGCCATCATGATCCGAAAGAGGTCGGTGTTCGCGATGAACCCGTGGAGGCGGTCGGAACCCGGCCCGCGCCCGAAGGCCACGATTTCCTCCGCCGTGTGCGCGCTGTCGGATCGGATGCTGGCGGCGGCATTTGCCGGCAGCCCGGCCACGGCATTGGCGGCGGATACGAGTGACTCGCCCTGCTTCCCGCCCAGGACCCGGAGATCCGACGAATGATCGGCAGCGAAGAGGATCAGCGTGTCGTCACCGACCTGGCCGTCCGTCTGACGAATCAGCTTGTCCATGACGAGGACGCGCTCGAGCCCGCGCACCAGCGAGCCGGTATGCATGTCCCACTCGACCATCAGAAAGTAGCCTTTCGGGTTCCGGGCCAGACTCTCGATGACCCTCTTCACCACCGGCAGCGGATCGAAGTCGTCTCCATCATACAGCGCCACGGCCCGCCTGGCATCGGCGGAAAAGTCCGCGGGACCGGGAAACACGGTGTAGCCCCGTTCCCGGAGCGAGCGCTCGATGTCGAGTCCCAGCTTGGCGGTGCTCTCTCGCACGCCCTTCAGGTCCTTGCCGATGACGAGATCGACGCCATCGCCAAAGCGCGGCGTGAGGATTTGGGCAAAGATTTCGCCCGGCATCTTGCGGTCGTTGGCGTGGGCGTAGCATGCGCCCGGCGTGGCATCCCAGACGTTCATGTTGGTGAGCACGCCGGTCGAGAGCCCCCGCTCCTCGGCATGTTCCAGCAAAGTCTTGAGGGGGGTTCCATCCTGCTTGCCACGGACGGCATCCGCCGACTGGGAAAGGACGCCGTTCCGGGTCTTGTGCCCGGTGATGATGGCCGTCATCCCCGCAGCGGAATCCGAGACCCAGACGCCGACCGGTGAAGTGTCGACGAGGGCCATGTGGGGCAGCGAATGAAGGTAAAGCGCCTGGGGCCGATTGTGCCCGTAGAGACTGGCGGCGTGCAGGGTCGGAAGCCCGCCGGCATCACCGATGAAGAGGATGACGTTTTTTGCGCGCGGCTCGGCTGCCTCGATGGCGCCGCACAGGAACATGGCGAGGAGGATGGGAGTGAGTCGTGACATCGCTGCGGAAAGGAACCAATCCGCTTTCCATTGCAATCTTCCGGCCTGACATATCAGCCCGGCACGAGCGAAAGGTGAGGGGACGACCTCCGTGTTGTCCTCGAATCCGATGATACATTCACTCGGTCCTGCTCATCGAGCTTCCCGACCGTGACGGAGCACGGCCCTCCATAAACCCATTCCTGATTCCAGGATTCTCGATTCTCGGTCCAAATGATCTTTCTGGGGGACGACCCGAAATCGTCGCCAGTAGGCACGAAGCGGATCGCTTTGGCGCACGACATTATGCGACTGAGGATTATGAAGCGCCCGGAGGCCGGATGCTCATCCCCTCGACCCAGAGCGCCGGCGTGAGCACCTGGCGCGGAACCTTCGGCACCCCGCGCTCATTATGCATCAATTGGGTGGCCAGCAGGTCGACGGCAGCCGCGGCGATTTCCGAACGCTGGTGGTTGATGCCGGCGATCCCTTCATCGCCCGCGACCCAGTCGTGCACGACGAATCCAACATCGTCTGGAATCCGCTTGCGCAGTCGCAGCGCCAGCCAGTCCCGCACGTGGGCACTGAACGATATCACGACATCCGGTCGGTGCCTCTTGAACCACCGGCAGAAAACCTCCGCCCCCCTTGAAAGATTGTTGTCTGGGAAGAGCAGCATGGGAACCCGATCCGCAGCCGGCACCTGCTGCTGGAACCGGAGCATGGCGCCGGAATACGTGGAGTCGGAGCGTTCGTCGACCCAGCGCGTGATGGCCAGCCCGATCCGACGATATCCGCGTCCGACCAGGGTGGCGGTGGCGTCCAGAATACCGCGCGTGATGTTGGCGCTGGCGCGGTGCAGCGGCGGATATTGCAGGCCGTAGCCAAAGGTGGCGACCGCGAAGGGGGCGAAGTCCAGTTGCGCGCCAAACTTGCGCGAAGACTGCGGGGAAACGATCATGCCCTCGATGCCACGGGCAACCAGGATCCCGCCCAGCCGGGCAGGCGTCATCCCGCCGTTGCCCAGCCAGAATTCCTCGACCCGGTAGCCATGCTGTTCCGCCCGGCGGCGGATGTCGTCGATCGAGACGTACTGGTACGCCGGGTCATGCAGTTCATCTTCCGGAATGTCGTCGCGGACCACGGCTATCACCGCGGCCTGCCGCCGGCGCCGGAACCCGCGCACCCGGACCATGAGCCGCGCGATG
The DNA here is from genome assembly GCA_011525695.1 of Verrucomicrobiia bacterium. Classification (GTDB taxonomy): domain Bacteria; phylum Verrucomicrobiota; class Verrucomicrobiia; order Opitutales; family Opitutaceae; genus ER46. The sequence continues at coordinate 62,737 of WYBX01000077.1, forward strand.
TGCGGATCCGGCTGGTAGCCCAACCGCCTGGCCACCGCCCGAATCCGTTCGCGAGTGGGTTCCGACAGCCCGGCCGCATTCCGTAGCGCGCGGGAAACGGACATGGCGGACACCCCCGCGGCGCGGGCGACCGCATGCAAGCTGACGCGATTGGGTCGTGGTTCCGCCATTCGACGTTATCATAACGTGGAAATGATTTTGTCTGTCAACGGGCGCCCTCGTTGGGTTTCGCCCCAGAAGAAACCACATTTCCGAACGCCCCTCGGAGTTCCTGAATCGCACCCTTGCGCCGCGAAAACCTCTTCGCGACCCCCGCCCCCCAATCCATGCCCGTCATCAAGGACCACGCCCAACTCGGTTGCTGCCTTGCCGTGGCCGCATTTGCCGCAGCCGGATGGTGCCGTGCCGCGACGGAACCGCCGCAAGCCATCGGCGAGCCGTGGCGCCGACACACCATTGACGATTCGTCCCAGGGCCCCGACGGGGTCCGGCTGGCTGATATCAATGGCGACGGCCGGCTCGATGTCGTCGCACCCTGGGAACAAGGCGGCCAGGTGGTCGTATACATTCATCCCGGCGCAGAAAAGGTCCGGGAACGCTGGCCCCAGGTCGTCATTGGCAAGGTCGGCGATCCGGAGGATGCCGTCTTTGTCGACCTCGATGGTGACGGCAGCCTCGATGTCGTCAGCGCCTGCGAAGGCACGACCCGCACGATGTACATCCACTGGGGACCCACCGACCCGCGGCAACTCCTCGATCCGCAGGCGTGGTCAACGGCGCCCCTGGGGAACTCCGCCGGTCGCGTGAAATGGATGTTTTCACACCCGCTCCGCATCGGCGGCCACGGGCCCATCGATGTCGTCGCGGGTTCGCGCGGCGATGGCGCGGCGATCGGCTGGTTCGAGTCCCCGCGCGATCCGCGTGCGGCCGCCGATTGGAAATGGCACCCGCTCTACCATGCCGGTTGGGTGATGACCCTGAAGGTTCACGATATGAATGGGGATGGCCGGCCGGACATCGTCGCAACAGATCGGGAAGGCCCCCGCCGTGGCGCCCTCTGGCTGGAAAACCCCGGTGAGCGCGCGGATGCCCGCACGCCCTGGCGCGAGCACCAGATTGGCGCCGTGGGCGAATACGAAGCGATGCATTGCACGATTGCCGATCTTGATCGCGACGGCCTCGACGATGTGATCGTCGCGGTCAAAGGCGGTCCCCTCCGCATTCACCGACGGCTCCCGGGAGAATCCGTCCGCTGGGACACGCACCTCATCGAAATGCCCGCCAATGCCGGCACGGGCAAGGCGCCCGCCGTGGCGGACATCGATCAGGATGGTTCCCTGGACCTCGTGGTGACCTGCGAACACGCCATCGAAGGCAGGATTGGTGTGTTCTGGTATCCCTCCGCGGAAGTCCCCGGCAAGGCGCGCTGGGAGGCGCGTTCGATCAGTGGGCCGGAGGGATTCATTTTTGATCTGCTGCAGCTGGTGGATCTCGACGGCGACGGTGACCTCGACGTTCTGACCGAGGAGGAGAAGGGTCCTTACCTCGAGAAGGGTTATGTCGGCCGTGAACTGGGGGTCATTTGGTATGAGAATCCGACCCGCTGAGCCCCACCGAGGTTCATTCACTCCCTGAAGCTCTCATCACGAAAATTTCCAGCCTCACATGCAGGCAAATCTCCAACCCACAGAGACCATGAAACGAAATACTCTCATTGGCGTTTCCCTCCCCTGCTTTCTTTTCACGCTGGCCATCGCGCTGGCGGGACGGCTGCCGGCCGCGGAAGGCGCACCGACCGGAATCATTGAAGGACGGATCGTCAATTCGGCCAAGGGTGAGTACATCGGCAACGCCCAGATTGGAGTCGAAGGCACTGCGATCGAAACGTTCTCCGCCTCGGATGGGCGCTACCGGTTGACCAGTGTCCCGGCCGGAGCCGCGTCCGTCCGGGCATTCTTCACAGGCCTGGCACCACAGACCGCCACGGTGAATGTCAGTCCCGGCCAGCGGGTCCAATTGGACATCGATCTCGCGGGTGCGGATCGCGGGAACGTCGTCCAGCTTTCCGAATTTGTCGTGAGCACGACGCGCGACATGGACGGCGCCGCCATTGCCATCAATGAGCAGCGTTTCGCGCCGAACATGAAGACGGTCGTGTCCACCGATGAATTCGGCGACGTCGCCGAGGACAGCGTGGGCGAGTTCCTGAAATTCATCCCCGGGATCAGCATCGAATACAGCGCCGGCACGCAGGCGCGCGGCATCTCGATCCATGGGGTGCCGAGCGACTATGTGCCGATCACCATCAACGGGTTCAGCATCGCCAGCGCCGGCGACCAGACCAACACGTCCAAGAGCGTGCAGACGGACATGCTCTCGATCACGAACATGTCGCGGATCGAGGTCGAGTACGCTCCGACCCCGGAGTCACGCGGTTCGGCCCTGGCGGGGACGGTGAACATGATCCCACGGAGCGCCTTCGAGCGGTCCCGGCCCTCGTTCAATGCCAGCGCCTTCATCATGATGCGGGCGAATGCGAAGGATTTCGACAAGACCCCCGGCCCGTTCGACTCCCGGTCGCGCAAGGTCTACCCGGGATTCAGTTTTTCCTACGTCCGGCCGGTGAACTCCCGGTTCGGCTTCACGCTGTCGGGCGGCTACTCGATCAACGGAACCAAGGAGGAGTACGTCGAGAACGAGTGGCGCGGCGTCCGTGCCAGCACCAATGGCGGCGCCTTTCCGCACACGACCCCGGATCAACCCTACCTCACCCGAAACCAGGTCCGCGACGGAACAAAGCAGGTGGGCAAGCACAACGTCGGGTTCACCGCCGACTACCGGCTGTCGGATCGCGACCAGCTCTCCTTCGTCATGCAGTACTCATTTGTGGATTTCCTGGTCGTCAATCACACGCTCGACCACCGGATCACGCGGGTGCAACCCGGCAACTTCTCTCCTTCCCACACGCAAAGCACGCCAGGCGGGGCGGAAGTCCGGCTTGCGAACAACATCCGGTTTCGCACGACCGAGACGGCTTCGCCGAACCTCGTGTGGCACCATAGCGGACCAGTCTGGAAGGCCGAGATGGGACTGGGCGCATCGCTCTCCAAGCAGAAACGCCGCGCCGTCAGCGAAGGCTACTTCACTACTGCCAACGCCCGCCGCAGCGGGCTGACGATTGGCTTTGACGACATCTTCTATCTGCGGCCGGGCACCATCACGGTGACAGATGCCGCGGGAGCGCCCGTCGACCCCCATCAGCTCGACACCTACGCCATCACGGAGGCGAACTCGAATCCTGTCCGCTCGAGCAATCTCCAGCGCGGGCTCTACGGCAACATCGGACGGGACTTCGACTGGGCCGTGCCCGTCACGCTCAAGGCCGGCTTCGACTTCCGCCACGATCGTCGCGACCAGCGGGCGGCGACCATTCCCTATGACTTTGTCGGCGCGGACGGCCGTGGCAGCACGAACCCGCTGACCGGTGACGACGATGCCGCGCCGTTCCTTGCGCCAATCTATTCGGAACGTACGCCGGCCTTCGGCTATCGGCCGATCCAGTTCATCAACAATGGCGTCCTGCTGGACTACTTCTACGCCAACCCCAACCACCTCGAGCTCGATGCCGAGGAGGCGTACCGGTCGACCGTGGAGGGATCGAAGCAGGCGGAGGAACTCGTATCGGCGGTCTACCTGCGCGGTGACATGCATCTGATGGATCGCCGGCTCAAGCTGGTCGGCGGGCTCCGCGTCGAGCAGACGAACATCGAGGCGCTGGGGCCGCTCGACGATCCGACCCTCAATTACCGTCGTGATGCCGGCGGCAACATCATCCTCCAGAATGGCGATCCGGTGCTGATTGTGCCGGAAGACGACGATCTCGGCGTGGCGCAGCAGACGTTCATCGAACGCGGCACCCGCGCGGAGAAGGAATACCTGCGCCTCTTCCCCAGCCTGAATGCGAGCTTCAACCTCCGGGAAAACCTCATCTTCCGGACCGCCTACTATCACTCCATCGGACGTCCCGACTTCGACCAGTATGCCGGGGGGATCGAGTTGCCAGACGAGTCCCTGCCGCCCAGCTCGGGCAATCGGATTCGCGTCAACAACGCCGCAATCAAGCCCTGGACCGCACAGTCCGTGATGGCGCGGCTCGAGTACTACTTCAAGGGAGTCGGACAGTTCTCGGTCGGGGCCTACCGGCGCGAGTTCGAGAACTTCTTTGGCGACACCACCGTTCCCGCGACGCCCGAGTTCCTCGCCTTGTACGCGCTCGATCCCACTGTCTATGGCGATTACGACGTCACCACCGATCACAACATCCAGAGCAAGGTGCGGATGACCGGGGTCGATGTCAGTTACAAGCAGGCGCTGACGTTCCTGCCCCACTGGGCGCGCGGCGTGCAGGTGTTTGCCAACGGGGCGATGCTGCGCGCGGTCGGCGACGATTCGGCCAATATGGAAGGCTTTGTGCCACGGAAGGCTTCCTGGGGGATCAGCCTCTCGCGGGAGAAGTTCTCGCTACGCGTGAACGGCAGTTACCAGGGCAAGACTCGGCGCGGCGCCGTAAGCCTCGGCAACAGCATCGAACCGGGGACTTTCGACTGGCTCTCGAAACGCGGCTTTGTCGACATCCTGGGCGAGTACTACTTCAAGGAGCGGTACGCGTTTTATTTCAACCTCCGCAACATCCGGAACACGCCCGAGGATCGCGCCGTCGAGGGCCCGAGCACGCCCGAACATGCGCAACTGCGCAGTCGCGAGGCTGCCGGTTCGCTCTGGACCTTCGGCATCCGCGGCACGTTCTGAGCGATGCCATCGGATTGGGATGTGGTTGTCGTCGGCGGCGGCGGCAGCGGGCTCGCCGCGGCTGTGAGCGCCGCCGAAAGCGGCTGCTCCGTCATCGTGCTCGAGAAGCTGCCGGTGCCCGGTGGCACCACGGGGATGGCCGTCGGCTCGTTCACCGCGAGTTGCACGGCCCTGCAACGCCGCGCGGGCATTACGGACTCGGTCGCGGCGCACATCGAGGACGCAGGACGATTCGCGCCGCCGGCTATCGAGGCGCGCAACAACGAGGAACTGCGACGCTTCTTTCTCGCCCATTCGAGCGAGGCGCTGGAATGGCTGCGCGGGCTGGGGCTGAACTTCGTCGGCCCTAATCCGGAACCGCCGAACCGGGCCCCGCGCATGCACAATGTCGTGCCGGGTGCGCGTGCTTATGTCCTCGCGCTGCAGCGAAAACTGCTGCGGCTGGGCGGCCGGCTGGAGTGCAGCGCCCCGGTGGTCGCCCTGCTGCGTGATCGCGACCGTGTGATCGGAGTCCGCGCCCGGATTGGCGGCCGGGAGATCGAGATTCGGGCCCGGCGCGCCGTCGTCCTCGCGGCCGGCGACTATGCCAATGCACCTCGGCTGATTGCCGAGTTCAAGGGCGACCGGTTTGCCGCCATCGAAGGGATCAATCCCAACGCGTCGGGAGACGGACAGAACCTGGCACGTTCGGTCGGCGCACCCTTGATCAACATGGACGTCACGTACGGGCCGGAGCTGCGTTTTGTGCCGCCGCCGCGCCGCGGATGGCAGGAATGGCTGCCGGCCTCGGGCCCGTTGGTGGGAATCATGGGCCGGATCGCACCGCGGCTGCCACAGTTCATCCTGAATGCGTTCATCAAGCGGCTGCTCGTGGCCTGGCAGCATCCGGAGGACGCGCTTTTCAGGGACGGCGCGATTCTGCTGAACCGCAACGGCGAGCGTTTCTGCAACGAGCAGAAGTCTCCCGAGCGGGAGATCGCCATCGCGGCGCAGCCCGGCAAGGAGGCGTTCCTCCTCCTCGATCAGCGGCTTTGCCAGCTGTACTCCGCCTGGCCGCACTTCATCTCGACCGCCCCGCGGATCGCCTATGCCTACGTCGCGGACTACGAGCGGTTGCGCCGGGATGTTTTCGGGCGAGGACCCGATCTGACCTCCGTGGTCGCGTCCCGTGGGCTTCCGGCCGCGGCGGTGGCGGAGTCCGTGGCCGACTTCAACGCCGGCGTTTCCGCCGGCCGCGATCGCTTTGGCCGCACGGGCGACTCGCATCCGCTGACGGGACGCGACTGGGTACTGCTCGGGCCCGCACGGGCTTACTTCACCACGACGGAAGGCAGTCCCGCAATTGATACGAATTTCGCTGTCCTCGACGCCGATCGAAATCCGATTCCCGGACTGTACGCCGTTGGGCAGAACGGGATCGGCGGGCAGGTACTGTGGGGTCACGGACTGAAGATTGGCTGGGCGATCACCAGCGGCCGGCTCGTCGGCCGGGTGCTCGCGGGCCAGCCCGTCTCCAGCGGTGCGCCACGTTCCGCACCGGCATCTGCGCTCCAGCCCGGGAAGGCGCCGTAGCACGAAGCTTTCGTAGGGGCGCAGTCTTGCCTGCGCCCTCACGCCCGTTCGAAATCCATGCCGGGTTCAAGATTCATCCCAAGCGAACGTAGGGGCGCAGTCTTGCTGCGCCCTCACTTCGACTTCGGCCCACGTGTGGCGGATTGTGCAGCAATTCGCGGACACCATGTGCCGTGTATTCGCTTGATCGACACGACTTCAGCCCCACCCTCGTGCTTGGGGAACTCCGTCCGTCGACTCCCGCCCGGGCAGCAACCAGGACGGGTTCGACGGCATTTCCTGCTTTCAAACGCCCTTTCATACTCGGCCCGGCTGACTTCCGCCCGCATCTGGTGCCTCAGATATCCCGCCTCACTTCGCAGGACCCCTTTCTCCAGAGCCAAGCGATGCCCTCAAAATCCCTGCGTTCCTCCAGTACGCCCAGCATCCGCCGCCGGTTCACCGGTTCCTGCGGCCGTTCCGCGCTTGAACGGATCATCCGGATCCATGAAAGGCTCGGCAATGGACATCCCATCACCGCCGAGTCGATCGCACGCGAATTCGAGGTGTCCCCGCGCACGATCAAACGCGATCTCGAATTCATGCGCGATAGGCTGGGCGTCTCCGTTGCATGGGATGCCGCCTCGCACAGTTATTATTGCACGCACCATCACCCGCTGCTGCCTCTGCTCCGAATCGATGCCGACGAAGCGCTCGCGCTGGCGCTCGCCGGGAAGACCTTCGCCGCGTGGCGGACCTCGCCGCTCGGCCAGGCGCTGGCGTCAGCGCTGGAAAAGATCGCTCCTATTGTCGGCGGTGCCGTCTCGCTGCCGGTCGATGAGTTGAAGGATCTCCTGTTCGCGCCGGACGACCCGGCCGCCGATGCCGAACACCGGCACTTTGCCACGCTGCTCGAGGCCATCCATCGCCGGCGCGTACTGAGGATCAGCTACCAAAAGCCGAAGCCGGGTGCACCGCCCGAGACACGCACCATCCACCCGCTGCATCTTGCTCATCTCGAGCACCGCTGGATGCTGGTGGCACACGATGCCTCGCGCCAGGCCTGCCGCAATTTTGTCCTGGCCCGGATCCACGCGGTCCAGCCAACGGGCAGACGATTCGAGCCACCGGCGAATTTTGACCGCGAACGCTATCTGCGCGGCAGCCTTGGGCGTTTCGCTGGCGACACGGAGTATGATGTGCGAATCCGATTCGATCGCGAAGTGGCGCCATACCTGCGTGAGCGGCCATGGCATGCCTCGCAGACATTCATCGAAAATGCAGACGGCGGGATTGAGGTCAGCCTGCGGTTGAATCACCTCAACGATGTGGAGCGCCGGATTCTGGCCTGTGGCGCCCACGCCGAGGTCCTCGCTCCTGTTGAACTGCGCGAACGGCTGCGGAACAACGCTTCGGCGATGCACGCGCGGTATGCCTAGCAGCCCGTCGGACTTGCAGTCGAGCGCAGCAAGGGTTCATGCCATTTTTCCGGCCTCTTGGCGGGCCTTGCTGACGGGCTGCTAGTTTCCGCGCGTGCGCGCGGGTTTTGGGAAGATGGTTTGGATGGTTTGAGTGGGCGGCAAGGCCCCCAGCATTTTCTACCCAATTGGCCCGAGTTTTCCGATCGATTGGAGGGTGTGCAATCGGCGCAGGTTATAGGCCAGGCAGACCGCCTTTTCCAATGCTGCCTTGCGCTGGTGCCGCCGTGCGATCTCGTCGGGAATCGTGAGACCATCCTGCAGCGGTGTGGCGTCAGCCTGCTCCGCTTTTTCGAACAGTTGCTGCACGTCCTGTTCCAGCTGTGCGATGGTCTCGCCTGCGCGCTGGTAGCTCCCCCGAGTGTTCAGCTTGAATGGTTGCAGGTCGACCTGCTCTATCGCATCGAGCACGAAGTGGACAAGGTGGTCGGCCAGTACCCAGTCCCGCAGGTCTGGTGGCAGTAGCATCGGGGTATCGCGATCGATGTCGACGAAGCGGGTGGCCATGCGGCAGCGCACAGCAACTTTCCCGCCACTCGCCATGGCAATCTACCCCGCCACAAGCAAAAATGCCGCAGGCCAACTAGCAGCGTGTTGCTTCCCACTTTCCTCCCGACCGATACAGTCGGAAGCTAAGTCCAACACGCTGCTAGCGGTTGGTAGCGCCGCGTCTCCGAGCGGCGATACTCGGTCGCCCCCCTGGAAACCGGCGCTCCGCATCCCGCATCCGCAATAAATTATTCACAGGGACAGCCGGTGTCCCACTGCCCCGGCTACAGTGTGCCGCGTCCGTGCTCCGTCTTCGGTTCCTCCGACCTCCGTCTTCCGTCCTCCGTCCCGAAGTCCCCCGCCGTCCGTCCTCAGTCATCCGCCCCCCGTTGTCTTCCGTCCACCGTCTGCCATCTGGCCTCCGATCTCCGCGCGCCGTCGTCCATCGTCTGCTGTCTGGCGTCTGTCCTCAGTCCTCAGTCGTCCGTCGTCCGTCCTCAGTCCTCTGTCCTCAGCCCTCTGCCCTCCGGCCTCCGGTCATTCCACCAACGCCGCCACGCAGGACAATATATGCGCTTCCGGAATTCCGGAAGTTTCGGGCCTCGTGAGTCTGCCTTGGTCGTTGCACCTTTTTTCCCATGACGCCTCACCCGGAGACCCTTTCGGACGTGACGGGGCGAAGCTGCCGCGTGCCGAACGCCCGTCATGGCACCCGAAATTTTCGAAAGCTTGTTCCATGACCTCAACCGAAGAAATCGTTCCGGCACCAGAAGAGATCGCCCAGCGCAGCGTCGTGCTGTGAGCCATCTGCGCAGCCATCCTCCATCAGAGCCAATGATGTCTCAATGAACGACACCTTCACCAACCGGCTGAAACATAAGAACTGACCGTCCATGAGCGCCATCACCCTGTTTGAGGAGAAGCAAGTCCGCCGCGCCTGGAACCACGCGGAAGAGAGATGGTATTTCTCCATCGACGACGCGGTCGAAATCCTGACTGATTCCGTCAACGTCAGGGACTACATCAAAAAGCTCAGGAAGCGCGATCCGGAGCTCGATGGCTACTGGAGGACAAATTGTCCCCTGGTAGCGATGCCGGGAGCTGATGGGCGGCAAGAAGGTTTCCACTCGCGAAAACTTCAAGGCGCTCACACAGCGCGACGCGAAGGCCCTCCGCAACTCGAAACCTAAGAACGGCTGACCGCCATGTCCCCGACCTTCGACGCCTTCTTCCAGGCCGCCACCGGCCACCCGCCCTACGATTACCAATGCCGGCTGGCCTGCGGTCCAGATGCGAGGGCCGACCGACCGGATACGCTCACCGGTGGCATCACGTGCCAGTCCCAACTCATCAATATCCCGACTGGCCTCGGTAAGACCGCGGCTGTCGTGCTCGCCTGGCTCTGGAACGTTTTGCGCTGCGCGCAAAACGAAGCGGCTGCGCAGCAGCCGGGCTGGCCACGGCGTCTGGTCTATTGTCTGCCGATGCGAACGCTGGTGGAGCAGACACGCGACAATGCTCAACTTTGGATCCTGCGGCTCGCTCTCGCAGCCACGGAAGACGGTTCGTCGGAACGCGCTCTACTCGACGCTGAAACAGCCTGCTTGGCTGATTTGATTCGTTCGGAACATGAGAAGAAGCAGTGGCTCGCGCTTGCCCGCGCTCCTTGGATCAAAGCGGGCCGCCAGGTTCCCATTGAAGCCTCGCTCGCCGGTGAGCTGACTCACGCACGCGGCAACCTAATCTGGCTGGCCACTCATTCGCCCGTGATCCTCATGGGTGGCGAGGAACTCGATGAAGCCCGGCGCGAGTGGGACATCCACCCCGAGCGTCCCGCCATCCTCATCGGCACCCAGGACATGCTCCTCAGCCGCGCGTTAAACCGCGGCTACGGCATGAGCCGCGCCCGCTGGCCGATGCATTTCGGGCTGCTCAACAACGACTGCCTGTGGGTGATGGATGAGACACAGTTGATGGGACCAGGATTAAGCACAGCCTGCCAGTTGGAAGCATTTAGAAATTCCCCCACGCAGGGGCTCAGCTCGTTCGGCGCCGCTGGATCGGTCACTTGGTATATGTCGGCGACCAACAACCCTGACGTTCTTAGAACGCGGGAATGGCGCACCACTACGCGCCCTGGACGGTTCATTTTCGGTCTCACTGACAACGAGAAATCCGCCACGAATGGCCCGATTCACGAGCGCCGAAGCGCCGTGAAACGACTGGAGCTAAGAACCGATCTCAATTTTGGCGATACCATTCCCGCTAAAACGCTTGTCGAGCACATCCTCGCTGAGCACCAGAAAATGCTCACGGCCATCAGCGATGGCGGCAGCTTGCCAGCACGAACTCTGATTATCTGCAACACCGTGGATCGCGCCGTAGCGGCATATCAACAGCTCTTGGCTCGAAAGCCGGATGGAAGCGATTTGCTGCTGCTACACTCGCGCTTTCGCCCGCCGGAGCGCAAGGAGCAGGTGAAACGCCTCGGCTCGGTTGATCGGACGGCTTTTCCAAAGGGTCAGTTCATCATAGCCACCCAAGTCATCGAAGCGGGAGTGGATATTTCGAGCGGGATCCTATTTTCGGAAGTCGCTCCGTTGGCCTCCCTCGTGCAGCGGCTTGGGCGACTCAATCGCTCGGGTGAATTCAACCAGTCCAACTGGAAGCCACTCGCTTTCGTGGCCGGTGTCGGCCTCCAGCCGGAGTCAGCGGGCAAAAACGAAAAAGCCCGGCAGGAGATTCGAGACAGAAACGTCAAATGTTGCCTCCCTTATCAAGCTGCTGCCTGCGAATCAGCCTCGAGTTCTTTGCAAAAGCTGAACGGCAACGCTTCCCCCGCCAGCCTTGAGCAGATTCACGCCGACATCGCGGCATCCATCAAATGCTGTCCGTATTCTCTCCAGCGCCACGAACTGCTCGATTTCTTCGACACCGACGCGAATCTCTCCCTTGGTTTCACCGATGTGTCACCCTTTGTTCGCGGTTTGGATGACGACACGGACCTGCAGGTTCTCTGGCGCGAAAACTGGCTGCAGCGCGACGGCGACGAAGGCACCGGCGAACCCGGATTCTCTCCGGATTTCCAGCGTGATGAACTCTGTCCGGTGCCCATCGGCAAGGCGAAAGCCGCGCGCGACATCCTGGCCAAAGGCTGGCTCTGGCGCGGCAAGGAATTCCCGAAGCGATCGACATTCCAACCGGGCTCGGCAAGACTTCAGTGATTGCAATCTGGCTGATTGCTCGTGCCTTTGCCGCAAAGTTACCGAGGCGACTTGTTTATGTAGTGGACCGCAGGGCGGTTGTGGATCAGGCAACCGAGGAAGCCACGCGACTGCGAGAGTTCGTCGAAGCTAACCTGAGCATGAAGGCGGGTCTCAGCCTGGGCTCGAAAATGCTGCCCGTTTCCACGTTGCGCGGTCAGCTCGTCGATAATCGCGAGTGGCTCGAAGAGCCATCGCTGCCGGCGATCATCGTCGGCACGGTGGACATGATCGGCTCGCGGCTCCTTTTCGAGGGCTATCGCGTGTCGCGGAAAATGCGACCCTATCACGCCGGGCTGCTGGGCGCAGACACACTCGTCGTGCTGGACGAAGCGCATCTCGTTCCGCCAAAATCGTGGTGAGGCAGTGTTGCGTCCGCTAGACATGCCGGCTCGCACGGAATCACTGTTTCGATTGGATCCCCGAAGTTATGCCGATCCGCTGAACGCCGGCTTTTCCGCGGACAAGCTACGCAAAGGCGGTATCGATATGCGCTTCGAAACGTATCCCATCTGCGAAATCTTCGCGGTGATTGGACTACAGCACGCACGCCCTGAAAGGATTTCGTCCAGGTGCTTTCGTTATTATGTATGGGGTTCATCGGGGAGCGCTCGCGACGGGTTCCTGCCCACAGTGTTGGCACGCGGCACCTTGGGCGCACCGGCTCTGTTTCTTCCACACCGCCGCTTTGTGGTGGAACATGAAGAAGTAAAAAGAGGCGGCGATAGAAAACAGATCTCAGTCAAAGAGGAGACACAATTATGAGCCAACAAAACCAACCGATCAAAGTAACAAACGAACTGCTCGACACGTGGGCAACGGACCCAACAGGTCCGGTCGCCCTGCACCTTAAACAGGAACTGCTGCCCGTCGGCGTCATCGACAGGCATAGCAAAGATGGAGATGTGGCGCGCGTCATCTTCCCGCCGACCTATGCCGACATCGGCTAAGGACAAAGACAAAGAAGGCAAGCTCTCGACTGCAGGCTTCGCCGACGCCCCCGGCGTTTTTCGCAAGACTGACAAAGTTCCGCAGTTTCGCGACGGCGCACCCAATCCTGAAGCCCGCGTCCTCGGAGGCGTAATCGCGCGTGGACCGATTGAGCGCCAAGTCACTGTAAACTTGATCGCCCTGCGCAGTCTGCGCGGCAAGAATAACAAGCAGGACGAGGACGAGACCAACGCGATACGCAAATACCTCCTGGGCCTGTCGCTGATGGCTGCCACGGCCGACATTGAACTGTTCCTCCGCGAAGGGTGCCTGCTGCGCTACTCAGACGAAAAGGACACTTGGTATAAAGTGCCGCGACGTGGCACGACCACGGAGGTCACGCTGGAGAAGTCGGTCATCGAGGAATACGCGAAAGCTGCGGCCAACCACTTCCGGCCAAAGTGGGAAGAGAAACTCGAATTCGAATTTGATCTAAAGGAAGCCAAGAAGCTCTTGGCCAAGAAGACCAAGGAAGCAGCTTCAACGGGGGGGGCCTGATGTCGCATGCACTCGTCATCCATGTGCGCTTGCACGAAGACCGCTACAATGGCGAGGGCGATTGGCCGCCGTGCCCGGCACGCCTGTTTCAGGCTCTCGTGGCTGCAGCTGGCCTGAATGGAACGCTTGCGTCCGTGCGCGACTCGCTGGAATGGCTTCAGAGGCAGCCGGCCCCGATTGTAGGCGCGCCACGCGCGCGACGGGCTCCGCACCGTGATCGCGTGATGTTCTATATGCCGAACAACGACCTCGATTCCGTGCAGGGAGACCCACGACGCATCGCGGAAATCCGATCCGCCACCAAGGTTTTCCAGCCTTACCTTTTCGATGCAAACGTGCCGTTCCTCTACGCGTGGGCGGACATCGCAGACAAGGACAGGCATCATGCCAACGCCATCTGTTCGCTCGCTGAACTGATTTATCAGTTCGGGCGGGGAGTCGATATGGCATGGGCGTGGGCAGAAGTGCTCGACTCCTCCGAGGTCGATGCTCGACTCACCGAATATCCTGGAAAGGTCTTTCAACCGAGCAGTGGCAGCGGCGGCACCACACTGCTTTGTCCGCATTCAGGTTCACTGGACTCGCTTGATCGGCGACACGAAGCCTACCGCAGGCGCTTCAGCTTCGATGATAGGAACGTCACATTCCAGAAGGCTCCGCCGCCGAGCTTCAAACGCGTCTCGTATAACAGCCCGCCGAGGAATCTTCTTTTTGAACTCAGAAATCTTCCGGCACAACGTTCGCTTTTTCTGCTGCCTCTCCGCGCTTCTCGAAGCGCGGCCCCGTTGAAGCACCGTCGCCCTTGCCGTGGTAATCCACCACGGCCGACTCTCCGCGCTTCTCGAAGCGCGGCCCCGTTGAAGCGATAGTCCCTTGTCGGCCCTGCTGTGGCTTCCCTAGCCTCTCCGCGCTTCTCGAAGCGCGGCCCCGTTGAAGCGGCCGAGCGGAGGTTCGCATGGTTCTATCCGGCGAGCTTGAAATCCACTCCGCGTCGGGCACCATTGTTCCAAGCGCGGCAGAATGAGTACGGGTTCAAGTATTGGGTAAGAGGTCTTTCATCCCAAGGCGTCAGAACGGCTCCGGCCATTAATCCCGTTCACGGGAGCGCCGGCCTCATTGTGCCTTCTGCCGCGCCCACGTCTTTTCGATTGCCTGCCGATCTGCGCACCGTTCTCACCCTCAGCCCTCTTCAGCACCATGCCAATTCCGCGCTCGTCACATGTGAGGCTGTGATTCTTGCGACCTGCCTCCGGCGCAAAGGCTCGGCACTCCCACCCAGGAATCGTGCATCCGCACGATTCCTCTCTCCGCGCTTCTCGAAGCGCGGCCCCGTTGAAGGACGTCCCACGCGGCAGCTACGGAGTGTTCCGAAGTTCCCTGACCTTGTGGTGCTCGTACAGGACCTCGCCGTTTTCGTCGTGGAAAGCGAATTCCAAACGGGCGCCCTGCTGTCCAGCGGCTGGCAGGCAACGGACCAGCAGGAATCCCCCCGAGGGTTTGGATTGCTGGTGCAGGTGGCGAATCGTGCCCTCCGGATCGGTTCCCTGGGGATCGCCCGGCAGCCGGGGCAACCGCGCATTGGCATCGACCAGTGCCCCGCAGGAAAACTCCTCCAAGCCGGTCGGGTCCACCGCGTGGTACTGCCAGTGCCGATCGCCGCAAATCATGAAGAAGTTCTGTCGATTGAGCCCGTTGTCCTGGAGAAACCGGAAAAACTCGTCGCGCTCCCAGCGAAAGCCTCCGATGTCGCAATGGTTGTCGTGCTTCCGCAAATCGTCGGGCCCGATCATCGGCGTAGGCGAGATCAGCAATTTGAAAGTCGCATCACTGGCGAGCAGGGTCTCCTGCAGCCACCGCCTCTGTTCGGCGCCCCAGATTGATTTCCCCGGCCCGTCAGGCAGGGCATTGGGACTGCGATAAAAGCGGTTTTCCGGAAACCAGATCTGCAGATCGCGGCTGACACGATGCGTGCGATAGGTTTTGGGTGCCGGCTCCTCGAAAGCTGCGTAGGGCAACTGCTCCAGCAGAATGCGGCGCCCGGTCTCGGGCAACGGCAGGAACTCGCCCGCGTTGTCCCCGTCGTCGATGCGGTAGTCGTGGTCGTCGACCATCCAGTACGTGCCGGTCGCGGAAAAGAGATCGTGAAATCTCGGCTGAATGAATTGCTCGTGCCACTTCCGCCGCATTTCGCGCACCGTCTGCGCCCGCGGATCATCGGGCGTGTCGTAGTAAACATTGTCGCCCGTGCCGACGAAATAGTCCGGCTGCAGCCGGAGGATGCTGGCCAGGGCCGGATACCCCAGGTGCTTGTCGGCCCCCTGGTACGGCTCGGGCAGCTCGATGGCGTTCCTGATGAGATGCCGCTCCCGGTCGATCCGGTCGTCGCCGTGAAACTTCGCGTAGTTCATGCCGGTCACGATCACCAGGCTGACCGCTTCCGCCCGCTGCGCACCCGGAAGGGTCCTGAATTGCGCCCGCGGGCCCGGTCGCAGCGACGCCGCCGTCAATCCGATGCGGCTGGTGCAGCGATAACGCGTCGCTGGCTGTAAATTTCCAAATCGGACCCGAGCGATAAAATCGCGCTGCGGTAGCGCGCGCGCCGAAAGGACCTGTTCGCCGCCGCTCCCGCCGAGCGGAGCAAGCCGGAATTCGACGATCCCCGAAGCGCCGGGACTGTCGCGCTCGATCAAGTGTTCCGACTGCGTCAGCCGCACCTGGACGATGGCAGACGTTTCGGTCACCTCGCCGACCATTATTCCCATCCCGGCCAGTGGCTCGCCGGCATCGGCGGGAACCTGGGGCGGATGGATGTTCTCCGTGGCAGGTTGGGCGCTGGCAGCAGCCGCTGCGCCGCTCGCCAGGCACACGCCAGCCCATAGCAGAATGCAGAATCGAGACATACCAGGGTGTCCTGAGTTCATGATTCCATTCCCGGGAGTTGCAAGCCCGTGAAGCTTCGGCGGGCAGGCGGTCATTCAAGCCAAAGCCGAACAGCCGGGGAAGTTTGCACGCGGCCGCTTGCCAATCGCCCACCCGGCTTCAGCCTTGGCGGATCATGGCGCGCGAAACGTGCTACCGCTGTTTCTGGCCGAAACCACTCTGCTGGTGCCGTTCGATCACGCCCATGCCGACCCGCACGCGTTTCGTATTCCTGATGCATCCCAAGGAATGGAAGCAGGAAAAGGCCGCCACCGGCCGGCTCACGCACCTCGCGCTGCCGAACAGCGTGATTCACGTCGGTGTCGGCTTCGATGATCACGACGAAGTGCAGGCCTTGCTCGCCGATCCCGCCCTCTTTCCCGTCCTGCTCTATCCCGGCCGCGACGCGCTGAATCTTTCGCAAGGGCAGCTGGCGACAGAGGCACTCGCCGGCCGGCAGCTGGCCGTCCTGATTCTCGATGCCACCTGGAGCCTCGGCCGCAAGATGCTGCGGTTGAGTTCGAGCCTCCAGCGATTGCCACGAATCATGTTCACCCCGTCCGCGCCCAGCCGCTATCGGATCAAGCAGCAGCCGCATGCAGGCTGCCTGTCCACGCTCGAGGCGACCCACGAGGTGCTTCTCGCCCTGGAGCGCAGCGGGCTCGATCACTATTCGCAGCCGGAGCAGCTCCTCGCCCTGTTTGCGCGAATGCAGGACTTCCAGATTCGCTGCGCGACGGATCCCGCCCGTGCAGGCTACCGCCGGACCGGCTACCGGGCGCCCGTTGATCGCCGGCCATTCCGCGGCCAGAGCGCGAGCCGGCGGGCGCGGATCTTCCAGGCGCCGTTCGTCGGGGAAACGGTGAATCCGAAACTCTGAAACCCTTCCAGCGACAGGACGCCATACCTCTCGCCGCTGCCATTTCCCGAATCACCGAGTTGCTCCCGCTCAAAGCCGTGCTCCCTTAAGGCGATGGCCCGCCCACATCGCCCCGTCCTGCCACTGCTGTTGTCCCTCGCCCTCCTGTCCCACGGCTGCAGCCGGCAGGAACCCGCCGCCACCCGGGTCGATGCCAATGGCGACGCCCGCCAGGTGCTCCTCGCCGGCAACGGCGGCGAAGTGCAGGATCTCGATCCCCAGACCGTCACCGGCGTGCCCGAGCACAAGGTGATCATGGCACTGTTCGAGGGCCTCGTGACGGAGGACCCCAA
This sequence comes from Verrucomicrobiia bacterium, assembly GCA_011525695.1. Taxonomy (GTDB): domain Bacteria; phylum Verrucomicrobiota; class Verrucomicrobiia; order Opitutales; family Opitutaceae; genus ER46. The sequence continues at coordinate 79,946 of WYBX01000077.1, forward strand.
GGACCTTCACCCCGTCCCCGGGCTGGCGGAATCATGGGAAATCTCGCCCGATGGCCGCGTCTACACCTTCCGGCTCCGCGCGAATGCGCGCTGGTCGGACGGCGAGCCGATCACGGCGGAGGATCTGGTACAGTCGTTCCGACGGATCATCTCGCCCTCGCTCGCCTCGGAGTACGCGTATCTGGTCTACAACTTCGTCGCCGGCGCCAAGGAGTACTATGAGGGAAGACTCCAGGACATCACCCAGGTGGGGTTCGCCGCCCTTGACGCACGGACCTTCCTCGTGACGCTGGAGAATCCCACGCCGTTTTTGCTCAAGATCATGGCCAGCCACTATTCCTGGTGGCCGGTGCCGGTGCGGGTCATCAGCCGGCATGGCCCGGTCGATCAGCGGCGCACCGCCTGGACCCGCGCCGGCAACCTCGTCGGCAGCGGACCGTTCATCCTGAAGGAATGGCTCCCCCACCGCCGGATCGTCGTCGCCCGCAACCCCCATTATTGGGACGCCGCCACGGTCCGGCTCGACGAGATCCACTTCTTTCCGACCGAGGATATCTCGACCGAGGAGCGGATGTTCCGCACGGGCCAGCTGCATCTGACCAACGAACTGCCGAACACGAAAATCGACACTTACCGGAAGGAATTCCCCGAAGCGCTCCGGATCGATCCCTACCTTGGCGTTTATTTCTACCGCTGCAATGTCGCCCGACCGCCGCTCGACGACCGCCGCGTCCGGAAGGCGCTGGCGCTCGCGATCGACCGCGAATCGCTCGTCCGCAACGTCACCCGCGGCGGCCAGCAGCCGGCCTACGCCATCACCCCGCCGGGCACCGTCGGCTACACGCCGCGCGCGCAGCTGACCGGCGACCTGGCCGAGGCCCGGCGGCTCCTCGCCGAGGCCGGCTTCCCGGACGGCCGCGGGTTCCCGACCGTCGAGCTGCTCTACAACACCTCCGAAAACCACCGGGCGATCGCCGAGGCGATCCAGCAGATGTGGCGCCGCAACCTGGGCGTCGAGATCAGTCTCCTGAACCAGGAGTGGAAGGTTTACCTCGACTCGCAGCACACCAAGAACTTCACCCTCCAGCGCGGCGGCTGGATCGCCGACTACCTCGACCCCCACGTTTTTCTGGAAATCTGGGAATCCACCAGCGGCAACAACGACACCAACTGGGCGCATCCCGAATACGACCGGCTGCTCCATGCCGCGCTCGCGGCGCCATCGGAGGAGGAACGCTACGAAATCTACCAGCAGATGGAGGCCATTCTCGTCGAGGAGCTGCCCATCATCCCGATCTACCATTACATGCGCGTCCGGGCCATCAGCCCGGCCGTGAAGGGTTATTACCCGACGCTGCTCGACAATCATCCCTACAAGCACGTCTGGATCGAAAACTGAACTTGTCCCGCCAGGTCCTGGCCGGGCAGATTGCCCCCGGCTCCTCCGCCCGCCATGTTCCGCTTCATCACGTCGCGCTTCCTCCAGTCGCTGCTCGCGCTGTTCCTGGTGATCTCCGCGACGTTCTTCATGGTCCGCTTCGTGCCTGGCGGCCCGTTCACCGCGGAAAAGGCCGTGACGCCCGAGATCCTGCGCAATCTCGAAGCGCACTACGGACTCGACCAGCCGCTATGGCGGCAGTACCTCGATTATCTCGGCAGCCTCGCCCGCGCCGATCTGGGCCCCTCCTTCAAGTATCCCAACCGGACGGTCAACGAGATCATCGCCGACAAGCTGCCGGCTTCCGCCGAGCTTGGCGCGATTTCGCTCGGCATCGCCCTGCTCGTCGGGATCACGCTGGGCACCTTCGCGGCCGTCCGCCGGAACACCTGGATTGATTACACCGCCTCCTCCTTCGGCATGATGGGCATTTCCATCCCGACCTTCGTGGTCGGTCCGCTGCTCGTCCTCGCCTTTGCCATCCACCTCGGCTGGTTCAACGCCTCCGGCTGGTATTACCCCGAGGATCGCGTGCTCCCCGCGCTCGTGCTCGGGCTCGCCTATGCCGCGCCGATTTCGCGGCTGACACGCGGCGGGATGCTCGAGGTGCTCCACCAGGACTTCATCCGGACCGCCCGCGCGAAGGGCGCCTCCGAGTTTCGCGTGGTCACCCGCCATGCGCTGCGCGGCGGACTGCTCCCGGTGGTGGCCTACCTCGGGCCGGCCACCGCGGGGATCCTCACCGGCTCGTTCGTCATCGAGACGATTTTCCAGATTCCAGGCATCGGCCGCGAGTTCGTGAACTCGGCCTTCAATCGCGACTACACCCTCGTGCTCGGCACCGTCATCCTCTACGCGAGCCTGATCATGGCGCTGAACCTGATCGTGGACATCGTCCAGGCGTGGATGAACCCCAAGGTCCGGCTGGAAGGATGAATCCTTCTGATGCGAATATACATCTTGAAGAGTTCATTTAACCATGCAGCCGCAGGGGCGCAGTTGCGCCCATTCGACGCGTTGAAAACCCTCAGCCCCCCGAAGGACTCAGGATGGCCGGCGCAGTCGAGAGACTGCCCCCGTCTGCTTCATTCAAGGGTCCTGAGGGCGCAGACAAGACTGCGCCCCTACGAATCCATTTTGGATTCCTGGTTTCAGACGCCCGTCCCGGACGGAAGAACGACCTCCGTGGCGTCCATTCGAAGACACATTCCTGGAGGGACGACCTCCGTGTCGTCCAAAGACCCAATGGAAAGCTCATTCCGCGCAGCTCATCGATTTTCATGGCCGGGACGGAGCCCGGCCCTCCATGAATCCAATTTCGAATCGAGGATTCGAAGACACATTCCTGGAGGGACGACCTCCGTGTCGTCCACAAACAGGACTGGAGGATCGCACTATCTCCCACCCGGGCAGCCTGTTTCCGGCACCATGACCCAGCACGGATGACCTCCGCCACCTCCACCTTGCCGCAGTCTCCGCACGTCGAACCCATCGAACAGGGCTCGTCGCTCTGGCACGATGCCTGGCTGCGGCTGCGAAAGAACCGGATCGCTGTCTTTGGAATGTGGGCGCTCGGGCTGGTCACGCTGGCCTGCCTCGTCGGCCCCTTCCTCAGCCCGTTCGGCTACGAGTCGCAGGACCTCGATCTCGGCGCCTCCGCCCCCGGCGCCCGGCACTGGCTGGGCACCGACACGCTCGGCCGCGATCTGCTGGTCCGGATGCTGTATGGCGGCCGGGTCTCGCTCGGCGTCGGGCTCTGTGCCACGTTCGTCGCGCTCAGCATTGGCGTCGTCTATGGCGCGATTGCGGGCTTTTTCGGCGGCAAGCGGGATGCCTTCATGATGCGGGCGGTCGACATCATGTATTCGCTGCCCTTCCCGATCTTCGTGATCCTGCTGATGGTCTTCTTTGGCCGGAACATCGTCCTGCTCTTCGTCGCGATCGGTGCGGTCGAATGGCTGACGATGGCGCGGATTGTCCGCAGCCAGGTGATGGCGGTGAAACGGATGGAATTCATCGAGGCGGCCCGCTCGCTCGGGTTCGGCCGGCGCCGGATCATCTTCCGGCACATCCTGCCGAACATCCTCGGCCCGATCATCGTCTACACCACGCTCACCATCCCGGCGGTCATGCTGCTCGAGGCGTTCCTCAGCTTCCTCGGGCTCGGCGTTCAGCCGCCGATGAGTTCCTGGGGCGGGCTGATCAAGGACGGGGCGGAGAAGATGGAGGAGTTTCCCTGGCTGCTGGTGTTTCCCGGGTTCATCTTTTCGCTGACGCTGTTCTCGTTGAACTTCCTGGGCGACGGGCTGCGCGACGCGCTGGATGTGCGATCCTCGAAAGATTGAAATTCCGTTGACGGATTCGGGGTCCGAACCCCACGAGCCAACCATAGCACGGTGAAATCCAGCGTGCCAAAAATGAGAGACGCGTTGGGCAGCTTCTCGGCTACGAACCTTCCGTGGACGGATCAAATCTCGCCTACATCTGACTGAA
>WYBX01000078.1 GCA_011525695.1 Verrucomicrobiia bacterium
CAAGGCGGATGAGACCCGGGATGCGGCACTGCGGAAGCTGCTTCACCAGGAGGTCCGGCTTCTCGATCAGACAATGCCGCTGAACCGGGCGATCCGTGCAGTCGAGGTACAGAACATGATCCTCGACGAATTGAAGCCGGCGATCATCGCAGGGAGCAACAGGCTCTGGGTGTATGTGAGTGGAGCCATCTCGGGCGTGCTGATTGGCGGCATCGTTTGCAGATATCTTTTCGGATCGTGAACGGAACAACTGCGGTCGCGGCCGGAATGCCGCCCGCCTCGCCGTGCCTTCTGCGCTACCCGTCGAGATTGAACCGCGGCCTTCGAGCCGCAGGGGCCGTCGGAGTGGATGATGCGATATCTCCTGCCGGCAGGACGGCCGGCTGATGCCTCCTGGCGCGGACCTTTGCGAAGGCAAACACCGTGCTCGGGGCGGCCATCACGCCAAATTCGGTCCGCAGCGCATCTGCGATCCGAGCATACGTCCATCGCCGCTGCCGCAGTTCGCGTATCAGCCCGGCGTACGGTTCGAGCTTGCTGCGCGCCGGGGCGGCGCTCGAGTCACGCAGAAAGTTCGCAATCTTGTCATCCAGGTTCATGCCCCGGGCGGGGAGTCAACCATTCGAGCGTGTTCGAGTCGCGTTCGAGGAATCTTCGAGCACATGCGACCCCATTCGAGGATTTGCGAGCGCTGGCGCCGAAGCCCGTCGAATTTCCTCGAATTGGGGCGAATGCCATTCGAGCCCGTTCGATGTTTTCCAACGCGGGAGGCTTCGCGTTAGACATATTGCGTCTCCACTAAGAACGAAGAAATGCGACAAACTTGACGACGTGGCTTCGGCGAACGAATCGCCGCATGTTCACGATGGCCAAAATCCGGAACGGGAGCACCTACGTGGCGCGGCATCTGGCCGCGAACGACTATTACAGTGAAGGCGAGTGCGTTGTCGGCGAATGGATGGGAGAAGGGTCGAAGCGACTTGGGTTGGATGGCCCGATTCATCCTGATGATGCCGCTTTTGAAAGTCTGAGATTGAATCGTCATCCGGATGGTTCGGGAAAACTGACACCTCGGGATGGAAAGGATCGGGTTCGATTCTTCGACTTTCAGTGCAGTGCCCAAAAATCGGTTTCCATTCTGGCCGTGACCATGGGCGATATCCGGCTGCTGGCAGCGCATGATGCTGCAGCGCGGATCGCGTTTCGAGAGCTGGAGAAATTTGCCGCCCGGCAGGCCAACACCGCATTCTTTCGCGCCAACATTCGCACCGGGAACCTGACGGCGGCGGTGTTCCGGCACACTGCATCCCGCGCGCTCGATCCGCAGGTTCACACCCATTTTGTGGTCGCGAATGCAACCTGGGATGTGGGCTCGAAATCATGGCGGGCGCTGACGGAGTTCGAGATGGTTTCGGCGATTCGGTACGCCGGGAAGGTCTACCAAAACGAAATGGCGCGCTCCTGCCTGGCGCTGGGTTACGAGGTCGAGAGGATTCAGGACGGTCGCGGAAATACCACCGGCTTCGAAATCGCCGGCGTGTCCGCGGAAGTGCGCGAGCGGTTCTCCAAGCGGCGGGCGGAAGTCGAGGAGGGCATCGGGGCCTTCCGAAAGGAGAACGGACGGCAGCCGACCACCGCTGAGATCCACGCCATTACGGTGGAGAGCCGAAACGCGAAGCTGACGGAAATTGCGACTCCAGAGGTCCTGGCGGCCCAACGGGCGCAGTTGTCGGCCGGTGAACTTCAAAAACTCGATGGATTGAAAGCGCATTCGATGGCATGCGAACGGGCGAAATTGAGCATGCCGGACTGCGAGAACAGGAGCTTGCGGGCCGCGGTGCGGCACATTTATGAGCGTCGCTCGGTGGCGGCCGGGCACGAGATTCTCGCGGAGGCGCTGAACCAGGAGCTCGGCAGTATCGATTTGCGCGAACTGCACGCGGAGGCGGAGCGGTCGGAGCTCATCCCCCTGACCGACGATGCCTGGGTCCATGGGCAGTTTGCCACCGAACGCGGGCTATTGTTGGAGAAGTCGGCCGTGGAATTCGTGGACCGCACGTGCGGAGTCTTTCCTCCGCTGGGGGGCAATGCCCTCTCCGTGGCTGCGCACCTGAGCCCGGAGCAGGCGGCTGCGGCCCGTGCGGTTCTGGAGTCACGTGACCAGGTGATCTGCCTGCGTGGGGCGGCCGGTGTCGGGAAAACGACAGTCCTGAAAGAGATTCATCAATCGCTGGTGAAGTCCGGAGTGCAGATCCATTGCTGCGCCCCGACCAGCTCTGCCGTGGACACGCTTCGGCGCGATGGAGTGCCTGTCACGACGCTCAGCGATTTTCTGCAAAATGTTGCTCCCCGGGAACCGGGCCGGCTGAAGGGTGCGATTCTGATCTGCGATGAGGCAGGCCTCACCTCCAACGAGCAGGGAGCCGAGTTTCTGAAGATGGCAGAGCGCCATCAGGCGCGGGTGCTGTTTTTGGGCGATACCCGGCAGCACACGGCGGTCGAGGCGGGTGACTTCCTGCGGGTCATCGAGACGCACTCGAAACTGCAGCGCGTGGAACTGACGGCCATCCGGCGCCAGGAAAACAAGGAGTACCGTGGCGCCGTGCGCTGCCTTGCGGTGGGGGCCGCGCGCGTCGGCCTCGAGCGGCTGGACGGGATGGGGTGGATCAAGGAAGCCGGGCCGAACTACCTCAGGACTGCCGCAGAGGAGTTCATGCGGGTGTCGGAGGACGGCCGGCAGCTCGGGCGTGTGCTGGCGGTCACACCGACTTGGGCGGAGCACGAGGTGCTCACCGCCGAGGTCAGGAAACAGCTCAAGGCGCGTGGCATCATTGGCGCTGGCGAAGTCATCACCGTCCACGATCCTCTCAAATGGACGAAGATGCAGATGCGGTCGGCCCGGAACTACACCCCCGGCATGGTCGTCACCTTCAACCGGACGGTGGGCGGACATCGGTCCGGTGATTCCTGCGAAGTCGTGCGCGTCACCAGGAAGGGCGCATTTGTTCGCGGAACCCATGGCGAGGAGCCGCTGCCGCTGCGATCCGGGTTCTTTTCGGTTTCCCGGATGCGCAGCCTGGAGGTGGCAGCAGGCGATCGGCTGCTCATTCGGGCGAATGATCGGCGTTCGAAGCTGATCAATGGCGAAATCATCACGGTCGCCCGCATCCGCACGGGTGTCATCGAAGCGACGGATGGCCGCCGGATCGACACCGGGCGGTTTCGGGCGCTGACGCACGGCTACGCGGTCACCAGCCATGCAGCGCAGAGCAAGACCGTCGATCACGTGGTCGTTGCCGCGCAGCGGCTGAACGCCAAGTCGGCGTACGTGGCCTGTTCGCGCGGGCGGATCAGCTGTGCTGTCCACACACCGGACAAGACTGCGCTCATGGAAAGCCTGCCTCACGGGAAGCGAGCTGCGGTGCTCGATTTGATTGGACGGGAGCATCGGAGGACGGTGGTGATCGATCGGCGCGCAGCGTGGGCGCAGTGGGTCGCCCGGCATGCACAAAGGCTCATCGACACCGCGCGTCGGGTTGGGAAATTCAATTCACAGCGGGAGGACATCGGTGTGCAGCAAGCGATGTCGGCCGGGGTGGTGCAGCCGGTGCCAACGCCGCACTTGCGGCCGCGGCCGACCAAGTCCCATTCGATTCGATTTTAGTCCGGAAGCCTCCGGCCTGGCGCTCCTCGCTTCGGCGAGCTCCGGGATAATGCCGGGGGCGTGAAGCGTCTCCGGGCGTTTGCGTGGCCCGGAGTCGCTGAGCGCAGCCTCCCCTGCGCATACAGGCGCGAGTCGTGACACACGGGCTTGGGCGTGCGTCACGTCTCGCACATCTGTAATTGATCCGAGTGAACTGGTCCTGACGCGAAAAGACACCATCTCTTGCGTCAAGAATCAGCAGCCGATGAGTCGCAAATAGCTGATAATGAAATGAAATTGCAGACTTCGGCGACGCGAGCCCTCGGCGCGGCTGGAGAGTCGGCTCTCCGTTCTGTTATGAAACAGAAGCGCCGGCCCCCGAGGAGCCGGCGCTACTCGCCCCGTGCGGGTACTCGCAGCCTCGTGCGGATGTGACCGGCCACCTCGGCAGCGTCGTAGTAAACAAAATGGCCGATGCGGTGATGCGGGATCCGACGGAGCTTCGTCCATTCGCGCAGGGTGCGGATTGAAGGCTCCTTGCCTTGCGGAAAGATCCCGCTCACGCGGAGCCCGAGGATGTCAGTAAGCTGGCTGTCATTCGAGGGTGTTTGTGGCGTGCTCACGCTGCTCGCTGCACGTCAACCGTCGCGGAGCTTTGCGCTGACGGGCTGTTAGCGAGTCGACACCAAAACAAAGCGCAGTCCTTAGTCCCTTGGCCTCCATCATTTTGAAGTCACTCGGGGTCTTGACATTGCTCCTTCATATCAATGAGCGAGGATTTGGTTTGAAAAATCCGGCGCCAAGCCGATGGTAATCCCGATGCTGGAGCGCAAGCTTCAGCAGGAACTCCTGCACCTTATGGAGCAGCGAATCCAAACTCCGCGCACTTCGCGGGGTTTCTTTTTTACTGCGGTGGGGGACCCAGCAACGCCGTCCCGTCTTTTTTCAGCGTCTTACGCAACCACTCGCCATCCGGCTCAAACGCGGTCGCCAAGCCGAGCAAAGCTCATAATCCGTTGGCCGGCTCTTCATTGCTTCAAATGAATCCTGTGCGCCAGCCGCCGTGCAAGTGGGCGCGCTGGCTCGGGGCGATGGAGCGTCATGCCACCGCGCGTAACGGCGGCGCTGACACCGGTTCAGGTTTTGCCGCCGCACTGGCGTGCTTCGGCGCGATGCTCCAAAACGCCTCCGCCTCAGCCTGCGTTTTCAGGTCGAGATAATGGCGGCGGATGATGCTTTCCGAGTTGCCGGCCTGAATCGCGGCTTCGCCGATGGAGCGGAATTTCGCGACGAACATCGAGATGAACGTGTGCCGCAGCACGTCGTGCGTGAGACCGAATTGCTTGGCGAACTTCTCCCGGCGCTTCTTGAAATTCCCGAGCACGATTGGAAATTTGTCCAGCGGATAGGCATGCAGCCAGGCCGCGAGATTCGGCTGGATCGCGATCCTCCGCGGTTCGCGCACTTTTGATACCGCCGCCGAGATGTGGATGATCGCGCTCTCAAGGTTCACATCCCCGGGTTTCAGCTTTGTGATTTCACCGTGAGGGACGCCGGGGCGGATGCCGGCGAACAGGCACAGGGCGTAGTACGGCACCCACTTTCCGCCCTGATAGCTCTCCAGGAATTCCATCAGGACGCGCACCTGTTGTGCGCTGAGCGTCCTGGCCATCCCGCGCTGGCGACGGATCCGATAGAGCGGTACCTTGGGGATGGGATTCTCAACGGTCCAGCCGCGCTGGAACGCGAATTTGAAAAACGTCGAGAGCAGCCCGCGCCGGTTGTTGTGGGTCTTCATGCTCGGTTTGCCCACTTCGAGGTATTCCGTAATTACCGCACTGGTGAGCTCCCCGACCGACCTCGTCTTGAGCCGCCGCTCAAGCCGCTTCATTTCCCAGCAGATCTTGCTGAACTGCGGCCGCGAGAGCTGGTCGTGATCCAATTCGTGTTTCCTGGCCGCAACATAGTCGGCGATGCCGTCGACAAGCCGCTTCTCCGTTTCCGGTGCACGGTAATTGGCGAGGGCGAAATCGAGGTAGAGCGACAGCGAATGCGGTTTGTCGGAAAGCCGGAGGAATGCCGACTCGGCTTCGCGCACCTGCGCGTCGGTGAGATTTGTCAGCACCGGGCGGTGACCGCAGGCGGATTGCAGCGCTCTGATCTCCAGGGCGGATCTTTCGGCGACGGCCTCTTCGCGCGTCCTGAAGTTGCGGCGGACGCGTTCACCCTGAAGGTACCCAAACAGCCGGAATGCGACCGTGCCGTTGCGATATTTGAACCGGGCAATCGAGAGTTGCTTCATGCAAAAGTTGCCGCGTCAACTGGGCAACTTGGCATCTCGAAAAATTAAGTCCTTATCAGTAAGGACTTACGCTGGCGTCCCCACGGGGATTCGAACCCCGGTGTCCAAAAGCCACCTTTGGAACAAACGCTCTCAGAGGTAAATCTATCGTCTGCGACATTGATTTTGGTCCACTATTGTCTAACTTTTGTCTTACCAAAATCAGTCGTAGAAAGAAAGCCATGGCCTGCGTTTGGAGACATCCCAAGAGCCCATTTTGGATCGCGCGTTTCAAGGCGACCTCTGGTGTTTTCTCGAATCGGTCCACGAAGGAGACGAATCGAAGGAAGGCGGAGGAAGTCGCCCGATCCTACGAAGACGCGGCTCAGCGCTTGGGACGCGGCGAGCACCACATGCGCGTGATCCGCGACATCGCCTCGAAATACTTTGAGAACGCCGCCGTTGAAGTCTCGTTCAAGACCTACGCCGAGACTTGGCTGAAGCGTAAGGCGACGGAGGAGGTAAGCCCCGGCACCCTCGTCCGCTACCGCCAGATTACCGACGCTTTTGGCGAATTCCTGGGGTCGAAGATCGACCGAAATCTCGTGTTCCTCAGCGCTATCGAGGTCCAAACGTTCCGCGACCAGATCGGGGCGCGCCTGAGTGCAAAGAGCGCCAACATCTATCTCAAGACGCTCCGCATCCTTTTGAGCGAAGCGTGGCGCGACGGTCACGTGATCGAAAATGTCGCCAACAAGGTGAAGACGTTGAAAGTGCGCGAAAATCAAACCGCCCGCCGTCCGTTCACCACCGCGCAGATCGAAACTCTTTTGGCAAATGCGCCCGGCGAGTGGAAAGGGATGATCTTTTTCGGCTTCTACACCGCGCAACGGCTCGGGGACATTGCGACCTTGTTGTGGAGCCAAGTGGACCTCGAAAAGACGGTCGTTCATTTCAAAACGGCGAAAACGCACCGCACCGTTGAAGTGCCCATTGCTGACCCGCTACGCGATTTTCTGAAACGTTTATCCGCACCTGAGCGCGCCACCGCTCCCGTCTTTCCCAACGCCCACGCCGTCGTCACGAAGGAAGGGCGGACCGGATCGCTCTCGAATCAATTCTACGAGATTCTCACCGCCGCGAAGCTCGCCGAGAAACGCACCCACCACGCCGACAAGAAGGCGCCGAAAGGCCGCAGCGGAAAGCGGCAAACCAGTGCGCTTTCATTTCACTCATTGCGACACTCAGCGACCAGCGCTCTCAAGCGAGAAGGTGTCAACGACGCCACCGCACGCGATATTGTGGGGCACGAATCCCAGGCGATTTCCCAGCACTACACTCACATCGACACCGACACGAAGCGACGAGCGATTTCAAAACTCCCGGTCTTGAAGCTGGCCAGGTGAACGCCGTCGGGCGTATGCGCCAACCGGATTTTACGTGTGCGCCAAGACCTTGATATCCGAGGGTCTTGTCACGTTCTGGAGCAGAATGTCTTGATTCCTGACCAAAGTTGACGATTCTATTCCCGTCTCATTTACCAGCCGCAAGGCGTCAGTGTAAAAGGAGCATCTGAGGCCGCCTTACCCGCGGCCTCTGCTATTTTACGGATGCGAAGCGCCCCATGCTTCCCATTCTTTCTGAAACGACTGGGCCCTGTTGGGCTTCAGGCAGTAAGTCGTCACCAACAGGTAGAACGTCTCGTCAGTTTCCTGATTCCGTCGCTTTTGCAGAATGACGGCGTAGTTTTCATTGAATAGCCAGAGCGGAACGTGCGTGCTGCGGCCGTGTTTGGATGAACGCTCATTCTCCCACCAGAGAACATGAGCAGGGTCGTCAGCGTGACAAATTACCCATTGGATCCATGCCATTCGAGCGCACCGTTCCAAGTCTGGTGTGCGGTCTGTTTCGACACGACCTTCTGATATGGCGTGCCAAAAGGAGGCATGCTTCCCGTCAAACGGTTCGTGCCAGCGGCAACGAACAGGGCAGCCTTGAAACGTTAGCTTGGCGTCAACGACCGTATCGCAAAACACCGCGTAAATGTCTTCAAGGAATGCACGCCATTTTTCAGCGTAGTCAGCACCAGGGAAATCCTCCACCCGCTTCAGCGCCGGCAGTGGCATGACTAGGCGTCTCCCTTATTTGCCTCCCAGACGAAGACGTCGAATTTCTTTCGCCCCGGAGCTGTAGCCCACCGAAGGGTTAAGCCGCTCTTTTCGCGAATTGCCGCTACGATCCTCTCCTTCCCTGCATTGCCCTTGAGATCGCGGTGGACGTAGGAAAGGGCGCCGATCAGCAAATCGGTGAGTTGGAGCGGCACGACTTCGCGCGAATGAACCAGTTGTATCCCCAACAAGTGCTCGTGGGTCTCATCGTGTAGGTGAGCCCGAAGATAGGACTCCAACTCTGCCGCCTTCGGTCCGCCTTGCGTGTCTTTGATGTCGAGAAAAGCGCGGAAACCATTTCCGCTCTTAAGGACCGGTCGCAGCAATAGGTAATACATTTTGTAATACCAGTGGTCGTGAGTCTGCCCGAAGTCGTCATGTCGCAGTGCTGCTTTGTTGGGCACCACCAGGCCCCGAAATGCGATCGCCGCATTTCCGAAAACCAAATCGATGAGGTCGGCGTAGAAATCGGCCTTCGATGGGGACACCTTCCCCCACTTGATTTCAAATCCATCCGCTAACCCATGCTTCCGCTTGATATCCCTGACTTGGAGAGACAGTCCCCGGACATCGTTCGCTGGGCACCAAAGTGCGCCCAGCACCATGATCGGCTGGTGGTCGTTCTCTAAGTGGCAACTTTCGTCGCAGTAGATGTTAGTGGGCACGGGCGTGCAGAGTTGTGAAATCTGGGATGGTGCTCGATGCTTGGAAAGCAAGAATGACTAACGAAGCCCGATGCACCCAAGCGACGTGCCGTTTTAGCTAGAACCGCGGCGCGGCGCGTAATTCGTCGTCAGCGCATCCGCGCCCACGAATAGAGCGAGGCAGTTGTGCGGAACCGTCGGCGACGACTCAGCCAACTTTGTGACCGCAGACCGTGACCAAGCGAGCACGCTCGCCGTTCGCCAGATCGATGCCGAGCAGGCGCGCAACCTCGTTGAAGGATTCAGCGCCGCGACCCGCCTTCACCATTCTGGCAATGCGCACTCTGCTCCGCGTCTTGTAATCCGCAGAGGTGGGCGTGGAGCGCGATTGGGTCGTTTGGCCAGCTTTAGCCATCGGCGGAACGATCGATGAAGTTCCGGAAGCGTCAACCTTTAGGCGGTCAGTGTTCCCGCGCCTTCCGCGAGATTCTCCAGGTGCGCCATGAGACTGTCATAGCTAACCAAGCGAATGCCACGGACTGCGCCGCGTTTCCGAATGACGACGCTTTTCACGGGTGGTTTGTGATCGTTCGCCGGGCACGGGATCGTCAATTCGTTCAAGGTGCCCCGCGAAAGGCCGGTGAAACGGCAGCGGGCGCCGGGTGGGGGCAGACGCAGCCACTCGGGTTTGATCGATTCTGTGGCAGGCGGGCTCGCCTGGGGAGCAGTGGTCATTTGCAGCATGTTTCCTCCTGAGCTGCCTGCACCGTTTTCGATCCAGCGCGCGCGGACAAGGCGGCGCCCCTGCTGAATTCGCCGTAACACGACTACGGAAATCGCCGCAGATGGCGTGCGCTAAATTCAGCAGAGGCACGCCCTTGTTCCGATGCGCCCGACGCGCAGATGTTTCCGCCGAGGTCAGATCAAACCTGAAATCGGAGGACATTCACATGAAGCACACGGAATCGACGCTCGCTCCCGAGCCCCACCAGGCGACGCCACATCGCTACCAAATCTACCGCCAGTCGAGAAACGGCTGTCACCATCACCACGGTGACAGCATCGATTCGCCCCACGACGCGGTGGCGCTATTTCTGACCGCGACCCCGTTGTTCGAGGGCGGAGGCTTGAACCTTTGGGACCACCGCGAACAGCGCGCGGTCGCCTCGGCCGAATGGAAGGTCGAAACGACGCGCATGGGGTTCGGCGTGCGCACGCGATCCAACGTGTTCCACGACGAAGCGCTCGCTGCCATCGCCCGGGAGATCGCTCAGCGCGAAGCGCTGACACAAGTGATCGCAATGGAACTGAGAATGTCGGCCTAACCGAATGGTGCCCCAAATGATCGCTGTCCGCAAAGCAGAAGCGCCTGCGGTCAAATGGCGTCCGGCGAAACCGGCCGCAGCGGCGGCCATGACTCGCCCTTCGGCTTTCGAGATCGCCCGCGCTCGCCGACCGAACGTGTGCGGCCTCCGAGCCTCGCGACCGTCATCGCGACCGGCGGTGTCGCACCTGGCATCGTCCACGTCAGGGCGAAGCCGTTCGGAACTTCTTCCAGCTTCATTTTCCCACCCGGCCCGATCCAGCCGTGGCACGGTCAACGTCAGCACCGCCGGGCGCGTTCGAGCCTCCGATGCGTCCGCGTTTGTGGCGGTGATTCCGCTGCGCGGAGCGTTCCTTTTTTGCCGGAGCAGTCTTGCTCTCTCTGGCGGCACCTCCAACCGGCGCGCCGCAAGCGGACATGGCCAATTCGGTGCTCCTTGAAAGGAATCCCCCAAACTGTCCCCTCGCGCCGGTCGGCCCCCCCGCCTCGGTTCGAGAGAGCAATCCCGCTCCTCACAAAAACAAAAAAAGGAACTATCATGCCCTCCAAAAACGCTCAGACCGCATCGCAATCCAAGAACGCTTCTGCCGGCGCCAAGCTTCCGGTGCAGACCTTCCGCCTCGGCCGGATCAAGGCCGCCGTGTGGGAAAACGAAGCCGACCGGAAGAAGTTCTACAACGTGACCTTCGCCCGGACCTACGTGGACGACGCCAAGAACTATCACGACACCGACAGCTTCGGTCGCGATGACTTGCCGTTAGTCGCGAAGCTCGCCGACCAGGCCCACACGTTCATCTTCGGCCGGCTCGCCGGGCAAAAAGCCGAAACGCAGGGCGAGTAAGGCCTGCCTCAATCGGCGGCCGGTTTCGACCGGCCGCCTTTTCTTTTTCCCTTCGGCGCCAGCGGACAGCGCGCAATGCAGCCGGCTATTTCAGCGCCCCGCAGCCGGCCCGGCCGCGGGCATTCGTCGGCTTTCCCCGGATGCTGCCGCCATTCCTCTCCCCGGGCTCCCGTCGAAGGCGTCGCTGAAACCCAGGGTAGAAAACGCCTTTCGCCGTCACGAGCACGTAGCCGTGCTGAAGCGCATACAGCATGAGTTGACCTTTGTGATGCAGCCCCAGCTTGCGCATGAGCGAGTCGCGGTGAGTGCCGACCGTTCTCGGCGCGATGTTGAGCCGTTCGCTGGCCTGCAGATTGTCGGAGCCGTCGCCGATTACCGATAGAACCACCTGCTCCATCTCCGTGAGCTCATCGAGCGTAATGTTCTTACGCTCCTGTAAAAAAGGGAGCAACGTGGGGCTGACGTAGAGGTGATGCTGCATCACCTGGCGCAGTGCCACCGGGAGATTGTCCATGCCTTCCCACCTCCCGTCGTAGAGGCCGTCGTACCGCACCTCGCGCAGCATCCTGAACATTCGCGAATCCGGGCGAGACGTGACGATCAGGATCGGAAGCGAGGTCTCCACGAAGTGCTCAAGGTGCTCCAGTCCGTCCATGTCCTCGATTTTCACCCCGGAGATGAACAGGTCCGGGGTTGCCTCCTGAATCGCCGCCAAAGCCTCCAGTCCATACTGAAACACGCGAACGACGGCATTGGGCCAGACATCCCAAATCTGCCTGCGGATCAGATCGCCGTAGAGGCGATCCGCCTTCAATACGACAATTCTGAGTCGGGCGTTGCGTGACATCTCCATACGCCCTTTCACGTAGTCCCGGCCGCCGCGATCGGCAGAAGTTCCAATTTTGTTCCGGTCGAATGCTCCCGCAGCCGTCCGGTCCCGCGACCTCCATTGAGCAAGTCCTCCGAAAGCGCATTGCGCACCAGCCGCTCCGCAGCATCCCGCATCGGGCGCGCGCCGAGCCGGTCGTGGTAGCCGTGTTTGATGACGACTTCGGAGACGCTCGTGTCGCCGTTCACAACGAGCCCGCGCGCGCGCTGGTGCGCCAGCTCCCTCTCGACCATCGTCCCGGCGATGCTGCGCTGCGTATCGTAATTCAGCTTGTTGAACACCACGACTTCGGTGATTCGCCCAAATATCTCCGGCCGCAGTTCGCGCTGCGCGTCCTGCTGCACCAGGCGGCGCATCGTCTCGTAAATCGATTTGCGCATCGCCATGATTCGCTGCGCACCGATGTTGCTCGTCAGCACCACATACCAGGATGAGAAATCCAGCACGCGATTGTTCCCGGTCGTGAGCCGCGCCGGTTCGAGCAATTGTAGCAGAATGTCGAGGACCCGTGGATGCGCCTTCTCGATTTCGTCCAGGAGCAGAGTACCCACCCCGCCGCACGAATCGTAGCCTTCCGCAATGCGGCCCGGGTCCTCCCGAGACGTCCCGAGCAGAAGTCCGAGCCGGTCCTGCGTCTGGTATTCCGACATGTCCAATCGCACGACCTTTCCCGGTCCGAGCAAATCCTCGCTGAACTGCAAGGTCAGTTCGGTTTTCCCAACTCCCGTTGGCCCCAGGAACAGAAAGCTCGCCTTCGGCCTGCCGGCGCGCGTCAGCCCGAGTTCGCCATGTTGCAGCCGCTCACAAACGATGGCGACCGCGTCGTCCTGACCGACGATCACCCGCTGCAGACGCGCTGGCAGCGTCCGCAGTCTTTCCCGTTTCGCGTCGTTGAGCGTCATGGCGGGTCACCACCTGGCGTCCGCGGTTTTGGCTGCCGCCGTCGGTGCAGTTGCGGCGCCCAAGGGGACAGCGTCGTTCCGCAATCGGACCTCCAACTCCTGCACGCGCGCACGCTCATCCTCGAGCTGGCGACGGAGCTTTATCGTCTCGGCGGTCTGGTTTACGAGGGACGAGTATTGGGCCTCCGCCCTCTGCTCGACGCTCGCTATGCTACTCTGAATCGCACGCAGCTCCCCCGTTATCTGCCGCTGCGTGGCAAGTTCGGCGCCAAGTTCAACGCTGTCCGGCAGCGGCGCGAAGCTCACGGGTGCGAACTCCGTGCGCGGTGCCGTTTCCAGCGTTTCGACACGCGCCGGCACCCGCGTGCTGCGATAGACGGCATGCGGTTCGTGTCGCACGCTCGGATCCCGGGCATCGCGATACGCGCGAATCTCATAGCGGGTCTCGACCGTGCGCGTTGGCTTCGCAGCATGCACAAGCGGTTCTTCTTCACGAGGCGGCGCGGTCATCACCGCAGCTCGGCGTTGGGTTGCACATCCCGCGACGAGAAGCGCCGCGAACAGAAGGTAATGGCCACGCATAATCATCCTTTCGTTTTCGAATCTGGCTCAGGCTGCGATTGAGGCGGCGGCGCCGGTGAAGTCTCAGGAGCCGGCTCACGATCTTGAACTCTCGCGCCAGCGACCTTCGCGTTCTCGGGATTCACGGTTTCGAGCACGTAGACATAAAACTCCTTCCCGGCTGCCACCCGGACAAAGTAGCCGTTCCTCTCGATGTCGCGCAGCGTGCGCTGGGCGTAGAGATCGAAGACTTCGCCGGCGCCTTCGCGCACGCCGTTCGAGATGGAACCCGTGATCGTAGTGCCAAATCCTGTGTGCGTGCGGTCCTGCGTCCCGCGCGCGAACCCGCTCAGTGCGGCCGATGCGAGCATCTTGAGTTCTTGCAGATCGTCAGTCGCCAGGACGCGGCCCTTTATCCCGCCGGAACCATCGGTGATCCCGTAGCCGTCGATGTCGTGCTCGTACTCCCGGTCGAGCGCGACGCCACTGAACGCAAGCTCGCGGCCGTCCTGCCAGACCAGCCGCCACGTGCCGCTCGCATTCACACGGTCGCGAATGCGACCGGCACGCGCGGTGCCATGCACCAACGTGTTAGCCGGAATCACGCGCTGTTTGTTTTGCCAAACATCTTCGATGAGAACCGCGATAACCGGCGTTTCGAGATTCGCGCTGTCCACGGTGTTGACCAACTTGCATTTCAGCAGCGTGCCGTACGGAACGAATCGGGTTGGTGGCGCGTCCGCCGGCGCGGCCGGCCGCGCCGGCTCGTATGCCGCGAGCAATGTCTGGTAACGGATCTTCTTAGCCTCCTTCGGCGTCTCGCTCGACTTGACCGGTGCTGCGGCGGCAACATTTGCGGGTGCTGGAGGTCGGAACGGCACAATCTTGCTGCCGTTTGCCATCCCTCCCGCGACATCGCTCGCTCCAGCCTGTTGCGGAACACCACTTTCGAGCCCGTCGTCCAGAGGCACGCGGACTTTGCCAAGTGCAGCCTTCTTCTCGGTCGCTGCGACCCGGGCCACTTGATTCTCCTTCGCCTGGCTCCGACCATAGACGAACAGCCCGCCAAACAGCACGGTCACGAATACGAGGAACAGGCCGAACCGGCTCGAGAGAAAATTCTTCACCGAGCGCGGATTCATGACTGCGGCCTTTCCTCCAGAGCCGACGAATCGACGGTGACCGGCGCGCGGCGCGCGGTGTTGACGAGGATCGTAAACGCGTTGTCGGCGGAGAGATCGTTCCGCGTCCCGTCGGGCATCCCGACGATGGCGAACTCCGCTTCGCTGCTCTCACCGGGCTTCAGCGCTCGCGGGCCGTTCGCAATCGACTGCTCAAATCGCTCGTCTCCGACCCGCGCCGCGAACGTGCTCGGCGCGATTTCAACTACCTGATCCGTCTTGTTGTGGAGGCTGAGCAGGAAGACGACGGCATCTTCCCGCGAAAAGCGGTAGACTTCCTGCACGTCGATCTCCAGGTCCGGCAGCTCGACCTTGCGACGCTGCGCGCGCAAGGTCACACCCTCAACCGCCCTCGGCAGCGAGCGAACGAGCACCGGGTACGCCCGGGCGCGGTCGAGCACGCTGAAGCCAACCCGCGGCGAGAACCTCACCGGTTCCGGTAGCCGGTCCACCTTCGTCGCAGTTTGCTCCGTGCCGCGTTTGAAGATCGCGCTGGCAATCGGGTTCGCCGGCACGGCTTGGAGCTGAACCACGTAGGCCGCCCCTTCGAAAATGACCGATAGCGTGGCACTCGCATCCGGCTGCACATTTCGGATGAGGAGGAAGTTCGACCCCTTGGCGTGCGCGATGTGAAATCGAATCGGCGTGCCTTCTTCGACCTCCGTCGAAGCGCGGCCGTCCTCGATCAGCATGTCCGCGCCCGCGACCGCCGTGATCGGCGCGGGAAACGTGACGGTCGTTACTTCCCGCGATACCGGGAGTTCGACGGCGCTATGCGCGTCGAGCGGAAACTCGCGGATTGCCTGCGCCGCGAGCGCCGACAATCCGCCCAGCAAGATCAATCCATGCCTCCACATAACCCCTCCTCTCGTCAGGTGTTTTCGACGCGTTCGACTTGGAACGAGGCAACGGCGGTGGGAAAGCGCCCGTTCCGCGTCAGGTCCGGATTCGGCACGAACTTGAATTTCACCCGATACCGCAGGACCTCGGTAATCGGCGCGTTCTGGTAAGCGCCGACTCGAATCAACTGCACGTTCACGGAGGTATAGAAGGCGTTGTCGCGCGTGCTCAGCACCTCGACGGGATCGGTCTCGACGAATTGGTGCAGCGATTTCGCCTGAAACTCAGGCTTCGTTCTGTCGATCGCGGCCTGCGCGGTCCTCGCCGCGTCCCTCAGAAAAAGCTGCTTGAACAGCTCCGGATTTCCGAGTCCCTCGGGATTGCGTTCGAAGAGCGCCTTGCAGGCCCACTTTGTCTGGAGCGCGTGCAGGTCTTTGGCCTGTTGGATGTCCACAACCGGCGACACATAATACGTGCCGAGGCTGTCGATCACGACCACCTCACGCTCGCGCGTGAGCTGCTCCACCAGCAAATGCCGGTCCCAAACTGCCCATACCCACGCCGCCAGGGCGACGAGGAACCAAATCAACGACTGACGACGCTGCCGCGTGAAGATCGCGAGCAACGTGGATTTCGGTTGGCCGAAGCTGGATGCCGGCGCGATTCGCACGGGGTTTGTTTCGGCTTGTGCAACCATGGCTCTATTTTTTTGGCGGTTGTTTCGGGGGAGTGACGTTGACGCATGGACGCGAAGACGTGCGTGGGGGCTTTGGCTCGGGACCAAAGACGCAGCTCAGAAAGAGCGCGCTGAACCGGCGCTCGGAGGCTTCGAGGCGCTTGTCGGCCTCCTTCCAGCGCTTGCGGGCTTCACCGTATTCATTCTTTAACATGAGATTCGATATCGATTGCGGCCTGGTTCGGATCGGGGTGATGCGGTTGCTGGGCGAAGTTACCCTGTCGCTGCCGGGTCTGACGCGCATGCTCGGCAAATTGTGCCGTGAAAGCCTCCGAGGCCCCCGCACGCCGCATATCTGCTGCGGCAATATCCTTCATGGCCGCCGTCTGCTCGCGGATAAAGCGCCCGCCATAGAAGCCGGCCATGCCGCCGACCACCGTCCCGGTGGTGCGCGGCGAACCTCCGCCGCGCGCGGCTGATTCTGTTCCTCCCGCCATCGCGCCAACCGCCGCCGCCGTCACTACGCCCGCCGCGGTCGCACCGCCGGTCACGGCGGCGGTCGCTGCCCCCACGCCCGTCGCGAACGCCGCCTGACCGACGCCACCTACGCTTTGCGCAAACGCTGCAGCGGGGTTCGCGCCCGTCGTCAGCACGCGATACGTGATGTAAGGCGCAAGCACCGATGTGACGAGCATCCATAGGCCGACCAACAGCACGGTCAGCGCAGGTGCAACGGTTCCTCCGCCAGGCACGATGACCGGAATCAGGCTCGCAGTTGCTGCCGCGTCGAGCATCGCGTTAGTCACCACTGCCGCCATTACCCACCCAAACGGCCAACACACGATGGCAACGAGCCCCAACAAATATTTTACCGCGACGCCCGTCATTGGACGAAGCATGAAGAACGCGAGGAAGATTGGTGTAAGTGCCCAACCCGTTGTGAGCAGAATATCGCCGATCAGCTTCACGATGTACTGGAGGCCCCAGGCCATCCACCCAAAGAACCATAGCAGCGCGTAACAGATCGCCGTTCCGATCGAGCGCGTGTCCCAAATCACGTCCCAAATGCTCGCATCTGGATCGGACGCGGTCTTTCCGGAGATAAACGCCACGAACTTGTCGTCCACCGCGAGCGGATCCACACCCATCACCGCGGAGAATGCGACGACGATGTCATTCAGTCGCATCAGCCATTCCCGAATGAACAACGTGGCGATACCGATCATCATGATCTTCGCAAAGAGCCAAATGTAGGTGACCGGATCGGGCCTGCCTCGCACCGCGTGAAAGACGAGACCGGCCGCAACAATTGCGCTCCCCAAATAGGCGCAACCGCCCCACAACGACGACAGGCCGTCGAAATAGGATTTGGGCAAGATGCTGCCTACGGCTGCGGTCACTATGGAAATCCTCCGATCGGTTACGGGCTCTTTGCGGGCGTTGTGTCCACGGACTTCGCCTCGCTCTTCGCCGGCTCGCTCTTCTCAAAAATATCTCGGCTCCGAAAAACTTTGGGCAGTGTTTCCATTTCCTTTTTGGCCGCCTCGGCGCGGGCCTTTGCGGCAGCATCCTCCTCGGCCTTTTGCGCTTCCCTTCCGGTGTCGGAGCACGCCGGACAAAGGACGACAATGAGTGCAAGAATGAGGGTATGGGTCGGCTTCATGGGAATCGAAAATGAGACCTTGAGCCCGCCGATTCGTGCCAAATTACGGCGTAAACGGTCTCTCCGTCACAAAGTGCAGCAAGCACTGGTATTTGGGTGTAAACGTGCGCGTGATCTTCTCCGCCTCCTTCTGCGCGAGCTTGCGCCGCGCCTCGGCGTCGGCTTCGTCATGCGCACTGGTCATCGCGGCGGATTCGGCCGCCCGGACCTGAATTTCCGCCGCGCTCAACGCGACCTCTGAGTCCAGCGCTGCGAGCTGGCTGAATTGCGCATTCAGGATCGCCTCGATCTTCTTTTCCTCCGCGTCCGTTTCCGCCGCCTGCAACGCCTCGCTCGTGCGCGCTATCGCCTTCCGCAACTCTGCCCGGCGCGCATACACGTCAGCTTGCACGGCCTTGAACTCATCCACCTTTGCCGTGATATCGTGCGCGGCTTTGTAAACGCCGGCATCGCGCGCCACCACTCTGCCGTCAAAATCCGGGAATTCGTTGATGACCGGGCGAAAGATGCCGCCGCGGGTGTCGCCGAATATCCCGATGCCGTCGACCCTCGCCGCGTTTTCGGCCCACACCCTGATCCGTGTCGGAAGATTGAGGTCCCATTTGAATTCCGGGAAGCCGACGACGGCCTTGATCTCAGCCATGTTGCCCATGCGCTTGAGCTGATTCTCCACCTGCTGAATCTGCCGCACCTGGTTGCTGATTTGCTCCGCCTGTTTGGCGATCTGTTGCACCATCTGCGCGTAGTTGGCCGCGCTCTGCGAAAGGTTTGCGGCGTCGAGTACCGCCCACTGTGCGAGGCAGGGACTCGCGAGTGCGACCGCCATGAAGACCGCGATTCGCGCCTTCATGCTCCCTCCCTCGGCATGACGACACGGATGACTCGCTTTGTCGGCTCACGCCGCACGCCATCCCGGTCAGTCTGAGGCACATCGATCTCGTAAAGCGCCTCCTCGTAGCCGTCGTCGGAATTGCCGCGCTGATTCTGGCGGGCAATCCAATACTGCTGCTTTACCGCGTTCGACTGGCCCTTTTCGTACCCGGCGAGGTACGCCTCACGCTGCGCCTTGTTGTTGAAGTAATTGATCGCCTCGCCGGCAACGAACCCGACCGCGGCGCCGACCGCGGCGTCACCTGGCTTTCCGTCGCCTTCCTTCGCTCCGACATAGGCACCCCCGGCGGTGGTTACCGCGGTCGTCGCGAAGTCACGAGTGCCGCCCGCCGCTTCGGCGCCGGTCGTCGCACACCCTGACGAAACGAGCAGAACCACCAGCAACACGAAAAAGCCGAGTAGATACGGCTGAGCGTAGGCGACGTTGTCCAGGAATCGATTCATGACATTTCCTTTCGTTGTGTGACTTCGGCTGCGGCCGGGTGCCTTCAGAACCGCCCCATGACGATCCGCTCGCCGCACCGCTCCGTGACCAATTGTGATTCGTCGTCCCGGCGGTAACTTCGCGAAATGGCCGCGCTGATGAACGCGCTCGGCTCGATGCGCCCCTCCAGGAAATCGACGATGTCGGCCTTTGCACCAAGGCGGTCGGCGGCCGAGAAGTCGCCTGCACCGATGATGGCTTCAATCTGCCTGACCACGGTCGGGTCGATTGACTCGGCAATTTCCTCCGCCTCGGCGCGCTCCGCATACGGCGCAAGCAACTCGCCGAGCCGGTCCTGCTCGCCGACCTCGTAGCCCTCTTCCAGCACATCGAACGCAGAATCGCTCTCCATGAGCACGATCGAGCTCCGTTCCCCCATGACCTCACCTGGCCCGCCATCCCCTTCGTCCTGCATCAGCCGGTATTCAGTCGCGCCTTCTTCGAACGCGACCTCCACCCATCGACGAAATACCGGCCCCGCATCGCCGCTTCCGCCGTCCATTCCGTCGCGGCCAACCGTCGCAGATTCAGGAAATGCCATCAGCACCCTGGGTGCCGGCTGATGACCCATCAACTCGACGATCGCTCGCCGTTGTTCTTCGGCATACTGCCACCCGAGCTGCTCCAGGCGCTGCGCCTCGGCGAGAATTTCACGGTGCGTTTTCATGTCATGCGTTGGCGATGATTCCCTCGACCACGTTTGCCTTCCCCTTCAGGTCTTTCGCACGCTGATCGAAATGCGCCCCCGAACTGGAGGCACAGTAGAGCATTTCTCGCGACGCGACGTTGCGCATCGTGACGATTAGAGGACGGCCCTCGTCCGTGTGGTAGTAGGTGAACTGCGAATATTTCTGGCCGACAATCTTCTCCGGTTCCGGGTGCGACATGACGGCATCCTTTGCCGCATCCGGAATCGGGAAGTCCATCGCCAGATCCTCAACGTCCGCCCGGTCACTTTGCCGGAGCAGGAACAGGATTCGGCTGTTCCCCAGGACGGCTCCGCGGATATCGGAGGTTTTGAACTGCTCGTAATTCTGAACCGACGCGAGATTCCAGACGTTGTATTTGCGGAGCTGCTGGTACGACTCGCGCAGGACCTTCTTCCCGGTGGGAATGAGCGCGAACCGTGCGACTTCTTCGAAGACGTTCGCCTTTCGCAGCGCCCGCGGAAGACGCATCATGTGCGACCGCGTGTAATTCGCGATGAGGAACGCCGCCGCCGCCTTCAGTTCCTCGCTGGACTCGGGAATGTAGCCGAGTTCGAAATGGGCAACCTTCCCCGTGAGGCTCACATTCGAGACGCCGTCGAAGAGTTCGCCGTAGGCGCCGTTGGCGCTCCACGGCTCCAGGAGCGTCGCGAGGTAGCGCATCTCGTCCGCATGCGGCCCCGATGCTTCGGCGGCCAGCAACTCCTGCAGGTGTCCGTGCTGCGGATGCTCCGACGGCGCGAACTCCGCGAAGACGAGATTGCGCACCTGTCCCGCCGTGCCGGGATCTTTCGCGAATCGCGTCACGTCGGCTTCGGACAACTGTGCGACAAATGCCGCGGCTTCGTCGGCGCTCGTGCGTTGAAATTCGGCGAATTCGAGGAACGCATCGACATCGGTTGCCTGCGGCCCCATCCGCTCGCGACGGAAGACGTCGAGAGCACACGCGCGGCGTGCCAGGTGCAGCCAGACCTCGGGGTGTTTGTTCGCATGCCACCGGGCGAAGTCGTCGTAGAGCCGGTTGATCGCGTTCACGAGCAGGGCCTGGCGAAGCTTGTTTCGATCTTCGTCGCTCGATTGGCCGACCATGAGCATCGGCAACGCCGCCGCCGCACTCAGATGAAGGCCCGACAGCGGCAGCCCGCATGTGTCGAGGTAGTTCATGGTCAGCCGGCCGTTGGCCTGAATGACAATCGGCTCCGCCGCCGGATCGACGGCCTTGGTATAGACGTTGTAAGCCCCTCCTTCCTCCACGATCATCGTGAAGGCACGGTAGCACTCGGTCTGACTGAGAATGCTGATTGTGAGGACGGTCTTTCCGGCGCCAGTGGTTCCGAGCACGACGGCGTTCTGCGGCGTCACGCTGTTGCCCTCGCCGACAAACGTCCGTCCGCCGACCAAATTGCCGTTTGCGCCGTCGAAGATGAATTCGGCTTCCTCCAGGTGACCGACCGGCGTCGAGGAAAACGGCAGCACGTTCGCGACCAGGGCATCGTCGTAGTCGTGCCAGAGCGCGGTATACCGGCTAAACGACCAGCCCGGCCAGGAACTGTAGAAGAAATTGCGCGCCGACGTTTCCAACGCCGGCTCATACGCGACCGCGCGCTCCATGTTGCCGATGGCCGCCTTCAACGCCGTGAGTTTCGCGCGCAGGTCCTCACGGTTCCTGTCCCACGCGCGGATGATGTATTGGAGCCGATACGGTGAGCTATCGCCGTTGCTGTAGCGCGCGATCTTGACCGCCTTGGTCTTCATCGCGGCCAGCAATTTGATTTTCCGCAGACCCTCGTAGTCGCCTTCGACGCGGCTCAGCTCCTTTTGCTCCCGCTCGATTAACTGCTCCACGTCAACCGGGGCGATGTTCACCGTTATCCCGTAGTCCCGGAATCCCAGTTTTGTGAGCAGGTAGGCGATTCCGGGCCGGGTGCGCTTCGGCAGCGCCTTCAAGACCAGCATCCCATGGTAATAGCCGTCGTGGTAAAAGCCCGTGTCCGGCTTTTCGAGCGGTCGGCATTCGCCGTGCCAGCAGTTCTCCTGGATCGATTTCTCCGGTTCGAAGAATTCCAGCGGATCGGTGATCTTCCGCTCCGGCAATGACGGGTTCAGGAATTCCAGGTAGTGCAGGAAATGATCCGCATCCGTCATCGGCCGCACCTGTCCGCCGCCGCTGCCGAACAACGCTTCGAGGAAGCGCCCGACTTGATGAAACTCTTCCTGATATGCGCTGAGAACCGCCGTCGCCGACCGCTGGCCCGCCCGACCCCGCAATACGCCGGCATCGACCGGCATCGTGAAGTAAACACGGAGCTGCTCGCGCCGGAGCTGCCCGGCCTCCTCTTTCTCCCATCCGCGCACGAAGATTTCGTTGCGGACCCGCTGAGTCCACGCGTTCGAAGCGAGCCTCGTCGTCTCTCCGCGGAACCTCATCAATGAACGCCGGAAAGTTCCGTTCGGCCCCCACTGCACCTGCACACGTTGGTTTGGTTTGATCACCGCCAGCAGTGCGGTCAAGTCACGCTCGAGCGCATTGTGATGGACGGGATCGGCATTTTCGAGATCGGGTGCCGTGATCTCGTAGCCACGGCAGATATGGCCGTCCGCGTGCAACCCCTCGAAAACGATGACGTTTTCGCCAAAATAGCCGTCAACGGGTTCTAATCGCATAGCCCGTCCTCCTCCCGCGACATGAGCGCGTCCTCCAGCAGGTCCTCCGTTGTCGTCAGGTCGCTTTGCAGGCGCTCGTAGGCGGCCAGCGGCACCA
Source organism: Verrucomicrobiia bacterium (assembly GCA_011525695.1). GTDB lineage: Bacteria > Verrucomicrobiota > Verrucomicrobiia > Opitutales > Opitutaceae > ER46. The sequence goes on from WYBX01000078.1 coordinate 22,457, forward strand.
CGCGAACGACTTCGGTTCGACACCGTCTGACTGCCGTTGCAGGTGCCTCCTCCACGGGCCGAATCTCGTCTTCGCCTGCCGGCACGCGACCTTTGCCCGCGCCGCGCGGCTCGCGGCCACGACTGAACAGGCTCGGAACGACGTGCTCCGGCAGGTCACAGACGCCAGCCGAACGGAACGGATTCGTCGGTCGCTTCGCCCGGGGGCCGAACGCCAGGGTCAACACCCCGGCCTCGACCAGCGCCGACTCCACAAAATCCGAGTCGTAATGCTCGGGCCGGTTGTTTTTCAACGCGAAAACATACGCCAGCGAAAGCCCGCAGAGTGCCAGGCCCGTCGCCAGACAGACGATGAGCGAGAGCCCGAGCATCCCCCACACGATTATCGTGAGCATGATGCTCGCTCCCGCCGCCCCGAGGAGATACCAAGCGGAGTTTCCCGTCATCCCGAGGAACTCGCCCTTCGACTGCGCCCCTTGGTTCGCGTCGTGCTCGTTGAGTCGTTCGCTGTTCATCGCAGGCTCCTGCCGCTATTGCCTCACGCCTCCGCTTATGGCGCGAACGTGCTGACGTCGGGTGGGATCAGTCCGAAATTGCTCCACATCGTCCGCACAATCGCGAACGACAGCCCGCTCACCATCGCGCCGGCAAACGCCCACTTCGCTATCGACTGGCGGCCCATCATCATCGCGATCCCCGCCGCGACGATGCCGACCGCCGCCAGCGTCCCGCTCAGATACATGATGATCGCATTGCCAGCCGAGGCTGCGGTCTGGAGATCGATCCCTTGCGCCTGGGCAATCGCGGGAAATGCCAGCACTCCCGCGACGAGCATAGCTACCCGCTTCCGATATTCACCAACGTCCGGCCGGACGTCCCACAGGAGCAGTGCCTTTCCAATCATCACCGCGCCGCACAACGATGCCACCCAGGGCATCAGGAACAGTAGCGTTGTCATTTATTTTTCTCCTCATGTCGGCGCTGGTCGGGGGCCGTTCCCCGCGCGCTTGACTCCTTCGCTTCTGCGACGGTTTCAATCGCGTCGGCCGGAGAAGAAGAATTCGCCTACGTTAGACAACGCAGGGCATCTACTGAAAATTCCGTAGCAAACTTACGCAGTGTTTTTCGCTCTGACGAAAACGACGTAGCGCTTTTCTTCGTCTGCAGTTTTCTCGCCGCCAGAGTTCACCCCAACCCCAGGTCGAGTTCAGTCTGCCCCTTCCTCTTTCCGGATGTCTGGGGTGCCTTGATAAAACAGATTTCCGTCGCGAAACTGTCCGCGGCGTGCTCACGGTCCCGCGCCAGCGCCGGCTGCGCGCGAATGCGCGTCAGGGCATGCTCCTCGATGGCAACGAAGAGAGCCGCGAGATTGAAGCCGGCGATGACGACCAGCCAGTCGCCGATCAACACCTTGACGACATCGGGCTCCCCGTAGTCCCACCGCGCCTCAATATAGTGCATCCAGGGGAAGTTCCGCTTGAGACTCTTCCCGTCGTCAAAGGTCACGTGGCTCGGCCGCGCCGCCGTGTCGAAATACTGCCGCGGTTTTTTGAAGGTCGTTCGCTCCATCGTCAGGTTTCCATGCTCTCGCGCACCCCTTCACGCGTCTCGCGCCACCGGGCCGCCATCCCAAACCACATGCTCCGCATCCGTTCGCCCATTCGCCGGAACGGGCGCATCGCGATTTCCTCGGCGAGCACGATGCGATGCCGGCGCACAAATTCGCTTACAAGCTCGCGGCCCGCATCGGGCCGCGCGAGCCGGGCCAGGACCGGCTCGCGATGCGAGACGTAGATGCGATGGGCGCCGCGGTAGCGGGTGTTGCCGACATAGAATTGCCGCCGCATCAACGCCCGCTCCGCGACTTCGCCGAGGACGAGTATCGATTCTTCCGCCGTGCTGCCTTGTGAGCGGTACGACGTCAGGGCATGACCGTACGTCCACGCCCGAAAATCAGCCGGCAGGATCTTGCCATCCGCAAGGATGACCTCGTTGCTGGCCGGCTCAACCCGCGCGACATCCTTGAAATCGCCGTTGGCGAACCCCTGATCTTCCTCCCTCCCTCGAATCAGAAGACGGTCGCCCGCCGCAATCGGCAGCATTTGCGGCCGCCCCACGTCGAAGGCCCCCCGTTGCTTACGCGTAATCTTTGCCGTCCGGCCTTTGGCCCCGCGCACGCTCAGTCCGTCGGGCAGGATCGCATCAACTTCGGCCGCGGTTCCGCGCTTGAAGAAGCGCGTGTCGCGGACGAATAGCAGCCGGTCGCCGCGCCGGTATTGGTCCCAATGCGCCTTTTGCTCCTCGCTCCACGCGAGCGGCTTCACCGCCTCCCGGATGACCTCGGCGTCACCGAGCAGTCCCCGGCGGCGCAATGCCTCGCGCGCATGGCCGTTGAACCGCTCGATTTCCTCCCAAAAGGGAATCACCACCATCGTCTCGACGCCCTGCTTGAGATTGTCGGCATAGTGCTCCGCGGCGCGTTCGAACAACGCTGCGTCGTCACTCATCTCACGAATCATGCCGCGCCGGGCCGCGTAGTGAAACGCTTCCCATACCTCGCCCGACGCAAGCAGCCGGCTGAACTGCCGATCCTTCTCCTCCCGCTGCCGCAACACCTCCGAGAGCCGCACAACCGGCGTTCCCGAATGGTGGATGACGTTCCGAAGGGCGTCCCCTCGCTGTACACTATAGTGCTGCTTTGTGTCGCCAACCAGCAGCAGCCGGGCCCGCTGCTCGTGCGCGATCCGCGTGAGGCGGTCGAGCTGCTCCGTGGACAAAAGCCCTGCTTCGTCCACCAGGAGCACTCGCCGCGCCGCCTGAGCCTGCAGCGCCTCGCTCACCAGAAAGCGCTGCACCGTGTCCGCGTGCTCGAATCCCGCCGACACCAGCGCTTCCCGCGCACGTGTCGTTGGCGCCAATGGCATGAATCGCTGCCCGCCCGTCAGGTGGTGTGCTGTCTCTATGGCGGTGAGCACCGTCGTCTTGCCGGTGCCGGCGTCGCCGACGAGCACGCACAAGAAGTCCTTGCTCGCGAGCAACGCCCGCGCGGCGGCGGTCTGGCCGCCGGTCAACTTCGCCGGCAGATGCGCCGGCTCGCCGAGCGGGAATCGCGTGTTGCGGCCGTCGATTACGCGCCGCACCGTTGCCGTCTCCTCGCGATGGATGGCGCGCAGGCTCATCTCCCCGTCGCGATGAATCGCGTCGGGATGAGCCGCGAGGGCCTCACGGAGTTCGCGCCACCGATAAAAATCCGGGTGCAATTCGAGCGCCGCGTTCAGTACCTCCCCCTCTCGCACGACACTGCGCCGCTCGTAAACGTGGCGCAGTGCCGCTTCCATGACGGCGAGCGTCTGGCCGTGCGACGTTTGCTGACGCGGCGCCTGCGAGCGCGCGCCGCGAACCAGTTCCTCGAGCGCCCGGGCTTCCTCCCGGCTGAGTTCGCGGCGCTGGCGCGCGCGAACTTCCGGCGTGCTGATTTCCGTCAATTTGTTCGCGCGCGATTCGCGCACAAGAATCTCCACCTCGCGCTTCGTCGGACGGCGGCCCTTTGTTTTCGCGAACTCGTCCGCCAGTTCCTGGACATGGCGCGCGCGTTTCGAGAAACGCTCGCGCAGATGCTCGACGCCGCGAACCGAAAATCCCTTCGAGTTCATCCCGTAAGGTTCGTAGCCGAGCTGCCGCAGCCGTCCGGCCAGCTCGCGATACAGAACCTGCCGGAGATACGGCGAGGCGCGAAGCATCTCGGCCGCCTGCAACGCGAACCATTCGTTGCGGCCCGCATCCCAGGTCGCGTTCGCGAGAACGGTATGCGCGTGCAACTGCGGATCGAGGTCGCGGCTCGCGTCATGAAAAAACAGGGCGCCGATGAAATTGCCGGTGAGCCGAAAGTCCTCGCTCGTCCGCGAATCGCCGCGGCGCTCCCGCACGGCGGCGAAGCGTTCCATCTCTTCGAGCGCGACCTTGACCGACTCACGAAACGCCACACCGATTCGTTCGTCGCCCCCAACCATCGCCAGGACGCTCACGTCCTTCGGTGCCGAAAGCTGAATGTCGAAGAACGCCACCCGCTCCTTGTTTTCGCGCGCGGTCATGCGTTGTCCGGTTAGTGGATGCCGGTTCCGGCGCAGCGCCTCAAACGACCTGGCATCGACCTCACCTTCGAGTCCGAGCGTCTTCGCGCCTTGCCCGATCCATTCGCCCTGGATCTGTTTCTCACCCTCCGTCCAGTAGTCGTTCTTGCGCAGATGCCGCGCCAGATAGGTCGCTCCGTTGCGAATGACTCCGACCGTGATCATGTCTTCAGCAACGTCCCGGGCGCGTCGAAATTCAATTGTGAGCACCCGCTGAGTTCGCCGTAGTGCGCCTACGTCAAAAACCGTAGCGCGCTCGTTTCCGATCGTCCGTCGGCAAAATGAGCCGGAATGGTCGCCGCACATCACCCGCCCTTGGTCCTGAGAAGACGCAATACCCTTATGAGTTCATAAGGAGTCGGGCAGTCACGTAAGTCGCTATGAATGACGGGCGGGGTATCTACGGCTTTTTCCGTAGCTTCGCGTGCTGGACGCGCCACGTGCATCCGACTTCCTGTGTGCCGATCCGATGATTGCGATCACGAAGTTTATCTCGCCGTCCGTCTCCTTTCGCGAATGGTTGCACCACCCACACGCGATCACGGTCGGCTTTTTCGCGCTCGCGGCGCTCGCGCTCGGGATCGCGCTTTGGCTCGTTTTCCGCAATCTTCGGCACAACGAACCCGGCTTGAAAGCGCCGGCCGCGCTGACGCTCGCGCTTCTGATCACGGCGGCCGGACTCCTGGGCGCGCGCCGTTTGCCGGACCAGCGATTCCTTCCGGTCGGCGGCGCATTCTGCGTGCTCGCGACGGGCCTGTTCTTCTTCGCCAACCGGCGCCGGTTCGTGCGCGACCCCGAAGGCCGCATCGTCGCGGATCGCTGGGAAATCGTTTTGCACTTCGCGCGCTTTCGTTGGACGCGCGACAAGCTCAACCGTCACTTCTTCGTTTCCGGAGAAACGGGCTCCGGCAAGACGACCGGGATGAACCAGCTCCTGACGGCGCTGATCCGGCGCGACACCCGGCTTGGTGGCGTCGTGATGGCGAACAAGGGCGACGAGTGGTTCTTCCTGGAATGGCTCGCCAGGAAATATGGCCGGCAATCCGACATCATCCGTCTGCGCCCGCGCGCCACGGACGATCCGGCCGGACAGCCGCTCGCCCGCCTGAACGTCACGGGCGACGCCCGGTTTCCGTTCACCACCCGCGCACGCATCCTTGTGGACACGGCCGCGGCGTTGAACCCGAAGGACGAGAGGAGCTTTTTCAAGATCAAGGGTGCCGCCCACATCGGCCGTGCGCTCGAATTGCTGAGCGACTTGCAGCGCCCCCCGACCCCGACAAACGCCTACATGCTGCTCACGTCTGAGAAGGAGCTAAAGGCCGCGCTGGATGCCCTGACGGAGTTGGAGCCGAACCCACGGCGGGTTCACTTGGCCGAAGTGCTGGAGCAATCCTACCTGAAACACGAAGCCAAGGAGCAGCGCGCCGGCGAAGTCGGCACGTCCCAGAACTACCTTGAATATCTCGGCACCCCGGAGATCGCCGATGTTTTCAGCAGCAACGATCCCGACACGTGCTCCATCCTGGACGTGGACAAGGGCAAGATCCTCTGCATCGACGTGCCGGAGGACTACTCCGTGGAGCGGAAATACATCTTCACCGTCATCAAGCTTCTGCTCTACCGGCATGCGCTGCGCCGTTACGCGCTCCCGGATTACCGGCGCTACGCGCTCAACCAACTGATTTATTGCGGCGACGAATTCTCGACCGCGATTACGGCCAGCTACGACGGCACCTCGGACTACAACGTCGTGGACAAGCTGCGCGACTGCTGGCTCATGCTGCTGATTTCCGCCCAGGCGTTCGAATCGCTCATCCCGCCGCAGACCCGGGAACAGGCCGATGTGCTGCTGCTGAACCTGAAGAACCTCGTCATGTATCGCGCGGCGTCGGAGACCGACGCCCTCCGTTGCGCTAATGCCCTCGGCAAACACTGGGTCGAGCGCGCCACCCGGACGGTGCATCTTGACCACACGGCCCATACCTATCAGCGGATCGAGGAATACCGGATCCGACCCCATGAATTGCGAAATTTGCCTGACCACACCGCCGTTGTCCGTCATTGCACCAATGGCTACAAAAAGGTCTGTCTTCGCCCCGCCTAATCCGACATTTTCGGCGTGAGCGTGATGAGCACGAACGAATCCCCCGACATTAGTGCGGCAGCGATGATCGCGCTGCGCGCTCAGCCCGACGCGCTGAAGGCCATCACGGCGCGCCTGCGGGTGAAAGAGATGGGGCCGGCCGATCACATCCGCACCAAACACGAGGTGAAGGCGTGGATTGAGTCGCAGGGAGACGTTGGTGAAGCAGAGGCAATTCTCACGCGCGCCAGGGCGCGGCACGAACTGCAGCGGACGCAGAACATCACCCAGAAAATGACGGAGCGGCAGCAGCGCGGCCAGCGAATGGGCGACTGACGGACCTTCCTCCCAGGCTAAACGGATTCCTCGATCAACGCCGCGGTCGCTTCGATCTGAACCAGCACGCCGGGAGGAAGTGAACTATTGGTGATGACGGCGCGGGTCGGCCGGTGCCCGCCGAACGCGCGGGCATAGGCCGGTTCCATACGCTCCACCAACTTTGGATCGGCCACATGCACCGTTGTGTGCAAGACGCGCGGAAGCGCGCTGCCCGCCGCGACCAGAATCGAGACGAGATTTCGGAGCGCCAGCTCGGCCTGCTCCTCCACCGGGATCCGACGTGAATGCCCGGGCGCAGGATCGAAGGGAAGTTGGGGCGAGACATAAACGAGCCCGCCATGCACGATCGCTTGTGACGCATGCCCCGCCGGCGCCAGCGCGCCCGGCACATGGATGGTTCTCAACCCGGCGGCACCCATCGAATCGTTGATTCGTCGTGGTTCGAGGACGAGGCAGAGACAGGTGAGCCCGCCCTCGGCCTTTTCGAATTCGGAAACGTCCACGCTCAGCGTCGTGATGCCGGCCTCGCGCAATCGCTTTTCCGTCTTCGGGCACGAGCCACTCACCAGCGTCGTTCCTCGAATGGTGAGCGTGTTCGCCGCGAACGGCTCGGTTTCATCGACCGGAATTATAGTCAGGTTGTCGAACAACGCCGGTTGTACCCAGGTCGGATTGACGATGAGAAAGCGCGGTGGAACGAACGTGCAGGCGGTCTTGAGGTGGGCGCAGTCACGGATTTCGACCGTGCGGACCTCATACCCGAACGGCTCCACGATTTCCTTCAGCATTCCAATGCCGTCTTCGTTCGTCCGGGCCGATTGTCCGACGAAAAGCGTGTGCCCAATGCGCAGAACGTCGCCGCCATCCAGCGTGCCGGATCCGCCGATCCGTTGAACCGGCCGGTACTGGGCGAGCACCGGAACGACGCCATCCACTTCCCGGGATCGCGACGCCGCCCCCAAACGCGCGACCAGAGCCACCTCCGGCAACAGTAGCGCGGTATCCTCGACGAAAACGCTGTCCGGCTGGTCGGGCAAAGCTGGGACGAACTCGGGTTCGACGCCCAGTTCCTTCAGGACTTTCACGAACGCCGCGTGCTGCTTGCGCGCCAGCGGCACGCTGATCCTGGTCCGCGTCAGATGGGTAAGCTCACATCGGTCCAGCCGGGGGCTTACTTCTCTCAAGAGCGCGATCATCGGGTGTGAAAGCAGACGTGAAGCCACGAATTTGCATCATGGTGGCAAAAACTCAAATCCCCAACGGTCCGGCCGAGCAATCACCGGTCTCCCGAATGCGATCATAGCTCAGTCCTTGGCCGGCACGCTGGCGGATACGGAGAACACTCGCAATCTCGTCAAGATGGAGTGTTCACCTACTTGAGCTCCGGCGTGCGGCTTTTTGTGCTGCTGAATTCGATTCAGAAGTCTCGCAAACCGCCATTCCAGCCCAACGCGATCCGGTTCGAAAGCCGGCTCGGTTGGCCGGAGGAGGGGCTGGCCGGCCAAACGGGAGTTCTTCCTTTGCCCCCGAGACCTACGCGGTTCGATGTGTCGCGAGACACGCCAGACAGCACTCGAGTCCGGTGCGATCAAGCTTTCATCGAGCACTCAGTGGTGATTCCTTCAAAGTGCGAACGCATAAGTACCGGAATACCGGCAGCTTTTAGGTCTTCCAAGTCGCGCCGGACCGCGCTCAAATTAGCCGCGCGATCGCCATTGCGCCTTCCGGCTTCGCTGGCGGGACCAGCTCGATGGCACAGCCGCGCATCGGCCTCTCTCGGGCCTCGAAGTTAACGACCATCTTTCCAGCTAAATGAGCAATAGTCGTCCGGCCATCCCGATCGCAATAAAGCGCGAGGTCCTTTTCGAGGCGCGACACCATTGTGCGGTTTGCTGCAATGTCAGCGGTCGGGTAAAACCAGCCAGTAGGGAACGGGTCAAAACCAGCCACCTTTGAGCGAGGATTGGCGCCTGGAGCGACATGGGTTGCAACCGGCGCGATGAACCGACTCGAGGTGAGCCTACAACAAACGATCATCACACTGGCGCAGCGGGGCTGGTCGCAGCGGCGGATTGCCCGTGAGCTGGCGGTAGACCGTGAGACGGTGAAGCGCTACGCGCCGCCGGCAAAACCCGCCAGCAACCCGACCGCCGGGTCCGAGGCGGCAAAACCAGCCAGCGGCGAGAACCCGACCACCGGGTCGGATCCCTTGATCACGGCGGCGGAGGCCCCAAAACCAGCCACTAACCCGACCGCCGGGTTTTCGCCGGGCCCGCCGAGCCGGTGCGAGCCGCACCGCGAGGTGATCGCGGCGGCGTTGGAGCGCGGTCTCACCGCGCAGCGGATCCATCAGGATCTCTGCGCCGAGCATGGCTTCACCGGCAGCTACGAGTCGGTCAAACGCTTCGTGCGCCGGATGGGCGCCACGCTCCCGCTGCCGTTCCGCCGGCTCGAGTGCGCGCCGGGCGAGGAGATGCAGGTCGACTTTGGCCAGGGCGCCTGGGTCGAAGCCGACGGCAAGCGCCGCCGGCCGCATCTGTTTCGCGCCGTGCTCAGTCACTCCCGCAAGGGCTACAGCGAGGTCGTATGGCGGCAGGACACCGAGACGTTCATCCGCTGCTGCGAGAACGCGTTTCGGCACTTCGGCGGCGTCACCCGCACCACCGTGGTCGACAACCTGAAGGCCGCCGTCCTGGACCCGGACTGGTTCGACCCGAACCTCAATCCCAAGATGGCGGACTTCGCCCGCCATTACGGCACCGTCGTGGTGCCGACCCAGCCCGCCAGACCGGAACACAAGGGCAAGATCGAGGCCGGGGTAAAATACGCCCAGAACAACGCGCTGCGCGGACGCTCGTTTGCCTCGCTGGCCGAGCAAAACATCTTCCTCGCCGACTGGGAGCGACGCGTCGCCGACACGCGGATCCACGGCACGGTGCGCCAGCAGGTGAGCGCGATGTTCGAGCGTGAGCGGGCGGTGCTCGTGCCTCTGCCCGCGTCCATCTTCCCCAGCTTCACCGAGGCCCGGCGCAAGGTGCATCGCGACGGCCACGTCGAGTTCGACAAGGCTTACTACTCGGTACCGCCGGAGTATCTCGGCCGCGAGGTGTGGGTCCGCGGCGAGTCCCGGATCGTCCGCATCCTCAATCATCGTCAGGAGGTGATCGCGTTGCACGCCCGCGCGGAAGCCGGCCGCTTTGCCACGACCGACGCGCACATCCACGCTCACAAACGCAGTGGCGTGGAGCGCGGCGCCCAGTATTGGCTCGACCGCTGCCGGTTGATCGGTCCGCACACCGGCGCCTGGGCCGAGGCGTTCCTCGCTCAGCGCGGCGTCTACGGCCTGCGTGCCCTGCAGGGCGTGGTCGGCCTCGCCAAGCAGCACCCGGTCGCCGCGCTTGAAGATGCCGCCGCCACCGCCAGGCGCCGGGGCGTCTGGCGACTCAGGGACCTGCGGCGGCTGCTCACCGACGGCGATAACGTTGTCCAGGTCGACTTCCTCGACACCCACCCGCTGATCCGGCCGCTCACGGCCTACAGCCTCGAAGCGCTCTCCCAAGCATGAACCTCGATGTAACACTAAAACAACTACGCCTGTCCGCGCTCGCGCAGACGCTCCCCCTCCGGCTGCAGGAAGCCACCTCGAACCGGCTTTCCCATGCGGAGTTTTTGGAGCTGATCCTGCACGACGAGCTCAACGTGCGGGAGCAGCGCAAGATCACCCGCCGGACCGTGGCCGCCGAGTTTACCGCGCTCAAAAGCCTCGAAGACTTTGACTGGCGCTTCAACCCGTCGATCTCGCGCAAGGACATCCATGAGCTCGCGGCTTGTCACTTCATCCGCAAGCACACCGACGTGCTCTTCGTCGGCCCGCCCGGCGTCGGCAAAACGCACCTGGCGCAATCCATCGGCTACGAGGCGATCAAGCAGGGCTTCGTCGTGCGTTACCGATCCATCTTCGACCTCGTCGCAGACTTCCTCTCCGAGGAAGCGCTCGCCAAGCGCGACCGCCTCCTGCGCGGCTACCTCAAACCCGATCTGCTCATCATCGACGACATGGGCCTCAAGCAACTGCCCAAGCACGCCGGCGAGTATCTCCTCGAGGTCATCATGCGCCGCTACGAGACCCGCTCCACCATCATGACCAGCAACCGTCCCCTCGAGGACTGGGGCAAGCTGCTCCAGGATGTGCCCACCGCCGGTGCCATCCTCGACCGCTTCCTGCATCACGCACAGGTCATCGCCATCACCGGCAAGAGCTATCGCCTGAAGAACGCCGCGCTCGGCACCACGCCGACCAAGCAAACCGAGGAGCAAAAGTGAGCCGCCGGTCTCGCGCTCCGCGACTCGCCGGCACCGGCCACTCCGCTTCGCGCACCTCCTCGGTTGCTGAGATGGAAAAGCAGCCCACCCAACCTCCAGCCTTGTTTTCCGAACTGGATTAACCTTCAACACCACCGCTCAGGGTGGCTGGTTTTGACCTGACCACACCTGGCTGGTTTTAACCCGACCGGTGACAGCTGCAATCCTTTGCCGCTGGAGCAAGCACATGTCGTTCCATGGAGCACGAGCCATTCGCACAGCATCGAGAACCTGATTGCGTTATGCGCAAACTGTCACAGCCGAGCTGACGGTGAGAAGTGGGGTACGGCAGTGCTGCGCAAGTACAAAAAGACTCCCTGCATCCTCGCGCGGAAAACAAATGCCCCCGAGGGATCTGCTGCGCACTTGGTCCAGCTCGTTGAGATGTTAGTCAAAAAGGAAGTTGAAGAGATGTCGCGCCGGCGCTTCGAATTCGGCTCGGCAGTCGCCGCCTACACGAACTCGCCCGGCGCCGTTACAGTCGTTTCCGTTGCTCCTTCCAACAGCAGTCGCGTCGTACTCCAACTTCCAAAGGCCGCCGCGCAGAAGCTTCTAGGCGGATTTCACCGCCGTGATCCGCTGTTATTTTTATTCTTGGATGACTTCGAGGTGCTGGCAGCTCAACGACTGGTGCAGACCACGCCCATGGCTCGCCCAACCGGATTTTCGGACGGATCGTCCTCAGATCTCACTTTTATCACTAACGAACAGGGCAAGAACCTAAGCGACCGGTTCGGCGTCCTGCTTGGGAACAACACTCGCTTTTTTGACTGCCTCGTCGGCTACTTTTTTATCAGCGGCTTCTACAAGCTTCATCCTGCGCTCGCGACGACGGATAAGATTCGCATCCTCATCGGCATAAAAACCGACCAGGCGACCTACGACCTGATCCAAACGGCCAAGCAGCAGCAAGAATTCATTCTGGAGTCACACGCCCACGTCCACGAGCGGTTGCCGAGTGAAATCCTAACTGAATTCCAAAAATCCACGGACAGTTCTGATGTCGAGGAAGGCGTTCGCAAATTCGTGGAGTGGATCAAGTCAGGAAAACTAGAAGTTCGCGCCTACCCGTCGGAGCGGGTTCACGCCAAGCTCTACGTGATGACGTTTGTGGACGGCCACATTGACAAAGGGCGCGTTATTACCGGTTCAAGTAACCTAACCGAAGCCGGTTTGCAGGGCAATCTGGAGTTTAACGTCGAGTTGAAGAACCGCTCCGACTACGAATTTGCTATCCAGAAGTTCAACGACCTATGGGCCAAGGCGGTGGACGTGACCAAGGACTACGTCACCACCATCGAGGTGAAGTCGCCCTACGCGCAGTTCACGCCGTACGAGCTTTACCTAAAATTCCTCTACGAATACTTCCGGGGCGAACTCAACCTGCCAGATGAGATCGAGGACATGTACCTGCCTACCGGTTTCAAGAAACTTAAGTATCAGGAGGAAGCGGTCCTGAACGCCCGCAAGGTCCTCGACGAATACGGCGGTGCGTTTTTATCGGACGTGGTTGGCTTGGGCAAGACCTACATGTCGGCGCTGCTCGCCCAGCACATCAACGAGCCCTGCCTCGTCATCGCGCCCCCGCACTTGCTCGATGAACACAATCCCGGTTCATGGCCCAACGTTTTCCGCGAGTTCGGTGTGCGCGGCTTCCTGTGCGAGTCCCTCGGCAAACTCCATTCGCTGATCGACCGCGACCTCCAGAAATTCACTACGGTCTTCATTGATGAATCCCACCGGTTTCGGACAGAAGACACCCAGAGCTACGAACTATTGGCTCAGATTACCCGCGGCAAACGGATCGTACTGGTATCCGCTACCCCGTTGAACAACACCCCGATGGACATCCTGAGTCAGATCAAGTTGTTCCAGCCGGGCAAAAACAGCACCATTCCCAACGTCCGCAACCTCGAAGCCTTCTTCGGCAAGATGCAGCAGCGGCTGAAGGGGCTAGACCGCCAGCTTGACCGCGAAGTGTATTTCAAAACTGTTCAGGAAAACGCGCGCCAGACCCGCGAGAAAATCCTGAAGTTCCTGATGATCCGCCGCACGCGCACGGAGATCGAGAGGTACTATGGCGAGGATTTGAAGAAACAGGGGTTGAAGTTCCCCGAAGTCGCGAACCCGGAGCCGCTGTTCTACAAGTTCAACAAGATCGAAAACGAAGTGTTCGACGAGACGATCCGTTCACTCACGCACGATTTCAAGTACGCCCGCTACACGCCGCTGGCGTACTACACTGGCAAGCGCGACGAGCATGAGATCCAAAGCCAGCGCAACCTCGCCAAGTTCATGAAAATCCTCACGGTGAAGCGCCTCGAAAGCAGTTTCACTGCGTTCCTTCGGACGCTCGGCCGGTTCATCCACACATACGAGCGCGTGATCGCGGAGTTCGATAAGGGCCACGTCTATATCAGCAAAAAGTACATCAGCAAAATCTTTGAATTGCTGGAGTCCGACGATCAGGAGGCGATCGAGCAGTTGTTGGAGGAGGACAAGGCCGAGAAGCTTGCCGCCCACGATTTCAAACCGGAGTTCATCGCCGACCTGCGTATCGACCTGAAAGCCTTGGTGAAAATCCGCGATCTCTGGAAGCAAGTCACCCGCGATCCCAAATGGGAATCCTTCCGCGTCATCCTGAAAAAGACCGACCTGCTTAAAAACAGCAAGGTCATCATTTTCACCGAATCCAAAGAAACCGCCGATTATCTGGCTGGGAAAATCCACGACGAGGTGGAACCGAAAATTCTGTTGTTCACCGGCGAGTCGCTCAAGTCCGCGCGCGAGGATGTCATTGCGAATTTCGACGCCAGAGCTTACCGTCCCAAAGACGACTACCGCATTCTCGTGGCCACGGAGGTCTTGGCGGAAGGTGTGAACCTCCACCGGTCCAATGTCGTTATCAACTACGACCTGCCGTGGAATCCGACGCGGCTCATCCAACGCGTCGGGCGTGTCAACCGGGTGGACACCAGGTTCGATCAGATTTTCACTTTCAACTTTTTTCCGACCGAGGAAGGCAACGACCTCATAAAGCTCCGCGAAGCCGCCGAGGCGAAAATCCATGCGTTTATCCAGATGCTTGGCGCCGACGCCCGGTTGCTGACAGAGGGCGAGGAAATCGTGTCGCACGACCTGTTCGCGAAGTGGAACTCCAAGAAGACCATCACCGGCGAGGACGGGGACGAGGAAACCGAACTCAAGTACCTCACCGAAATCCGCACTGTCCGCGACAAGCAACCAGACATTTTCGAGCGTATCAAACGCCTGCCAAAGAAGGCGCGTTCCACCAGAACCCTTTCACAGGATTATCCTCTTACGCCCACGGGGGGCGTAGATCAGGGTCGGGACGTTCCCCCTTCCGCACCACAGATGATTTCCTTACCCGGCCTTCTCACTTATTTCCGGCAGGGCAAACTGGACAAGTTCTTTCTCGGCGGAATTGGCAGTCAGCCGACCGTGGAGCTGGATTTCATGGCCGCCGCCGGGATCCTAAAACCTGCTGACCCTAAGGAAGACCGGCAGTCCATCCCACACGAGTTTTACGATCTGCTTGGCAAGAACAAGGCCGCGTTCGTCACCGCCACGACCGCTGACGCCGACCAGGCAGAGTCCACGCATCGCGGCAGTCCCAACGACGCGTACATCATGAAACGGCTAAAGGACAAGGCCGTTCGCCGCTCCCCGCAGTTCACCGAGGATGACGAGGAATTCGTGGGCAAGGTCATCCGGTTACTCGAAGACGGTGCGTTGCCTAAGCCCACTTCCAAGAAGGTGGCCACCACGCTGAAGAAGCCGGAAAATCTCATGCCACTCAAAGTCCTCGCCGTGCTGCGACGGGACATCAGGTGGGAGTACTTCCAAGCCAGCCCAGCCGCACACGCCAGCCAGGCGCTCGCGCCGCGTGAGGTCATTCTGTCCTCCTACCTCGTTCAGTAGCCATGAACATCCAGCAAGCCCGGCAGGGCGTCGCCGATACCTTTGCGTGCGCCTTCGACAGGGCGAAGTTCCTCGAATTTACCCGCAACCTGCTGAACAAGTTCGACGAATCCAAGGCGCAGGCGTGGAACTCCACGTATATTAAGGATGCCTTCAAGAACCACGTTGCCCGGTTCGAGCGTCTCGGCACCTACACATCGCCGGAGGATGAAAAACTCGACGTGCTGGTGGTCCACCTAACCACCCAGGCTAGGGAGTGTTAACGAAATGACGGAGCATCACAGTGGCGGCTGCGAGGTGAACGAACGCGAGGTAACAACGGGCGAGTTTATCGTAGCGGGTGGCGACCCGCCGAAAATCGAAGAGTTTGCGGAAATAGTTTTCGATTTTGTGACGCTGGCGATAGTGACGGCGAAGCCACCGAGGTTTTACGCGGCGGTTTTTGGGCGAAGGGATGGTAGTCTTGACTCCATCCGCGGCCAACACGGCCCGGACAGGATTGCCATCATAGGCTTTGTCCGCGATGACGCGTTCCACACGGCCGCTTTCGCACGCCTGAGCATAAATCTGGGCAAAGGGGACACTGTCGTGGCGCTGGCCTTCGGTCAGGAGCAAGACGACAGCGGTCCCTTCATCTACGCAGGCAGCGTGCAGCTTGGTGGTCAGGCCGCCGCGCGAGCGACCAAGAGCCTGCTCCGCACCGTTTTTTTTGGCGCGCCAGCGGCGTGGGGATGCACCGGTATGCTCGTGCTGTCGACAAAGAGCTGGAGCGCCGCCGGCGTCACGCCTTGTTGGAGCACGCTCCACAAGCCACGCCATACCCCGCTTTCCTCCCAGCGGCGGAAACGCATGTACACAGCACTCCACGCGCCGAATACTGCCGGTAGATCGCGCCACGGCGCGCCTGTGCGCGCCAGGAAGAGAACGGCCTCGATAAACTCGCGCTCGGTCAATCCCGCTGGCGCCCCTCGAGGATCCTTTACCTCGATGAGTGCCGCTTCCAATTCTTTCCAGAGCTCGTCGGTGACAATGCGTCTTACCATCCCAAGTCTTAATACTGATGGTTCCGAATTTGTACATTTTAATCGTTAACACTCCCTAATCTGGAGCGTGCCCGCACCGCCATCCGCAACTTCGTCGCCGACCATCTGAAGCAGCGGAATGAAAAGGATGCGGCTCTCGTCGCCTTCGTGTCGCCGACGGAAAGGCAATGGCGCTTTTCCTACGTGAAGATGGAATACGCCGCCCTGGAAAAAGACGACGGCAAGGTCGGCGTCGAGACGCGTGTCACTCCTGCCCGTCGTCTGTCATACATCGTCGGCGAGGGCGAGAGTTGCCACACCGCACAATCCCGCTTCCTCGCGCTGCTTCAGGATACCGAGAATTACCCGACGCTAGAGCAGATCGAAGAATGCTTCAGCGTCGAGGCCGTCACCAAGGAATTCTTCAACCAGTACGCCGCCCTGTTCGGTGACATCGAAACGGCTCTGCAAAGGCTCGCCGCAAAAGACACTGCCATCGCCGCTGAATTCGAAAGGAAAAATGTCAGCACGGTGGACTTCGCCAAGAAACTCATGGGCCAGATCGTGTTCCTCTATTTCCTGCAAAAGAAAGGCTGGCTGGGTGTGGCGAAGGGGAAGGACTGGGGAACTGGCCCGCACGATTTCCTCCGGCGTCTATCCCGAGGCGAGCACGGTTCCTACGAGAACTTCTTCGACGACGTCCTCGAACCCCTCTTCTACGACACGCTGGCCACCGACCGAGGCCACGAAGCGTGGTGCAGCCGTTTCAAGTGCCGCATCCCGTTTTTGAACGGTGGCCTGTTCGAACCGCTGCACGACTATGACTGGCGCAAGACCCACATACTCCTGCCGAACAAACTGTTCACCAACACTGAGTGCAATGACGCCGGCGACATCGGAACCGGCGTGCTCGACGCATTCGACCGCTACAACTTCACGGTCAACGAAGCGGAACCGCTGGAAAAGGAAGTCGCCATCGATCCGGAAATGCTCGGCAAGGTGTTCGAGAATCTCATCGAGGAAAATCGCCGCAAGGGCCTCGGCTCGTTCTACACGCCGCGCGAAATCGTTCACTACATGTGTCAGGAGAGCCTCATCAACTACCTTGACACGGCGATCAATACCGCGGCCGAGAGTCTTGGTGGCCCAAAAGCGAAGCAGGCAAAACTATTCGACTATGCGGAAGCGGAACAAATGGACCTCAAGACCGCGATTCGCCGGGAACTCGTCCCCCGCGCCGACCTCGAAACCTTCATCCATCTCGGCGACCAAATTTCCCATTACGAAGCCGTCGAGACCCGTTACGCCGTCAAGATGCCCAAGTGCATCGAGGAACACGCCAGGCTGATTGATGAAATGCTGGCCGAAATCACTATTTGCGACCCAGCGGTTGGTTCAGGCGCATTCCCTGTAGGCATGATGAGCGAAATTGTCCGCGCCCGCTCCGCACTCACTCCCTATTTCAACGATGTTCACGACCGGACGCCCTATCACTTCAAACGCCATGCCATCCAGAATTGCCTTTACGGCGTGGACATTGACCCCGGCGCGGTGGAGATCGCGAAGCTCCGCCTCTGGCTCTCGCTCGTAGTGGACGAGGAGGACGTAAAGCAGATTAAACCTCTACCGAACCTCTTCTACAAAATAGTCGCCGGCAATTCGCTGTTGGGCGTGGAGAAAGACCTGTTCAACCAAGAGCTCTTCCAGAAACTGGAGCGCCTGAAACCGCTCTACTTCGACCAGTCCGATCTGAGGTGGTCCCCGAAAGTTGGACAGGTCGGATCGTTAACACAAAGTCAGAAGAACGATCCCTATGTCGAAGAAACGTCGTCAGCACAGTCCTGATCTGAAAGCCAAAGTCGGTCTCGAAGCCCTGAAAGGCATCCAGCCGGTGCACGCCATCGCGGCGAAGTATCAGGTTCACCCGGTGCAGGTGAGCCAGTGGAAGAAGGAAGCCGCGGAGCGGCTGCCGGAAGTGTTCGCCCGCAAGGCGGACCAAAACGCGCAGGAGGCTAAGGAGCGGGAGAAGGAGCTGTTCGAGGAGATCGGGCGGCTGAAGATGGAGCTGGAATGGCTCAAAAAAAAAGCTGGCGAGCTCGAGCGTTGAGGAGCGTCGCCGCATGATCGAACCGCAACATCCCGCGCTGCCGATCACCCGGCAGTGCGAACTGCTCGGGCTGGCGCGGGCCAGCTACTACCACCAGCCCGAGCCGGAATCAGACGAGAATCTGTGCCTGATGCGCATCATCGACGAAACGTATCTGGCGTATCCGGTCTTCGGCTCGCGGCAGATGACGCGCTGGCTGCGGCGGCAGGGCCACGAAGTGAATCGGAAACGGGTGCGCCGGCTGATGCAGCAGATGGGACTGGAGGCGATCTACCGGAAGCCGAATCTCTCCCGGAAGCACCCGCAGAACCCGGTCTTCCGCTACCTGCTGCGCCGTCTGGTGATTGATCGGCCCAACCAAGTCTGGGCAATGGACATCACCTATATCCCGATCCAAGGCGGCTTCATCTACCTGTGTGCCGTCATCGACTGGTATAGCCGGGCGGTGCTGGCGTGGGAGCTGTCGAACACCATTGATGCACGCTTCTGCGTCCAAGCCGTCGAGCGGGCCATCGCGGAGCACGGCGTGCCGGAGATCTTCAACACCGACCAGGGCTCGCAGTTCACGTCCGCCGAGTTTACCCAGCCGCTCCTGGCTCGCGGCGTGAAGATCTCCATGGATGGTCGCGGCCGGGCGCTGGACAATGTCTTCGTCGAGCGACTCTGGCGCACCGTCAAATACGACGAGGTCTACCTCAAAAGCTACCGCTCCCAGATCGACGCGTATACCAACCTCGACACCTTCCTCCGGTTCTACAACGAGCAGCGGCCGCACAGCGCCTTCGGCATGGCCAACCCGAAAACGCCGATGGAAGTCTATCGGCAGACCATCGCTCTTGCCATCAACCAATGACGCCCCGATACATCCGTCCGACTTCGGGCCGACTCCTGCGGCAAGCTCTTCGGCTCCTGTCCTCGGAGTCGGCCAAGGCATCTAAAGCGCCTTTGTCTCCCATAACTTAATTTACCCGATCCGCTGTCCAACGATCGGGGTCCACCTCAGCGCGAGGCTCGATTCTTTACGAGCGACAAGCTCCTTTGCCGCGAAGTCCCTGGTCCGGGCAAACGAATTCAGGCCGCCTTCCATTCGGGGACCGTATATTGCGGACATGCTATTAGCCCAGTGATTGCGCGTTCCGACAAGCGTGTGAATTTGAAGTTCGTGCTTGGTGTTATCAATTCCACCGCTGGCAGTTGGTATGCTGGACTACGCTGTCCGAATTTTGCGAAAGATATTTTCCCAAAACTTAATCCCAGCGACATCAAACAACTCCCGATTCCCGATGCGCCACCGGAAAAACAGAAGACGGTGGAGCGATTGGTTGACCGCATCATCGCGGCGAAGCAGCGCGACCCCGAGACGGACGTGCGCGTATTGGAGCGGGAGATAGACCAGTTGGTGTATACGCTCTACGGCTTGACGCCGGAGGAAATCAAAATCGTGGAGGGCCAAGCGAATTGAAGACCAGGGAAATGGACCCGCAAAACCTCGGCCCTCAGGAGGATTGGGCTGGGAACAACATCGCTCTCGCATGTCCGGTTTGCGGGAAAGTCTTCATCGTCAGCAAACAGCTTCACGGAGAGCGGCATTGCCCGGCCTGCGGCAAGAGTCGCGGCATGGTTACTGGAGGCAAGGAGAGTGGCGGCAAGGCATCAATCTTCTGGGAAGACGCGCCAGGATAAGCCCTGGATGAGCCCTGGAACACGATCGTCCGGAAGTTCGAGTCCGGTGCAACCGGGCCGGATCGAAACGCTCTTGCTCCGTATGCCGAGGCAGCCAATAGGCTGACGAGATGTCTACCGGTTTGCCTATCGTCTACGGGATGATCGTCCGACTGCGGCACGCTTCGACAGGAGCTTGGCTCACTGCATTGGATAGGACTTACGTGCATAAAGATACATCGCACCAACATATCGTGGGTGGCGGTGCAAAACAGGACCAAAGTAACCTCTGGCTCGTGAAGCCGCCGCACGATCAGCGTCAGGTTAATCGCGACGGCGATTTGATCCGTTCCGGCGATGCCATCCGCCTCGAGCATCTTGAAACACGCCGAAACCTCCACAGTCACGATAAGCTTGCGCCCCTCACCGGGCTTTCGCAGGGCCAACACGAGGTCACCGCATATGCCGGCAGCGGTCCGGGAGAAGGAAACAGCCAAGACAACTGGCATATCTTCCCGGAAAATGGAATGGAATGGCAGACAGGAGCGCCATTTCGCCTACGGCATTACCACGGAGGGGGCAGGTTCCTCCATTCGCATGGGCAAGCTGACCAGCACCTCACCGGTGGGCTTTTTGAAGTCACGGCCGTCGACCATGGCGATGCGAACGATCTCTTCGAATGCTTTGTTGAGGAATCGCCGGCCGATGCGCGCGGCAGAAAAGTAACCGCCACTGCGCAGGCGGAAGCTCTTCTCACCCTTCGGAAACTTTGCGACCGATTCGAAACTTTTCTTCGGCAGATGAACGTGCGGCATGCGATGCGCGCCGGTCTTTTTCCCGTTGCCGACGAATACGACGTCCAGGACGTGTTTCATGCGCTGCTTCGGCTTCATTTTGATGATGTGCGGCCGGAAGAGCATACGCCATCCGTCGCCGGCAAAAGCGGGCGAATCGATTTTCTTTTGCAAGGGCTGCGGATCGCGGTCGAAACAAAGATGACGCGGGACACGCTCGGACCAAAGCAGTTGATCACGGAACTCGGCGAAGACCGAATTCGGTTTAAGAGACATCCAGAATTGGAGCACCTGTTTTGTTTCGTGCACGATCCCCAACGGCATTGTCCAAACCCAGTGGCCGTGGAAAGTGACCTGAGCGATAACCATAGTCGTCCCGTCATGCATGTGGTCGTCCGCCCGCATTGATTCTGCGCAGGCTTTCAATCTGCGATAAGGGTTGCCTCGGTCGGCGCGTGGGGCACTCCTCGGTCAGAATAGCCCGACCGTGAGCCTTGCAGTTTCCGACATCACACGCTTGCTGGAATACTACCTTGCACCGCACGAAGCCGCACGGCGGGCGGAAGCGATCGCAGCGGATATGGCAACGATCGGTTTTGAAGTCGTGCGGAGTTTCTATATATCCGAAGCGGAATGGCGCGCGCGAGGCGTTCGGCCCCAAGCGGAGTATGTTCTGCCCGCGTCACCTTTCTCCATAGACGCAGCCAACGGGCACCAAGCAATGGAAGGCAGCGGGTTGACTCGCGGGAATCTGTTGCGGCTTTCACACGCTGTTGAACTTGGTCGCAAATTGTTGCCGGCGATTTGGCCGCACGGCTTTGCGACCAAACTGCTCGGCGCGGAGCATCTCGACACCGTGAACGAAATCTGGTGGCTGAAATTCTGGCGCAGTCTCGTCGCCGTTCGGCGGGGGCCTAAACCCAATCCCGCCACGCCCGACGTCGACTGGCTCCTTGAGGTTCGCGACGGCTTGGCCGACTGCATCGTCAATCTCGAGGTGAAGCGACGGACCGGCAATATCAATGCCTGGTTCAAGAATGGATCCCCGACCGTTTCGCTCGAAAAGGTGGCAAAGAAGTTCCAACCGACAGGGCGGGCGACCGCCAACGTTGTCGCGGTGACGGTCTACCACCGGCCGCTCGCTGACGAGCTCAGGAACGTTGCCGATTGGTTGAATCAACACGCCGCTCTCGATGCCGTGCTCGTTTGGGTTGAGAACAATGCCGGCGGTGAGGCACTGCTCAAATTCGTCAGACCGGAGAAGCCGTGGATCAAATTCCTTCTCAAGAAGCCTGATCCTGAGGACCTGCTGGTCGCTGGGCTGACCAAGGGAACACTTTGCCTGCCGGAAGAAGTCCCGGCGTTTCTGCAAAAGTTGGCTGCGACGGTCGGCACACACACCTCATGAACGTCGTGCCCGCCGATCGAATATCGAAGCTAAAACGAAAAACGGGCGCCATGATCTATTCCGACGACGGCTCGCGCGTGCTCACAAACTTCATTCCGCCGCAGTTTCTCTTGGCGCTCTTGCAGGCTCGTGCGTTCCACTTGGTGCGGCTCGATCAACAGCGAGGCGACCCTGATGACGGAAAATTGCCGCCGGCGTGTTTTGACCAGCCTTACCGCGGTGCGGTCGAAGATGCCCTGCGGATCCCGGACCGGATTTTGAAGAGCCATGCGCGGACGTTCGAAAGCGATCGTATTCGAACCTTCATCATGTCTTGGACGATCGATCCGTCCGAACACATGCAAGCGGAGTATGGCAAGCACGGTCAGCGGTGTCGGCTGCAGATTTCGGAAAGTCGACTGAAGGCCTCGCTCGGGTTTGAACGGAAGCAAGAATGCGAATTCCCCCCTCGACGGCGCCCGGTGCCGGAGATTCGCGGCGCCGACACCACCGTCGAACTGTTCGAAGCCAACTACACGACGAATACAGAAGCGATTCCTGTCGTCCCGTCGCCCTTCGCTGCTGCGCACAAACGGGAGCAATACCGAGACGAGGCCGAGATTCGCATCCAGGCGGTTCTCCGACCACACGACATCCCGGTTCCGCCGAAGGTTACTGTGATTCGCTGGCCAATCCTGTCGTTCGCTGGACTCGGCATTAGTATCGGCGCGAAAGTTGACTCTGATCTCGCGGACAAAATCCGTGTCGAAGCTGAGGGAGTGGGTTTGGTTGTGCACCTACCCACATAGTCGTCAGCTCAGGTAGCTTCCTTGTTCCGCGCGGCGCGCAGCCACTCCCGAGTACGAGTAAGGAAGGCTTTCGACACTTCGACCACTTCGTTGAATGGTCGCGGCGCTCCAGGCGCCGCGGCGGTGCCCACGCCGTCGCGAACCCCGCGATAACGCAAGTCGCCACGCCGCGCGCGCTGGACCAGATATCCGAACACGGCGCCGCTGCCCGGGCTGAGATCAAGTTCGCTCTCCCACGATTCGAGGAAATCCACATCGAAGAATTGAACCGCTTCCACGCCGTCGACCGCCCGAAACAGTGCGAGGCCGGTCTTACGGGCCAAGTGCTGCTCGTAGAACTCCGACACCGGCTCGATCAGCGGGATGTCGTCGTAGGTGAGCATACAGGGGACGACCCAGCCAACGCCCTCGATCGGGGTGCCGTTCGGACGCCGTGCCGACCCATTGCGGACCGCGTTAGCCGCTCGGAGCGCCTGCTTCGCACCGGACTCGAGCATCGCGTCGAGTGACTCGAAGGCGCCAGTGCGCCGGAATTCGAGCGAGGCCATCGTCGTCTTGACCTCGATTACGATGGCGAGGGCGCCTCGGATAATCACGAGGTCGCACTCGATCTCCTGGCCCTCCGGCCAATAGGTCACGTTCGCGACGACCTCGACGTCGCGACATGGCGCGAAGAACCTGCGCACCAGCCAAGCCACATAGGACTCGAAAAGAATGCCGAAGGGCGCCCGGCACGCCTTGCGTGCGCTGTCGGTGAGCTCGCGACCTCGCGCCCGTTGCAACGCTTCCTGCGCCAGATAGGGCAACCCCACGATAAACTTTCGCATCATGAGCGCCGGGCTCACGCAAATGGAGACGTGTCCGAGGTCGAGCACCGGATGCGCGTGAAAGCTCCGGGCGGCGAAGAGAAAATCGTCGATTGATCCCTCCGGCGGCCCGGGCTGGGCGGCGGTCACCGTCTGCGCGGCGAGGCTCAAGAAATGTCGCAGTTTCGCGCACTCCGGCTCGCGGACATGCTGCCAAAACGTGTCCTCACGAAAAAACAAAGCGGAAGCGTCGGGCTGATCGTAGTTCAGCCGCGCGGCTGGCGCTCCCGACATGAACGCGCAGGAAAGAAAGTCTTCGGGCGATAGGTCGAACGTCTCGATGAACCAGTCGCGCGCGCTCTTCCCCGTGCGCTGGAGGACCGTATCGGTTACCTCGGGCTCGCAGCACAGTGCATAGAGTCGGCCTAGCGCGTTTCGCGTGTAGATTCCGGAGTTGTGCGCCATCGTATTTCGAATGAACTCGGCGAGCCCCTCCGGGCCGAGACCCTCGAAGCTCGTGACCTGGCCGGCTTGCGCCCGGAACCGCGTGCTGAAAAGGGCGGATTGGAACGACAGGAGAACGTGCGTCAGTTCGAGGCGGACCGGGTCGCCGTCGATCCAGTGCGTGTTGTCGCGCGGGCAACAGCGGAGCGCAAGTTCGAGAGTGGCGAGAATTGCCTGATCGGACACAGGCCGGAATTTCGCGTCGTCACCGGCATCTTCGAGCGCCCGGCGCACGCCGGGCGGATCGAGTAGAAAGCTGAGCGTCCTCAAGATGTGCTGGTTCCGCACTTCCTCCCGAATTTCGGAGTCGCAGAGGATTCCCTCGTTCACGTGTTTCAGGAGGACGAGCCGACCCACCACCGACTCGAGGCTCATGCAGCCCAAAGCAGCAGAGCACTCTGCGAGCGACAAGGCTCGGCCGAAGATTGGCTCGGCGGTAAGGGTGACCGCCATGTTCGAGGCAAAACGTTGCCCTTCCTGAGCCGGATTCATCGGCACCGAAATTCGACGCTCCAGCACCCGCACAGGCGTGGGCGGGCGTCGGTTGTTTCCACCAGATGAGTTTGCGACGCCTGACATGGATAAACTGGGGCCTCTGAATCGGTAAACTTGTAGACCAAGAATGCGGGTGGGCAACAAACGAGCCGCGCGTCGGATCATTTCGGGGAAACGCCTTTCCCCGCGGTCGAGTCTTTGTCTCGCCCTCCCCATTCTAGCGGGAACACCCCGCAACGTCCCGATACCCAGTTGCGGGCGGCCGTCTTCGAGCGGTTCGCTTCGCTCACTGGCGACTCTCCGGGCCTCCGCGGGCTGCGCCCGCGCCGCTCTTTTGTAGCGTTCAATTGCCGTTGGGCTTTCGACCGCTCGCTCTCGTTGCGCCGCTCGCGCTTTCGTATTCAGCGAAGCCGCGCCCTGTCGCCCTTTGGGCTACCTGATTGTAGCACCTGCGCGGCTGGCGGGCCTGCGGCGGGAGCGCCTCGTCCCGTCCGCTCAACCAGCCGGATCCTTCGAAACCATGTCCGCAGCCGGTCCGAATCCGACGGAGTTCTCCCACTTAACGATTTCCTCCCAGAAGCCGATTAGTTGCCGCGAGCGGTCGCTCAAGAGTCCCGCGACATCGGGGAACATCGCGAGAAAATCGCGCGCCGCCAGGGCGGAATAGGCGGTGGCCAGCGACACCGGCATTTTAAGTACGCCGCTCGATTCCGCGGAGCCCGCGCGAAAGGCATTCAACTGGGAGAAGGCGAAGGGCGCCCCGTGGATGAAGGTCGAGCAGTATTTGTATTGGGCCCGGTAGTATTTTTCGCTGATACCAGCCTGGCGGCTGAGGTCCACGGCGGACTCCAGTTTGAAATTCCGGCCGACAATCAGCTCGCGCCGGTGCCCCGGGGTAAGCGACTGGAAAACCTGCGAGGCTTCGAGACGGGCCCGGCGGCCTTTCAGTTCCTGTTCCATCGGCGGCAGATTCGGTGACATAGGGAACATCAAGCGAAGCATCTCATGCCGCTCGAATTCCTCATGGTATTCCCACAGCCATTGCCGGAACAGTTTCTGGGCGGGGTCCGCCGGCTCGTTCCGGAGATAGCAGAGCACGTAGTAGGACTCGATTAGGCAACGGCACAGGGAAACAATCGCCGAGAGGTCCCAGACAGCGTACCTCCCGACCGGGCCGAAGTAGGGACTGCCGGGGACCACGCGCAGGAACGTCAAGGCGGTGACTCCAATCTTGCCGAACGCCAGTGAGGCCTGCTCACCGCGCCAATCGGTGTCACGGCCGTGTGTGGCCTGCGAGAGCTGCATGATGTCCGCAGCCAAGGTTTCCAAATCGCTCAGTTCCTTCATAATCGCGCAGGCTGGGCCCAATCAGCAAAAACACGACGGGATTCCCGAAGTCAGCGCTTTGCCAGCCGACCGGCCGCATTCCCGACGAAAACGATCCGCGAGAAATGACGCAGCGCTTGCGGGCGCAGCGCATCCTTCAATGAATCCCAAGCGGAGCGGGGAGTGCGCTTCGGCAAATTGAAAGCCGGACCCGCAACTTTGCCGCTGTTATTAAAAGGTTGCCTTGGCGCTTCTCCGGGGACGCGGTGCTCGACTCCGGCCCCGGCTACGGCATGCAATTATGACCTTCACATGCCCGTGCAGAAGGCACCCGAGCTACCACCGTCCGCCGAAGAACTGAAGCGAGCCCTGGCGGATTTATTCTACGTTGCGGCCCAATGTTCCACCTATCAGCGGGCGTTCGCGCGGTTTTTCCCGGCGGAGGCAGCCAGCGGCGCTGAAGTGCATATGACCGGCGAAGACCGGTTGATCTTCAACTCGCTGAGCGAGGCCAATCTCATGTTCGTGCGCAAAAGTGCCGAATTCTTCAAACCGGCCGGGAAAAACGACAAACCGGACACCCTCTATTCTTACCGGTATCCGGGCTACACCCGCCAGCAGTGGATTGTGCCGGAGGAAACTTATGAGGAATTCCATAAGCGGGTAGGGCATATCACCGTGCGCGAAGCGCGCCACGGAAAGGTGGCTTGGCCGATCTTTGAGCTGACCATGCAGGCCCGGAACCAATGGGTGGACTTCTTCTCCGTGATGGTGACGTCCTACGCCGCCGACCCGGAAATCGCCAGGTATTGCGCGGATTGCGCGGCGGCCTTGCGGAGTGAATCGGCGATTATGGAGAGTCGAGCACTGCGTTCCCTCGGCCAGGCAACGCCCCCTTGAGTCGGCCCGACCAGCATGCAATAGGGGGCATGCGGGTAGCTCCTAACTAAACAGCGTGTCGGGCGGGTTAAGGGCACTCCGGCAAGCTCAAGAGATTGTTGGGTTGGTCGCCGTCGGCTTCGGTCTTCAGATATTTGTTCCCATATCGGCTGACCGCGACGATTACCCAAACCGACTGTCCGTTCACATGGACAAAGAAAGCCCATTTCCCCGATTCAATGCCGGCGATCGCATCTGGCTGGGAGAGCTTCCACCGTTGCCCATTGTGGACTCCGCCAACGAAGAGAATGCGTTCGTGCGGATCGTAACGATCGGACTTGTTGATGCATTGGATCTGAATGTTTTCTGCCATGGTGTTCCTTTCCTGCGCTGATGGCGCGTGCTTTTCTTGGTTTTCGTCTCGCTGCAATTTCGCCGGTCTTCAGCGCGAGCTGGGCGGTTTCGCTATGCCTTTGGAGGATCAAAGCTGCGGCCTATTAATGCTCCTGCGCATCCGCCAATCACAAGGCCACCTATTCCTCCTCCGGCCAGCAACAGCGCGCCCACGGCGGCGCCGGTCCAGCCATTCTCTTGCCGAATTGCTTCTTTCCGCGTCTTCGAGAGGGGAGATCGCGACGTGCCATGCCAGGCCCGAACTGCGCGGGTCGATACCGCACCTTTCTCGCGGTTACACAGGATACACGCCGGTCTCAAATTATTACCGTGATTAGTGCCGCCCGCCGCGCGCGGCCGCGAATGCTCAACCTCCCACGCACCTCTTTCGCCGTGGCGCCCATAGTTCGTGAGGAAAACACGCCGATGGCAGAGGTGACAGCGGCCGTCCGTGCGGTCGAAAATTGCTCTCAGTTGCTCCGGTTTGTAACACATAATTAGGCCGCGACAGCGGGGTCAGATGAACGATTGCCAGGAACGGTCCCGACCGCGTCCGAAGGAAACACCGGGAGACTGGCGGGCGCCACGAAGTCGATTTCGTGCGTGCCACCACCACGCCAGTGACCCGAGAACAGCCACTCTTCGAAGTGGGCGAGCCAATAGCTCGCAAGCGGGACAGTAACGTTTGCGAGGAACATGTCATCGGTCCAGCATTCGACGCGGCGCATAAACAGGCACATTTCAATGGGCTCGGTCCGGGTTCGGACGTGAGGCAATTTACGGCCGGCCGCCAAAACCGAGAGCAGGGGATCAAGGCAATACATCTGCGGATATTCCCCGAGCGTGTGTTCCAGCCGGCACCGATATACGTGCGCCAACGGATGCGGCTGAATCGTCTGCGTCCACATCAGCCGACTGCGGCGAATCTCGCCGCTTCCGACAAACCGGCGTTGCAGGTGCAAAAGCTGCACCGCCAGCGAGATTGGCTTGGTCCGAAAAAACTTCATTTGATACCGTGAATCACGTGCCGCGGCACGGGCGCGACCGGATCGATCGTTAGTCCGGCGGTCGCGCCGATTCCGAGAATTTGATGCTGCCGCGACTCGCTGAGAATATCCGCTTGTTTCGCAAAGGCGGAGTTGATGGCTCGCTCGCCGAGCGCTTCGGTCAGGAGCTGGCGCTGTGGTGCGTCGTGGGCGAGCAACTGCTGCAAGAGATCGATGAAGTCCTTCTGCCACGCGAAGAATGCCTCTGAATACCGCCGGTCTTTCCACTTCTCGACGAGGTTTTCCGAACGAAGGCTTGGGTTTTCAACGCGGAACTCGGTCCGATTCCCGACGGTCACCACCTCGATGTAATTTGACATGTCTTCGACACAGGCGAGCAGCAGATCGAATCCAGATTGAAATACTTTTTCTGTGACGTTGCGGGCGTAGGCATGCGTGAGCAGCGTCGTCACCACAATCGACGACGTGATGAGTGCCGACTGCTGCGTCTTTTTGTTGAAGTAGAAGTCGCGATAGCGTTTGGCGATTTGAGCGATCCGCTGGAGAGGCAATTTGAATTCCGTGTGTTCGGGCAACGGCTCAATCCGCGCGCTGTTCGCAATCGCCCGCTTTTCGTTAAAGGCAACAAGCTCGCCTTCGAACCGGGGCAAGACTGCGGCGTGTCGCTCGAACCAACTCGCGTAATCGCGCGGATTCGAGTCCTTCCAGTTCGTTCCGTCGGTGATGGCGATCACGTTGCCGCCCAGCTCGGAGTCCATCGAAGGAATGACATCGAGGTGGTAATCGCGCTCTCGGCTGAAATCGAGGCGCCAACCTTTCGGCAATGGCTTTACCGAGCCGTTATATTTGGTGCGCAGATGAGTGCCGACAGCGGCGTGAAGAACATCGGGTCGATTACCCGTGCAAAGCCGCACAATCCTAAACACGACATCCAGGTCGAAAACGTCCGTAATGTCGCGCAGCGGCCGAATCACTGTTCCGAGCCGCATCGATCCCTGCGGGAAGATGTCACCTTTATCCGTAGAAAGGCCGAGCGCTTTTGCCAAGTGGGCGCCACACTCCTTGTAAGTTGATTCTACATCCTCGCGCTGCTTCGCCGAGAGTTCGAGCGATGCAATCGCGTATTCAAGGATACCGGTCAGGGCACGGCGGCGGCCAAGATTTGCGGCCGGATTCTCTGGGCGACGTGTCAATAGTGTAGTCATAAAGTTTAGTTCGAGCTGGAACGCACGAGACCCGTGCGCGCCTGATGCTGGAGAAATCTCCGTTCGACTTCCACGAAGCCCCTCGCGGCAGCCGATACTCCCAGCCCGCAATAGAGCTGAGGTGCGTAATGATCCAGCGGTGCGAAACCGCGTCCATGATCGGGCTTCACGCGCAGCCACGCGTCATCGCCCAAGAGGCGCGGCATCAGGCTCTCGATGCTCGCTGCCTGGGCCTGCATCAGCACGTCCGGAGCCCGCTTTGCCCATGCCAGGAGCCCACCCCGCCGCAAACGTTCGCGTGGCAGCGCACATTCGGCCCCCTCCGTGCCGATGTTCAGGATCTTTACGCGCTCCTGCCAACGGCTGAAATTCAACCGCACCTCCAAGAAGCCGACCAGCGATGGGTTGTTGGCGAGCACACCACCGTCGATGAAGATTTCCGATTCCGCCGAGCAGAACGCTGGAAAGTATGTCGGTGCCGCGCTCGTTGCCCGCGCCACCTCCCAAATCGACCGCCGGTGATCGATCAGGTTGGCGTCGAAATGCGGTGTTTTGAAATACCAGTGTTTTCCATCCTGCAACTTGAACGAGGGGACAACAACGGGCGTCGTCAGGTCACTCAGCGTCTTTTCACCGAACCGCTGTCGCAACGCGTGCTCCAGCGCGGAGGGATTATACTTGCTCGCAACCCAATGCCGCGCGCCCGCCCAAAACCGCCACGCCGACCAGCGGGAGGGGAAAATCTGTTTACCATCCTCGAGATAAAAATCGACCAGTGCCTTGGCCGGCATGCCGGCGGCGAGACCGAGGGCGATAATACCGCCGGTGGAGGTTCCAACCATCAAGTCGAAGCAGCTTGCAATCGGGCGGCCCAGCCGGCCTTCCCATTCGGCGAGCACTTGCGCCGCAAAAAGCCCGCGATAGCCGCCCCCATCCAAGGCGAGCACTTGGAACGGTCGGTCGTCGGAAGAAGGTTTTTGTGGCGTCGTTGAGCCGAACAGTTGAGACATTTGGGCTTATAGCAGAATGCGGCGATGCGACCGATTTTTGGGAAAGATTTCCAAAAATGTTTACCCGCGCCGCATTCTACCTTTGATGGCCGCTGTTCCATGCTTCCGAAGGGTCTCGAGGACTGTTCCCAGTCTGACTGGGAAGATGCGCTCGCCCGCGCGACGAAGTTCGCCCACCTGCTGTCGGCGAAGCTCCCGCGCCATTTGACCGTGGCCGACGTGGTCCAGACGGCGGTGGAACAATTGTTGGCAAGCACACGCACTTTCGATCTTCGCGACCATTCGCTGGCCGCCGTGCTATGCGGCACGGTAAAGAGCATTCTCAGCCCCAAAGGTCTGGCCGAGTTCAAGAATCGCATGCCTCTCGCGACGGAGCTTCAGTTGGCAAACGCTCGCGCGGAAGATCCCGACAATGAATCGCTGTTCACCACGGCCGAACGCGACCAAATCATGGATCGCGTTTGTGAACTAGGCCGAGACGATCCTGTCTTTGTCGAATACGTCGCGGCGTTCCGCGCCAATTTCAGCCAAGAGGAAACTGCCGAGCTGCTCGGCATCTCAAAGGAACGTTGTTACGAGTTAAAGCGGAAGTTAAGGACCCTGACAATTCGTGCTGTGGAGGAATTCAAACCGGCCGATCTTCAACACCTGAACCGATGAGCCTGAAGCCGAAGCCAAACTCGATTGAAGAGTTATTGTTGGAAGACGCCCTTGATCCAGCCGTTCCAACCGACAAAGTTCGCACGGAATTGCGGGCGAAAGGAGTCAACATCGACGCAATCATCGAACGGGCGAATGCCACTGTCGGTGCAGAGGTGCGCGCGCATCGCCGCGACCGCTCCGCAACAGCCATTGGCGTCCATGCGGAAGGCTTCGCCGCCGCACTCGCCGAATTCGCCACATGGCCGGTTGATCGGGTGAAAGCATGGCTCGGAGAAGTCGCCGACGGTCGCCACGGACCAGAGTTTCAATCTCTGGCGCAACCGTGCTTCCGGAATCGGTCGGCCGAGCAAATGACCGAGGGGGAACTTCGGAACTTGGCGGCTGAGATCAAAGCAACTATGGGTTGCGGTGATGGGCGCTAACTACTCGGAAAGTAAATCGCGCGACGCCGCTAGGAAAGCGCTTCACAATCTCTGGGTTCAAGAGCCGGAGCACATTGATCTCGGGATTTTTACGGCGGAGAGCGGTCTCCACGTCGTTGAGGGAGGACTCGACACCGCGGATGGCCGTATCGTGGCGGGACAGGCTCAACGCGGATTCATTCGCGTGCGTGCCGGAATCAACAACCTCGGCCGTCGCCGTTTCATTGTCGCGCACGAACTCGGCCATTTCCACCTGCACAAAAGGCAGTCGTATACCGACACGCACCGTGAACTTTCGACATATCGCAACGGTAACATCGAAACCGAGGCGAATGTTTTCGCGGCTGAGCTGCTGATGCCCGAATTCCTGTTTAAGCCACGTATCGAGGGCAGTGAACCTTCACACGCGATGCTTCAACGGCTGGCTACGGACTTCTCGACTAGTCATCTCGCGACTATCATTCAATTCATCACCTACACGCGAGAGCCGTGTGCTCTGGTCGTATCGAAAAACGCAGTCGTGCAGTGGAGCCGATCAAGTCCTGCTTGGGAATGGCCTCTTCTCAGTGGCACGGTTCACCGATTCTCAGGTGCGGGCGAGTATTTCAATTCAGGAAACACGCCCAAGCTGGGTATGATTGAAACTCCCGCTGGCGCATGGATTCCGCAATTCTCGGCCGGCGCCGACGAGACGATCCGCGAGGACGCGTTTGCTTGGCCGGATCAGCAAGTGGTGCTCAGCCTGCTGTGGGTGGATGGTGAACTTTAGTTTTCGGGGAAACGTCTTTCCCCGCGGTCGAGTCTCCGTCTCGCCCTCCCCATTCCAGCGGGGACACCCCGCAACGCCCCGATGCCGGCTCGCGCCGGCATTCTTCCAGCAGTCGCTGCGCGTGCGCTCCTCCCGTATTCCGTAGTGCTCGCGCGGAGTCCTGGTCGCTGCGACCCGGAGACGGCTCGGCTCCCACCGCTCTGACCGCCTCAGACGAAACGTCGCCCAAGCTCGACCTTTCGTCCGGATCGCGCCCTCCGCACGCTCCGGGCCGCGACACCGGCGGTCACCGCGCTCCCGCTCGTCGCCGACTCCGGTTCTCCGCTCCGTGATTGCCACGTCGGCTTCATCGGTCATCTGCGCGCCGCACGCTTCGCTCCCAAGTAACCAGGGTCGCAAGGAACGGGCTTCGCCCAACCGACGGGAATACGCTCAGTCGCCGCTGGGCTTTCGGTCGCTCGCTCTCGTTGCGCCGCTCGCGCATCCGTAGTGTGCAAAGCCTTGTCCCCTGTGGGCTGCCCGATTGTAGCACCTGCGCCGGGTGGCGGGCCTGCGGCGCGAGCGCCTCGTCCCGTCCGCGCCTCAAGGTATTGCTCGCTGCGCTGCGCTCCACCTTGCGCTGCCGGTGCTGGCCGGAGGCATCCCTCCGGGGCGGCCGATTTAACGGTTCGGCTCGGGTGGGGTCCGCGCAGCGCGGCCCGCTGCAACCAGCGCCCTCGTTGGGGCGCCCAGAAAGCAAATGCCATGAATACGATTGATTCCGTTACCGTGCCAGCCTCCCGCGTTTCCCGCGCGCTCTCGCCCGAGGACCTCCGCCGCGTCGCTCCGTCGGTTTTCGCCGAGAACGCCCGGCCCGGAGTTTCCTCGCGCTACACCTTCGTTTCCACCGCGCAGGTCGTTGCCCTGCTCCAGGGGGAAGGATGGGAGCCCGTCAAGGCCTCCGAACAGCGCGTGCGGCTGGAATCCCGGGTGGGCTTCCAGATGCACGAGATTCGTTTCGCCCGACGCGCCGATTTGGACGCGGAGTCGTTCAAGGTCGGTGACACCCGGCCCGAAATGATTCTGCAGAACGCGCATGACGGCACGCGCGCCTATCGCATCGACGCGGGGCTCTACCGACTCGTTTGCCGCAACGGTTTGGTGGTGGCGGACGCCGCGTTCGCGCACGTCGCGATCCGGCATCTCGACGTTTCCGCCGAGAAGTTCGCCGCCGCGGCGCAGGCCGTCGCCGATAACACCCCGCGGGTGATGGAGGTCATTGCCCGCTGGCAGGCCGTGCAACTCAGCGAAACGGCCCGGCAGGAGTTCGCCCGCCGGGCGACCGCGCTGCGCTGGGATGCGACGCGACCGGTCACCCGGTTGCTGACTCCCGACAAGTTGCTCGCGCCGCTGCGCTACGGTGACCGGGCAACCGACCTCTGGACGACGTTCAATGTCGTGCAGGAGCACTTGCTCCGGGGCGGCATCCGTTACGCGGGGTATGTCCCGGCGGCGGCGGATGCGGTTTTCCCGACGCACTTCCTGCGCAACACGACCCGTCCGGTGGGCGGACTCCACGAAGGCCAACGACTCAACAAGTCGCTCTGGACTTTGGCGGAAGAGTTCTCGCGCAACTGAAACCCTCGACGGGGAGCGGCCTTCGGGCCGCTCCCCTTTTCATCATGAGCGAACACACTCACATTTTTTCCGTGCGCGGGCGCCCGGTTGGTTTCGTGCCGGGTCGTTTCGGCGGCGCACTCGTGGCGATTGAGCGCGGTTATTTCCCCGTGAGCAGCACGGGCTATCGGTCGCTCGCCGGCCATTTCGGCATCAACGGGGAAGCTGATCCCACTGCGGTCTCGACCGATTTCCTTGAAGCATTGGCAGCCGAGCAAGACCGCACGCGCCAGACTTTGCTTGCGCGTCTGCGTCGTGTGCCGGTGCCGACGCCCGATCGTCTCGGGAACTTCATCGGCGTGAGCATCGATGCCGAAGCCGCGTTGGCGGAGGGATTCTTTGCCCCAGAAAATGAACGCTTCGCGCTCTGGCGCGGCGCGTTTCGGCTTCTCAACCGCATCGACACAGACCCGCGATTTCAGCCCACGCCGGCCGTCCCGGCGTGGCCCGCCACCGGGTGCGCGCAGGCGCTCGCAGTTCGACGTGCAATGCTCGGTTTCGTGCGTCGGCTCGCCGCCGGAGAATTGCCCGCGCCGCCGGACGGGACGCACTTCGCAGTCGGCGCTTACCTCGAATTGCCGCCAAAAAATGGCGGCGAGCCGACGTTCACGCTGCCGGCACTGACGGCGGAACTGCCGCTCGACCTGCCACCGTCGGAGGAATTCGAAGACGAGGATGAGCGGGAGACCGCGGACGCCGAGCCCTTTGACGTGGGCGAAGACGATCCCGCCCAGATGTCGCTACTCTGAAATGTGCGCGGCGCGAGGTTTCCACCTCGCGCCGCGTTTTCTTTCGCCTTTCGGTGCCGCACTTCGCGCTGAGATTGTTCAGCTTGTCCCCAATTCGTTGGCGTGTTGCGGTCCTGGAATGACGTGGCGAGAACTGCGCGACTTTCTTGAACGCGAAAACGAGCAGATGAAGCCGGGCGAATCGGCGCGCATTGAAAGCCTCCAACAGTCGACCGAGCCTGCGGCCGAACGTCGCGCTCGACGTTTGGCAGGCGAATATCCGGCCCGCACGACGATCAACCGCGCATGCCTTGAATTCGCCGAACACGGGCGCTGGCCGGCCATGGATCCGGAGGCGACGCTCTACGCGCACGACCGGTGGATCTGGGCGATGTGGTTTTCCCGTTGGCTCGACGAAACGAGCCCTCTGCAAGCAGAACACAGTCGTGAGGAGTGGCTGGAGTGGCTGCTCGTCGAATCGTGGGACGAATTGGGCGCCTGGCGCTGGCGCACCTCGCAAAAACCATCATGACGCGACGCGGCACCGCGCTCTCAGTCGTCACGAGGGAGTCTGCGCACGCGAAACCGAAGCGCCCTTCCGCGTTAGACGGGTTCGACCCGGGTGATCTTTAATGTAAAAGCCGTCGCGTCGTCGGCGGCCGGAAAATCTACATCGAAAACAAATCGGTGTCTTTCGACGGGCAATTCACAATACGCCGACACCCATTCCCAAAGTTGTCCACTGCCATAGCCTTTGCGCGCTAGCTCCGCGGACTCAACAATGTGAGGGACGTTACCGTCGAGGATTCCGTCCGCAAACGCTTCGAGGAGTTTCTGTTCTGTGTCGTTCACGTGGACCTCGGAGATTTGTTGGATCTGGAGTCGCGCGACCTGCTGGTTCACCGGATTATCCTCGGCGAGCAATAGCGCGGCCGTCGCTGAGCTTCGAAACGCCGAAGCTCTTCCTCTTTCGCCAGATCGCGATTGTGCTGCCGGGCTCCACCGTTCGTGCATTCACCGCGCGAGCCTTTCATCGAGTTCGACCACGATGTGAACGGCCGCACCGCTCCGACGCGTGACAATGTCCTCTCGGATTCGCATAAACGCGGCAATGGACTCCTCGAATCGAGCGATGCTTACCGAACAAAAGAAATGCCGGCGCGCACCGTTTCGGATTTGGTGCGATACGAGAGCAGACTTTCACTGTAGCCGTTGAAGTATTGCACGAGGAGGTAGGCCTCGAACTTCAGCAGCTGCGTGCGCACTGGCAGCGTCAGGTCGAGCTGAACCGACACGTGGTCGAAGTCCTTTCCGGCCCATGTGGTGGCGGCCAGCGACGGACCATCGGTGCGGCCAAAGACGAGTTGGAGCCGGCCGTAGCTGCGGTAGTCGTCGAGGTCCGGGTTGTTGTCGAGGCTACCGACATAGGCAAAGAACTCGGGCGCCACGATCAGGTGCCAGCCGTCGAGGCGGCCGAGCGCGAGGCCGGTCCGGGCGTAGACGACGTTGAGGCTGCGAGAAATGGGGCCGTCGCGGCCGTTCGACTCGTGCTTGTAGCCGGCCTGCAATCCCAGCCACGTGAGCCAGCCGTCGCTTCGCTCCGGTTGGGGCGCCATCGCTTGATAGATGATCTCGGGCATGTAGCTCGTGTCGTAGAACGGGCTGGAATCCGCGTCGATGTCCCAGAGCGATCGCTGCGTGAAGCCGAACTGTAGCGTCTGGGTCATATGCGCCGGGCCGCTTTCACCGAATTCGAGCAGCTTGTATTTGAAGCTGAACTGGAATTTTGCGCCGGGCGCGTCCGGACCATAGATGAAGTAGATAGGCTCGTGCGTGTCCAAGCGGTCGACAAACGTCTGGCGCAAAGCGGCGGCGGCAGGTTGGGCTCGGCCGAGTGTCGTGGCGGGGCGTGGCGTGCCGCCGGTGGAGGCATTGCGCGGTGATGATGGTGCGGGGGCATCGATTTCGATCGCGGACCGGACTACACCGGCGTCAGCGAGTAAGACATCCAACGTCATCAGGCCAAGTGCGGCACCCGGCGAGATTTCGAGCGAGTAACTCCGAACTGCGAAGGAGCCGGCGGTGATCCGCAAGTGCGGCGGGACAGCGTTGTCTATGGCGTGCAGCTCAACGCGCGCCTGTTGCGCCGCGTTTCTGAGCTGCCCGGTCAGGGTCGGCGGAAATGCAACGGCGACGTTGCCCGAACCCCGGTTGAGCGCGGCGAGTTGCACCTCGATACGAGAGCCGGGCGCGACGGGAGCGATGGAAACGTTCAGGCTATGTACGACTTCATTCTCCACGGCATGGGATTCGGTCGCGTTGGATATAGCAAGCAGGCCGAAAAGAACGTAAATCAGAACGTCCGCAGCGCGGTGATGAGGATAGTGCTGAGGATCAGAACGTATGGCGGAACACATATAAGGCTTGAGCCGCGTCGCGTCCGAGCCACGTGCGGGGCACTAGAATGCTCAGTCGAGAAAACCAGCGCAGCAGTGGAAGCGTGCGGCGAAGGGCTTGCACCGTCCGCGGGGAAGGTTTGCCGCGCAGATATGCCGTCAAAAGCACGCGGACGTAGGCAGCAAGCTGATCGCGGGGAAATGCGCCGGCCGCCGAAACGAGGAATCGAAGTGTGTCGCGGGCCTGTGCGAGCGACGGGGGCATGCGAGCGGGGGGAGGCTCGTCCAGGTTTAGAAACGTGACGTCCCTCCCATCATAGGCGATATGCCGGAGCAGCGGATCACCGTGGCAGAATCCCGCACCGTGAATGCGTCCGAGCGCCTGGGCCACGCGTTCGAGCAGATTCAGCCGGCAGGCGGCGGACACTTCCTCTGCGAGCCAGCGGATCAATGTCGGCCCGGCGTCAGCAGTGATGAGGTAGTCCTCGCCGACGGCGAGCAGCCGCGGCGCCGGAAGGCCGGAGGCCCGCCATTGAATTATCCGGTGGGCTTCGTAACGCAGTGTTCCGGTAGGACTGAGATCCGGACGAAATCCGAGCCATGGGAGCACGTCTGCGATGCGATGGATGGGTCGGCGCGCCTGGGCTGCGAATTTCAGCCAGCCGACAGGCCAGTTGGTGGAGGCTGGAGAAATGATTCGCGCGATTCGGGCAGAATCCCATCGCGCGGCCGTCGATTTCATATTCGGGGTGCATAAAGATGCTTCAGGCAAGTTTTCCGCGACGTGGTGCCTAGGAGTTTCCATCGTTGGTGTCGGTAGCTACCACCACGATCAGCAGGACCAGAATTACCATCACGAGGATCATACTCGGGAATGCGCGAGGTTTTCGGGGTATCAGCTCCAATATGACGCCAACTGGGGAGGCTCGGACTCGCTGGCGGGGATCGGTTAACGCGGCACTGTAGAGACACCCTCAAGGGGGATCGGCGGAACGGGGCGTGATTCCCCCCGTCGGAGCTGTCCCCAGCACGCTGGCGAGAAATTCGAGCCGCGGCGCGGGCTCGCTGACGGAAGCTAAGGAGAGATAGCGGGGGTTTTCGGAAACTGTGGCGGGAGCGGGAGACGCTGACACGATGCTCAGCGTGAATGGCGCCGCGAAGTGCACGGTCCGGAGGTCGTGAAGGTGATGGCGGCCGACCGGCAGACGCAGACCGGCACCAGTCGGGCTCTCAACGCGAAGGGTGACGGGCAGATCGTGCTCGCCCGGCGCCGCCGACGACATTACGGCGAGAGGGAGCACATAGACGGCCGCCTGTCCGGCCGCGAGATGAAGGCTGACAGTGCGGGCTTCGTCGAGCCCCAGAGCCGCATGCGGCCCGAAGCGAAATCGGACGATGCGTTGCCGGGACGCATAGTTCTCGACGAAGAAAAGAACCCGGGTCGCCGACCCGGGGGCGAGCGAGTCCGGGTCGAAAAACACGGTGGCCGCGACATTGCGGCAGGTGCAGATGATGTCGAAGCTAAGCACGTCCGTGAGCACGGCATGCGAACGCTGCTCGGCGGCGTGACCGCGGAAGCGCCCGACCAGATCCCAGATTGCCCAAACGGCTGCGACAACGAAGAGCACCGCGGCGAGACAGGCCCAGAGGCGCAGACCTTCGCGCCAGAGGACTAGGCCGCCGCCGGCCGCCGAGAAAGCGCAGAAAATCGCGACGAACAGCGCGAAGGGGCCGCCGCGGTGGCGCGGACCAACATCAGGAGTCGGATCGGCCGGTTCGGCCGTGAGAAGATTAAGTGGTTTCATCGTGCGACGGTTCAAAGCGGCCGATGACGGAGGTAGCCGGTCCTGGCGGCATGGACCAGGCCGACGAGAACGACCGATTTCAAAATCGCGCCGGCGAGCAAGCTGCGGGGCTCGAGCAGCCCGAGCGCACCATGAACGAGCAGGAACGTGACGATGGCCGTCATGGCGGCGCGGAAAGGCGCGTAGCGCGCCCAGCGCCACAACAGCACGAAGGCCGCGGCCAGCACGACGTCGGCGGCCAGTTCGACCTCGGGAGCAATGCCCGGTCGTGGCGAAGCGCCGAGCACGCGCTGATTGACGAGAACGAAGAGCGGATGAAGGCCGCTGAGGATCTGGACGACGCCGGCGACGAGAATCCAATCGCGGCCCGAGAGGAGCTGCTGCTCCTGGGCCGAGCGCCGTTGAGCCAGACGGAGGCGATGCAGAAGTTCCGGGGTGATCATAGAGGATGCGCTCACCATCAGGGTTGGGCGGTCTGCGGGGCCAAAGCCTCGCCGGCGAACCGCAGGCGTTCGCAGATGCGTTCGAACGCAGCGATATCGTCGGACGGCAGCTGATGCACGATCTGGCCGGCCATCCTGAGATAGAGCGAAGCGGCCTTGGCGATCGCCTCCCGTCCTTTCGGTGTAAGAGTCACCCATACGGTGCGCCGGTCCCCTTGGGAATTTCGGCTCCGGACGATCCATCCCTTGCGTCTAAGGTCCTCGATCACGTCGGACATTGAGGCGCGGGTGATGGCGGCATATGGGGCGAGCTGCGAAGGGGTCGAGGGTGCGGGGTCGAGGGCCGAAAGAACCACCATCACGATGAACTTGTGATCGGTCCACCCGAGCGGGCCGAAGCTCCGCATGAACCCATGGTGGATGGCGCGCGCGGAAGCGGTAAACCGCGCCAACAGTTCGCCCGACCGCCAGTCGTTGGGCAGCCGCTTGCCGGCATTGCGCAAGCCGTCTGCCATGAGCCCGTGCCAATCCGGTGCGCAACGAGGTTTGGGGCGTGCTGCAAACGCTTTCATCGCGTGTCACCTGTTTTTGGTCGGCCTCATGGTTGAGGCGTTGAGGTGTCGTTTTGCCAGCCGCCACCGAGCGCGGAATAGAGCGCGGTGAGGTTGGCCAGCCGCGCCAGCCGTGCGTCGACGAGCGATTGCTCGGCCGCGAACAACTCCTGCTGGGAGAGCAGCACGGTGAGAAAAGGGTCGATGCCGGCGTCGAACCGCTGCTGCGTAAGCTCGTAGCGGCGCCGGGCCGCGTTCACGCGCGCCTGCTGCGCGGCAATAGTCCGGCCAATCAGGTTGCGGACGGCGAGCGCGTCGGCCACTTCGCGAAATGCGTTCTGAATCGCCTGCTCGTAATTGGCGATCTCGATGCGCTGCTCGATCCACGCGATGTCGAGTTGGGCTTTGTTCCGTCCACCGGCGAAGATCGGCAGCGTGATCGATGGCGCGAAACTCCACCGGCCGGAGCCGCTCTCGAACAGCCCCGACAGTTCGGTGCTGGCGCTGCCGCCAAAGGCGGTGAGCGTGATCGAGGGAAAGAATGCCGCCCGGGCCACACCGATGTTGGCGTTGGCGGCCTGCAGGACTTCCTCCGCCGCACGCACGTCGGGACGGCGGACAAGCAGGTCGGCGGGCAGACCCGCAGGAATGTCTTCCACGAGGGCCTGGGTCGCGAGCGAACCGGCCGGAGGAAGGTCGATGGGAAGCGGCGCGCCCACGAGCAAGACGAGTCCGTTTGCGAGTTGGGCGGCTTGCTGTTCAAGCGCGGCCACGCTCGCGCGGACGGCTTCCCGCTGGCCCTCGGCAGTGCGCAGGTCGAGTTCGGAGGTGACTCCGGCCTCGAAGCTCTGTCGATTGAGCTCGTAGGATTGCTCGGCGGCCCGGACCGTCTGGCGTGCCAGCGCGAGTTGCTCGTCGGCGGCCAAGGTCGCGAGGTATTGGCGGGCAACCGCTGAGATAAGGGCGATCTGTGCGCTGCGGCGGGCCTCCTCGGTCGCGAGGTACTGATGCAGCACCTGATTGCGCAGGCTCATGACCCGGCCGAAAAAATCGACCTCGTAGGACGGGATTTGCAGCCCGACGTCGTAAAATGAACTGGTGCCGGCCCGGCCCGACGGGCTCAACGGGCTCAGGGTCGCTGGCGTCCGCTGACGGATCGCATCGCCCGTGGCGTCGAGCCCGGGAATCAGGATGGAGCGCTGGATGCTGTAGATGGAGCGGATGCGTTCGACGTTCAGGGCGGCGACGCGCAGGTCGCGGTTGTTCTCGAGCGCAAGCTGAATGATTCCGCGGAGCCGCGCGTCGCCGAAGAACTGCTGCCAGGCGAGGTCGGCGGCCGGATCAGCCGCCGCATTTGAGGCGTTCGCGGCATCGAGAGGATATGTCGGTGCAACGGGAGCTGCCGGGCGCTGATACTTCGGCGCAAGCGAGCAACCGGAGAGCAGCATGCCGAGGGCGAGCAACTTGATGATATGGCGGAGCAGAGTCATGGCGTTCCGGATCATTAGCGTTGCTCGGGATTTTCGACCGGTTTCACCCGGAAGAGCCGGGCGACGACGACGTAGAACACGGGGATCAAAAAGATCGCGAGGAAGGTGGCCGCGAGCATGCCCCCCAGCACACCGGTGCCGACGGAGTTCTGGCCGCCGGAGCCCGCGCCGCGAGCGATAGCGAGCGGCAACACGCCGAGGCCGAAGGCGAGCGAAGTCATGACGATGGGACGCAAGCGCTGGCGACACGCGAGAAGCGTCGCTTCGACCAGGCTCATGCCGCGGTTGTAACCATCGCGCGCAAACTCGACGATCAGGATGGCGTTCTTGGCCGATAGGCCCACGACGGTGAGGAGCCCGACTTGGAAATAGACGTCGTTGTTTAGACCGCGAAGGGCGACTGCAAGCACTGCGCCGAGAATGCCGATCGGCACGACGAGCATGACTGAAAACGGCACTGCCCAGCTTTCATACAGGGCCGCGAGGCACAGGAATACTACCAGCAGCGAAATGGCATACAGAGCGGGAGCCTGGGCCCCGGACTGTTTCTCTTCGTAGGAAAGACCTGTCCATGCGAGGTCGAAACCGGGCGGGAGCTTGCGGGTGAGCTCTTCCATCGCGGTCATCGCCTCACCCGAGCTGCGGCCCGGTGCTGCCTGACCTTGGACCGTGATAGAAGGAAGGCCGTTGAAACGCGTCAGCGAGGGAGAGCCGTAAGTCCAGTCTCCGCCAACGAAGGTCGTGAGCGGCACCGGTTCGCCGGCGGAATTGGGCACATACCACCGGTTCAAGTCTTCGGGATTCATGCGGAACGGCGCGTCTGCCTGCATGTAAATACGCTTCACGCGACCGCGGTGGCTGAAATCGCCGATGTAGGAGGAGCCCCACGTCGCCGCCAGCGTCTGGTTGACG
This sequence comes from Verrucomicrobiia bacterium, assembly GCA_011525695.1. Lineage (GTDB taxonomy): Bacteria > Verrucomicrobiota > Verrucomicrobiia > Opitutales > Opitutaceae > ER46. Next base: position 64,556 of record WYBX01000078.1, read on the forward strand.
AGGCCGAGCGGCACGCCGAGGGCGGAGGCTTTTTCCTCATCGATGTCGAGCTTGTATTGGGCGACATCGTCGAACCCGGTGGGGCGGGCGTTCACAATACGCGGATCGGCGGCCGCGAGGCCCAGCATTTGGCCGCGAGCCTGCATCAGCGCCTCGTGCCCTTGGGCCGAGCGGTCGATGAGCTGGTATTCGAAGCCGTTGGCCGTGCCGAGCTCGATGATCGCCGGCGGAGGGAAGGCGAACACCAAGCCTTCGCGCAGTTGCGAGAAATAACCGGCCGCGCGACCTGCAACCGCCATGACTTTTTGGTCGTCGGATTGCCGCTCTTCCCAGTCCTTCAGCTTCACGAAGCCTAAGCCGGCATTCTGTCCACGGCCACCGAAGCTGAACCCGGCGACAGTAAAGACCGACTTCACCGTGTCCTTCTCCTGCGTGAGAAAGTGATCGGTTACCTTCTTAAGAACCGTGCTGGTCTGCTCCTGCGTGGCGCCGGCGGGAAGCAGCACCTGCATCATGAGGACGCCCTGGTCTTCGTCGGGCAGGAACGATGACGGGATGCGCAGATAGACGACGCCCATTGCGACCAGGATGGCGGCATACACCAGAAGCGATCGCCCCCAGCGCCGGACCGATCGGTCGACGCCGACGACGTAGGTGTGGGTGGCCCGGCCGAAACCACGGTTGAACCAGCCGAAAAAGCCACGCTTCTCGGCGTGATGGCCCTGCGGAATCGGCTTCAGCAGCGTGGCGCACAACGCGGGAGTGAGCGTCAGCGCGACAAATACCGACAACACCATAGCCGACACGATCGTGATGGAAAACTGCCGGTAGATGATCCCCGTCGCTCCGCCGAAGAAGGCCATCGGAACGAAAACGGCCGAGAGCACGATACCAATGCCCACGAGTGCGCCGGTGATCTGGTCCATCGACTTTCGCGTCGCTTCTTTCGGGGAAAGGCCCTCGTCGGCCATGAGGCGCTCGACGTTTTCAACGACCACGATAGCGTCATCCACCAGGAGGCCGATGGCCAGCACCAGACCGAACATGGTCAGCGTGTTGATCGTGAAGCCGAAGGCGGCCATGCAGGCGAACGTGCCGAGGAGCACGACCGGAACTGCGATGGACGGGATGAGCGTCGCGCGGAAATTCTGGAGGAAGAGATACATCACCAGGAAAACCAGGATGACGGCCTCGATAAGGGTTTTGACGACCTCCTCGATGGAGAGGCGGATGAACGGAGTCGTGTCGAACGCGGCAGTGTATTTCAGGCCGACCGGGAAGAACGATTCCTGTGAGGCGAGGAAGGCGTTGAGCTGCCGGACGGTTTCCAGCGCATTAACGCCGACCGTCGGCCGGACGGCCAGGCCGGACGACGCATGCCCATTGAAGAAGGCGTCGATGGCGTAGTTTTCTCCTCCGAGAGCGATGTGCGCGACGTCGCCCAATCGAACCGTGCCACCATCGGGATTCGTGCGGAGCAGCACGTTGGCGAACTCCTCGGGGGACTGCAGGCGGCTGCGTGCCGTGATCGTAGCGTTGAGTCGCTGGCCGGGAACGGCCGGGCTGCCTCCGAACTGACCGGCCGAAACCTGCGCGTTTTGTGCGGCGAGTGCACTCGAGATATCTGCGACGGTGATGCCGTAGTTCGCCATCTGATCCGCATTGAGCCAGATGCGCATCGCATACTGGCTGCCGAAAACAAACGTCTCCCCGACACCGGGGATCCGGCTGATCGGCTCCGCTAGGGTCGAATTCAGGAAGTCCGAGATGTCGTCGCGGGTCAGCGAATCGGTTTCAGAATAAAACGAATATACGACTAGGAAGTTGCGGACGGATTTTTGGACTCTCACCCCGAGGTTCTGCACCTCCTGGGGGAGCAGCGGGATGGCGAGTTGGAGCTTGTTCTGCACCTGGACTTGGGCGATGTCGGGGTTGGTGCCAGAGCGAAATGTGATCGTGATTGTGGCATTGCCGTCCGAATCGCTCGTGGTCTGCATGTAGAGCACGTTGTCGATGCCGGTCAGGTTCTGCTCGATGACCTGGGCAATGGTGTTCTCGACGGTCTCAGCCGATGCGCCCGGATAAGTGGCGGAGATCGCGACCTGGGGCGGGGCGATGTTTGGATACTGCCCAACCGGGAGGTTGCGGATGGAGATCAGGCCTGCCCCCACGAGGAACAGGGAAAGTACCCACGCAAAAACAGGACGGTCGATGAAAAATCTGGCCATGTGAAAATTGGGACGAAACGGAGATGCTCGGCCGGTAAGCGCGTCAGCGGCTGGAGTCGGCGGCTTGTTTCGCGGCAGCGGGCTGCTTCTCCGCCGGCGCCGACTGCTTGGCGGCCGCGTCGACGGGCTGCACAGGCACGCCCGGGCGGATGCGTTGGAGGTTCGAGACGATCACGCGATCCCCCGCGGCGAGTCCGGACTCCACGATCCATTGGTCGCGATACACGCGACTCGTTTGAAGCGTGCGCAATTCGGCAGCGCCGTTGGCTCCGACGACGTAAGCGGTGGGATCACCGCGATAGTTGCGCGTGACGCCCTGCTGGGGCACGAGCAGGGCCTGCGGGTTGAACCCCTCCTCGTAACGGGCGCGGACGAAGGTGCCCGGCAGGAGCCGGCCTTCGGGATTGGGGAAAAGCGCGCGCAGAGTCACGGAACCGGTGGCGCGATCCACCGTGATGTCCGAAAATTCCAGCCGGCCGCGGACCGGATACTCAGTTCCGTCCTCCGTGAGAAGCGTCACTTCGGGCTGCCCCTGGCTATCCCGCTTCATTCGTCCCTCCTCGAATTCGCGGCGGATGCGGGCCACCTCCGAGCTGGGCTGCACAAGGTTGACGTAGATGGGATCGATCTGCTGCACCGTCGCCAGCAGCGTGGCCTGGCCGGCCTGCACATAAGCGCCTTCGGTGACTTCGGCGAGGCCGATGCGGCCGTCGATGGGCGAGCGCACCTTCGTGTAGCCAACGTCTATCTCGGCTGCCTGGACTGCGGCCTTGGCGGCGGCCACAGCGGCTTCGCCGACACCCATCGCCGCTACCGCATCGTCGTATTGCTGTTTGCTGACGGCGTTGGTGGCAACGAGCGGTTTGAACCGTTCCGCCTGAAGCTTGACCGAGACGAGATTGGCCTCGGCCCGTTGCAGCTCGGCGCGGGCTCGGGCGAGCACCGCCGCGTAAGGCGCCGGGTCAATTTCGTAGAGCACGTCGCCTGCCTTCACTTCCGAGCCCTCGGTGAACAGTCGCTTCAGAACAATCCCGCTGACGCGCGCCCGCACCTGAGCAATTCGTCGCGCGGCCGTGCGACCGGGCAACTCGCGCGTAAACGCCACGGGAGAATGGGTGACCGTTATAACGTCAACCTGGACAGGACCGCCGGGGGGGCGCGGCGGAGCTTGGCGGGAGCAGCCGGTGGCCACCAGGGCCAAAACGGCGGCGAGCGAAAGGAGGGCCGGGCCGGACTTGAGCGGGAGCGAAGGGTGCATCGGGGAAAAGGATTCGTGGAAGTTCAGAGACTCGGGTCAGGCGCGAAGGCCTCGCGCAGGCGAATACCGGCGTGTTCGACGAGCGCCGTTTCATACTCGTCGAGCATCCCGGCTGCTCGCACGAAAGCGTCCACCGAGCTAGCAAGCGCCGTCGAGAAGACCTGGCGGCCGAGCGCGGTGGCCCGGATTTCTAGATCGGCGCGATTCCGCGGCGGGCGTTGCCGCGTGATCAGGCCCGAGATTTCAAGACGCCCCAATACTCCGGCGAGGGCCGGACGAGAAAGGCGGAGGTTCTTGGCGAGCCCCGCTTCGCCGTCGCCGGCCGCCTCGAGACCAGTAGGAACGAGATGTGCCAGGACCAGAAATCCCGTTTCGGTGAGGCCGCTGGCGCCGAGCTTGCGTCGGAGTCCTTGACCCATCGCTTGGCAGGCATCGAGCAGGTCCAGCAATGCGCGACACTTAAGTTCGTCCCTCGGGGAGCGATCACGGGCTAGCGCCAGAAACGCCTTCCGGAACGATGGATCGCAAGATGGACTAAGCATCCGGTGACTCTAACACCTTCAGAAGCAAGTGCTGAGACTTTGAAGTTTGCACATTGATAGACAAAGGTTATCAGCATGGTGTGGAATTACGGCATTTCAGATATTTCGTGGCAGTGGCCGAGACCTTGAATTACCGGCGGGCCGCCGAGCATCTGCATGTGTCGCAGCCTGCGCTGAGCAAGCAGATCAAGGATCTGGAAAAAGATTTGGGCGCACAATTATTCATCAGGAACACGGGCGGGGTCGTGCTGACTCCGGCGGGCGCGTCCTTCCTGGAAGACGCCCGTGACGTGCTCGAAAGGGTCGAATTCGCAACGACAGCGGCGCGGGCGACCCAGGCCGGCCGGGGCGGACGTCTCGTGGTCGGTAGTTTGGGCGGAGTATCGGCGGGTTTCCTCGCACCTGCGCTGGCCGCGTTCCACGCCGAGTATCCTCAGGTCGAGGTCACGCTGCACGAGGCGCCGATTTCCGATCAGCTCCAGGCATTGCGAGTTGGGCGGCTCCAGATCGCGTTGACGACAGGTCCCGCGACGGCCGTCCCGCCCGGGTTCGAATCGGCCGAAGTGCTCGCGTCGCGCATCGCGGTGGCGGTGGCGCGCGAACATAGGCTGGCTGCGCGGCCGTCGATCTCGTTAATGGAGCTGGCAACCGAATCCGTGGTAGGCGTGAGTGACGGCGGGCGGGCCGGGCATCAACAGTGGATGGAAGGCATATTTGCAGCGCGCGGCATTCGGCATCGGCCAATCAACTCAGTGAACGGGTTGGAGTCGCTGATGGCACTGGTCGCCGGAGGACAGGGCGTGTCCATCCTCCTGCCCTATATGCGCGCCCGCGGAGACAACACGATCGTCTATCGACGCATCAAGGAGAGCGGCGACGATCTGCTGGTGCATTTGATGGCAGTCTGGCGCAAGGGCGGCGGCTCGAAGCTCGCGCGGAATTTCGTCGAAGTGCTCCGCGCATGCACGGTGAAGCAGCGCCGCATCTAACCGGCATGGGGCGGCTCCTGGGCGCGCCCGTCATGGCGCTTCGCGCCGCCTCGACCCGCTCGCGTGAGCTTCGCACCCGCGCCTCCACGCCACCGCCCGAATAAAACAATTGCTGGACGATGAGGTTGACCCGCCAAACGTTGGGATCGGGCAAGGGAACGTCTGGAAAGCCCGGAAAGCCCTCAAACTGTCAGGGTTCGGTGTATTCATATGACGCCCCGACCCGACGCTCGGCCCCCGCGCGGTCGCTTCAAGGAGCACGCCTTCCTGTTGCGCCAGCTGCTCACTCACCCGGCGCAGTCTAGGGCTGTGGACGAGCGCAAAGGCCAGCGCAGCGTCCAAGGTCTGACGGCGCAGATATGGCGAAAGGGGTTTCCACCATTCTGCCTTTTTTCCAGTCGGCTGATGTTGGCGGCGGTTTTTACGACCCAGAATTTTAATAGATGGCCGGAAGTCTGAGGCGGTGCCGCAGTGGCCTGTTCGTTTTGAAGGTGTGATTCAGCAAACGTCCGAATCGCCGCGTCCGAATCGCTGAAGCCACTGTTACACTCACCACAGAGATCCCTAATGGTTAAATCCCCTTTGTAGGCCTTCCCTCTCCCAGAATCGAAGGTCATCGGTGCGACGGAATCGAACAACCGCAAGAGGGTCTGCGAGTAATCGTGCTCAGCCGTCAACTTCCGATCTTGGTCACAAATCGCACAGCGGGACATGATGGGAGAGGCGGTCAGTCTATTTGTTGAGAGCAAGTCGCTACAAGCATCCCATTGTGTTGGGTCGTGCTTGAGCTGTTTCAAAATTGGCGAAACATGCGGTGCTCTTCCTCCTCAAAAGTTTCCAAGCCCTAATTCCAAGCGCGGACGCGCTCCACCCGGCCCACTGCATGGCTTTCGCGCTCCTGTCGGGCCATGATCTTTTAGGTAGGAGAGGCTTTATCTGAGATGAAGCCTTCATTGATATTCACGGTTTCGAAGTCGCAACGCCCGAGCCGCGTTTCCCCGATCTAGCAGGTTCCTGGCGGAACAATCTTTTTCGCCTGCAATTCCGCCGCCGTCGTGCAGACCGGCCTGAAGCGATCCAGCCGATCGTCAAAAGGCGCCACGAGTAGACCAACCGATGCTCGCTGCGCTCGAATTCTTCCAGCTCTGCCCCGTCCGTGGCGCCCCATTTTATGGGCGGGTCAAGGTAGTGCCTGCGGCCTCCACCACGCGCTGACATTGTGAATCGCAGCGCGCAAGGGGCACCCGCTGCGATTCACCCCTTCACTTCGTTTCGGGGCCAACGCTGCGCATTGGCCATCTCCGCCCTGCCGGGCTTCGTCCGCTTCCCCCTCGTTGGTCCCCTCAAACGGGACACTGCCTCGGCGCTCCATCAGCGCTTTGACTTCCGCCCATCCCGAGCGGGCGCTCAAACGGGCAGCACCCGCGATCACTCGACACGTCGTCGAGAAAGGGAAACGCAGCTCGCGCGAGCGCTCACGATGCGCGTTTTTGAAGCCAAACTCGTTTACTCTCTTGTTTCCCTCGGCGAAGAAGTCCGGCTCGACAAGGCCGACAAGGTGGCGGACTACCTGCGCTCCGCGTTCGACGAACACCCGATGCAGGAGGCGTTTTACTGCGTGTATCTCGACCGCAAGAACCACCCCCTGGGACGGCACCTCATCACCCTCGGCACGGTTGATTCGACCCTGGTATCCCCGCGCGAAGTGTTCCGTGGTGCCATCCTGGCGGCAGCATCCGCACTTGTCGTCGCCCACAATCATCCTAGTGGCGATCCCGCCCCGAGCGCCGCCGATATTCACATCACGCGCAGGTTGCGGGAGGCCGCCAGGGCTCTCGAAATCGAACTGGTTGATCACGTCGTCGTCGGTGACGTGAAGGCCGACCCGCTGGGCCGCGGATTCTATTCCTTCAGGGAAGCCGGAATGCTATGACCGGCGGCGTGAGATGCGCTCGAATGTCGGAGCGCATATTGCGCTCTGGCATGTTGCTTTTCCCTCCGCACGTACTGATTTTCAGGCGTGCGCACGACCCGCATCAGCCGTCACGTGAACGCGCCCCGCGCGGTCATCTATCGCGCGCTGCTCGATCCAACCGCGGTCGCAACGTGGAAGGTCCCGACCGGCATGACCAGCCAGGTGCATGCGTTCGATGCCCGGGAAGGTGGCTCGTTCCGGATCTCGCTCACCTACGATGCGCCAACCGGGACCGGCAAGACGACCGCACACACCGACACGTACCACGGCCGCTTTGCGAAGCTCGTGACGAACGAACAGGTCGTCGAAGTAGTCGAATTCGAGACGACGGACGCCGCGCTGCGCGGCGAGATGACCATCACGATCTCGCTCGCCGATGCAGACGGCGGCACCGACGTCTTCGCCGTGCACGACGGGCTGCCACCCGGCCTGTCAACCGCCGACAACGAAACCGGCTGGCAGATGGCACTCGCAAAACTCGCGGCGTTTGTGGAGGCACGCCACTGCCGCGACTAGCAACGAGCCATGCGTTCAGCGCGCCACTTCGCTGAGAGCCGCAGTCAGCGCATTTGATGTCGAATCCCGTCGAAACTACGATTGCTCATGGCGACTGCACCGGAGATCCGACCGATTTTTGGCGACCGACCTCTTCACGCAGGAGCCGCGCGAACGTTTCGGCGTGAGGGTTCGGCCGCACCGCCGGCAGCCCCACCTTCACGGACACCTCGGACAGAGCGGGAGAAAAGGGCCGGCTAATCAGCGTGCGCGGCATGAGGCAGTTGATGCCGTCGGCCAGAATTGCCGCGGCGTGATTGGCTTCAAGGGCGGTAAAAAGCGTTGAGACACCATCATTCTCCAATGCGATAAAATGCGGGGCCACGCCAAACGGCTTGAGCAGCGCGCGCACACTTCGCATGTAGTCCGGAAAGTTCTCCCGTCCCAACCCGATCAGCGGCAGATTGCTCAATCGACGGGGCGAGATCTTTTTGAGCTTCGCGAGCGGATGGGTTGCCGGCATCACGAGCACGACCGCCATCCGGCGGAGGTCGGACCACTGAAAGCCAGGAATGGCCGAGGGGCTGGGCTCGGGCGTGATCAGAAGGTCCAGACGGCCTTCCCTGGCCAGTTCGTTCATCTCGCGCGAGGAAAGGTCCGACAGTTCGATGCGCACCCGTGGTGTCGCGGCCTGAAACTTTTCCAGGGCGCCCGGCATGATTCCAACCGCTACCGAAGGCGCGTAGCCCACTCGTAGAATCTCATTTCTCGCCTCGCCGCGCACGCGTTGGATCGCCTGGTCGGCGCGGGCAAGGAGGTCGCGCGCCTCCTCATAGAACCGTTCGCCGGCATCCGTAAGCGTCACCGCGTTCGTACCGCGCACGAGCAGCGGCACGCCGAGTTCCTCCTCGAGATCCTTTACCTGGCGGCTGAGCGCCGGCTGCGTCAGGTGGAGGTTCTGCGCCGCGCGATTGAACGAGCCGTGTGCCGCAACGGCGGCGAAGTAGCGGAGATGGCGGAGTTCCACCCGGCAAACGTCGCTCATACCGAAAGTATGAGCGAGGCCAAAAACACGGCATTGGGCAGCTTCGCGGACTTCGGATATTCTGGGCGCATAACGCCGCCATGAAAACCACGACCACCACCTTGCCCGAAGCGATAATGCGCTATCTCGAAGCCGCCAACCGGTCCGACGCCATTGCCGCCGCCGAGTGTTTCACCGCCGACGCCGCGGTGCACGACGAGAACAGGGATTACCTGGGCCGGGATGCCATTCGTGACTGGGTGAAGGAAACCAGCCGCAAATACCGACCCGCCTTCACAGTCATGCGCGCGTCAGCAAACGGCGGCGAGGTCAGCCTCTCGGTCTCGGTGTCCGGACAGTTTCCGGGCAGCCCCGTCACGCTCGACTACCAGATTCAGCTCCGTGACGGCAAAATCTCAACGCTCACGATCGAGTGAGCCTGCTCCGATGATCACCGTCGCCCTCATTCTTGCCGGTCTCGTGCTGGTCACCGCTTTGGACGGCGCCGAATCGGAGCGCCACCTGTAACGGCTCCTCGCGCGTCCGCCCCCATTCGACAGCCCTGAAGTCCATCTCTTCATGAAATCAGTCATCCTCATTTCGCGGGTCCTCCTTGGACTCATGTTTCTCGTCTTCGGCCTCAACGGCTTCCTGAACTTCATCCCGGCGCCACCGCCGGCCGGCGTCGCTGGCCAGTTCATCGGAGCGATGTTCGTGTCGCACTACCTGTCGGCCGTCTTCGCGCTGGAAGTTGTCGCCGGAGTCCTGCTGCTCGCCAACCGCTTCGTGCGGTTGGCGCTGACCATACTCGCCCCGATCCTGGTCAACATCGTCCTGTTCCACGCCTTCATGGCACCGACAGGCTTTGCGCCGGCCGTGATTGCCGTCGCACTCTGGGCGGTCGTCTTCCACCGCGAACACACGGCCTTCGCCCCGCTGCTGGCCGCGAAAGGAGCGTCGTGATCGAGCTTGGTATCGACAGTTTTGCGACGCTTATGGCCCCGCCCGCGAGCGTCGTGAAGGTGACGCCGGTGGAGCGCCTGCGCAATCTCCTCGCTGAGATCGAACTTGCCGATCAGGTCGGGATCGACGCTTTCGGCGTCGGCGAACATCACCGTCGGGAGTTTGTTGACTCAGCGCCAACGGTAATCCTCGGCGCGGCGGCCGCGCGAACGAAGCGCATTCGGCTGACGAGCGCTGTCACGGTCTTGAGCGCGGCGGACCCCGTGCGCGTGTTCGAGGAGTTCGCGACGCTCGACTTCATTTCCGGGGGACGCGCCGAGATCATCGCCGGCCGCGGTTCCGCAACCGAGGCGTTCCCGCTCTTCGGCTACAAGCTCGAGGACTATGACGCGCTCTACGCCGAAAAATTGGAGCTGCTGCTAAAATTGCGCGACGACCCGTATGTCCATTGGTCCGGCAAGCATCGACCGCCGCTCACGGGTCAGGGGGTATATCCGCGCCCGCTGCAGAATCCGCTGCCGGTCTGGATTGGCGTTGGCGGGACGCCGCAGTCGTTTGTTCGCGCCGGCACGCTCGGACTTCCGCTGATGGTCGCGATCATTGGAGGCGAGCCGCGCCGGTTCCGGCCACTGGTGGATCTATATCGCGAAGCAGGGCAACGCGCCGGGTTCACGCCGGACCAGCTCAAGGTCGGCGTCCACGCGGTCGGTTACCTGGCCGGCTCGAACGAACGAGCCGCGGAAGATTTCTTTCCCGGTTGGGCGCAAAGCTTCACTGAAATCGGTCGGGAACGCGGCTGGCCGCCCGCGACACGTCCGCAGTTCGACCGGGCGATAGGGCCGGGGGGTGCCTATCTCATCGGTGATGCGAAAACGGTTGCAGGGAAGATCATGGATTTGAGCGCCACGCTGGGTGGCATCTCGCGTCTCAGCTTTCAAATGAGCGTGGCAGCGCTGCCGCATGCGCAGGCGATGCACGCCATCGAGATTCTCGGCCGCGACGTGGCACCCCGGATTCGTCAGGTCTTCAACGAATCCAATCATCGTTTCGGCGGTTCGAATAGCTCCACGCAGTTGCCCGCCGGATCGTCGGCAAGGATCTGATTTCCGCCTTTGCCGGCGACAATGTCGTTGCGGAACCAGCAGGGCACGCATGCACGCTGACAGCTTCATCAACTCAACTCGATGGGCGATGGGCGGCACCTCTGCGAAGCCGGAAACTACATCGTATAGAATCGCGGCGACCGCGAGCCGGGGACTCCAAAGCGGTTTGAGCCGGTTTGAAAAAGTGCCTCCGCTACATCTACAGATTTCAGCTACATCCGCGAGTTTTGTCTTACTGGATGTCTAACTTTTCAATGCTCCCAAAACGGCGAAGGCGCTAATTGTTGAAAATTAGCGCCTTCGTAAATTGGCGTCCCCACGGGGATTCGAACCCCGGTTCTCACCGTGAAAGGGTGGTGTCCTAACCGGGCTAGACGATGGGGACTAACCGCGGAGCCCGGCACCCTACGGCGGGGACATGGCTCCGCAAGGGAAAATTCACTCCGGCCAAAGTCTTCCGTCCGTCGCTCCCTGCGACGTCACTTCGAGCCGGCTGACCCCGCCACGCCGGCCACCTGCCACCGTCGCCGGCGAAACGCGGCGAGGTGCGGGAGGGGCATCAAGCTCAGCAATTCCTGACACCCCTCGTGGGTGCCAAACCCCGTGGAACCAGCGGAGCGCCCTGTGCCGCCGGGTCAGCCAGGGGCTGGCTGCTGCAGCCAAATGCGTTCCTCCGCGGTCGGAAAGGAGGCCCACCCCCGATTCCGCGGATCTGCCGCTGACCTTACGCTCTTGGCTGTTTCCCCATGCCTTTCCCCCGGATCCCTTCTCTCGCGTTCCGCCGGATCCGCCCCCTGACGCGGATCCTCCCCGTGATCGCACTCTTCTTCAGTGGCTGCGCAGCACTGCGGCTGGCGGCTCCCCGTGGCCAGCCCGATGCCGCGATGCTGACCGGTCGCGTCTACTCGCTTTCGGAACTGCGCGGGCTGATTCCCACGAGCTATTTTGGCGATGACAGCTATGCCGAGGTCAACAGCAGCTGGCTGCGCGCCTGGCACCTGGAGTACCGCGCCACCCTGTGGCGGCTGGGGGTCACGCGCTGGGACCCGAAGTTCGACTGCAACCGGCTGGCCGATTTCTACAGCGGGCTCGCGCAGGCCCACTTCTTCCGCGCCAACTTTCATTCCAAGACGCCGGCCCAGGCCCTCGCACTGGGCCCATTCTGGTATGTGCGCCACGACAATGGCAGCCGGCACGCCATCATCCAGGCCATCACCGAGCGTGGACGGATGTTCATCGACCCGCTCACGGGCCAGGAACTCGAACTCACCCCCACGGAGCAGGAGAGCGCCTTCCTGCAGGTCTTCTGAGTCCCACGCTGAGCCTTCCTCGTTCGCCAAGCCTACGGAGGACAAGTCGGAGGGCAGGCCGTCCCGGCCGCAACGTTCCGAACCTCGTACATGGAGGGCCGGGCTCCGTCCCGGCCAATGAGATCGATGAGCTCCGCAGGACGTTTGTCACATTGGGTTTGTGGACGACACGGAGCCGGTTCGACAGATGTCTCACGGCCCCGTCGAGGGGATCGTCCCTCCATGAACGTGATTCCGGTCCGCGCAAGTCCGACAGTCTCCTAACGCGGCACGATCGAAATCCCGCCGTTCTTCTCGAGGACCGCGTACTTGATTTGCTCCAGCCGATCGAGCCCCTGGCGCTCGCGCGCCGCGGTCAGGACATCCTCGATATCGATGCCGCATTTCCGCATCCGGTCGAACAACGGCTTGCCATCCTTCACCACGATGAGCGGCACATTCTCGGCCGCGCGATCGAACCATGGCCAGCGGGCCTTCAACTGCGAGAGTCCCGCATCCACCACGAACAGCGTCGCAACCAGTATCATTGAGTTCGTGACGGAAAAGTCGTCGCTGAGCAGCGCCTGCTGGGTCGTTTCGGCCACGATCAGCAGGAGTACGAAGTCGAACGTGGTGATCTGGGCGAGCGAGCGCTTTCCGAACACCCGGAAGATCAGGAGGAGAAATCCGTAGACCGACGCCGCGCGCAGGATCGCTTCCATGGGGTCAAGGGTAAATCCAGAGCGCGAGGTTCACCGACGGCCCGTCCTGCAGCCCAATCCGGCCGGCATGACGACCGACCGCATCGGTCTTCACGTGGAGTACGATCGGGGCGGGGTCGTCGGCTGCCGCGGCGCGGAATCGATAATGCAACCGGCCCGTGCCCAGGGTCGTCTCCGCCGGCTCCGGGGCAATCGATTCGACCTCGAGTGCCTCCAGCAACGCCGATTCGATCCACAGTTCGACCTGATCACCCACCTTCCGCGCCGCCGTGGTGTGCACGACGATTCGGTAGGGCGAGTCGGTCCGCGCGAACGCCGGGTATTCGACCTTCAGCGTGCCGTCAGCCGAATGTTCCTCGCCCCGGCTCAGCGGCCCGCTGCCCATCAATCCCGCCGCCGCGGCGCCAACAAACAGGCAGACCGCCCAGCGTCCCGCCCTTTCCCAACGCCACGACTTCTCCTGAAAAGTCAGATTTTCCGGCGATTCCAGTCGTTCACACGACGAGGAATTGCGTGAGGGGGTCATGGCGCCGCTGGACCCCGGCCCGCCATGTCAGTTCCCCGGCTGGGGTTCTTCCCTCCCTGTCCGATCGTCCTGATTCAGGATTCGAAGACCCTTTCATGGAGGGACGCCCTCCGTGGCGTCCACAAACCGGTGGGAAATTTATTCTGCGCAGCGAATCGATCTTAATGGCCGTGACGGAGCACGGCCCTCCATATACGAAGTTCGGAACGTTGCGGCCGGGACGGCCTGCCCTCCGACTTGTCCTCCGTAGGCTTGGCGAAGGAGGAAGGCTCGGCGAACGAGGGAGCACGACCCTCCATGAATCCACTTCTGATTCTTTTATTCGCGATTGTCCCGCGACGCGATTCCGCCGTAACCTTTCCGGCACCCCATGAAGACCACGCGACGTCACTTCCTGAAAACGGCGGCCATAGCCCTCGGAGCGCCCACCATCATCCCCGCTTCCGCCCTGGGCCGGGATGGCACCGTGGCCCCCAGCAACCGGATCGTTCTTGGCGGCATCGGGCTCGGGCCGCGCGGCCGGCAGGATCTCAAGGCCTTCCTCAGCCAGCCCGATGTGCAGTTCGTCACCATTGCTGATGTTCAGGCGACCCGCCGCGAGGTCGTCCGGGTGATGGCCAACCGTCATTATGGCAACCAGGATTGCAGCGAGACTCCGGAGATGGCCGAGGTCCTCGGGCGCGACGACATCGACGCGGTGATCATTGCCACCGGTGATCGCTGGCACGCGGTGGCCACAATCCTCGCCGCCAAGGCGGGCAAGGATATCTACTGCGAGAAGCCATGCAGCATGACGGTTCGGGAAAGCCAGGAACTCGCCGATGCGGTGAACCGCTACGGACGCGTCTTCCAGGCGGGCACCCAGCGGCGCAACGTGGATAACTTCCGGGTTGCCGCGGAGCTGGCGCGCAGCGGGCGTCTCGGCCGAATCCATACGGTTCACGCCGGGATCCTGGCGCTGGAGGAGAGCCACGCCTGGCTGCCGGCCCAGCCCGAGCCCGCCCGGGACGTGGTCGACTGGGATCGCTGGCTCGGGCCCGCGCCCTGGCGGCCCTACAACAAGGACTACGTGGACGGACGCTGGCGGGGTTACTATGATTTCCATGGGGGGGCGGCGTTGCCCGAATGGGGCGCCCACACGGTCGACCTCTGCCAGTGGGCGGCGACGGCCGACGACACCACGCCGGTCGAGTACGAAGCCGAGGGGCAGACGATCCATGCCCGCTATGCCAATGGCGTGAAACTCGTCATGCGGCTCGCGGGCTTCAAGGGCGAGGGCGACTGGGTGGTCCCGGGCACCTGTCCTGTGCGGTTCGAGGGTGATGAAGGCTGGGTCGAAGCCGCCGACACGGGCAAGATGGCGCTTTCGAATCCGGCGCTGCTGCCATCCGGTCCGCCTGCCGAGATGGCCGGGACCGACCCGACCCAGCACGTGCGCGACTTCCTCAACTGCGTGAAGTCGCGCGCAAAACCGGCGGCCAACGCCGACGTGACCCGCCGCGGCCACATTGTTTCGCATGTCGCGTCGATTGGCTGGCGGCTCGGCCGGAAGGTCCGGTTCGATCCGGCAACGGAGTCGTTCGTGAACGATGCCGAGGCCAATCGCATGTGCAGTCGCGCCCGCCGCGCGCCGTGGCACGCCTGAACCCAAACTCCGCCGTATTCATGAATGCATTTCGTTCGTTCGGATCGACTCTCCTCCTGCTGGCGGTGGCCGGCTGCGCCACACTGCCCACCAACCCGGCCGAGCAGGCGGCACTCGACGTCCTCGGTTCCGGGGCCGGCCTGCACGAAAAGGCCCGCGCCTGCCAGGAACTCGCCGTTGTCGGCGGACCGCGGGCGGTGCCGGCCTTGGCGGCCCTGCTCGATCACGAGCAGCTTGCCGACTACGCACGGAGCGGGCTCGAGTCGATCCGGCATCCATCGGCCGGCGCGGCCCTGACCCAGGGGCTCGGCCGGCTGCAGGGCCGCCAGCTCGCCGGGGCGGTCAACTCGCTGGGAGTCCGGCGGGAGGTCGCGGCTGTCCCGCAGTTGGAGGCTTTGGCCGTTGACGGACGGCGCGAGGTGGCCACGGAGGCGCTGGCTTCGCTGGGAATGATTGGGAATGCCGCATCGGCCCGGATCCTCGGAAATCTGCTGGCTGGCGGAGCTGCCGACCTGCGGATCCCCACGGCGCACGCGGCGCTGGTCGCCGCCGAGCGGCTGGCGCAGGACGGAAATTCCGCTGAGGCGCGCGAACTCCTGGATCGGATCGTGGCGGCCCGCCCGTCGGACCATCTGGTGATGGTGGCGCGGAACCAATCCGCGGCGCTTGTGAAACGGTGAAGGTTGAAGACAGGCGGCGGGCGATTGAGGAAGGAGTACAGAGGGCAGACGGCCGAGGACGGAGGGCAGCGGAAAGACAACGGAACGCAGTCTCCTCCGCATCAAAACAAAACTCTCTCGTATCCACGCGGATACGAGGGAGTTTTGGGTGCAGGGGTTGGATTTGAACCAACGACCTTCAGGTTATGAGCCTGACGAGCTACCAGGCTGCTCCACCCTGCAACAGAGGAACTGCGAAAGGTTGGGTAGCTGGATTTGGTCGTCAAGGGGCTTTTTGGAATCTTCGCGAAGTACCTGTCCCTAATCTTGGCGAAGTGCCTGTCCCTTGCGAGCAGCATAGGGTCGGTTCGTCGTACCGCTGACTGAAATAACCTGTCCCTTGCAAACCCTGCGGCCCTACCGTGCGAATAACCTGTCCCTTGCAGACCGTTTGGAGCCCTCATTGCGGCGAAATAACCTGTCCCTTGCGGCCGGTGTGGGCGACCCTGGACGATTGGGCTCAGCCGGCCCGATTTTCGCGCTTGCATCCCGCCTGCCGGACGGGTGTGTTGGCCGGCTCTTTGTCAGGAATCACTCACTAACCAACAACGTCTCCATCATCGATCGCAAGGCGGCCCATTGGCCGACCTGTGTGTCGCCAGATACATCAGATCACCGTACATCATGCCCATCAGTCTTACGCCCAAAGACCTGCTCGACGCAGGCGTGCACTTCGGCCACCAGACCAAGCGCTGGAATCCCCGCTCCAAACCCTTCATTTTCGACCACCGCCAGGGGGTCACCATCATCGACCTCGGCAAGACCCATGAGGCGCTGACCAAGGCCTGCGAGTTTCTCGAGGAGACGGTCGCGAACGGCGGCAACGTCCTCTTCGTCGGCACGAAGCGCCAGGCGAAGGAAATCGTCCGCGAGGCGGCCACCTCCACCAACATGCCGATGTGCGTCGACCGCTGGCTCGGCGGCACCCTCACCAACTACGAGACGGTCAAGCGCTCCATCACCAAATTCAAGAAGTACCAGGCGATGGAAACCAGCGGCGAGATGGCCAAGCTGCCCCGCAAGGAGGAGTCGGCCATCAAGCGCGAGATGACCCGGATGCAGAAGAATTTCAGCGGCATCGCCGACATGGGCGGGCTGCCGCAGGCGATGTTCGTGGTCGACGTCAACCACCACAAGATCGCCGTGGCCGAGGCCGCCCGCGCGGGCATTCCGTGTGTCGGGGTCGTGGATACGAACTCGGATCCGTCGACGGTCACCCACCCGATCCCCGGCAATGACGACGCTGTGAAGTCAATCCGGATCCTGGTCGAGGCGGTCACCGCCGCGGTCCAGAGCGGGCTCGCCCAGCGCGATGTCCGCCGCCAGCAGCGTGGCGCGGCCGATCTCAAGGCCACCCAGGCGGGCGTGGAGCCCGGTGCGACCCCGGTGGTCGTGAGCGAGGAGACCGGCGACGTGGATCTCTCCGGAGTCGAGCTGCCGCCGGACGTCGTTCCCCTCGTCGAGGGCGAGGTCGACGCGCCGGCCGGCGTCCCGAAGAAGAAGCTGACCCGCGCCAAGCGCCCCGCGATCAAGGCCGAGTAACGCCGCCCTCCACTGCATTCCCATTCTCGTAATGTCCACCACCACTCCAGGAACTGCCGGGGATACCGGCCAACCGATCTCCGCCCGGGCCGTCGCCGATTTGCGCGAAAAGACCGGCGCCGGCCTGCTTGATTGCAAGAAGGCGCTGACGGAGACCAAGGGCAACATCGAGGAGGCGATCACGATCCTCCGGAAGAAGGGTGCCGCCTCCGCCGCCAAGAAGGCCGATCGGGCGACCAAGGAGGGCGTCATCGAGAGCTACATCCATGTGGGTGGAAAGGTGGGGGTGCTCATCGAGGTCAATTGCGAGACGGACTTCGTGGCGCGCAACGAGGACTTCAAGGTGTTCGTGAAGGATCTCTGCCTGCAGATCGCGGCCGCGAGTCCACTCTATGTGACACGGGATCAGGTACCCGAGGCCGAGCTCGCGCAGGAGCGCGACATCGCGGCGGCCCAAGTGCAGGGGAAGCCGCCGGCCGCGGTGCAGAAGATCGTCGAGGGAAAGCTCGAGAAGCACTTTTCGACCGTCTGCCTCGTGGATCAGCCGTTCGTGAAGAATCCGGAAAAGACCGTGAAGGAGATGATCACCGACCAGATCGCCAAGATCGGTGAGAACATCCAGGTCCGCCGGTTCGTCCGCTACCAGCTGGGTTCGTAACCTGTCCGCTATAACGTTGGGGCGCAGTCTTGCCCGTTCGGCGAACTCAGGGCCCCGAGACATCTGCCGAGGGACTGCGCCCTCAGGAGGGTTCAACCGAGAATGCGGGCGCAGACAAGGCTGCGCCCCTACGATACGGGTGATCGATCGCGGCATTTGGGCGCAGCCCTCGACAGGGCTCGGGACCCTTCGGCTGTGCTCGGATAACCGATAACGGCGCCGCAGGCGCACACAAAAAAGCCCCGGTGGGAAATCCCGCCGGGGCCGTGTTACGCCTTTAATGAGACACTGCCGGAAGGCCGGCGCAGGATTTCACGCTCAAGGGCGTGAAATCCCGGGTCAGAAGTCGAACTCCATTCCCACCGTGAACTTCCGGCCGGAGAGGCTGGCGTCCTCGATGAACCGCGGGTAGCCCTGATAGGAGAGCTGCGGCCGATCGGTGAGGTTCGTGGCGTTCGCGAAGACCGTCACGCCTTCGCGAATCGTATAGCCGATCTCGGCGTCGACCTTCTCCTCCGCCGCATAGAATTCGTCGCTTTCGATGTCGCTGCCGAGCCCTTCCACGTAGTCGTTGCGGAAGCGATAATCGACCCGGGCGAAGAAATTGCCCCGGGCATACTCCAACGAACTGGTGAACAGGTAATCCGAGAAACCGGGCAGCGGCAGATCCCGGTCGTCGGTGCGATTGGGGTACGTGGCCTCGGTTTCCGTGAACGTGGCGCTGACTGCCGCGCTGAAGCCCTTCAGGAATGAAGGCAGGAAGTAGAGCCGCTGCCGCGCGATGAGCTCCACACCCATGTTCTTGGCGGTCGAGCCGTTGACCGGCCGGGTATACTCGAACTCTCCCTCGGGGTCGATGATCGGCTCACCATTGGCATCCAAGAGGTCGAAGTTCTGGACCTGGTTGAAGCTGAAGTCTTCCACGTCCTTGTAGAAGATCCCGACCGAATAGAGGCCGCTGTTCGCGGTATAGTATTCGAGCTGAATCTCGTAATTGTTCGAGAATGCCGGCTGCAGGTTGGGATTGCCCTCCCGGATGCTGCCCTCCGGGGAATTGAGCCGTCCGCGAGTGAGATCCGCCAGGCTTGGCCGGCCATAGCTCTGGTTGAAGCTCTCCCGGAGGATGAGATTTTCCGTGAGTTCATGCCGGAGGTGCAGGCCGGGCAGGAAGAAGTCATAGGAGGATCCCAGGTTGACCGGTACGACCTCGCCGGTCCCGAGATCGATGTTTTTCCGCTGGCTGCTCCACTCGTTCTTTTCCCAGCGGACGCCGGCAATGACGGTATGCCGTCCGAACCGCCAGGTGCCCATGCCATACAGTGCGGTGGTCTCCTCCTTGGCGTCGTAGTCGCCGACATTGCTGTCCTCGAGCGTATCCTCCTCGGCCAATTCGAAGAGCCCGGGATTCGACCGCAGGAGGTCCACGCCGAGCCTTGGATGCACATCATAATATTTTGGCCGGGCCAGAAGGACCTCATCAGTCGGAGTCACGACCTGCATGTAGGGGAAGTCCTCGTCCATCTCGTAGAGCGTGACGGTCCGGTCCCAGACTGGCTTGCTGGCGCGGTACTTGGCGCCGGTCTTGAAGGTGAATGCGCCCGTGTCGCGGACGAACTTCTTCTCCCAGTCGACCCTGGCGCTATAGACGTCCTCGGTCTTCAGGCCGCTGACGATTTCGAGTTCACCCTCATCCATGGACAGATCGTCAAACGGCGGCCCCTCCAGGATATTGAAGCTCATCAGACCACGGGCCATGTCGATCAGGTTGTATTCGAGAACATAGGCTGGATCGTCCGGTTCGCGCTCCATGTTGAGCTCGTTGTCCTGGTCGATCTGAATCTCGTTGCGGGAATAATAGAGGTCGTAGGTGAGCAGGGTGTCGCCCTTCTCGTGCCGGCCGCCAAATGAGAAGGAATAGAGGTCGCTCGATTGGACGTCGTCCGTGCCGATGTAGCCGATCCGTCCTTCGCTGTCCTCGGTCCCGCGGCCGTACCAGGGGGTGACCTCGGCATAGGTCTTGCGGCCGGTGGGCGAGTCCTGGAAACGGGTGTCGATGTTCACATCGGTTTCGAAGGTGGTCCCCTCACGCTCGTAGTGACTGTATGTGGGCCGGAGGTAGAACGAGTTGTTCTCGTCGGTTCGGAAATCAATCGAGCCGTTGATGCCATAGGTGTTGGTCACGCGGGTGTCGTAATCCCAGTGGGAGGCCTCCATGAACCAGACGGGCAGGTCGCCGTATTGCTCCAGGTCGAGCTCGGGATTGTTCTCCGGCGTAATCTGCACCCAGTCGTTGTCGGAATTGACCGAGTAGCGATTGGTCTTGGAGGAGCTGATCGTGGCGCTGATGCCGAGATTCCGTTCTCCGCCGCCGACACTAAAGATATCCGAGTAGGTCAGGCTGGCGGAATGGCCCCATTTTTCCGGGAGATCACTGTAAACGCCGGCGAGCCGGAGCTTGATGTCGCGGCCGTCGCGTTGGAAGGCACTGCGGCTGACCACGTTGATGATGCCACCGATAGCGTCGCCGTCACGGTCGGGAGTCGGCGCCTTGATCACCTCGATGTTGGTCACACCGGATGCATCGAACTGTCGGGCGTTGAAGGCGCGGCTGTTGGTCCCCGAGTTGGGAGCGCGATTGCCGTCGATCTGGAACGAGTTGTAGGCGCCCTCGATGCCGCGGATGTTGAACCCGGTGGCGGCGCCGTCGCGGTCCTCGTTGACGCTGATGCCCGGAAGCCGCTGCATGGCCTGGCCGATATTGTTGTCGACCATCTGGCCAAAGGTCTCCTCGGACACGATGTTCACGATGCCTTGGGCGACCTTCTGTTGGTTGATCGCCAGTGCCTGGCCGCGGACCGACTCCTGCACGACGAAGGAGTCCAGTTCCACAATCGTTGACTTCAACGGGGCATCGACGCGCGTTGATGAACCGGCATTGACCGTCACGGATTGCCGGAGCGTATCAAGGCCGACGTACTGCACCTCCAGGGTGGCGGATCCGGCGGGAGCAGACACGGAGTAACGGCCGTCCGGGCCGGTGTAATCGAGGGCGCTGGTGCCGACGACGCGTACCTCTGCGCCTTCGAGCGACTGGCCGGTCCGTTCATCAAAAACGCGGCCGGTGATCGTGCCGAAGGACTGGGCGAACAGCGAACCTGCCAGGAACGGCAGGAGGAGAGCTCCGGTAGCGAGCCTCCGCATGGACGGACGTAACGTATGCGTATACATATGGTTATGCGATCTTGGTGTGCATCGGCCCTGGGGCCGACTGAGCAACTTCCGCAATCGATCCGCCGCGGGGGGTCCGCGGATGATTCCGATTTTTGCCCGTATGGGGTTGAAGCAAGGTCAGAAACCTTGCCGCCGCAGTCTCGCTGATACCCAAGGGTCCGTCCATCACCCGAACGGGTGGGAGGCGCGAAGCCTATGGGCATCGGTCGGGCTCATGTGTGAGCGTAGGCATTCTTAGATAGAGTGTTATGGCTATTTTCGCGGCTCACCGGGAAAATTCACGCGGCGGCGTCGGGAGAGTCCCTCTTTCGGCTCTGATCTCGTGACGCCGAGGTTTCCTGGGCGGCGTCCCTACGGAACGAAAGTTTCAAATGCCCCGCAAAAAAGCCCCGGCGGAAATCCGCCGGGGCTGGCTGAACCCACTTAATGAATTCGCACCCTGAGGTGCGAATTCATCATCATCAGAACTTGTACTCCATGCCGACGGTGATCTTCCGGCCGGCGTTGCTGGCATCCTCGACGAATGGCCGGTAGCCCTGATAGGAAACCTGCCAGCGGTTGGTGAGGTTGGTTCCGCTCAGATAGACGCTGAGTCCCTTGCGGAACTCGTAGCTCATTTCGGCGTCGACCCGCTCCTCGGCAGAGTAGTACTCGTCGCTCTCGATATCCGAGCCCAAGCCCTCCACGTAATCGTCGCGATAGCGATAATCGACGCGGGCGCGGAATCCACCTCGCGCATACTCGAGCGAGGAGGTGAAGATATAGGGTGAGAATCCGGGGAGCGGGAGCCCCGTCCGGCCGTCACCACCAAGCTCGATCGAACGATGAGGATAGACCGCATCGCTTTCCGAGAACGTGGCGCTGGCCGCAGCCGTGACGTTCTTGAAGAACCAGGGCAGCATGGTCAGCCGCTGCCGGGCGATGAGTTCGTAGCCCCACTGCTTGGCCGATGCGCCGTTTTCGACCCGGCGATATCTCGGGCCGCTGGTCTGCCCGGGGACGATGATTGGCTCGCCGCTAGCATCGAGGGTATTGAACCGCGAGTCCAATTGGAACGAGAAGTTCGTCACATCCTTGTAGAACGCGCCGACGGAGTACAGTCCGCTGTTGGCGGTGTAATACTCGATCTGCCAGTCGAAATTCTGCGACTCGACCGGCTGGAGGTTGGGATTGCCGTCCGTGATATTGCCCACGAGGTTGCTGCCGCTGGGCCGGGCGATGATTCGGCCGAGGGTGAGCTGGCCAAGGCTGGGCCGGCCGTAGCTCTTGTTGTAGCTCTCGCGCATGATCAGGTTCTTGCGGAGTTCATGCCGCAGGTGCAGCCCCGGCAGCCAGAAGTCGTAGGAGTTCTTCAGGTCTTCCTTCTGCGGAGTGGCGACTCCGCCGATTACCGGCACGCGGATCCGTTGACTTTCCCATTCGTTCTTCTCGTACCGAACGCCGCCGAGGATCGTATGGCGTCCGAACCGGTAGGTGCCCATGACATAGGCGGCCGTGGTGGCCTCCTTCGCGTCGTAATCGCGGATGTTGCTCTCCGTAATCGTCGTGTTTGAATCGAAATCACTGTCGTCCCACAGAAATTTGTGAAACCGGAGGGAGAAAAGCGGTTCGGCTGCACGGGTTAGACCTGCCACAAGGCAGGGGATGAAAAACAAAAACCCGATACAACCGAACCGTCGGCAAA
>WYBX01000079.1 GCA_011525695.1 Verrucomicrobiia bacterium
AGAAACCACTGACTGGAGAGCCGGATGCGGGAAATCCGCCCGTCCGGTTCGGAGGGAGGGGTGGCGCTAACCCCGCCACTCCTACCCCTATCATGTACGAGCATCGTATTTGGAGGGCCGTGCTCCGACACGGCCATGAAGACCGATCCGCTGCGCAGAATGACTTTTCCATCGCGTTTGTGGACGCCACGGAGGGCGTCCCTCCATGTACGAGCATCGTATTTGGAGGGCCGTGCTCCGTCACGGCCGCGGCTTCAGAATGCATTCGGATTCATTCCGAATCCGAATCCAGCAGGACCGCCGCGCACCCAGCAGTCCGCGCGCAGCAGGCCCCACTCGGATGTCCTTCGGCCCAGCAACGTGAACCCATGCCCGGCGAGCAGCGGATCCGGTTCCGTCAGCCGGTGGGCGCGGAGCTTGGTGACGCGCCGGAAGCAGCCGTACATGAGCGCGTGAATCGCGCGCGCGCGCTGCCGGGCGATCCCCCGCGCCGGGATCGCAAAGTCCGACAACAGCCACACCGCAGCCCCGCCGGCTCCTGCCGCCAGGGCTTCCACCACATCGGCCAGCTCGTCCGGCGGGAAGCAATCGAGGAAGAAATGCGTCACCACGGCGTCGAATGCGCGCCGCTCCGGCCGCCAGTCCGGCAGCGTGGCATGGATGAACCGCGCTCGCCCCGGCTCGATGCCCGCCCGTCGGGCGTGAATCTCCGCCCGGGCCAGCATGGCGGCGCTCGCATCGACGCTGGTGAAACGCGCCTGCGGAAAGCGGCGCGCACAACGGCGGAGAAAGTGGCCGTGGCCCACGCCGGCGATCAGGATCTCCCCGCAACCCGTGAGCTGTTCGAGCCACGCGGTCCGCGCCCGCTGCAGCCGGCGGCCGGCCAGCACGGCCTCGAGCCAGGTGTAATGGGGGGCGAGGACGTCGAAGCTCATCCTGCCGCATTCCACCAGGTTCCCGCGGCGACCGCTCCCACCGCATAGGCGGCCACATCGTGCCAGTCGGCGGTCGCGTGGGCCAGCAGCTGCGGGGCGATCCATTCGGCGGCGACCGACCAGGTGACCACGTGGAGCGCGATCTCGCTCCAGCGCGGCGGAGCATCCTCACGCCGCAGTCCGATCCGGCGCTGGAGCCAGAGCCAGACGGGAAGCGCGGCCGGAATCAGCAGGAGGTCGTTGAAGGACCCCTGGAGAAAGGCGTCGTCGACCGCGCCGCGCAGCCAGCAGCGGTTGAGCACATACAATCCGCAGGCGAGGAGGCAGAGCGGATCCCGCGCGTAGCCGAACCGTTTCACAGCAGGGCTGCGATCAGGAGTCCGGAGCCGAGCGCGAGCAGCACCCGGAGAACGAAGGAGGGCAGGAAGGAGAACGGCGAGGGCATCCCCATCAGTAAACGCGCTCCTCCAGCAGGGCAAACAGCTCGGGCTCCTGGATCCGCCTTTGCTGCATGGAGTCGCGCTCGCGCAGGGTGAATGATCCGTCCTTCTCGATGGTGTCGAAGTCGATCGTCACGCACCACGGCGTGCCGATCTCATCCTGCCGGCGGTAGCGGCGGCCAATCGCCCCGGCTTCGTCGTAAAACACGGGGTACCGGCGCTTCAGCCTGGTGTAGAGCTCCTTCGCCCGGGCCACGAGCGGCTCCTTGTTCTTCAGCAGCGGCAGCACCGCCACCTTCACCGGCGCAATCCGCGGCGACAACCGCAGCACCGTGCGCTTCTCCACGTTGCCCTTGTCGTCCTTCACATCCTCCTCGGCATAACCCGCACAGAGGACTGCGAGGACGATCCGATCGACGCCGACGGCGGGCTCGATGACATGCGGCACGACCTTCTGCTTGGTCGCCTCGTCGAAATACACCTGGGGCACTCCGCTGTGCTCCTGGTGCTGCTTCAAATCGTAGTCGCTGCGGGCCGCGATTCCCCAGAGCTCCTGCACGCCGAACGGATAGCGGAACATGATGTCGACCGTCCGGCGCGAGTAGAACGCGAGCTTCTCCTTCGGATGTTCGAACAGCGAGAGATGCGTCTCGGGGATGCCGACGCTGATCAGCCAGTTGCGGCACCACTGCAGCCATTCCTCATGGCAGGCGAGCCAGTCCGCATCGGGATGGATGAAGTACTCCATCTCCATCTGCTCGAACTCCCGCGAGCGGAAGATGAAGTTCCGCGGGGTGATCTCGTTGCGGAACGACTTGCCGATTTGCGCGATCCCGAAGGGCAGTTTCACCCGGCCGGTGTCGACCACGTTCCGGAAATCCACGAACATCCCCTGCGCCGTCTCCGGCCTCAAATAGGCAACCGACGACGCATCCGTCATCGCGCCGACGTTCGTCTGGAACATCATGTTGAAGGCCCGCGGGGCCGTGAGATCGCCCGGATTCCCGGTGGCGGGCGAGGGAATCAGCGCGACCTCCTCCGGCTTCGCCTCCGTCATGTCGCGGGGCTGGACGGGCGTGAGCTGGCCCTGGATTGCCCGCTTGCGCTTGAAATTCTCGGCCGCGGCCTGGAGGTCCTCGCCGGTCTTTTCGCTTTCGAGCGCGGACACGTAGCCAACAGTGCTGCCGTCGACGATCACGGCGGCGAAGAACAACTGGTCGGCCCGGTAACGCTGCTTGCTCACCCGGCAATCGACGAGCGGATCCGTGAAACCCGCGACATGGCCGGATGCCTCCCAGACCTTGGGGTGCATGATGATCGATGTCTCGACGCCGACCATGTCGTCCCGCCGGCGGACCGTGTCGTCCCACCAGCAGTCGCGGATATTTTTCTTCAACTCCGCGCCGAGCGGGCCGTAATCGAAGAATCCGTTCAGCCCGCCATAGATCTCGGAAGATTGGAAGATGAAGCCGCGCCGCTTCGCGAGGGCGACGATGGCATCCATGGAGACGGCGGGAGCGGCGGATTCGGCGGACATAAGGCGCGAGAGTTAGCCCGCCGCCGCTGGCGCGGTCAATTCCGGCGTTCAGGGCTCCCGTGGCCTGGCGTCCGGGACCGGCTGCCTTCGTGGCCTCCACGAATGTCATTCAGACTGGGAGGTGGGGACTTGCATTCATGGAGGGCCGTGCTCCGTCACGGCCATGAAGATAGATCCGCTGCGCAGAATGGTCTTCCCATCGGGTTTGTGGACGACACGGAGGTCGTCCCTCCACGAATGTCATTCGGACTGGGGAGGAACCGTCATGCTCGCTACTCGCTACCCGCTACCCGCTACTGTTTGGCAGCCTCATTCGGCCCGGAGCGCCATCATCGGATCCAGCTTGGTCGCCCGCAGCGCGGGAATGAGGCAGGCCGCGGCCGCGACGACCGCCAGGAACAGGGCAACGCTCACGAAGATCACGGGGTCGGTGGCGCTCACTTCGAACAGCAGGCTCGACATCAGCCGGGTCAGCGCCGCTGCCGCGACCAGCCCGACCGCGAGTCCCATGGCCGCGAGGGTGAGCCCCTCGCGGACAACCATCGTAACGAGCTGGCGTGGCGAGGCACCCAGCGCGAGCCGGATGCCAAACTCATTGGTCCGTTGCGCCACACTGTAGGCAATGACGCTGTAGATGCCCATGCCGGCCAGGACGAGCGCGACCACCGCAAATGTGCCGAGCAGGACCATGGCCAGCCGGCGGTCCGCAATGGCACCGGCGATCTGGCTCGAGTAGGATCGCACGTCCGCGACCGGCAGCCCTGCGTCGACCGAATGCACGGCCGCCGCCAGCTCGGCCCGAAGACTGGCCGCCGGACGCGGGGTGCGGACGACCACGGTCAGGAAACCGCCGTCGACCTGCGCCGCCGGATAGTACATTTCCTCGGCTGGTGGCTGCGCGAGATTGGTCGACCGGACGTCGGCAACGACGCCGACGATTTCCCGCGGGATCGACTGGATTCCCGTGATCGCCCGCCGGCCGATCGGATTTTCGTTGGGATAAAGCCGCCGGGCCAGGGTCTCGTTGACGATCATCACCGGAGGCGCGCCGTCGCGGTCCCGCCAGGTGAAATCACGGCCCTGGCGGATGGGGATCTCGAGTGCGGCGAAAAACCCGGGAGTGGTGACCGAGCGGGACGGGATGATTCGCTCGTTGACTGGTGGCAGCGCCTGTCCCTCCGCCGCTATCGGCGATCGCGTGAAACCATCCGCGGCGGCGGGCAGGCTGGCGGTGGCGGCCGCGTGGGTCACACCCGGCAGCGCGCGAATGGCCTCCATGCACTGCTCCCAGAACTGCGCTTGTCGCGCGGCGTCCGGATACTGGCCGGGTGGCAGCCCGAGGTTGAAGGTCGCGATGTCCTCGGAATGGAAACCGGGATCCACCCGGTGGAGCCGGCGGAAACTGTCGAGCAACAGCGCGGCGCCGACGAGCAGCACGAGCGAAAGCGCCACCTCGGCCAGGAGCAGGCCCGCGCGGAAACGGCCCGAATGGTGCCCGGCGGTGGAGCCGCGCGGCGAATCCTTCAGCGCCTCCGCCGCGACGGTGCGCGAGGCGTGCAGCGCCGGCACGATTCCGAGCAGCAGCCCGGTCAGCAGCGTCAGCAAGAGCGCAAAGCCGAGAACCCGCGAATCGATTGCCAGCTCGTTTGCGCGCGGGATGAAATCAGCACCGACCGTGGCGAGCAAATCGAGTCCCCAGCTCGCGAGGAGAACGCCGAGCGCGCCGGCGGCCATCGTGGTCAGCACGCTTTCCATCAGGAAGGTGGTGACGATCCGGGAACGGGTGGCACCGAGCGCGGTGCGGATCGCAATCTCCTTCCGGCGGGCGGTGAAACGCGCGAGCAGCAGGTTTGCGACATTGGCGCAGGCGACGAGCAGCACGCAGCCAACCGCCGCCAGCAGGGTCAGGAACATCGGTCGCTGCCGGCCGACCAGATCGTCATGAAGGGCGACGACCGACAGTCCCGCCGCGGCGTCGACCCGGTCGGGCCGGGCCGCCCCGTGGCGGGCGGAGATGACCCGGAGCTGCTCCTCCGCCTGCGCATGGGTGACGCCCGGCCGCAGCCGGCCATAGGCGAACAGGAAACCGGTGCCCCGTTCGATGAGGTCCGGGGAAAGCCCTTCCTGATCGAACGGACGCGGCGCCCAGAGCTGGGTCTGGGCGAAGGGAAAACCGAACGACGGCGGCAGGACGCCGATGATCGTGTGCGGGGTTCCATTCAGCGTGAGCGATTCGCCGAGGGCCTCCGGGCGAGCGCCGAGCTTGTTCTGCCAGAAGCCGTGGCTGAGGACGACGACGTGGGGGCCGCCGGGCTGGCTCTCGGCGGCATTGAAGGTTCGGCCGAGGAGTGGCTGGACGCCGAGCGTCTCGAAGAAACGCCCGGTGGTGCGGGCGGCGAAAAACTGCTCCGGCTCACCCCGGCCGGTGAGGATGAACGCGGTGAAGGAATGGCAGGAGAATTCCGTGAAGCACTGCTGCTGCTCCGCGAAAGCGCGGTAGCGCGGCCAGGACAGCCCGGCCTGTTCGAGTCCGCGATCGGGAAACGAACCCCAGACGCGGACGAGCCGATCGGATTCCGGGAAGGCCAGCGGCCGCAGGAAGAGCGTGTTGATGGCGGAGAACAGGACGGTGTTGGCCCCGATGCCGAGTGCGAGTGCCCCCACGGCCAGCGCCGTGTAGCCCGGCGAACCGAGCAGCGTCCGGACGATCTGGCGGAGGTCGAAGATCATGGTAATTCAGATTGCATTCGGATCTGTCATTCCGAATCCGAGCGGGCCGGGTCCAACGGACCTACTGGCCATGCCGCGCTGAATTTCGAATGATCTGAAGCGGATCTGCAGGGGCGCAGACTTGCTGCGCCCTCAGACCGGTTGAAGCCCTCGGGCGGGCGCAGACGAGGCTGCGCCTCTGCCGCCGGGTGATTCATTGAAGCGTTCTCCGTGTGCATCGCATCAGGAATGAGCAGCGGATTCATGGAGGGCCGGGCTCCGCCCCGGCCGCAAGGACCGATGAGCTGAGCAGAATGATTTTCCCATTGGGTTTGAGGACGCCACGGAGGGCGTCCCTCCATGAATGAGTCTTCGAATACCGGATTCAGAATTGGATTCATGGAGGGCCGTGCTCCGTCACGGCCGCGAGGACCGATGAGCTGCGCAGAGTGATTTTCCCATTGAGATTTGCGGACGACGCGGAGGTCGTCCCTCCATGAATGAGTCTTCGAATACCGGATTCAGAATTGGATTCATGGAGGGCCGTGCTCCGTCACGGCCGCGAGGACCGATGAGCTGAGCAGAATGATTTTCCCATTGGGATTTGCGGACGCCACGGAGTGCGTCCCTCCATGAATGAGTCTTCGAATCCAGGAATCGGAATTGGATTCATGGAGGGCAGGCCCGGCCGCGGATGATCGGATGCGGCCAGGTCATCGCCGCCGAGCGCCAGCGAGTGGCGCCATCGCCACTCGCTGGCCTCACAGCAACACAGACCTGACTACACGGATCGAACACGATCCGCGAATTTCCCGGATGGCCGCGATCCCCGGTCCCCTCCGCCCCAGTTTCCGCGGCATCCGCGATCAAGCTGAAGGATGCGTTCATGATGGCGGTGTCGGTTGCGGCATCGGGAGCTTTCCGGCTGGCGGGTCATTCGGTTCGCAATGCCGTCATCGGATCGACCTGCATGGCACGGCGCGCCGGTATCAGGCACGCAAGTGCCGCCACGCCCGCGAAGAGGAGGGCGACACCGGCGAAGACGGCCGGATCAAAGGGCTTCACTTCGTAGAGCGACTCCTGCAGCAGCCGGGTCGCGCCCGTGGCTCCCGCGAGCCCGAGGAGCAATCCCGCACCCAGGAGCAGCGCCGCATTGCGCAGGACCAGCCCGAGGATGTTTCCGGCGGTCGCACCGAGCGCCATTCGGACCCCGATTTCCCCCGTCCGCCGGGCAACCGAATAGGCCATGACCGAATAGATGCCGACGGCGGCAAGCAGTGCCGCGATTCCGGCAAAGGCCATGAGGAGCGTCATCATCAACCGCTGCACCGCCACGGACTGTGCCACGAGATCGGTGACCGTCGCCGGCGAGGCGAGCGCGACCGCGGGATCCAGTTCCTGGATGATCCGGCGCAGGACGGGCAGCACGGCATCGGCGCGGAGCCCGGGCCGGGCCCGGCCGATCACGGTCATGAACCCGCCGCCGCGCTGCTCGCGCGGAAAATAGATTTCATCCGGCACCGGCTGCGCCACCCCGGCCGTCTTGACGTCGCGCAGGACGCCCACGATCTCGGCGCGCAGTTCGCCGTCGATGCCGAAGCGGAGCATCTGGCCCAGCGCGGGCTCGCCGGGAAAGAGCTTCCGCGCGAGCTGCGCGTTGATGACGCAGACGCCGATGGCGGCGGGGTCCGGCGAGCCGGCGGCAGTCGTCGGCAGCGCGCGATCCTCCGGACCGAACCAGCGGCCTTCCTGCAGCTGCATGCCCATGGCGGGAAAGAAGCCCGTTGTGACTGTTCGGATACCCGCAATCGGCCGATCGGGAATCGCCGGCAGCGGCCGGCCATGGACGCCGTAGGCGGTGAAGGTGGCGGCCTGGGTCAGCGGCATGATGGTGGTCGCCCCGCCGCCGGCCAGCTCGGGCGCCTGGTCGATTTTTTCCTGCAGCTGCCGGTAGAATTCACGCGAGAGCTCGGGCTTGCTGTACCTCGCCTGCGGCAGGCTGACATTCCCCCCGGCAACCCCTTCGGCCACGAAACCGAGCGGCGTCTGCTGCAGCCGGACGAAGCTGAGGATCAGCAGCCCCGCACAAATCAGCAGCACCATCGAGAGGGCGATCTCCGTCACGATAAGCGCGCTGCGGAAGGTCCGGCCGGTGGTGGCCCCGGCGGTGCCGCGTCCCGCATCCTTCAGCGCCGCCTGCACGTCGGTGCGCGAGGCCTGGAGGGCCGGGTAGAGCCCGACGAGCAGCGCGGTGACGGCGGTCACCGCAATGGCGAAACCGAGGACGCTGCCGTCGAGTCCGATTTCCGCGGCGCGGGGCAGCTGCTGGCCCGCGAGCAGCCGGATACCCGCGATGCTCCACAGGGCGAACAGCACGCCGAGGACACCGCCAATGGCAGACACGACGAGGCTCTCGAGCAGGAACTGGCGCACAATTGCCCCGCGGGTGGCGCCGAGCGAGGAGCGGACGGCGATCTCCTTCTGACGGGCACTCAGGCGGGCGAGCGCGAGGTTGGCGATGTTGGCACAGGCAATCAGCAGGACGGCGCCGACGGCACCCGCGAGCACCCAGAACGTGGCGTTCAGGTTGCCGAAGACCTCGTCGGCCAGGAGCCGGAGCCGGGGGATGCTGGCGGCATCGAGATGCGTCGGGTTGGCGAGCTTGAGCTGGGCATGCAGCTGGAGGATTTGCGCCTCGGCTGCCTCGCGGGAAACTCCCGGCGCGAGCCGGGCCGTCATCTGCCACACGCCGGCGCGGTCGCGGTTCTGTGGGGTAAGGAACGGCACTTCGTACGGCCGCGGCTGGATGATGTCGGGCGTGTTGAACGGCACTGGCAGCCGCGGCGGCAGGACGCCGATGATCGTCATCGGCACGCCATCGAGCGTCAGCGTCCGGCCGAGCACGTCGACGTCGCGGCCAAACCTCGTTTCCCACAGCCGGTGGCTGATCAGACCGACGGCCGGTGCACCTTCGCGGTCCTCCGCGGCCGTGTAGACCCGGCCAAGTTGCGGGACGAGGCCGAGCATGGGCAGGAAATCGACCGAGGCGAGCAGGGTGGGCACCTGTTCCGGCTCCCCCTCACCCGTGATAGTGGCGAAGTTGAACACGGACACCGCCGCATGGGAGAACACGGTCTGGTTGTCGCGGATGTGTTCCCAGGTGTTCCAGAAGAGGACCGGGTTATCGAGGTTGCGCTCGGGATTGTTGGACCAGTAGCGGACGATTCGGTCGGGTTCCGGAAAATCGAGCGGCCGGAGCATGACGGCGTTCATGACGCTGAACAGCGCGGTGTTGGCTCCGATCGCGACGGCCATTGTGAGGACGGCGACGGCCGTGAAGCCGGGCGCATTGAGGAGCTGGCGGAAGGCGAATCTCATGAGTGTGATATGTCTTCCGGGCGGTGCTCTCATCTGCTCGCTACTCGCTACTCGATGCCCGCTACTTCCCGGCTCATTCGGATCGGAGCGCCGTCATGGGATCGACCCGTGTTGCGCGGCGGGCCGGGACAAACGCGGCGAGCAGCGAGACGATCGCCACCAGCACGCCAACCGCGAGGTAGCTTCGCAGATCGGTCGGGGACGTTTCGAAGAAGAAGTTCAGCAGCTGGGCGCGACCCGCGGAAGCCAGCACGTAGGTCAGGCCGAGTCCGATCCCCAGGCCAAGGGCGATCTGCACGGCGCCCTGGCGCAGCACCAGCTGGAGGATCCGGCCGGAGTCCGCCCCCAGCGCCATCCGCACGCCGAACTCCTGCGTGCGCTGGTTGACGGAAAACGACATGACGCCGTAAAGCCCGACCGAGGCCAGGATGACCGCCACGACACCGAAGATGCCGACCATGATGGCAACGATCCGGTTCTGGGCGATGAAGCTGCTCTGGCCGCCGGCGGGAGTCTCGATGAAGTACAACGGCAGGTTGCCATCCACCTTGTTGACCTCGCGCCGGAGGGCGTCCGCCAGCGCGATCGCGGGCTGGCCGCCGCGCGGCCGCGCAATCACCGTCGCGAACTGGCTGACGGAAGGCTGGTCGGGCACGGGGCCGGTGACGGCGGACGCGAACGGCAGGTAGAAGCCGGTGTCGTCGACATTGGCATTGTTGAACGGCCCGGCCATCCGAAGATCGGCACACACCCCCACGATGGTGCGCCACGGCCCGAACAGGGTGCCGTTGTTGGCGACGGTCCGGAACCGGCGGCCGACGGCGCTCTGACCGGCGAAATGTTTCCGGGCAAACGCACCGTTCACGATCGCGACGGGCTGTTTCTGGTCCGAATCGTCCGCGTTGAAATCCCGGCCTTCGAGCAGCTTCACGCCGAGCGCCTCGAAATAGCCCTCGCTGATCTGCTCGAGGCTGGTGTTGGGCCGGTCCTTGTCATCCTTGTACTCCTTGCCCTCGATCTCGATCGGCAGCGCTCCCGGCCCGTTGAAGACGAAGGTCATCCGGAAGCGGCTGGTGAGCGCGGCGGAATCGAACTGCGGGTTCGAGCGCAGCTGGACGAGGAGCCGCTGGTAGAAGTTCAGCCGATCCTGCTGCGTCGGATAATCGCCGTCCATCAACCCCATCCGGGCGGTGATGACCCCCTCGGTGTCGTAGCCGTAGTCGATGTTCTGCTGCGCGTTCATCGACTGGGCGAGCAGGAGCGAGGCGACCAGGATGACGCTCGTCAGGACGATTTGGACGACGACGAGCGCGCGGGTGATGAAATTGACGCTGCGGCTGGTGTTGCCGCGGCCACCCTCCTTGAGCGCCTCGGCGGCGTTGGCGCGCGAGGCAATCCAGGCCGGGATCAGGCCGGAGACGACCGCGGCGATGGCGGTGGCGGCGACGGTGAAGCCCAGCACGACGCCATCGATGTCGAACGTGATCCACGAGGGCGGGGGAAAATTGAGATTGGCCACGACGGCGGTCAGGAAATCGATCGCCCAGGCCGAGCCCGCGACCCCCAGGATCGCGCCGAAGAAGGCGAGGATGATGCTTTCCGTGAGCATCTGGCGGATGAGCCGGATCCGGGTGGCGCCCAGCGAGGAGCGGACGGCGAGCTCCTTCGCGCGCAACGTGGCGCGCGCGAACTGCATGTTCATCACGTTGAGGCAGGCGATCAGCAGCACGAGGAAGCAGATGGCCAGCATCCCGAACATGAGGTTGGTGAGAAAATTCGGCGTGAACGTCTTCCGCAGCGGCTGGACCTGGCCGGTGTTGAACTGCTTGTTCGTGTCGGGGTAGGCCGCGGCGAACCGCTTCGCGATCGCATCAATCTCCAGGGTGGCCTGGTCGATGGAAACGTCCGGGCGAAGCAGCCCGATGACGCCGCCGCCGATTGCCCGGGGGTTGTTGCGCGGCAGCGCGGGAAACTCGCTGTGGAGCGGCACCCAGATGTCCTCGTTCGTCGGAAAGTTGAAGCCCTTGGCCATGACGCCGATGATGGTGGCGGGCCGGCCGTTGATTCGGACGGCGGTGCCGACGATGTTGCCGGTGCCGGCAAATTCGCGCTGCCAGAGGTTATGGCTGATCAATGCCACCTTTTCGGCGCCGGGCCGGTTGTCCTCGGCCGTGAAGTCGCGTCCGAGCACCGGCGCGACCCCGAGGATCCGCAGCCAGTGCTCGGTCACATACGCGCCGGTGAACCGCTTGGGGGTGTCGCCGATCGTGAGGTTGACGGTCGCGCCATTGATCTGGGAGGCGACGTGCTCGAAGGATTTCTGTTCGGGCACGAGTTCCTGGTAATCCATCGCTGAAACCTGGCCGTTCGGGCCGAAGGCCGTGGTCTGCGACGGGTCGATGAAGTTGATGCTCATCAACCGCGGGGCGTTGGGGAACGAGAAGCCGCGGAGGATCACGCCGTTGACGACACTGAACTGGGTGGTCACCGCGCAGATCCCGAGGGCGAGGACGAACACGGCGAGCGCACAGAACGATTTCTCCTTGATGAGAACGCGAAACCCGACGCGAAGATCCTGGAGGAAGGTTTCTATGATCATGGGGTGGGTAGGGGCCGGTTCTGGCGCGCTTGTTTCATGTGAAATGCCGGGCTCTCATCTACTCACTACTCGATGCTCGCTACTCGCTACTGGCTTAGTCACTCCGCGCGGAGGGCGATCATGGGATCGACCCGGGTGGCCCGGCGGGCGGGGACGAGGGTCGCGACCAGCGAGACGGCGGCGAGGAGCACGGCGACAGTCGCATAGGTCGCCGGGTCGAGTGGGCTGATTTCGATCAGCACGCGGCTGATCCCGCCCTGGAACGCAATCGCGACGGCGAGCGCGAAGCCGAGGCCCAGCGCCAGCCCGATGCCCAGCTGAAGCCCGCCCTGCCGCAATACCATCCCGAGGATCGTCGCGTTGTCGGCGCCGAGCGCCATCCGGATGCCAAACTCCTGCGTCCGCTGGTTGACGGAGAAGCTCATCACGCCGTAGAGCCCGACCGCGGCGAGGAGCACCGCGATCCCGCCGAAGATGGCAAACATCGCCGCGACGATCCGGTTCTGGGCGAGGAAGCCGTCATGGGCGTTCTTCGGGGTGGATGTGAAGTAGAGCGGCAGGTCCGGATCGACCTTCTTCACCACGTCCTGCAGTGCACCGGCGAGCGACTCGGGCCGCTGGCCGCCGCGCGGCCGCACGATCGCCGTCCCGAACTGCTGGGCCGCCGGGGTGGCGCTGGCCGGTCCGACGGCGCTGGCGAAGTACGGCACGTAGAAGCCCGAGCTGTCGACCTCGTTGTTGAACGGGCCCTGCATCCGAAGATCGGTGACGACACCGACGATGGTCCGCCACGGGCTGGGGTTCGTGCCGTTCTGCTGCGTGGTCCGGAACCGGCGGCCGAGCGGGCTCTCGTGGCCGAAATATTTCCGCGCAAACAGCGCATTCACGATCGCGACGGGCTCGCGCTGGTCCGAGTCGACATCCGTGAAGTCGCGGCCCTCGAGCAACGACACGCCCAGGACGGTGAAGTAGCCCGGCGTGATGTTTTCGAACTGCGCGACCTGCCGGTCGGAATCCTGGGGGTAGCTGCGGCCCTCGATTTCGACCGGGCTGCCGCCGGAGAAGACCATCCGGAACCGGTTCGTGAGCGCCACCGCCTCGAACTGCGGGGCGGCGCGCAGCTCGCGCAGCAGCCGCTCGTAGAAGACCTGCCGCTTTTCGGACGTCGGGTAGTCGCCCTCCATCAGCCCCATCCGGGTGCCGAGGATCGCGCTGGTGTCGTAGCCATAGTCCATCGTCTGCTGCCGGATGATCGACTGCGTCTGGAGCAGCGCGCCGATGAGCAGGACCGAGGTGACGACAATCTGGAGGATGACGAGGCCCTTGGTGATCGCGCCGACCGCCCGGCCGGTGTTGCCGCGGCCGCCCTCCTTGAGCACCTCGAGCGCGCTGGCGCGGGACGACAGCCAGGCCGGGACGAGCCCGGAGACGACGGCCGCGACCACCGTGGCGCCGACCACCACCGCGAGCACCTTCCGATCGATGGCGAACTGCATCCACGACGGAATCGGGTTCTGGAGGTTGTGGACCGCTGCGTTGAGGTAATCCGTGGCCCAGAACGCCATGGCGACGCCGATGACGGCACCGAGCGCGGCCACGAGGAGGCTTTCGGTGAGCATCTGCCGGATCAGCCGGGCGCGGGAGGCACCGAGCGACGAACGGATCGCGAGTTCCTTGGCGCGCAGCGTCGCGCGGGCGAACTGCATGTTCATCACGTTCACGCAGGCGATCAGCAGCACGCCGACGCAGAACCCGAGCATGGTGTAGAGCAACCCGGCGAGCGGGCCGCCGGTGAAGGCGCGGATCAGCGGCCGGACGTAGCCCATCGTGAACTGCTTGTTCGTCTCGGGATGCTGCTCGGCGAACTGGGCGGCGATCCGGGAAACCTCATCCTGTGCCTGATCGATGGATACGCCGGGCTTCAGGCGCGCCAGGATGGCGATGAAATTGATCCCGCGGTCGTTGCGCGGCCGGACCGGGAACTCGGCGTTGACCGGGATCCAGAGCTGTTCGTTGCCGGGAAACTGGAATTTCGGCGGCATCACGCCGACGATGTGCCCGGTGCGGCCGTTGACCCGGACCGTCTTGCCCAGCACGCCGGGATCGCCGCCGAAATCGGAGCGCCAGAGCGCGTCGCTCAGCAGCACCGCCTTGTCGACCCCGGGCCGATCCTCCTCCGGCAGGAAGTCGCGGCCGAGCACCGGCGAAACGCCGAGGGCGGTGAAGAAATCGTGCGTGACGTAACCGCCGGTGAGCCGCTTGGGCTGGCCATTGTAGGTGAGGTTGACGGTCGAGCCGTTGAGGTAGCCGACGAACTCGGAAAAGGACGTCTGCAGTTCCTTCAGCTCGGCGAAGTCGGCGGTGGTGAGCCGGGAATCGAAGTTGGTGGGTGAAAATTTCTTCGGATCGACCAGCTGCACATCGACGAGACGTTCGGAGTCGCGGAAGGTGAATGCGTGCAGCAGGACGCCGTTCACGACCGCGTACTGGGTGGCGACGCCGCAGATGCCGATGGCGAGCACGGAAACGGCGAGCGCGCAGAACCCCTTTTCCTTGATGAGAACCCGAAGGCCGATCCGCAGATCCTGGAGAAA
Source organism: Verrucomicrobiia bacterium (assembly GCA_011525695.1). Lineage (GTDB taxonomy): Bacteria > Verrucomicrobiota > Verrucomicrobiia > Opitutales > Opitutaceae > ER46. The sequence continues at coordinate 14,193 of WYBX01000079.1, forward strand.
CGTCTCGATGAGCATGGTGCGAAGGGAGAGGAGTTTTCGGCCGGCGGTCGGGGTGGACCGCGCGTCCGGATTGCAGGGCGGATGCCGGGTCGCGGGCCGCGGGCGTTAGTTCATAGAACCTAGGGATTTAAAATTATTCCGGAATCCGCGCTGGAGGGAGCTGTCGCCAAAATCGAAACGGCCCTGTCCCACGAATGGGACGCCGGCCGGACGAGCGCCCGCCGCGTACGGCAGGGCCCAAGTGGCAGCGGCGTCTCGAGGAATGGATCCTCGAATCCTGGATTCAGAATTGGATTCATGGAAGGCAGGCCGTCCCGGCCACAACATTCCGAACCTCGTACATGGAGGGCCGGGCTCCGCCCCGGCCATGAAGAGCGATCCGGTGCGCAGCATGACTTTTCCATCGCGTTTGTGGACGACACGGAGGTCGTCCCTCGTGCGCCTGTGAGGGCGTCCACACAGCGGGGTGCAAGTCCCCGTCAGGCGGAACGTTCACCCGCCTGCAACCGAAGGCTACTGCGTCGTGGCAACACG
>WYBX01000012.1 GCA_011525695.1 Verrucomicrobiia bacterium
ACGTGTTGGCACTCGCTTGGCGCTTACCAACCCGGCGGGGATGGGCCGTCCGCATGCCCGTCGCACCCCTATGGCCGCCCCTCAACATTGGTTCCGGCTTCGCCGGGTTGGGAGTCTGTCGGACTTACGCGGTCCGTTCAGATGAAGGCGAACTGAAAGGCGGGCGGCCGACAGCCTCCTTAACGAAAATGCCTGCGGCATTTTCCCGGCCGTCAGGATGAACATGGCAACCTGGAGGCGTTTGCCTTGGCGTTTGTGGAGGTCTTGTTGGAGCAGCGCGCAAAGCAGCGAGCCGAAACGGAACGGGCCGAATACGAACGACGTGGCCGGGGCTAACGATAGAACGAGTGCGCCCCGATCGTGGTGGTCCTGGCCAGGCTGCGCGTCCAGCGGGTGCGTTCGCCCGTGCGGGTGTAGTGGGTGGCGCCGCCGGTCGGGTCATGCCATGAATCGAGCACGGCATCGTCGACGATTTGCAGGGCGGCGCTCCACATCCGGTCTTTTTTTGCGCGTTGGATTGCCCGCCAAAGCGACGTGCGGCCGCTGGTAATGTCATTCAGCGCGCTGAACTGGTAGCGCTGGAGGACGGTGCGGGTGAACAGCTCCGGATTGCCCCCGGCACGATTGCGGATCACGGCCATGACTCCGCGCATCCCGAAGTCACCCTGGCAGGCTGCTTCAAGGACGAGGCAGGCGGCGACGGTTTCCCGGTCCTGCTCGCTGAGACGGTAACGCGGGATCGAAAACGAACTTTCATCGTCCGCAACCGTGGTCAGTTCTGGCGTGGGTGGTCTCGGCAAATGGAAGAAAACCTCGGGCACGAACAGGTCAGGGTTATCAAGGCCGATGCGGATGATCGGCATGCCTGCCTCCGATGTCGCGCCGGCGATCGGCGCCGCGATTAGTGCGGCCGCAGCCAGGCATGCATGCAACATCGGTTTCACGAGCGCAGGATGCCAGAACCCACGCACCGCGGGGATAGGGTCAGGGTCTACTTTTAGGTGGGGTGGAATTCCCGCGGTTGGGAAGGGCGTCCCCCGCCGGAGCAACTCGGCGCTGCCTAGCTCCCTCCGGATGCAAAGCCCCGCGGAACCGGCGTTTCCGTGATCGCGCCAGCGGCGGCGTCAACGATTTCCTGCGCTCTCGGAAAGCGGACGCTTCCGATAGAGGCTGCCGCCGAGGAGGATTCGGTCCGGCCGCTGCGGAGTTTCCGGATCGTCATCCGGGAGCGCGAGCCGGCGATAAACCGCTCCCTGCGCATCGGTCAGCCGGAGTGAAAATCCCGCCATCCGCCACTGTCCGGTCGTACGAGCATCAGCGGTCACGGTGAGACTGGAATCGCCGGCCGGTGCGGCCGCGAATGACGCGCCGACCCAGGTGAACGAGCCGTCCGGCCGGAGTTCCAGAATGCCGCCTCCCTTCGGCCCCTTGCCCCCGGGATTCGTTTCGAGATACTCGTAGATCCCGACGAGCGGCATCTCCAGATCAAACGGCCGGACGGGCACGAACCTGCTCTCGTTCCAAGTGAAATGCCCGGCGGCCCGGGATAACGCGTGCGTGGCCTGGCGGCCATCGGTCCAAACGACGGTCAGGTTCCCGTCCACGAGGTTGAGCCGGCCCTTGGCGGAATGGGCCGCGAGGTCAGTCGCGGAAATCCCGGCTTCCACCCTCGGGTAAACCCAGCCATCCGGGGCAAAGTACCAGGCTTCCTGCGGGAGCGCGGTCGTGCGGCTACCGGCTTGCATCCGAAAAAAGAGGCCGACGGGCACACCGTCCTCGAAAACCGGATCGGGCGGGATTTCGGGCGGGTCCGACGGCGTGGCTGCGGCGGCCGGTGGCGCGGGGACGCTGCCACCGCTGGCATTGCGCTTCACGAACTCGAGCAGTTCCCGGTAGCGCGGCGTGGAGCGCAGGGCGGAAAGATCGGGGTCGCTCTGGAAGAGGGCGACATCGTTGAAGCCGAGCAGCGCCGCTTCCGCGAGCGCATCGAAGGCGAATGGCAGCCGGGCGCCGCCGGCTTTCGCCTCGATACAGGCGAGGTTGTAGTGGTGAACAGGATTCAGCGGTTCCCAGGTGATGATCTGGTCGCAGATATTCCGCGCCTGGCCATAGTTTCCCGACTCCAGGGCCTGGATCATCACGGGGTACATCGCCTGGATCGCGATCTGCCGGGTGCTGATCTCGTCCTGTGCGGGCAGGTTGCCCGCCAGGATCGCGGCGAGGGCCAGGATGGGGATCGCGAGGCGCGCGGGGATCATGCGTGGAACGAGCCTGAACGACGTCGGGAATCAGTCACGCGGTTTTCTTGAAGCTTTCCGGCATCGCCGGACGCGAAAAGCCGGGCTCGTGGTGGAGCCCGGCAGCGGCCAACCCGGCAGTCCGGGAGGCTCTGGGACGCGGGTTTACCGCGCGTTTTCCTGAATCTTTTCGCCGGCGCGCTCGGTGTCCTCGCCCAGCCCGCGCATGGTGTTGCAGCCGGAGGTGAGGAAGGATGCGAGCAGGGCGAAACCGAGCACGAGAAGGGAGGTGTGTTTTTTGAACATGAGTTAATGGGTTAGGGTTCGAACCAATTTACCTCCATCGGGATGGATCCGCGATGGGGTGTGGACCCAGTAAACGGCGGTGGCAGGGCCGATTTCTTCGCCGCAGGGGCCCGGCGCTGAACGAACGCTGGCAAAGCGGGTCAGCACCGCGTGGCCGCAACGATGAATTTCCGGAGGCAATGGCGCGCTTTCCAGCGCGGCCGGCCGGGCCGCCGTTTCACCGAGCATTATGAACGCGCCCGCCGGGCCGGGAAGGGGAACGGGGCCCTGGGCCGGATTGTATTCCTGCTGCTCGGGCTGGTTGCGCTCGCGATCGCCCTCGTGCTGTCCGTGGTCCCCGGCCCGGCGATTCTCTTCTTCCTCATCGCGGGTGCATTGCTGGCCGTGCAATCACGTGCGCTTTCGCGACTGATGGACTGGCTGGAAGTCCGGTTGCGCCGCATCGCTCGCCGGGCCGCCGGAATCTGGCGCCGGTTCCCGGTTGCCGCCAAGGCGGGGCTCCTCATTGCCGCGGCCGCCGTTTCCGCCACGATGGCTTGGATTGGCTATCGTTGGCTGAGCTGAGCGAAATTTCGCCGAGCCATTGCAGCCGGGTTAGATCGCCGCGGCCATCGGCCGGTCCACGCCCAGGAGCCGGCCGGTCGGGCCATGCAGCCGGACGATGGCACCTGAGCCGGCGACGGTGAAGAGGGTGTCGCCCTCCTCGCCAGCGATGGAAATGCACGGATCCGAGGGGGTCGGCCATTCCGCCATCCATTGCAGGCGGAAGGCCGCATCGAGGCAGTAGAGATTGGGGATCCCGGGCAGCAGTCCAAACGGGTGTTCGCGGACGTAATACCGCAGGGGGCCGCGGCGAAACTCCACCACCGCCGTCGCGAGCGGGGCATGGCCGCCGGCGCGGGAGCCATCGCGGGCGAGCTGGCAGAGGGTACCGTCGATCACGGCGAGCGCAGGGGAGGACATGGTCGGTAGGAAAGCCGGGCCGGCGACATCAACAGGTTACGGGAGCCGGCGCGACAAAAAACGTTGGGCCACGCTGGATACGCCATGCCCGAGGGAATCTGGCCTGCGGCGACACTTCCGCTGTACTCCGGCCGCGAATTTGGTGGTAGGGCGGGTCTATTTGACCTCCCCACGGGCAGGTCGGAGGCCTGACGGCGGCGTTCGTTGAACTGCCCGGTGCATCCGGGCTCTCGGCGCAGGACCCGGATGCGCGGCCTGGTGCTGCGGGCTTGCAGGCGGCGCCAGCCGCCACGTACGGTGCGGGCGCGAATGAAGAAAGCGCTCATTACCGGCATCACGGGCCAGGACGGCTCCTATCTCGCGGAGCTGCTGCTCGCCAAGGGCTACGAGGTGCACGGGGTCATCCGGCGCGCCTCGACCTTCAACACCAGCCGAATCGACCATCTTTACCGCGATCCGCACGTCAATGGCGTGCGGCTGTTCCTTCATTATGGGGACCTGGCGGATTCCGTGCAGATGGTGAAGCTCCTCTATGCGCTTCAGCCCGACGAGATCTACAACCTCGGGGCCCAGTCGCATGTGCGGGTGTCGTTCGACATTCCTGAATACACGGGCGATGTCGACGGGCTCGGGGCCCTGCGGATCCTGGAGGCGATCCGCGAGGCGGGCCTGGTGAAGAAGTGCCGCTATTACCAGGCCTCGTCCTCGGAGATCTTCGGCAAGGTGCAGCAGGTGCCGCAGACGGAGGCGACGCCGTTCTGGCCACGCTCCCCCTACGGGTGCGCGAAGGTCTATTCGTACTGGCTGACGGTCAATTACCGCGAGAGCTACGCCCTGCACGCCTCGAACGGGATCCTGTTCAACCATGAGAGTCCACGTCGCGGCGAGACGTTCGTGACCCGGAAGATCACGCGGGCGGCCACCCGGATCAAGATGGGCCTTCAGGACGCGCTGTACCTGGGCAACCTGGAGGCGCGGCGCGACTGGGGGTATGCGAAGGAATACGTGGACATGATGTGGCTGATGCTGCAGCAGGACCAGGCCGACGACTACGTGGTGGCGACCAACGAGACGCACAGCGTGAAGGAATTCTGCGAGGCGGCGTTTGGGCAGCTGGGGCTCGAATGGCAGAAATACGTCAGATACGATGAGCGCTACGAGCGACCGGCCGAGGTGGATCTGTTGATTGGCAACCCGGCCAAGGCCCGGAAGCAGCTGGGCTGGGAGCCGAAGGTGCGGTTCCAGGAGCTGGTCCGGATCATGGTGGATCACGATCTGGAACTGGCGAAACGGGAGGCCCAGATCGCGGCGCTGCCGCGGGCGTAGGCAACGGGGACTCGGAGCGAGGAACGCGCATGGATTCCATTGGTGCTGCAATCGCCGGTGCACAGGCGTTCGGGCCTGGCCAGCCATGAAGCTGTATATTGCAGGGCACCAGGGGATGGTCGGGGCCGCGCTGGTCCGCCGTTACGAAGGCGAGCCGGGAGTGGCGCTCGTGCTGCGGACGCGGCGCGAGCTCGATCTCGCGAACCAGGCTGCGGTTGACACGTTCTTTGCGGCGGAACGGCCGGACGCAGCCATCATCGCGGCGGCCAAGGTCGGCGGTATCCACGCGAATAACACCTACCCCGCCGAGTTCCTTCACGAAAACCTGGCGATCGCGGCGAACACGATCCAGTCCGCCCAGCGGCACGGGGTTCGACGGCTGCTTTTCCTGGGGAGTTCGTGCATCTATCCGCGACTGGCGCCGCAGCCGCTGTCCGAGGAGGCACTGCTGACCGGGCCGCTCGAGCCGACCAACGAAGCCTATGCGATCGCGAAGATTGCCGGGCTGAAACTGGCCCAGGCCAACCGGCGGCAGCATGGTGTGTGCTTTCACTCCGCCATGCCCACCAACCTTTATGGTCCCGGTGACAACTACCATCCGCAGAACTCGCATGTGCTGCCGGCGCTGATCCGGCGGCTGGACGAGGCGCGGGAGCAGGGCAGCCCGGAGGTGGTCGCCTGGGGGACGGGTGCGCCCCGCCGGGAGTTCATGCATGTCGATGACCTGGCGGATGCCTGCGCATTCCTGCTCCGGCTCGAGGACCCGCCGGACTGGATCAACATCGGGACGGGCACCGATGTGACGATTCGCGAGCTGACCGAGCGGGTCGCGGCGGTGACGGGATTTCGCGGCCGGATCGTCTGGGATCCGACGAAGCCGGACGGCACGCCGCGGAAGCTGCTCGATGTTTCGCAACTCACGGCGCTGGGCTGGCGCGCGCGGATAGGATTGCGGGAGGGGTTGGGAAAAGCGTACGCCAGCTATTTAGCCGAGAAGAAGGCGGGAACGCTGCGGGGTTGACGAGGCGGTTTCGGTGCCGCCCGTCTACAGGAGGCGCCGCAAGGCCGGCATGTCGGCGTCGCTCACCAGGACATAGTCCGAACCAGTGTCCGACCACGCGGCTGCCACATGCTCCCGACCGGCGAAGAACCTCGGCTCGGTGCTTCCTCCCGGTGCGGCCAAATCGATTCGATCGGCGACGAAGAGGTGAAACTCGCGCCCGTCCTGCTCGAAGCACACCAGCGAAAGTTCGCGTCCATGAAACTCGAGCGTGCTGCAGCCCAGCGCCCGCAGTCGCGCGAATTTGGCGGGGAGCTCGCGTGGCACCGGGCCACCACGTTCCGCCAGCCATGCTCTCAGCTCGGTGACGTCCGCACCGTGCTTCTGCAGGAGGAAGCCCCGGGCGACGAAATTGAGCGCGTATTCCTCCAGCGTCCTGCCGGATGCCGCACGCGTCCAGAACACGGATGTGGCAACCAGCAGGATGGCGAGGGTCGCGGCGGCTGCCAGCCAGACGGGCTGCCGCCACCAGGCGGATGATTGGGCAGCGGGGCGGCTCAGGCGGCCACCGGCAAGGATTGCATCGCGCAGTCCGGGTGGCGGCATGATGGACTTCAGCTGGTCGGCCACCGCAGCGGCATGTGCCTGCTCCCGCGCCAGCCATGCACCCAACTCAGGATCTGCCTTTGCTTGCGCCAGCGCTTCGGCAAAGGCCGGATCAGTCGCATCGAGCCCGTTTGGCCGGTAGGCGCTGAGGACAAATTTTGCCTCCCGATTGTTCATAAAGCTCCTTTGGACGGCGTAAACGGCAGCACCCTGGCGGGCTTCGCTGCGTCGTTCCGGGCCAGCATCACCCGCAGCTGCGCCTTCCCGCGCGATAATCGCGACATCACCGTGCCGATTGGCACCTCGAGAATGGCTGCAATCTCCGCATAGGAGAGCTCCTGCAGATAAAAAAGCGTCAGTGGCGTGCGAAAATTCTCATCGACCGACTGCAGCGCCGCCAACACGAGGGCCGCGTCGAGACGTGCAACCCGGTCCACCTCCTCCGCGGCGACATCCTGCTCGCCGGGAGGCAGGTCCTCGAGCGCCGTCGATCGCTGCGCACGACGACGCCCGCGGAGAAACTCGCGATACAGGGTGGTGAACAGCCAGGATTTCGCCTTCGAGCCGTCGCGCAGCGCCTTTCCCTTCCTGGACCAGATGAAGAATGTCTGCTGCACGAGATCGGCCGCGTCGCCGGGATGTCCCGCAAGGCTGAGGGAAAAGCGATACAGGGCCGCATAGTGGGCATCGACCAGCTGGCTGAAGGTATCGTCACTCATCGGCTACGGAATGTGAGTTTCCACCGCCGCCGGCTATTCCCGGGAAAAGGCGGCCGGACCACAATCCCTGGTTTTTGACGACGGCAGCCGTCTCCGGCTTTGGGAAGGCGCTGCGCGATCGAGGCAATGGCCGCTCCGGTCGCCGGCAACGCGTCACGTGCCGGCCCGCGGTTTTCCAGATCCAGGGAAAGCGTGGATCCGCGGGAATTTTGCCGCCGGTGAGGACTCTCAAGGAGGTGCGCAGGGTGCGCCGCCGGCGGGTCGCCGGTGATTCACCTTCCGCGTTCCAACGTTCCCAACCCGATCAGAATACGCTCCTCCCCATGAAAACAACCCTGTGCTCCCTTCCCGTGATCCTCCTTGCCGCAACGAGTGTTGCCGTGGTCGCCAAGCCCGGCGGCATGGCCGACAAGCCCATGACCGGCGGCGATGCGATGTATGCCGCCGGCTGTCCCGATCCGTGCTCGTTCAGTGTCAAGAGTCATGACAAGGGCGAGGTCGCGGGGCTGCTGAAGCAGCACGCCTCGGGGCACCACGGCATGTCGCTCGGCGAAAAGGAGGCGATGGCAGCCGTGAAGATGGTCAAGCCGATGTTTGTCGCGGGCTGCCCGGATCCCTGCTCGTTCAGCGTGCACACAGGCGACAAGGCCGAGGCGGCCTCCCTGCTCAAGAGCCACGCGAAGATGCACCACAACAAGATGGTCAGCGATCATGAAGCCGCCGCGATGGTTCGCCGGGATGGCGAAGCCATGAAGTGATCCGGGCGGGTGGTTCCGGTAAGCGTTCCGGCAGGCATGCGACGTGACCAGAGATCGATGGTCAGGGCGGGGCGGCACCACGCGACGGCCGCGCGGTTGCCGCCGCCCCCGGGTCGGGATGCGCGGGAGCCGCCGTCCGGTCACGCCGCACAGGCGGCGGGGAAGGGCGGCGCACGGTTTGCGCGCTTGTGATTTCCGGAATCCCTTGTTCCCTCAAACGCTCACACCTTTTCCACCCATGATCGCACCCGAGACCTTCAACCATATCGAGCACATCAGGAAGCGCGCCGGCCACTTGTGGAGGTTTCTTTGACGTCGAACAAAAGACCCGCGAAATCGAGGCGCTCGAGGCCGAAATGGGCGCGCCGACGTTCTGGGACAACAACGAGCGCGCCCAGAAACACATCGGCAAGCTGAATTCGCTCAAGAAGGCGGTCCTGCCGGTCGTGGCCTTCCAGAAGAAGGTCGAGGATGTCGGCGTGATGACGGAACTGGTCGAGGCGGCGGAAGGCGCCGAGCAGGAAACCTACGCGCGCGAACTGGAAGGCCAGGTCGCGGCGATGGGAGAGGAACTGGACGCGCTCGAGATTGCCTCCTTCCTGACTGGCCAGTTCGATCGGAACAACGCGATCTTCTCGATTCAGGCGGGAGCGGGCGGGACCGAGTCGAACGACTGGGCCGACATGCTTTTTCGCATGTACAACCGCTGGGCGGAACGCCGCGGGTTCGAGGTGGAGTTGATGGATGTGCAGCCGGGTGACACGGCGGGCATCTCCAAGGCGACGATCCTGATCAAGGGGGAGAATGCCTATGGGTATGCCAAGGCGGAGCGCGGTGTTCACCGGCTGGTGCGGATCAGTCCATTCGATTCCAACAAGCGCCGGCACACCTCCTTCTGTGCAGTCGATGTCGTGGCGGAAGTCACGGACGAGATTGAAATCGAGATCCCGGATTCCGAGATCCGCGTCGATGTCTACCGTTCCTCGGGGAAGGGCGGCCAGGGGGTGAACACGACGGACTCGGCGGTGCGGCTCACGCACCTGCCCAGCGGCATCGTGGTGGTGTGCCAGAATGAGCGCTCGCAAATCAAGAACCGGGCGGCGGCGATGAACGTGCTCAAGGCGCGGTTGTACGAAAAGAAGCAGGACGAGCAGCGGGCGGAGATGGACAAGTTTTATGGCGAGAAGGGCGAGATTGGCTGGGGCAGCCAGATTCGCAGTTATGTGCTTCAGCCGTACCAGATGGTAAAGGATCTGCGGACGGGCATCTCCACCAGCGACACGCAGGGCGTGCTCGACGGCGATCTCGACCGTTTCATCAATGCCTGGTTGCGGGCGGGCTGCCCGCGGCATCGCAACAAGGACATCCAGATGGAGGAGTGAGGAAGGACGACTTCGCGCGCCTTGAAAGCCCCAATCCAACCCCGCGGATTTCGCCTGGAACGGCGTCGTGCGCAGTTCCCGCCGCCACGGCTCGAGGGCGCATGAGCCTGTCCCATGAAGCGATTCGGGCGGCGTTGGTGGCCCAGCCTCTGTTTGAGGCCAAGACCTGGCAGCTGTCCCCGGAGCCGTGGCCGCTTTCGCCGGAGGAGGTGGCCGAGCTCGAGAAGATTGGCGCGGCCTGTCTCGAGTTTCACCAGGCGATCGAGACCCTCTACCTGCGATCGGTCGCCGGGAAGAATCTCCTCCGCAACAAGCCGCTGCTGGCGCCATGGGTGGCCGACTACCTCGATCGCGGGAAGCCGGCCGGGCTGATCGCGCATGCCCGCGAGCCGCGGAATCGCGGCGCCTTCCCGCCGGTGCTGCGGCCGGATCTGCTGCTCACCGACGAGGGTTTTGTCCTCACTGAACTGGATTCCGTGCCCGGGGGCATCGGGCTGACGGCCTTCCTTAACCGGTTGTATGAGGGCGGAACAGCCGCGGACGGGACGATCCTGGGCGGCGGCGATGCCATGATTGCGTTGTTTCACGAATCATTGGCGGCGCTGCGGCCGAACGAGCGGAATCCGGCCATCGCGATCGTGGTGAGCGACGAGGCGGCCACCTACCGGCCCGAGATGCGGTGGCTGGCGCACCAGCTGCAGCTCCAGGGCAAGCGCGTCTTCTGCCTGCAGCCCGAGGAAATTTTTCCGCTGGAGAATGCGCTGTTTTTCGACGCGGACGGCAACCCGGAGAAGATCGATGTCATTTACCGGTTTTTCGAGTTGTTCGATCTCGAGAATATCCGGACGCGGAAGTTCCTGTTCGAGGCCTGGGCTGCGGGTGAGGTGGCGATTGCCCCGCCGATGCGGCCATTCCAGGAGGAAAAGCTTTCGCTCGCGCTGTTTCATCACCACCTGCTGCAGGATTTCTGGGCGGAGGCACTGAGCGGGCCCACGCTCAAGCTGCTTCGCCGACTGATCCCATCCTCGTGGATCATGGATCCGGCGCCGTTGCCGCCCGGGGCGGTGCTGGATGGACCGCGCGTGGGCCATCGGGCGCTGAATGACTGGCGCGACCTGGGGAATGCATCCCAGAAGGAACGCGACCTGATAATCAAAATCAGCGGCTACCACGAGACCGCGTGGGGTGCGCGCAGTGTCGTGCTGGGCAGTGACTGTTCCCGGGAGGAGTGGCAGGAGGGGGTGGATCGCGCAATCGAGTTGGCGCCGTCCAACCTTCATGTCCTGCAGGCCTACCGGAAGCCGCGCCGGCTCGAGCACCCGGTTTATGAATCTCCGACTGCGGGTGTGACACCGGCGGAGATGCGAGACGGGCGGGAGCCAGTGGCGGCAAGAAAGGCGGGCCGGTTGCGGCTGTGTCCGTATTATTTCCTGGTCAACGGCCAGGCCCGGCTCTCGGGTGCGCTCGCAACGTTTTGCCCGCCGGACAAGAAGATCATCCATGGGATGCAGGATGCGGCGTTGCTGCCCTGCGCGGTCGCGCGGGGTCCGGTGGTGGCGCGATGACGAGGCGTTCCCGCCTTGCTCCCGGCTAGGGAAATCTCCTTAAACGAAGTCCGTGCTTCAACCCGTCGCGCCTGAGCGAAAATTCCGCATTTCAAAGCGAAACCGTGTCCTGCTGGCGGCGCTTCTCGCGATCGGACCCGGTCTGGGTAGCGTTGGCGCGCAGGCGGATTTGGCCGCGATCCGCACGCGGGCCGGGCAGGGCGAGCCGGAGGCGTTGAACGCGCTGGCGAACGCCCATGCAAATGGCGTTGGGATGCCGCAGGATTTTGCCGAGGCGCTGCGCCTGTACAGTCAGGCGGCTGAACGGGGGTTTGCCCCGGCGAGCTTCAATCTCGGGATGATGCACGAGCTCGGGCGGGGCGTGCCTGCCGATCCGGCGGTGGCGTTCCGGCATTATCTCAAGGCGGCGGAACTGGGATTCGCCCCGGCGCAATTCAACGTTGGCAACATGTATGCCAACGGGATTGGCACGCGGCAGGATTATTTCGAGGCCGCGCTGTGGTTCCGCCAGGCGGCGGACCGCGGGGTGCCGGAGGCGCAGTACAACCTTGGGCTGGCCTACGAACTGGGTCGCGGGGTCGGGCGGGACGAAGCGGCCGCGGTCCGCTGGTATCGGCTCGCCGCGGCGCAGCAATATTCGCGCGCGCAGTACAACCTGGCGTTGATGCTCGAGGAGGGGCGGGGTGTTCCGGCGGATCCGGCGGCGGCCCTCTCGTTGTACCGGGCGGCGGCGCTGCAGAATTTCGCACCGGCCCAGAACAACCTGGGGATCCTGTTCGCCGAGGGGCGGGGGACTCCATCCGATCTCGTGGAGGCCTACACCTGGCTGGCGCTGGCAGTAGAGAACGGGGCGCAGCCCACCGGCCGCGACATCGTCGCGCAGCAGCTCTCCAGCGCGCAGCTGGCCGAAGCCAACACCAGGATTGCCCGGCTGCGACCGGAATTGGGGGTGCGGGATCGGCCCGCCATTGCAGCCTCCGCTCCAATTCCGCCGGCACCAGCATCCCCCGCGCCGGTGGGGACCGGCACCACGCCGGAGACCGCGGCGATCAGCGCGCGACTGGCGGAGGCGGAGGCGGCGGCCGCCCGGCTGCGAGCGGAGAACCTTCAGCTTGGCGGCACGGTGCAGAAACTTCAGGCGGAAAGAGCGGCGCTCGAACAGCAATACGCCACCAGCGCCGCGGAGTCGGGACGCGCCGGCCAGGCCGCCCGCGAGGAACTGAACCGGCAGCTCGCGACGCTCGAGGCGGAAGCCGGCAAGGCGCGCCAGGAGGCGGATCGACTGTCCGCGGAGAATGCGGCATTGCGTGCGGCGGCGAGCGCCTCGACGCCGGCCGAGGCGGTCGCCGCCCAGGTCGGGACCATCCCGCTGCCACAGCTCGCGAGCGCTGATGCCCGGATTGAAAAGTTGCTCAGCGACAATTCGCGGCTGAACGAGGAGGTGAAGCGGGCGACAATCGAACTCAGCCAGATGGGGCGCCTGTTGCGGAACGCCCAGGAACAGCTGGAGCGTGGTTCGACCGCACCAGGGCCGGTGCAGGATGATCCGAGGCTGGCCGAACTGACCCAGCAACTGGCGCAGATCCGCAGCGAAAATGAACGGCTGGTGGCAGAGAACGCCCGGTTGCAATCATCCGTGAGCGCTCCATCCCAGAGTGGAGCGGAACTCGCGGAGTTGCGGGCCCAGAATGAACAGCTGCGCTCGGCTTCCGCCGGATTCGCGGAAGTGATGCGCCAGCGCGACTCCCTGGCTGCAGAGAAGTCGGCGCTGGAGCAGCGGTTGGTGGCGGCGGAGGCTCGCGGCGCCAGGGAGGATGCCGGTGCGGCGGAGCAGAATCAGCTGCGGGCGCAGCTGTCAGCCGCCCTCGAGGCGCAGGCGGTCGCGGGGCAGAAGCTCGCGGCCGTGGAATCGGAACGGCAGGCGGAGCGGGGCAGGCTTGCGGGACGGATTGCGGAGCTCGAACGCGCAATGGAGGGCGATCGAGGCAACGCCCGGGAAATCGCCCAGCTGCGGGCGGAGCGTGATTCGCTGGTCGCGGCGCAGGCGGGACTCGATCAGCGGCTCGCTGAACTTTCGACGAGTGCGAACGAAGCGCGCCAAAAGGTGGCGCAGCTCGAGGACGCGAATCGCACGCTGGCGCAACGGCTCGGTGCCGCGACCGCAGAGCGGGAAAGGTTCGCCGCGGGATCACAGGCGGCAAGTGAAAGCCGGGAGATGGTGGAAAAGCTCACGGCGCAACTCGACACCGCCAGCCGCACCATCGCGGGTCTGAATGCCAGGAACGAAAGCCTGCAGAAGGATCTCGAAGTCGCCCGGCAGAGTGCGGAGGCGGCGCTGGCGGCGCAGGCGCAGGCGGCGCAGGCCGCGCCTTCGGAGGCGATGAAGCTTGAATTGCAGACGCTGCAAAATCACGTGCGGGCGCTGGAGAGCCAGGTGGAGGAGGATCGGAGCAACGCGGCCCGGGAACTGTCCGCATTGGCGGGACAGTTGTTGCACGCCCGCGAAACCAACCGGGCGTTGTCCGAGGCCAATCGCGCGTTGCTGCAGGCGCGGGGCTCGGAAGATGCCGAGATCGAGTCCAAGCTCAGCGAACTCGGCGCGCGGTTGAAGCTGACGGAATCGGAGCTGGAAAAGGCCCGCGGGGAGCAGGGCGCCCTCCAGGCCCAGCTGGCGGAGGCCACCCGCGGAGCCGAACAGCATGGGGCGACCGTGGCGGAGTTGACGGGGCTCAATGCCAGGCTGGCGGCGGACAAGGCGGCACTGGAAAAGGAGCTTGGGCTAAGCCGTGAAAGTCTCACCGGAGTGCAGGCTGAGCTGGCGGAGATGAAGGGCCGGGCGAACTCGGTCGACGCACTTGCGCAGCAGCACCAGGCGACCGTCAATGAGCTGACGCGGGCCAATGGACAGCTTCAGGAACAGGTGCGGGAACTCGGAGCGCAGGTGGAGGATCTGCGCAGTCAGAACTCAAGTTTGAGGGCGACGGCGGAGCAGGTGGCGGCGCTGCAGGGCGAACTTGCGGACCTGAAGCTGCGGGCGGGCGATGCCCAGAAGGCGGGTGAGCGCCATGCCGCGAGTGTGGCGGAGCTCACTGGAGCGAACGAAAGGCTTTCGATCGAGCTCAACGATACCAAGGCGAAGGTCGCGGCGCTGCTGGCCGAAAATGCGCGACTGGCGCAGGGTGCCGAGGCACTGCAGGAGGCGGAGCGGCGGGTGGCAATGCTCGAAGCCTCGGCGGCTCAGGCCGTCTCCGGCCAGCGGGACCTGGCCGCGGCGCGAAGCGAGATTTCACGGCTCAACGAGACGCTGCAGGCCCTCGAGCGGGACCGCAGCGCGCGGATCGCCCAGCTGCAGCAGGAAAATGCCGCGGTGGCTGCGCGGTTGCGCCAGGCCCAGGGCACATTGGATCAAATCGCCTCCGCGGCGCGGCTGATGAACACCGGCGCCGGCACGCCACTGCCGGCTGCAGGCTCCCAGTCCGGCGGTTCGACCGTGGCTCCGGCGGGGAGTCCGGCGCCGGCACCGTCGCGGTATCATGTCGTGGTGGAGGGTGACACGCTGACCCGGATCAGCGCGCGCTTCTATGGGACCAGCAGCCGCTGGCAGGAGATTTACGAAGCGAACCGGGAGATCCTTCGGGGCGAGAACGCATTGCGCCCCGGTCAGCGGCTGCGGATTCCCTAGCAGCGTGTTGGATTTAGCACCCGTCTGTTTTGGCCGGGAGGAAAAAGAGAAGGAACACGCTGCTGGTTGGCCTGACCGCGTCAGGCTGCAGTCTGGGCGCAGAGCTGGGCGAAGAAGGCGTCGCGGCGTTCCCGAGCGACGTGAAGGTCCTTCGTGCCAAGCGAACGGCGGATGCGTTCCTTGGTAAATGGCGTGGGATGAATCGTATAGTGCAGGAACCAAGTACCGTGGTTGTTCCAGAGATGATGATTGGGATTTTCCGTTCGGACTCGGATCCCGGGGAGGGCGGTGAGGGTGTTCATGAGCGTGATTTTTGTGGGAGTTATCGCGCTTCAGGATTCGAAAACAAAAAACCGACCTGGGCATCAGGTCGGTTTCGTCTTCGGGAGCGTTCTTGGTTCGCCTCCCTCGCGGTCGGCGCACATCCGAGCTTTCGCTCGATCCACCGTGGCCGCTCCCGGCCCGGTTGGCGGAGCCAGCCTTGTTAAGGCCGGCTCGTTCCTGATGCGACAGCGAACGTGGCGAACGATTCCGGCGCGTCCAGCCTTTTTTTGAGGGAATTTCTTGCCACGGATCCCGCGCGGCTGCAGCGCCAGGACACCGGGACCATTGAACGCCGGCCGAACGGAGGCCTCCCGCGACTATTTCGCGTGTTCCCGGGCGTAGTGCTCGCGGAGCAGATCGTGGCCAAAGTCTCCCTGGAATTCGCGGTAGGTGGTGTGGATGTGATTCCCGCGGTTCTGAAAATTGTCGAACTCGATCACGAACGTTGGCCCCTGGATCCGGTAGTATCGGGGCTGGCTCCGGTCCAGCGCTCCGGCCCAGGCGAAGGAAATCCGGTCGAGTCCGGCGGCCGAGATCCGTTCCAACGTCTCGTCGGCGAGTTCCCCTCGCCAGCGCGAGAGGTACAGCTGCACGAGTTCCATGAGCCGCTTCCGCTGGGCTGGATTCATCGCGGCGGCGTGGATGCCGGCGGGCTCCAGCGGTGCCGCCCGCTTCCGGTTGCTCGTGACGATCTCGGGCAACGCCTTTTCGGCAAAGATCGCGTCTCTCCGTTGGGCGGCATCCAGCGAATTCACGAGCGCCAGCCCGAGATCCTCTTCCTGGCCAAGGACGCGTTCGCCCTTGCGCGGACCCTGCCGTACCTCGGCCGGATTGCTGCCAATGAAGGAGGGGGCGAAGGCCACCTGCCGGCCATCGATGATCGTGAAATTAAACGAGAGATGATGTCCCTCGAAACGCCAACCCCACGATCTGTCCTCGGCGGGCACGCCAAAGATCGTGACGTAATAGAGCGTTGGGTCACGCCGCGCGGCGCCGCCCTCGAGGTCCTTCAGCACCAGTTCCATCGCGATGATAGCGTTCGCCTTCGCGATGCCGTGATGGCTGAGCCCAGTCCGCAGAAGCGCCAGGGCGAGGGGATGCTGGCTCGGAGTCATCTGCTGGAACGGCAGGCCGCGGCGGGCGAGCGGGACAAAGTTCCAGTTTTCCCGCTCCGCATCGGTGAGGGCGTAGGTGGCGACCTTGTGCTGTCCGGGATCGAGCGCGCTCAGGAAAGTGCGGGCGGCGGCGAGCATGTCGCCAGCGACTTCATGGGCGTGGGCGGGGAGCAGGAGACCCAGGAAAAGGGCGGCAATGACGCGTGGGGTTAAGCGCACGTGGGAATTGAGTCGCAACCCGAGCCTGCAGGCAAGCCGCGCAATCAGTGGTGGGCCTGCGCGACAGCTCGTCGATTTCCGGTCTTGCCGCATATGTTGGCAAAAACCAGCCGCGGATGGCCCGAGGCTTGCCGAGCCCGCTGCCGGCCGCTTGGTTGCCGATGCCATGCGTCCAAAGAAAGTCGCCCTTCTCACCGCCGGCGGCCTTGCGCCGTGCCTCAGCGCCTCGATTGCGGGATTGATCGAGCGCTACTCCACCACCTCACCCGAGGTCGAAATCATCTGCTACCGCGGCGGATACAAGGGCCTCCTGCTCGGTGACAGCATCAAGGTCACCGCTGCCGAGCGGGCCGAGGCCGCGGTCCTGAAGCGCCACGGCGGCAGTCCAATCGGCAATAGCCGGGTCAAGCTCACGAATGTGAAGGACTGCGTGAAAAGGGGCCTCGTGAAGGAGGGGCAGAACCCGCTGCAGGTCGCCGCCGAGCAGCTGGTGCGCGACGGCGTCGACGTCCTCCACACGGTCGGCGGCGACGACACGAACACGACGGCCGCGGACCTCGCGGCCTACCTCGCGAAGAACAATTATGAACTCACCGTAATCGGGCTGCCGAAGACGATCGACAACGATGTCATCCCGATTCGGCAGAGCCTGGGCGCCTGGACGGCGGCGGAGGAGGGGGCGAAATACTTCGAACGCGTCGTGGCGGAGTGGGGCGCCAATCCCCGGATGCTGATCATCCACGAGGTGATGGGCCGGAACTGCGGCTGGCTCACCGCCGCCACCGCACGGGAATACCTGCGCCGGCTCGCCGGTACCCCCACTGCGCCCGGCCTCGGGCTCTCCACCGAAAGGCTCGGAATCCACGGCGTGTATGTGCCGGAACTCGCGCTCGATATCGCCGCCGAGGCGAGGCGGCTGAAATCGGTCATGGATCGGGTGGGCAACCTCAACATCTTCATCAGCGAAGGCGCCGGCGTGGAGAGCATCGTCAGTGAAATGACAGCGCGGGGTGTCGAGGTGCCGCGGGACGCCTTCGGCCATGTCAAACTCGACGCGATCAATCCCGGAAAGTGGTTTGGCGAGCAGTTCGCGAAGATGGTTGGGGCGGAAAAGGTCCTCGTCCAGAAGAGCGGCTATTACGCCCGCTCGGCTCCCGCGAACCCGGCGGATCTCGCGCTGATCCAGCAGTGTGTCGAACATGCCGTGGATTGTGCGCTGCGGCGTGAGAGCGGAGTCGTGGGCCAGGACGAGGAGCGGGGCGATGAGCTACGCGCGATCGAGTTTGCCCGGATCAAGGGCGGCAAGCCGTTCGACGTCAAAACCGGCTGGTTCCAGGAATTGCTCGCCAGCATCGGGCAGCCGGCGGCCGTGGTGGCTGCGGCGCAGCAGCATTGAAGGTCTGACCAGGTCGTTGGCGCGTGCGGCTGCCTGGGTAGCGCCGGTTTTCAACCGGCGAAAAGCGTTCCGAATCACATTTTCCGCAGGATGTGTGGGTAGGTTTGGCGTCCCGCCGCTGAAATGCGGTTCGCAACTCGTCGCTGGGAGGCGCTTCGGTCCGGCAAAGACAGATGTAACGAGGTGCTGGACTTCGGCGTCTTTGCCGGAACACTCGGCCTCCTCCGCAACTCCCACCGGCCTGCCCCCCCCCGATGAATCCGCTTCTGCGCCTTGCGCTGGCAGCATCTCTCGCCGTTCTCGCCCCCGCTCACGGAGCCCAGTACGGTCAGCGGTTGGGCAATCTCTCCACCCGTGCCCAGGTTGGGATCGGCGACAACATCATGATCACAGGGTTTGTCGTGCAGGAGGGCGCGCCAAAGAAGGTGCTCATCCGGGCAATTGGGCCGCGACTGTCGGCCTACAACGTTCCCGGCGTACTGAACAACCCGCAACTGCGGCTGTTCAACGCCAGCGGCGTGCTCGTGCTGGCGAATGACGACTGGTCCGGGTCGGACGCCGGCACGATGGAAACCGTCGGGGCATTTGCGCTGAATCCGGGGAGCAACGACGCGGCGCTCGTCGCCACGCTCGCCCCGGGGGCCTACACGGCCCAGGTCAGCGGGGTGAACAATGCCACCGGCGTGGCGCTGCTCGAAATCTACGACGTGACCGGATCGGCCCGGTTGCTCAACCTCTCGACCCGGGCGTTCGTGGGTACGGGGGCAAACACCTTCATCTCCGGGCTCTCGGTAGCGCCGGCAGGCGGCGCCCGGCGCGTCCTGGTCCGGGCGGCCGGCCCCGCCTTGAGGACCCTGGGCGTCTCCGGAGCGGTCGAGGACCCGGCACTGGCGGTGCTCGACGTCGCGGGCCGGCAGGTGCCGGGCGGCGCGAATGACAATTGGGAAACGGCCGGTGCCGCGGACCTGGCCGCCGCGTTCGCCGGTTCGGGCGCGTTTCCGTTTGCCAGCGGGAGCCGCGACGCCGCGCTGATCGTCGATCTGCTGCCCGGCAACTACACCGTCCAGGTGAACGGCGTCGCCGGATCCACCGGCACCGCCCTGGTCGAAATCTACGATCTGTCCCCCGAGCATCTCTCCACCGTCAGCGTGGCGGCCGCCGTCGCGTCGACCGACACGACGACGCTCACCCCGGCGGTTTTCCAGTTCACGCGCGTCGGTGCCGTCACCGCTCCGCTCACGGTGCATTACACCCTGGGTGGGACCGCCGCGGCCGGAGTCGATTTCACGCCGCTTTCCGGCAGCGTGATCATCCCGGCCGGCGCCACCGGCGCGACGGTCTCGCTCGCGCCGCTGGCCAATCCAGCCAACGCCAACAACCGGATTGCGACGCTTACGATCACGCCGCATCCCAGCTACGGCGTCGGGGCCGGGGACCGCGCCAGCGTCACGATCTTTGCCAACCGCGGCTCGCTTTATGTGGCGACCTTGCGCGCCGCGGCGGACGCGCCGAGTTCGACTGCGTATGGCACCGCGACGATCCAGCTGAGCGATGACGAGACTTTCGCGATCGTGAACGTGTCATTCTCGAACCTCAGTTCGCCCCAGATTGTCGGCCACCTCGCGATTGGCAGCGATTATGTGTTCAGCCTGCGAACGGGGCAGGTCGTCAATGCGGTCTGGCAGATTCGCGACACCGGGGTGTACAGCGCCGCCGACGTGGTGGCGGCGCTGAAGAGCGGCCGGATTACGGCCGGCATCGACACGGCCGGCTACCCGGCGGGCGAACTCTCCGGGGGGTTCGTGCGCAGCAGCGGCAGTGCTGCCTTCAACCCGCCGCCGGCGGCGCCGGCGCTCGATTTGACGGCGATCACTCCGGAGGATGCCGCCCGGTTTCTCACCCAGGCGACGTTTGGCGCGACCCAGGCCGGGATCGCGGCGCTGCAGGCCCAGGGCTACCATGCCTGGATCAACGAGCAAATGGCACTCCCGGCATCCTCGCACCGGGCGGCGACGATGGCGGATTTCGCGGCAATCAATACCGGCGGGGTCGCCATGCAGAACGGTGTCAACACGCGGCCCGGTCGCACGCATCGGCAGGCAGCCTGGTGGAAGATTGCGGTGGAAGGGCCGGATCAGCTGCGGCAGCGGGTGGCCTTTGCCCTGAGCGAAATCCTGGTGATTTCCGATGAGAACGGCACGATCAACCAGTGGCAGGAGGGTGCAGCCAACTATTACGATCTGCTCGCCGGCCAGGCCTTCGGGAACTACCGGACGCTGCTGGAGCAGGTCTCGCGCAGCCCGATGATGGGGATTTACCTGAGTTCGCTGCGCAACGCGAAGGCGTCGAACAATGCCACGCCCGACGAGAACTACGCCCGCGAAATCATGCAGCTCTTCAGCATCGGGCTCCATGAACTCAACCCGGACGGCACGCTGCGGCTGGATCCGAACGGCCAGCCGATCCCCACGTACACGCAGGAGACGATTTCGGAGACGGCAAAGGTCTTCACCGGATGGTCGTTCCACACCCGGGCCGGCGGCGGTGCGGCCAATCCCAACCTCTTCCGGCGCGGGGCGGCGGATTACATCAATCCGATGATCCTGTGGCCGGATTTCCACGACGACACGGAAAAGACCATCGTGCGCGGCCAGTTGCTGCCGGCCGGCCAGGGCGGTTACAAGGACCTGCAGGACACGCTCGATGCGCTGTTCCTGCACCCGAACACCGGTCCCTTCATCGGTCGCCAGCTGATCCAGCGGCTGGTCACGAGCAACCCGAGCCCGGCCTACGTTTACCGGGTGGCGCAGGCCTTCGCCGACAACGGCGCGGGGGTTCGCGGCGACCTGGGTGCTGTCGTGCGGGCGATTCTGCTGGATTACGAGGCGCGGTCCGCCGCGGTCGCCGCGACCGCCACGTTTGGCAAGCTGAAGGAGCCGCTGCTGCGGACCACGGCGCTTTTCCGCGCGTTCGAGGGCGGCTCCAATTCCGGCCGTTTCAGCATTGCGAACCCGCAAACCGCCCTCGGCCAGGCGGCCCTGCGTTCGCCGAGCGTCTTCAATTTTTTCGAACCGGATTTCGTCCTGCCGGGAGCCACCGCTGCTGCCGGCCTGTACGCTCCGGAATACCAGATCCTGACCGACACCACCGCCCTGACGCAGGCGAACTTTCTTTACGGATACATCCAGGTGAACCGCTCGGCGACCAACCGCGGCCAGCAGACCATCGGGCTCCAGTTCGACGCCTGGCGTCCGCTGGCAGCGACGCCCGGGCCGCTGGTCGATTCCCTGAACCTGCTCCTCGCCGCCGGCTCGCTGTCGCCGGCCGCGGCCGAGAGCATCACCGCGGCGATCGCGGCCCTGCCGGCCGACACGGCCGACGCCGTTCTCGAGCGGATCCGCGCCGCCATCTATCTCACGCTCACGGCGCCCGAGAGCGCCGTGCAGAAATAACTTTGGTCATGAATCATCCCCAACGCCGGTTTGACCCGGGCCGCCGCAGGTTCATCGGGCAGTGCTGTGCCGCCGTGGGCGCGACCGGCATGCTTTCAACGCTGGCGCAGCTGCGGCTGATCGGTGCGGTCGCTAGTCCGGCCAACGGGCCCACGCCGCCCCGCGCCGGGGCCCTGCCGCCGGATTACAAGGCGCTCGTCTGCCTCTTTCTCTCCGGTGGCAACGACGCCAACAACATGGTGGTGCCGTTCGATTCGGCCGGCTACGCGGGCTATGCGGCGGGCCGGGGCACGCTGGCGCTGCCGCGCGCGCAGCTGCTCGGCCTTGCGCCGCGCACGGGCGACGGCCGGGAATGGGCGCTGCATTCGAGCCTGGACGCAGGCGTGTCCGGGGCGACCGGCGCCGGGCTCAAGTCGCTGTTCGATTCGGGAAAGATGGCCCTGTTGGGAAATGTCGGGACGCTCGTCGTGCCCACGACGAAAGCGCAGTATGCCGCGCGCTCGGTGCCGCTGCCGCCCCAGCTCTTTTCCCATAACGATCAGCAGGTGGAGTGGCAGAGCAGCCTGCCGGATCGGCCCTTCGCCACCGGTTGGGGAGGGCGGCTGGCCGATCTGACGAACGCATTCAACAGCAATGCCAGCATCTCGATGTCGATCAGCCTGAACGGGCAGAACGCCTTCCAGGTTGGGCGCGAAGTGGTCCAGTTCGGAATGAATCCGGGCGGGGCGGTCGCGCTCACGAGTTCGAGGGGGGCCACGGCGTCCGGCACCAACCTCGCCAGCATCCGGGCGCGCGCCCAGGGAGATTTGCTCGCGCTTCCGAATGCGAATCTGTTCGAGACCGCGTTTGCCGGGATCACGGCCGGCGCGATCTCCGACAGCGCGATGCTTTCGGAGGTGCTGGCTGCGCCGCCGCCGTTCACCACCGCCTTCTCCACCTCGAGTCTCGGCCAGCAGTTGCAGATGATTGCGCGGCTGATCGCGGTGGCGCCTCAGCTCGGGCTGAAACGCCAAATCTTCTTCGCCCGGGTCGGCGGCTGGGACCTGCACGATCAGCAGCTTGGCGCCCACGCGAACCTTTTCGCCGACGTCAGTGCCAATGTCGCGGCGCTCTATCAGGCCACGGTCGAGCTTGGCTGTGCCGGCCAGGTCACGACGTTCACGGCCTCGGATTTCGGGCGCACCTACAACACCAACGGCGACGGATCCGATCACGGCTGGGGTTCGCATCACTTCGTGGTCGGCGGCGCGGTCAAGGGTGGGCAGATCTACGGCCGGATGCCGGATTTGACGATTCGTGGACCGGATGATTCCGGCACGCGCGGCTCATGGATTCCCACCACGAGCGTCGACGAATATTCCGCCACGCTGGCCCGCTGGTTTGGCGTGAGCGCGACGGAAATGCCCGTGGTGCTGCCGAATATCGGCCGGTTTGCGAATCCGGATCTCGGATTCATGAACGCGTGACACCGGTGGCGCCGGTTTTCAGCCGGCGAAATGCAGTCGCGAACTCCATCCCGAAGCCACCGATGCGGCGAACACTCCTTATCTCGGCCATTTTGACCGCGCTGGCCGCCTGGTGGCTGTGGCCGCGCTCGGAAGTCGCCGCGGAACTGCCCGGGCCATCGTCGCGGGCCAAGCGGGAGGAGCCCGCGCAGCCGCCGGTCGGCGGCGCGTCCGGGCCTGGCTGGTCAGAGGAGGACTTTCCATTGGCGGGAATGCTCAACGCCCCAGGTTCGACCATCGGTCGGGACCTCGATCTGCTGGTCCAGATGCTTGATGCCTGGCGCTCGAACTTTCCCCACGATGGCAATCCGGTGGGCGGGAATGCCGAAATCGCGGCTGCCCTGGCCGGAGCGAACCGGCTGGAACTGGTCCTGATTCCGCGATCGCATCCGGCCTTCAATGCCGCCGGCGAATTGTGTGATCGTTGGGGAACCCCGTTTCGCTTTCACCCGCTTAGCGGAGAACGGATGGAAATTCGCAGCGCCGGCCCGGATCGGCGGTTTGCCACCGAGGACGATGCACAGTGGGCGCCCTGATCGGGACAATTCACAACGAGCATCAAATGCCGTTCAGCAATGCAGCATGCGGGCGCAGCAAGCTGGGCCCCTACAAGCGATCGAGCACGAGGAAAGAGAACGATTCTCGCGACATCATTCGAAACGATCTTCGCGGCCGGACGGAGCATGGCCCTCCAAGTACGAAACTCGCACGTGGAGGGACGACCTCCGTGTCGCCCGAATATGCGGAATGGCATTGAACGCGCCGGAGCTGCCGCATCCCCAACGATCGATGTCGCTACTTCCCGCGGATCCGGGCCAGCAGCGACTTCAGCTCCTCGAGCGTTGCGGCCTCGCTCGCGGCCACATTCCGCGTTTCCGCCGGATCAGTCTCCAGGTTGTAGAGTTGCGGCGACTCGCTGTTTCCCAGTTCCGTCTCCGTGTTCGGATTCATCGCCGGGCCTGGGCCGGCTTCGATGTACTTCCACTTCGCAGTCCGGACCCCGAGACGGCCGTTGGCGGCATGTTCGATCACGTGCTCCCGGCCACGGGCATCGTTGCCAAACCAGGCCCCGCTGGCGTTCCGGCTGTCCGGAAATCCGCCGATCGGCGCCCGCTGGCCAGCAAGCGCCGCAAATGTTGCGGGAATATCGAGCTGGCTGACCAGCGCGGGGCTGACGCCGGGCTGGATCCGGGCCGGCCAGCGGATGATCAAGGGAACCCGGGTGCCGCCCTCGAAGGCGCTGTATTTTCCGCCCCTGAGTCCGTCGGCCGGCGTGTGCCCGCCGAGCTTCGCCTTGGCACCATCCTCATAGCCGTCGTCCACCACCGGACCGTTGTCGCTGCTGATGATCAGGATCGTGTTCTCCGTCAGCCCAAGCCGGTCGAGCGTCGCCATCACTTTGCCGACGGTCCAATCGAACTGCAGGATCGCATCGCCGCGGAATCCCAGCCCGCTCTTTCCGGCAAACCGCGGATGGGGCATCCGCGGCACGTGAATGTCGTGCGTGGAATAGAACAGGAAGAAGGGTTCCGAGCGGTGCCGCTCCATGAAATCGTCCGCCCGCATCGCGAACACGTCCGCCATGACCTCGTCCACCCAGCGGGCGGCCTGCCCGCCGGTCATGTAGCCGATCCGGCTGATCCCGTTCACAATCGTCATGTCGTGGCCATGGCTCGGCCGGTACTTGAGCAACTCGGGATTGGCCCGGCCGGTGGGTTCCGATCCAATCGGCTTGCCATAACTCACCCGGATCGGGTCGTTCGGATCGAGCCCCACCACGCGGTGGTTCTCGACATAGACACACGGCACCCGGTCACCGGTGGCTGGCAGCAGGAAGCAGGAGTCGAACCCGATTTCGAGCGGGCCCGGTTTGATATCGCCATTCCAGTCGAGATCGTTGTCGCCGAGTCCCAGATGCCATTTCCCCACCACGCCGGTGGCGTAACCCGCGGACTTCAGCACCGAGGCGATGGTTGGCGTGCCGGGGGTTATCAATGCCGGCGCATTACCCGGGAGGATCTTCGCGTCGCTCCGACGCCAGGGATAACTGCCGGTGAGCAGGGCGTAGCGGGAAGGGGTGCAGGTGGCCGACGTCGCATGCGCATGGGTGAACCGGCGTCCCTGGCTCGCGAGGCGATCGATGTTCGGCGTCTGGATCTTCGTGGCGCCGTAGCAGCTGAGATCACCATAGCCGAGATCGTCCGCGTAAATCAGGACGATGTTGGGCAATCCCGCCGGAGCCCCGGAGGTGGCTGGCGACACCAGGAGGGCTGAAAGGGACAAGAGGAATGGAATCAGGGGCTTCATGAAAGGGTTGAAAGTTCGATCAGGTTTGCGGACGACGCGGAGACGTCGGCTCTCCAGGGTGGGTATTGAAATCCAGGAGTCTTGATTTGGTTCGTAGGGGCGCAGGCTTGCTGCGCCCTCGGATCGGTTGAATCCCTCGGGCGGGCGCAGACGAGACTGCGCCCCTACAGCTGCGTACATGGCGACGGCTATGCGTCGCGCTTCTTCTTTCTGACGCCTTTTCGTTCTCCCGCCGGGTCGCGTCTCGACTGGGCGATTTCGGCTGCGTTTCTGGCGGGCAGGAATTGCTTCAACGCTGCGATTCGTGCGGCGTACTCCGGCTTGGCGGCGAGATTGGTCCACTCGTTGGGATCCTTGATCGAGTCGTAGAGCTCCTCGTCGCCGTTTTCATAACGAATGTAACGCCAGCCGGCGACGCGCACGGCATGGTTGTCCTTGCCCCAGGTGTTGATCACCGGCTCCGTCCATGGCGCCGCAGGATTTGTCAGGAGCGGGCGGACGCTGCGTGCCTCCACATGCCGGGGCGTCGGGATGCCACACAGCTCCATCAGCGTGGGATAAATGCTCTGGAGGCTGACCGGCACGTCGGACTTCGTGCCGGGTTTCGTCACGCCGGGGGCCACCCAGATGAACGGCGTGCGATTGGCCTCCTCCCACAAGGCGAACTTGCGCCAGTGGTGCTTTTCGCCGAGATGCCAGCCATGATCGCCCCAGAGTACGACGATGGTGTTGTCCTTGTAGGCGGATTTTTCCAGGGCATCGATGACCCGGCCGACATTCATGTCGGCATAGGCGATGGTGGCGAGATAGGCCTGCACCGCCTCCTTCCAGCGGCCGGATTTCAGCATCGGCACGTGATCGGTCTCGGCGTGGCCCATCCGCTGGCCCGCATACGGGATGTCGTCGAGATCGTTTTCGAGATAGGGGGGGAGTTGGATGTTCTCGAGCGGGAACCGATCGAAATACTTGCGCGGAACATTCCAGGGCATGTGCGGCTTCTTGATGCCCACGGCCAGAAAGAAGGGCTTGTCCTGCTTCCGGCCGAGTTGCTCGATCGCGTAGTTGGCGATCCGGTAGTCGACGAGATCCTCGTCATTGCAGTCGAGCGCGCCGAACTTGATGCCGCCCACGCCGTCATTCTGGCCGGCGGGAATGGAGGGGCTGCCGCCGGGATTGTCCAGATAATCGTCCCACTCGCTGCGGCGGGCGAAGGCTTCGTGATAGATTTTCCCTGATCCCATCACGCGGTATCCGGCCTCACGGAACGCGGTCGTAAGCATCTTTCCCTCGGGCAGGACGGTCCGCCAGTCGTTCTCGTTGCCATAGACCCCGGTGGTGAATGGAGCCTGGCCCGACATCAGCGCGGTCCGCGATGGGTTGCAGCACGGCGCGGCGGGGTAGGCCCGGGTGAATGCGAAGCCCTTGGCGGCGAGCCGATCCATGTTCGGCGTCTGGGCCTGTTTGTTCTGGCCGAGGTAGCCAACCCAATCGCGCAAATCGTCGAGCGCGATAAACAGGACGTTGGGCCGGTCAGCGGCGGCCTCGGCGGGCGAGGACAGCATCGCAGTGGAGACGAGCACGGCCATCAGGAGGCAGTGGAAGGAGCGCATCGGGCGAAGATTGGAATGCCGGCGGGCGAAATGCTACATTTTCCTGAACGCGGCGGGGCGCCGGATCCGCAACAATGGATGGGTGGAATCAGAATCGGAATCGTAAGGGCGCAGCCTTGCCTGCGCCCACCCCGGTGATTCATCGGTCCTGAGGGCGCAGACGAGGCTGCGCCCCTACGGCTGCGAAATTGTCAATGCCTTCCAGCGGCGGGACGCCGCCGCCAGTTTCATTCGGACTTCCGCCCAAGCTGGCGCATCAGCCCAATCCACTTATCCGCTTTGAAACCCGGCGCATCGACCTTCCCGATGTAGGTGCCACGGACCGGTTTGATCCCGCACGAGCCCAGCGTGCTGCGCTCAAACCCGCGGACGCCAGCCCCGTGGCAGCTCCAGCGAAAATAAACCGCCGGCATTGCCATCGTCACGACGACACGGGCCGACTTGCCCGCCAGCCCGGGGACCAGTCCACGTCCGTCCGTCCTGGGGTGGAACGCGAATCCCGGCCGGAAGATTTGCTCGAGGAACCCCTTCAGCACCGCCGGCATCGTGCCGGTCCAGAGCGGGAAAAGGATGACGAGATGGTCTGCCCGGCCGATCGCCGCCTGGGCGGTTCGGAGCCCTTCCGGCAGCGAACCTGACTTCCAATCCGCGGCACTCCGGAGCAAGGGAAACTCGAGTTGCCCCGTTTCGATCCGGGCGACCTCGTGACCCGCCTCTGCAGCACCGGCTGCATAGGCGTCGGCCAGGGCGTGTCCCAGATGCGTCAGTTCGCGACCCGGATGACCCTGGAGGATGGCAATGCGTTTTCCCATGGGTGCAGTCTAGTTGGGGGTTGCCGATCCGGCTGCGCATCCGCTGCCGAATCGCGCCCATCGATTGACGGGAAGAAACGGGAGTCGTCCGACGGACGTCTACTGGTTGTCCCGAAGCAGGTTGTCCCACGCCCGATGCGTGTCTGGACAACCGGCCGGGCGCGGTCATCCTTTTTCCCAGTCATGCAGATTCACCTCGTTTCCACCTCCGCGAATTCCGTCGGTTCCGCCGATCGGCGGCGCCTCCATCGGCGCAACCGCTCATGGCAGGCCTTCACGATGATGGAGTTGCTCGTCGTGCTCGCGATTCTCGGGCTGCTCGCGGGCCTCGCGATCACGAACATCGGCGGCATTTTCGGCGGCGCCCAAGCCACGACGGCCGACCTGTTTGTCCGCGAAAGCATGAAGGCGCCGCTGTTCACGTACCGGATGCACATGGGCGACTATCCGTCGACCTCGGACGGGCTGCAGGCGTTGATTACTCCACCCGGCACGAAAGCCGGCAGCTGGCATGGACCCTATATCACCGACAACAAGGTGCCGCTCGATCCCTGGGGCGAGCCTTACCAGTACGCGAGTCCGGGCACCCACAACAAGGCCGCCTATGATCTATGGTCGAAGGGTCCGGACAAGCAGAGCGGCACGGAAGACGATATCGGCAACTGGGGTGCCGGCACGACCGAGGCAAAGTAGATTTTGCGTCCGGCTGGTTCCCGCTGAAGGTGAAGGAGCCCTCGCTTCGCTCCGTGTACTCTCGTTCATCTCCATTCATGGCCGGTTGGCCCGGGCAATCATCTGCGCGCGGGAGGGGGCCGGCCGGGGGTCAGGTCGGAGACCTGACCTGCCGGGCGGTTGGCGGGCAGCGGGGTCAGGTCGGAAAACTGACGTTGAACGATTGGCATCCGTGGAAACGGCATCCCGCTGCTTTGCATCGCGGCTTCACGCTGCTCGAGGTGCTCCTCGCCATCACCCTGATTGCCCTCCTGGGCGCAACCCTGATTGGCGGCTCCGCCCAGCTCCTGGCCAACAAGCCGGTGACGCCGCAGGAAGCGTTCTGGGAGGCGGTCCAGGACTCCCGCAAGCTGGCGCTGACCTCGGAACGCGAGGTCCGGCTCCGGTTTGACGGGGAAAAGAAACAATTCCTGATAATCGATGGGTTTGCGTCGAGGCAGCTTGCCGCCGACGGGTTCACGCTCGAGGAGGTCCCGTTGAAAGTGGTGCCGGTGCCCTCGACGGATGATTCCGAACTCGAGATTGGGTTCCTCGCCGCGGGGGCTGGCGGCAATGCGATCCTGGTGGGCGGGGTGATGATCGAAGTGCAGCCGATCGCGTTCGTCACGTTCTACCCGGATGGCACCTGCACGCCGTTCCGCGCCCAGTTCGTGCGGAAAGGCGAGGCCGACGTCGTCGGAATCGACCCTTGGACGTGTGCTCCGGTGCTGAAGGCCACGGATCCGAATTCCGCGCTCTGACATGCCTGCGCAGCAAGATTCATCGCTGGAGGTGGAGAGGTCGAAAGCCGGGCTCCTCGTGCGGCTGTCATCGCTCGACAGGCTAGAGGCCTCTTTCCCGGGACGATGGTTGGCCGACGTGCCAGGAGGCCGAACGCGCGGGTTCACACTGCTCGAGGTGCTGATGGCACTCGTGATTTTTGCCCTGGCCGCCGTCGTCCTGGGCTCCGCCTACGTGAACGTGCTGAACAGCTATGACGTCGCCGGCCGCAGCATGGCGGCCAACGAGGATTTCGCCTTCGTGCGCCAAATCATCCTCAACGAGCCGGATCGCACCAAACTGGAGCAGGGCGGCGATTTCGAAACTGCCGACGGCCGGCGTTTCACCTGGAGCGTCGAGATCATCTCCTCGACGATGCCCGACCTCTTCAATGTCGCGCTGACCTGTGAAGTGACGGGACCCTCGGAGCCGGAGCCGCGGCAGCTCACCGAGTCCTTCCTGCTGTTGCGGCCGACCTGGTCGATCGATCCGGCGGAGCGGGGGAAACTGATGGAGGACGCGAAGACGCGGATCCTTGAATTCCAGGAGGCGCAGGTGAAGCGATGAATCCGCGTCTTCGATCTCCCTGGCGTCTTCCTCCGAGCAATCGTTCTCGTAATCTCGGCGGATTCACGCTGCTCGAAATCCTGCTCGCGATCGCCCTGGTCGGGCTGGTGCTCGTCGCGATGAACACGTTTCTCTTTTCGATGGGCGAGCTTTGGGGGAGGAACACCGATGTCCGGCTGTTCGAGCAGCATGTCCGGGCCGTCACGCGTTTCCTCGACGGCGAATTGCGGACCGCGGCGCTGCCGCCGGCCGCGCTGCCGGACTCGACGCCGATCGCGATCGAGGAGATCCGGCCGCAGAACGGCGCGATGGAAAACATGCTCACCTTCGAGCTGCCGGGCGGAAGCCGGCTGTTCACCTGGCCGGATCGCCCGCTGCCGGAGGTCGTCTGTTCGTTCCAGGCGCGGCCGGGCGAGGGGCTTGTGCTGCTGTGGCATTCGCGGCTGGAAAAGAATTTCGAGACGGATCCGCCCCGCGAGACGGTCGTCACGCCCCTGGTGACGGCACTGGCGTACGATTATTTCGATGCGGATTTCAACCGGTGGACGACGGAAACGCAGCTCAAGCGCGATGGCCAGAACGAGCCGCTCCTGCCCCAGCGGCTGCGGCTCACGTTCACCTATGGAAAAATGACCCGGGAGGGCGTGGTGACAATCCCGTCACCGGGCCAGGCGCTGCCGGCGTTCTGACAATGAGAACCCGCGCCTCCAGGAACATTCAGTATCCACAATGCGGACTCCGGCTGCGGACGCCGCGTTGCGAGCAGCCCGGACATGGGCCCAACCCGGTGCATGGCTCGGTGCTGGTGATCGTGATGATGGCCGTGCTGTTCGCCACGTTTGCGCTCATCGCCTTCATGGAACGCGCGAGCAACGACCTGCTGGTGGACCAGCGCGCTGTGCTGAACCGCCGGTTGCGGGCCGAGGCGTATTCGGCGCTCGAGGTCACGTTGTCGGTGCTCGAGGTGTTCCGCGGCGTGGGCAACGGGCTGCGCAGTCCCACGGAGGGCTGGGGCGATCCGCTGGCCTTCGCCGGGTACGTGCCGGGAGAGGGCCGTGAGGTGCAGGTCGCCTTCGAGGATGAGAGTGGGAAGATTTCGCTGCCGCGCGCGAATGCCACCGTCCTGACGTCGCTTTTCATGAACTGGCAGATGCCGCAGCCGGAAGCGGAGATGCTGACGGACGCGCTGCTGGGTTGGATGGACCGCAGCCATGTGTCATCGACGGTCCTGGCGCCGCAGTATGACCTCAGTGCGATTCCCTTCGAGGCGCCGGGGCGCTCGTTGAAGTCGTTCCAGGAACTGGCGGCGATCGATCACGCCCGCGAGGTGTTCTATGATCAGGACGGCCGGCCGAACGATCTCTGGCGGCGTTTTGCGGACAGCGTTTCGCTGCTGGATTTCGAGCAGCCCAACCTGAACGGTGCCAGGCCCGACACGCTGGCCGCCATGGGCCAGTTCGACGAAGTGCAGCAGCAGAATCTGGTCGATTATCTCGGCGGGAAGGGGATGTACCAGGCGCAGGGGCCCGGCTTTTTCCAGAATCCGACCGATGCCCAGCGGATTGCCGGCCCCAGCGGCAACATGGGGGCGTTCGGCACGACCATCCGGGCTCTGCGGATTATCGTCACCGTGATCGATGGACAAACCGAGTTCCGGCTCGCGGCGGTCATTGCGCCGCCGGACGGCGCCAAGACGGTGGAGACCAATGCAACCACGCAGCGGGCGCCGGCGTCTCCCAAAGCGCAATCTCCCGGTGGACGCAAGGGCCGGCCCAACCAGTCGGCCAAGGCGGCTTCGAAAGATGGCCGGCAGCCGGCGGGAGAGGGGAACCTGAAATATCCCTTTACCCTCTTGGAAATCCGCGAAAACGATGCAGCTTCGACGGCTCCGGCGGTCGTCGCCGGTTCATGAGGCCGGCCGGAATGTAAGCAAGACGTCCTTGCGGCCCGCCCAAGTCGCCTGCCTTTCTACTCGCTACCCGCTCACCGCCAGACGCAATTTTGCTTCCGACATGGTTTCGCCGATTCAATTTCTCCGCGCCGGTCCGCCACTGCCGGCAGTGACATTGCTCCCGGATCCGATGTTCTTCACCCGCGCGGTGCCGGTGCCGCCAGGTGCCAGTGCTGCCGAAGTCACATCCCTGGTCGAGCTGGCGCTGGAGGCGATGGCGCCGTTCCCCATTCCCCAGCTTTATTATGGCTGGTTCTGGAGGCCGGGTGCCGAGCGGGCCCTGGTGTTTGCCTCCTACCGCCGCCGGTTCACTTCGGAGCAGGTCGCGGAATGGTCGGCCGCGGAACTGGTGATGCCGGCATTTGCGGGTGTCCTGGGGATGGAGATCGAGCCGGCGACCACGATCGTGTTGCATTCCCCCGAGGGAATGACGGCGGTCCATTGGGAAACCCCGCCGGTGCCGGCGGTCGTGCTGTTCCGGCCGGTGGCCCCCGAGGCGACCGAGGCGGATCGGGCCGCGCAGAGGGACGAACTCCTGCGGGCGGTTGGCGGGACGAAATCGGTGATCGAGCTGACGGCCCCGCTGGTGCCGGATCCGGTGGAGAGCGATGGCGAGCTGGTCTTCCGGTCTGAGGAACGGATTTCCCGGCTGCCGGCGCCGGTGGCGGCGGCGCTGGATGTGCGGGACAAGGCCGAACTCGCCGGGCTGCGGGCCGCCCGCCGGCGCGATGTCCTGATGTGGCGGACGACCATCGCGGCCCTGGCTGCGCTGGTGCTGCTCGCCGTGGGCGAACTGGCGTTGCTGGGCGGTTACGCCTGGCATGACATCCGGCTGACCAAGCTGCGGGCGCAGCAGCCGACGGTCGACAAGATCGTTAACCTCGACAACCAGGCGAGGCGGATCGAGGAACTGACCACCCAGCGGCTGCTGCCGCTCGAGATGGTGACCGTGCTGGTGGGCGAGGATCTTTCCCGCAAACCGGCGGATATCGTGTTCAGCCGCGTGCGCGCCGAGCAGGCCTCGGGCCTCTATACGGTGATTGTGAACGGCCAGACCAGCAACACGGCCCAAATCAACGTGTACGAGTCGCTGATCGGCAAGTTGCCGGAGGTGGAGAAGGTCGAGAGCCACATTGACCAGATGCGCGGCAACGTGACGACTTTCACCCTGACCGTGACCTTCAAACCCGGCGCCGTGAAGCCGGTGCCCGCCGTATGATCCGCACCCTGCGCGCATGGTTCCTCGGCCGGGCCCTCCGGGAGAAGCTGCTCCTGCTGACCTTCATCGGGATCGGGCTCCTCTGGTGGGGCACCGCCTTTGCCCGCCGCGCGGCGCAGTTCAACCGGGAGCAGCGGATGACCACCTCCCGGTTGAACGAGCAGGAGATGTGGATCCAGAACCGCGGCTTCATCGAGGAGAACGCGCAAAAAACGGCGGCGCGGCTCGATCCGGCAAAGACGCTCAATGCGAACCAGCTCGCGGCGGCGATCGCCCAGCTGTCATCCGAAGCCGGGCTCGGTGCCAATGCCAGCAGCGGCGGCTTGAACACGCAGGTCATCGGGCAGTTCGCGATGCATTCGCTCGTCTACACGATCCGCAACGTGGATTGGGAGAAATCGCTCCGCCGGTTCTATGTCGGCCTGCAGCAGCGCGCGCCGTACATCGCCATCGAGCAGTTCGCGGTGCAGGCCGCGCCGAACAACCCCTCGCAGCTCACGGTCCAGATGCGGGTTGTGTCCTTCGAGATCGTGAAGTGACGGCGGCTGGGGCCCGCACGGGGCGGAGCGGCGGTCGAGTGCCTGTTTTTCCTCGGAGTGTTCCGAAGGCGAGTGGATGAGACAGCGTTCCGCAAGTGTCTCGCCAGACCTTTTCTACACGTCTTGCAAAATTGTGGATCGGAACGCATTTCGCCGGTTGAAAACCGGCACTACCCCCAGGCGGCCGCATGCACCAATGATCTTCGAACCCACTTTGGGGCCGGCCGGCCGTAGCGCCGCGTCTCCGACCGGCGTCCTCGGTGAGCCGGTGGTCGGTGACTCGGTCGTCGGCAGCACTGCGTCTTGGCCATGATCTCCCGATGCTTGAACACAGAACGCCCGGTGATCCGGGGAAAGGACGAGGAGGATCGTTGGGCCATCAATGCAGCGGGCGTTTCTGAATGAACTGTTACCTTTTCGGGATTGCGCGCCAGGTCACGCGGCGTCCTGTGGGGGGCAGATTTCTTCAACTCCGCCCGCATGCACCGAAACGATTCGGACCGCGACTCCCTGCCCCGCGTTCGCCGCCGCGAGCCGGTCGTGGCGCGGGCGGTCGCGCTGTCGCTGCTCGCGGGCTGGCTCGCACCCCGCGCGGCCCGCGGGGAGGACATGCTCAGCTACAAGTACCAGAAGTACGAGGAACTGGGCGGACGGATTCGGGTGGAAACCCAGGGCGCGCACCTCGTGAAGGATATCGGAACCGCGAGCCGGCTGAAGCTCGAGGGCATTGTGGACACGCTGGCAGGGGCCACGCCGACCGGACAGCCGGCGCCCGCCGGCAGCACGCAGGTGCCGCTCTCCCTGCTGCATGAGCGACGCAAGGCCTGGAATGCGGAACTGTCGCACCAGTTCGACCGCGCCAACCTGGCGCTGGGCGTCGCGAACAGCCGCGAAAGTGACTACGTGTCCACCGGCTGGTCGGTGCAGGCCCGGGCCGACTTCAACCAGAAGAATACCACGCTGCTCGCGGGTGTCGCGGGAACCGACGACCGGGTGAAGGTCTTTTACCAGCCGGCGCGCGCCTCCAAGGATGGTGCCGACTTGATCCTGGGCCTGGCGCAGTTGCTCAGCCCGCACGCCGTCATCGCCCTGAACCTCACCTGGAGCCACCAGAGCGGGTATTTGTCGGATCCCTACAAGCTGGTCCAGCGTGACACCGAGATCATCCCGGGCGTCTTCCTCCCCCTGACTTTCCCCGAGCATCGCCCGAAAGTCCGCGACAAGGGCATTGCGTGGGTGAACTTGAAGTGGACATGGCCGGAGCTGAAGGGGACGCTGGACGCAAGCTACCGGCTGTACCACGACTCCTTTGGCATCGGCGCCCATACCGTGGAGCTGGCCTGGTTTCAGCGCTGGGGGGAGCACTGGATTGTCCGGCCGGCCATTCGCTTCCATGACCAGGCCGCAGCGGACTTTT
Organism: Verrucomicrobiia bacterium; assembly: GCA_011525695.1. Classification (GTDB taxonomy): domain Bacteria; phylum Verrucomicrobiota; class Verrucomicrobiia; order Opitutales; family Opitutaceae; genus ER46. The sequence continues at coordinate 34,469 of WYBX01000012.1, forward strand.
ATCATTACCGGCTGGATGGTACCGCGATCGTGCCGGCGGCGGGGGCGCCTCCGGCGGGCGGTCCGCACTACTCCTCGGATTACCGGCTCTCGGCTTTCCGGAGCCTGACCCCGGGTTTGAAGGTGGCGTGGAACGCCACCGCGCGGCTGCAGTTCGACGCCGCCATCGAGTGGTACAGCATGCGTGGGACGGATGGCGAGACGCCGCAAAGCGCCTATGTCCGCGCGCGGATTTTGACGATTGGCGCCGCCATGACATGGTGACAGTCGACGCTTCGCACTTCGCCGTCCACCATGGCCCTTGTTTCCCAATCCCACCGCCTGCCGCCGCCCGCGGCTGCCAGTTCGGTGCCGGCGCTGCCGCTGCGCCACTTCACGTTTGCGGCGCTGGGCACGCAATGTGACATCCGTTTTGCGGCCCCGGGCGGTGATGCGCAGGCCGCGGAGTTCGAGCAGGCGGCGCGGGGGTGGGTGACGGCGTTCGAGGCGAAGTATTCGAGGTTCCGTGACGGCAGCCTGATCAGCCGGATCAATGCGCAGGCCGGCCGGGCCTGGGTGGAGGTTGACGCCGAGATGGAGACCTTCCTCGACCTGTGCGAGGCCCTGCATTTCATGACGCAGGGGATCCTGGATCCGACGGCGCTGCCGTTAATCCGGCTGTGGGACTACGCGGCGGCGAACCCGCGGGTGCCTGCGGCAAGGGAGATCACGGAGGCGCGGGCGAGGGTGGGCTGGAAGAAGGTGCAGCGGCAGCGCGGGAAGGTGTTCCTGCCGGAGCCGGGGATGGCGCTGGATTTCGGCGGCTTCGGCAAGGAGTACGCGGTCGATGCGGTTGCGGGGCTCGCCGGCGAACTCGGGATTACGAGTGCCTTGATCGATTTCGGGCACGACCTCCGGGCCAGCGGCGCGCCGCCGGGCCGGCCCGCATGGCATGTCGGATTGGAGGATCCGCGGAAGCCGGGCAGCCCGTCCGGCAGCATCGGCGTGACGGATCGGGGGGTTGCCTCTTCGGGCGACTACCTTCGCGGGTTCACGATCGCCGGCCGGCGCTACGGCCACATCATCGATCCCCGCACCGGCTGGCCGGTCGCAAACGGGTGCCTGCAGGCGACGGTCATTGCCGGGAGTTGCCTGCAGGCGGGGGTGCTCGCAACGACGGCCTTCGTGCTCGGCGTGCCCCAGGGAATCGAGTTCATTCAGGCCAGCCCCGGTGCCGAGGGGCTGATGATCACCGACAGTGTCCGGGCACAGACCCGGGGCTTCTACGCCTATGTGCCCGCCGGCTGAAATCCGTTCACGCCTCGGACGCGGCATCTGGAAGGCTTTCGCGTTCGGCTGGATCATCGTGTCCCTGGCGCGGGGAGAGGTCGGGGTGGGAGACACGTTTCCGGCGCTCGCAGACTCGAATGTGGTTGCGTTGGGCGGAGGCGCGTTGCCTGCGACCGCAGGGAAGGTGGTGCTGGCCGATTTCTGGGCCTCCTGGTGCGCGCCGTGCAAGGCATCGTTTCCCGCGCTGGCGCGATTGCATGACGATTTTGCCCGCGACGGCCTCGTGATCGCCGCAATCAGCGTCGACGAGAAGGCCGCCGCGGCGCAGGCGTTTGTCCGGCGGCATGCGCCGCCCTTCGCCGCCCTGCACGACCGCGAGCAGCGGCTGGTCCGACAGGTGGTCGTGCCCACGATGCCGACGAGCTTTGTCCTGGATCGCAGCGGCCGGGTGCGTTTCGTGCATGCCGGCTTCAACGGACGCACCACGGAGCAGGAACTGCGCCGGCAGATTGAGGCGCTGCTCAAGGAAGAGTAAACCTGACAAAGCGGCCATTCCCATGCCCAACGCGCAACCCAATCGTCCATGCCTTCCGAAGGCTCACCCGGCCGGGCCCGGGGTGCACCCGTTTCGGCGGTCCGTCGTCCGGATGGCCCTCGCTCTCGGCGCCATTCTCGCCCTGGCGCTGTCTGCCGGATGTGCGGGCGCCAGGCTGGAACGGGTCAAGCCCTGGGAGCGGGGCTCGCTCACCGATTACACGATGCGCGGCGATCGCGACCCGCTGGCCACCGCAATGGCCGAGCATCTCTTCTTTTCGCGCGAGGCCGCCACGGGCGGACGGGGCGTGGGTGGCAGCGGCTGCGGATGCAACTGACGCAGCGGGCGCGTCGCCGCCGGCCGCCACCGCGGTCGCAAATTGCGCCTGTCGGCTTGACGCACCCGACCGCGGTGAAGACGTTGCGCCGCGCGGTTTCCACCCCAGCCATCCCGAGCCATGCGCATTCTGGTGATTGAAGATGAACGGCAGCTTGCCGGGCACCTGATTCGCGCCCTCGCGCGCCGGGGCCACTGCGCGTCTGCCGAGCATGATGGTGCCGAGGGCCTGAGGGCGGCGCTGGCGGGGACACCCGATCTGATTGTGCTGGATCTCAGCCTGCCCGGGCTGGACGGGATGGAGGTGCTGGCCCGGCTCCGGTTGGCGCAGTGCACGGCGCGCGTGCTCATCCTGACCGCGCGGGGCGACGTTGGACACCGGGTGCGCGGCCTGCAGGCGGGGGCGGACGACTACCTGGCGAAACCCTTCTCGATGGAGGAACTGATGGCGCGGGTGGAGGCCCTTGGCCGCCGCGGCGCGGGCGCGGGGGCCGCCGACCTGCTCAAGGTGGCGGATCTCCAGATGGACATCCGCCAGCGCCGGGTCGCCCGGGCCGGGCGGCTGATTGCGCTGTCGCCGCGCGAGTTCGATGTATTGCAAGTGCTGATGCAGGAGCCGGGCCGGCCGTTCTCCCGCACGGAGCTGTGCGAGCGGGTCTGGCAGCGGGATCACGAGTACGACACCCGCACGGTCGAGATCTTCATCACCCGGCTGCGCCGGAAGATCGATTCGACCTTTCCGGCGCCGCTCATTCAAACCTTGCGTGGGGTGGGGTACACGGTGCAGCCGCGGGAGCCCGCATGAACCTCCGCGGGCTCACGTGCGTGTTCGCGCTTGCCCTGGGGATTGCCGGGGCCGCTCCGCCCGCGGCGGTCGAGGGTCGGGTCGCGCTCGCGGCAGCGCGCCCCCTGCCGGTCGTGAACCAGCGGTACGAGATCGTCACGCGCGGCGGCGTGCTGGCGACGGATCCGCCAGTGGCAATCGTCTACCTCGAGGGCCCCTTCCCGCCGCCCGTGGATCCGCCGGTGGCCGAAATCCGGCAGAAGGATCTCGCATTTGTCCCCTCCCTGCTGGCGGTCCAGGCCGGCACCAGGGTCGAGTTTCCGAACGATGACGACACCTACCACAATATCTTTTCGTTCTCGCGACCGAAGCGATTCGACCTGGGCCGTTACCGTTCGGACGAACGGCCCGTGCCGTCGCAGGTCTTCAATCAGCCCGGGCTGATCACGTTGCGCTGCGACATCCACGAGCACATGCGCGCGCTGATCGTGGTGCTGGAAACGCCGCATTTTGTCGTCACTGGGCCGGATGGTCGCTTCCAGTTGGGCGGGTTGCCGGCCGGCCGGCACACGCTGAAGGCCTGGATCGACAGCCGGACCACGCGGGAGGTCGTCGTCGAACTGGACGCTGGCAAGACGCTGCGGGTGGATTTCCCGGGGGCCGGGAACCCGGCTGGCGAGCGATGAAGCTCCGGCTGGCACGCCTGGAGGCCTTCCCGACCGTGACGACGGCATCCCGTGTCGCGGGATTCCGGCTGCGGCTGCTGCTGGCCATGATGCTGGTGGTGTCAGTCGTCATGGCGCTCGCGCTCTATTTTGCCCAGCGGAGTCTCGCGTCGCGGGCGGAACGGGAGCTGGAGCAGGCGTTCCAAGCTGCCTTCGATGCGATGCAGAATGGCCGGGGCGTCCGGCAGGCTGCGCTGGTCGAACGCTCGCTCGCACTCGGGCGGAAGTCGCGGATTCATGCTGCGCTCGAGGACGATGCTCTCGACCTGCTTTACCTGGCCGCGCAGGACGAGCTGCGCGACATCATGCTCCGGCGGGGTGAGCCGGTTCGGGCCGGGGCCGCACGCGGGCTCCAGGCGGTATTTTACCGGTTCCTGGACCGGCATGGACGGGTGATCTCGCCGCCCGAACCGGCGGATGTGGGCGCACTGTCGGCGGCCGAGGAGGCTCAGCTCGCGCTGCCGGGAATTACGCTGGAGCCGCAAATTGGGTACGTGGTCCGGCCGCCGGGCGCGGGCGGTTCCGCCGTGGCGGAGGTCATTGCCATGCCGATTTTCTCGACGACGACGGGCGAGGGGATTGGCGCGCTCGTGCTCGGATTCGAGCCCTTTGCCAGCAGCGCGCCAGCGAGAGGTGGGATGCAGCAGGGCATCTGGCTCGGCGACCGGCTACATGGCACCGCAATTGCACCGGCAGCGGCGGCGAACTTCGGCCCCCTGATCGAACGGGCGACGTCCGCGCCGGTGCGGCTCGCACTGGAGAACTCACCCCACCTGCTGTTCGCGAAGCGGCTGAACCCCGCGTCGCTTTTTCCGGCGGCGCACGAGGTTGCCGTTTTCTCACTCGAGGATCTGGTTGCACAGCAACGCCAGCTGAGCTGGCGCGTGCTGGGCGCCGGCGGGGTGCTGCTGCTGCTCGGGCTGGGGGCAAGCCAGCTTGCCTCGGCCCGGCTGTCGGCGCCGGTTGAGCAACTGGCGGTCGACGCAGAGCGCTCGGCGCGGTTTTCCGCCGACGCCTCGCACCAGTTGAAGACACCCGTTGCCGTGCTACGGGCGGGCCTCGAGGAGCTCATGGCCCGCGACAGCATCACTCCGGCCGAATGTGAGCAGGTCTCCGCGCTCATCCACCAGACCTACCGGCTTTCCACTTTGATCGAGGATCTCCTCCTCCTGTCGCGAATGGATGCGGGCGCATTGAAGCTGGAACTGACGCCGCTCGATCTCACGGAACTGATCGGGGCCTCGCTCGACGACCTGAGCGCGCTGCCCGACCAGCTCGAGCTGGCGATCGAGACGGACATCGGTCCCCGGCTGCGGATCCTCGGAGAGAAGCGCTATACCGAGATCATCCTGCAAAACCTCCTCGAGAATGCGCGGAAATACAACCGGCGCGGCGGCCGGATTCGGGTCGCCGCCTGGGCGGAGGACGGGCTGGTCCGGTTGAGCGTGGGCAACACCGGCCGGCCGATCGCGCCGGCGGCCCAGGCGCATGTCTTCGAGCGGTTCCATCGCGGAGCCATTGGCGAGAATGTCCCGGGGTACGGCCTGGGGTTGAACCTCGCGCGCGAGGTCGCCCGACGGCACCGCGGTGACCTGCGGCTGGTCCGCTCGGATGAACATTGGACCGAGTTCGAGGTGCAATTCCGGCCGGCGCCCGACACGAGGGATCGGCCATGACTTCGCCGCCGGACCGAGGAAAATCCCTGCGGGCCGCCCGTCCCAGCGGGGGAGTTCGATGGCTCGCCATCGGGGTCTTCCTGGCCGTGCCGGGCGCCGCAACGGCCGGAGCCTGGTTCGACGATCTTGAACAGGCGCTCAGTTTCAGTTCGCCGGGTGGAAACCTGCGCGGGCGTGTGAGCGGGACGCTGGATCTGGAGGGCCATGTGTTTGCCGATCCGCCGGGTTTGATCGAAAGTGACGGACATGCTCTGTTCAGCCCGCGGCTGACGACGTTTCTCGATGCCCAGTTGGGGCCAGCGGTCTATGGATTTGCCCAGGCGCGGATCGACCGGGGCTTCGATCCGGGCGAGCGGTCGCTGGAGGCAAGGCTCGACGAGTTTGCCCTGCGGTTCACGCCGAGCCGGGACGCCGGTGTGAGCCTGCAGTTGGGAAGATTTGCGACCGTGGTCGGCAACTGGACGAACCGGCACGGCTCCTGGGGCAACCCCTTCATCAGCGCCCCGCTGCCCTATGAAAATCCGACCGGCATCTGGGACAATGAGCCGCCGGCAACGAGCACGATCCTCCTGCAATGGTCGCATGTGCTTCCCGGACTTCCCGCGCCAGTCACGCGGGTGGAGAAGCGGCTGCGGGTGCCGGTGCTCTGGGGACCCGGGTACACGCTGGGTGCCGCAGTCCTGGGCGCATGGCGCGACGTGCGCTATGCGCTCGAAATCAAGCAGGCGGGGCTTTCGTCGCGGCCGGAAACCTGGCGGGAGGCAAATTCCGAGGCGTGGGCGCATCCTGCCGTCAGCGGTCGGCTCGCGTACGTGCCAAACCCGGCGTGGAATTTCGGGCTCTCGGCGGCTGCCGGCAGTTATCTTCGCCCGGAGGCGGCCGCGACGCTGCCCGCCGGCCGCTCGCGCGGCGATTACCGGCAGCTCGTGCTGGCGCAGGATGTTGCCTTCGCCTGGCGGCACCTGCAGATCTGGGCGGAGATTTTCGCCGCCCGGTTCGAGATACCCGGAATCGGCAATGCGGATACGATGGCCTGGTATCTGGAGGCAAGCCAGCGGTTCAGCCCGCAGTTCCAGGCCGCGCTGCGCTGGAGCCAGCAGGTTTTTGGAACCATTCCCGAGGCGGGACGGGCGGTGGCCTGGGGACACGAGGTCTGGCGGCTCGAGGTGGCGCCGGCGTACCGGTTCACGCCGCAGGTGCAGCTGAAACTGCAGGCGAGCCTCCAGCGCGGTGATACGGGGAACCGCCGGTTCGGCCATGGGGCGGCCGGCCAGCTCACCGTCCGGTTTTGAACCGGACGCGCGCGGACGGTAACAGCGTTGTTACCGAATACCGCTTCAGAATCAGCGGCCAGTGGATAGGAATTCACACCGTGAGCCCATCCCCACTCATCCGCGGCCGGGCGGTCCGGTCGCGACTGTCCTGGTTCCACCTCCCGGTCGGGCTGCTGCTGGTGCTGCAGCGTGGCCCGGCCGTGCGCCTGCTCGCCGTGGCCAGCGAGGAGGCGGTGTTTTCGCGTGCGGTCCTGCTGCTGCGCGCAACGTTTACTACCGGCCTCCTCGGCGCCATGCATTCGCTGGCGGGGGCGACCACCTTCATTGTGAGCCGGCCAAATCCGATCACCGGCACCGTGGGCCAGCCCATCACGCCCGTGAGCTTCACCTACAACGGCACGCCGACCTCGCCCGGATCCTTCCAGGTGACCGGTTCGCTGCCACCGGGACTCGCCTTCATCCCCGCCCCGGTGTTCGGCACCATCCCGTCGGGTACGCCGGCGATCACGGGCACGCCGACCCAGGCGGGGCAGTTCTCGCTGTTCGTGCAGGGGTTCAATCCGGATGGGCTGACCAACGGTGTGCTGCAACCGCTGAACTTCGAGATCAGCGGCGCGGCCGCCGTTGCGCCAACAATTACGGTTCAACCGCAGAGCCAGACTGGAACGGTCGGCAATTCGGTTACGCTCGCCGTCGGGACCACGGGCACGCCGGCGCCAACTTACCAGTGGTTTCGTGCCGGCGTCGCGATCCCTGGTGCAACCAATTCCACGCTCACGCTCGAAAACCTGCAGCCCGCCGACGTGGGCGACTACACCGTGCTGGCGACCAATGCCGCCGGCAGCGCCACCAGCGCCGTCGCCATCGTCGGGATTGACAGCTCGGTGAAGCTCGTGGGGCCGGGCACGCTCTTTCCCGACATACCGCACCCCAACGGCAACATCTTCGATCAAATCCTGCTGGAGGGCCCGGCCGCGACGGTCACCGCCGATCCCGGCCAGGTGTTGCGGATGTCCTACCTCGACCTCACCGACGACATCGTGCAGGTGGAATTTTCCGGGCCCGGAGCCCTGACCCTGGTGCTGGACGGCGCGTCCGGACCGATGCCGCCGGCAAAATACATCCAGGACACCCTGTACATGAAGGGTCACGCGCGGATAGTCCTCAGTGGCGCGACGAAGGATACGCATGTCTCTGTTTTCAGCGTCGGATTCGGCAATGCGGTGAACAAGGGGTTGTTCCGGGAGGGGGAGGACTACGACGGGCGGGCGGACATCGCGTCGCTGTCCATCACCAGCGCGACCGGGGCCTTTGGCGGCATCCGCGGCGCCAATACAAGCTACCTTGGCACGGAGGGACTCGTGGGTGTCCACGCCCCGGGCGTTAACTTCGACCTGGTGTTCGTCCACGACATCGCCGCCTCCGACAATGCCTCGCCCATGCTCCTCCTGGGATCATGTCCGGACGTGCGGATCACCGGCGGCGACCTGCTGCAGCCCAATGGCCGCGCGGTCCGGGTCAGCGGAATCGCCCAGCTGAAGTTCGCGGATGGCGTGACGTCGCATTTTGTGGATCTGGATTCCACGCCGCTCGAGTACCTTTCAGCCCGTCCCAACCAGGCGGTCCTCGAGGACAACGGCGTCGATGTCACCTCTCAGATCGTGGTCGGACCAACGCCCTAGCAGCGTGTCGGACTTAGCTTCCGAGTGTATCGGTCGGTAGGAAAGTGGGAAGCAACACGCTGCCAGTTGGAGTCTGTCGGACTCAGGCGGATCGTTCTGAAAGGGGCGCACTCCGAAAATGCCCCCCAAGGCATTTTCAAATTTATCCGAAACATTCCAGTTGGCGTCGGGGTCTGGCTGCCCCCATCCTTCAACGCATGTCTTTCCGGACTTTCAGCTTTCTCTTTCTGGGCCTGGCCATGGTCGCCCAGGTCGGCGCACAGACTCCCACCATCAGCCAGCCAATTGGCTCGCAGACGCTTGTGACGGGAGGGCCCTCGATCACGATCAATCTCCAGAATCATTTTGCCGTCAGCGATGTGACGGGCCCGGTGGTCCAGTTCGATACGGTCAAGGGTGTGTTCAATGTCGAACTGCGTTCCGATATCGCCCCGAAGCACGTCGAAAACTTCCTCAAGTACGTCCAGGCCGAGGAGTACAATAACTCGTTCTTCCACCGAGCCGCGAGTTTCGACAACGCCGCCGTCTCGATCATCCAGGGTGGCGGCTACCGTTCCGCGGGCGGCTCGCTGGCCGTTGAGATTCCCAAACTGGCGAATGTCGACCTCGAGTATAACGCGGCCAACGCCCGCGGCACCCTGGCGGCTGCCCGCACCACGGCGGTGAACAGCGCGAACAGCGAATGGTTCTTCAATGTCCGCGACAACTCCACCCTGCTCGGCGAGTCGAACGGCGGCGGTTACACGGTCTTCGGTCGCGTCCTGGGCAACGGCATGACGGTGGTCGATGCGATCGCTGCCCTGAATCGTATCACCGCCGGGGGCGCGTTCACGGAGTTGCCGGTGCAGAATTACACGGTCACGGATCCCGCCACTCCCGTCAGCGCGGAGCACCTCATCATCGTCCATTCCATCACCGAGACGACGATGTTCCCGACCGGCGGCGGCACGTCGGTCGTCGCCTTTTCCGTCCAGAACTCCGCCGGTGGCGTGGTCGGCCACACGCTCTCCGGTTCCACGCTGACCATCGACCCGCTCACCGGCGGCAGCGCCAACCTCACGGTCCGCGCGGTTACCACCGAGGGCGCGGCCGTCGAAACCAGTTTTGCCGTCACGGTGACGACGCTGCCACCCGAGATGACCCGGCAACCCGTCTCACAGTCCGCCGCGGCGGGCAGCACCGTCGTCTTCAATGCCTCCGCTTCCCATGCCCCGGCCTTTCAGTGGTATCACGATGGCGTCGCGATCACCGGCGCCACCAGCGGCATCCTCGTGCTGGCGGGCGTCACCAGCGCCGATGCTGGCACCTATCATGTCGTTGGCACCAATGCCGTCGGCACGGTCACGAGCAACAGCGTGACGCTCACGGTCAATCCCGCCGGGGCGGTTGCCGGCCGGCTCTCGAACATGTCGGTGCGGACTTCGGCCGGCGCGGGTTCTCGCGCACTCACGCTGGGCGCCGTCGTGGGTCCGCTGGACTCCACGGGATCGCTGCCGCTGCTGGTGCGGGCCGTCGGGCCCGGGCTCCAGCCCTACAATGTCCCGAATCTGCTGGCGGATCCGGTCCTCGGCATCCACCTGCCGGGCAGTAACACCCCCTTCGCGAGCAATGACAACTGGGGCGGCGGTGCGGAACTTGCCAATGCCTTTGCCGCCGTCGGCGCCTTCGAACTGCCTGCCGGCAGCCTCGACAGTGCGCTCCTGGTCCCGGCTCCGGGACTGGCGGCGGGCAGCTACACGGTTCAGGTGACCGGCAAGGGCGATGCGACCGGCACGGTCCTGGCCGAGCTGTACGATGCCGCCGGCGCCACGCGCACTGCCACCACGCCGCGGCTGATGAACCTCTCCGTGCTCAAGCAGCTCGTGGCGGGGGAGTCGCTGACGGCCGGTTTTGTCATCGAGGGATCGACCACCCGCACCGTGCTGATTCGCGCGGCCGGGCCGGTGCTGTCGGAGTTTGGCGTCCCGACGCCGATGGCGAACCCCGCGCTGGCAGTCTTCAATGCGCTGGAAGTGCAGATTGCCGAGAACGACAACTGGGGCGGCGATCAGCAGCTCACGAATATCGGGGCGGCAGTGGGAGCGTTTCCATTGACGAGCTTCTCCAGCCGCGACTCCGCGCTCCTGGTCACGCTGGCGCCCGGCGAGTATACGGTGCAGGTGAACGCCGTCGACGGCGCCGCCGGGGCCGTGCTCGTCGAGGTCTACGAAGTCCAGTAAGGATTAGGATTTTGCGGAGCAAAATCCTCAGCCCAGCTTGAAGCTCGAGCTGACCTGGAACACCGCGCTGACAATCGCGAAGGCAATGAAGCCGACGAAGATGAAGACGATCATCAGGACGCCGCTCGCGATGACCTTGGTGAACATGCTCAGCTGGTTCGAAATGTGTTTCTGATACGCCTGGGCGATTTGCTTCAGGCTCGGAACCACGTTGCCGGTGTTCTCCCCGACCGCCAGCCGGTCGAGCACCAGGTCGGGAAACACGCCGGTCCGTGCCAGCGCCACCGACAGCGCCTCGCCCTCGAGCACGCGGCCCGTCGCCACCCCGAAGGCCGCGCGATGCGTCCGGTTGTCGATTTGCTTTTCCGTCATCCGCAGCGCCTCGGCCGCGGTGATTCCGTTCTCGAGCAGGACGGAAAGGGTCTGGCTGAATGCCAGCACCGTGCGCGCGACCGCGAATGGACCCAGGAGCGGGAGCTTCAGCATCCAGGCATCGGTCGTTGCCCGGCCGGCTTCGGAAACGCGCCAGCGCCAGAAAGTGATCGCGGCGAAAACGAGCGCGATCACGACCAGGAGCCCGTAGTTGAGTGCAAAATCGGCCAGCGCAATGAGGAGCCGGGTCGCCGTCGGCATCCGGCCGCCGAGCGAGGTCAGCAGTGTCTGGAGCCGCGGGAGCAGGAAGAAGAGGAAGAAGAGGATGACGCCGCAGGCGACAATCACCATGAAGGCGGGATAAGCGAGGGCGGTGAGCAGCTGGCGCCGCAGCTCGCGCTGTTCGGTCAGATGGGCGATGAGCCGGGCCAGCGTCTCGTTGAGCGAGCCGGTGGCTTCACCCGCCTGGATCAGGTTGGTGATCGAGGAATCGAACACCGTCGGAAATGCCGCCATCGCCCGCGACAGCGGCGCGCCTTCGCTGATCCGTTCCCAAATGCCGGCGCAGAGCGTCCGCAGCCGCGGCTCCTTGATCCGCACGGACAGCAACCGCACCGCTTCACCGGCCGAGAGCCCGCTGGTCGCGAGATCGTACAGCGCCTCCAGGAAGGGCAGGCATTCCGCGCGACCCGGAGCCTGGGTGGTCCTGAGCCGGGCCGGTCGGCTGCTGCGACCGTTGGCTGCCTTGGTTCCCACCGCCGGCTTGGCCGATCCCGCCACCTCGCTGACCGATGCAACCTGAAGGCCCCGTGCCGCCAATACCCGCAAGGCATCGCGCCGGGTGGGGGCCTCGAGATCTGCGCTCACGGGAGCACCGGCGCGATCACGGGCGGTATAGGCGAAGCGGGGCATCGTGAGACCAGGGACTAGGGACTAGGGACGAGGGACTAAGGACCAGGGACTGAGGACTGAGGGCGGACGACGGAGGACGGAGGAAAGGTGTTAACGACTACGGATGACGGGATGAACGATAATGTTTCCAATGTTTTCATCGTCTGGAGGGCCGTGCTCCGTCACGGCCACAATTTTTGATAGAGAAGCATCTTGTACCTCCGGACGACACGGAGGTCGTCCCTCCATGGTTTTCGAATCTAGAAATCAGAAATGGAGCCGTAGGGGCGCAGCCTTGCCTGCGCCCGCCTTCCGCTTCGTGGAAGGATTCCTGACTTGTACATGCGGACGACGTGGAGGTCGTACCTCCAGACGAGTCTATCATTCCAAGGAATCCGCCGGGTGCATTCACGAATCTGTGACAGTAATGACCCTCAGCACCTCGTCGAAGGTGGTGTGGCCGGCCTTGATCTTTTCCCAGCCGCTCTGACCGAGGGTCCGCATCCCGTGCTGGCGCGCGCAGTCGGCCAGGGTGCGCGTGCTCTCGCGCTTCAGGACGAGTTCATGCATCTCGTCGTTCAGCCGGAAGATTTCGAAGATGCCGATCCTGCCCCGGTAGCCCGTGCCGCGGCAGCGGTCGCACCCCACCGGCGATTTCAGGAGTTCGATCCCTTCGGCTTCGGCGGGATCGCAGCCGAGGATCGCGAGGTTCTCGAGCAGCTTCACCTTCGTGATCGGCGCCGGCTTGGCGCAGACCGTGCACAACCGGCGGACGAGCCGTTGCGCGATGACCAACTCGATGGCGGAAGCCACGAGAAAGGGTTCGATTCCCATGTCGACCAGCCGCGTGATCGCGCCCGGGGCATCGTTGGTGTGGAGCGTGGAAAAGACGAGGTGGCCCGTGAGCGAGGCCCGGATGGCAATCTCCGCGGTGTCGCGATCGCGGATTTCGCCGACCATGATCACGTCGGGATCCTGCCGCAGCACGTGGCGGAGCGCGTCGGCGAAGGTGAGCCCGATTTCCGGCCGTACCTGCATCTGGTTCACGCCCGGAATCTCGTACTCGATCGGATCCTCAATCGTGATGATCCGCAGGTCGGTGGAGTTGATCTTCCGGAGAAAGGCATTCAGCGAGGTGCTCTTGCCCGAGCCGGTCGGGCCCGTCACCAGCACGATGCCGTGCGGATAATCGAGGATGTGCCCGATTTGCTCCTGCTCGTTGGCGCTCATCCCCAGCCGATCCATCGTGAACGCCTCCTTCTTCTGGTTCAGGAGCCGCAGCGAAATCGATTCCGCATAAATTGTCGGGACCGTCGACACCCGGATGTCCAGCACGATTCCCCCGGCCTTGAAATTGATCCGGCCGTCCTGCGGCAGCCGCTTCTCCGAAATGTTCATCCGCGCCATGATCTTCAGCCGCGAGATGATGGCGTCCTGAAACCGCAGCAGGTTCTCCGGGACGGGGACCGGTACCAGCAGCCCGTCGACCCGGTAACGGATCCGGAGCTGCCCCTCCTGCGGTTCGAAATGAATGTCCGTCGCCTGGTCCTCGATCGCCTGGGAAATCACGTCCGTGACGAAACGCACCACCGCGGCATCCTCGTCGACCACCTCCTCCGTTTCCTTGTGGGCCTCGGGCGCCACATAGCTGTCGTCGGAATCCTCCAGGGAGCCGGAACCGACGCCAAAGTTCTCGATGATGAGCTGGTGAACGCGCTCCGGCACGGCCAGGTGCCAGACCAGCGGCCGGGGCGTGAACGTGTGCACCCATGCCGCCATGGTGTCATCGGGCAGCCAGGCGGTGGCCAGGTGCAGCGGGGCAGAGGACTGAGGGCTGAGGACGGGCGACTGATCCTCGCCCGTCTGTCCGCCCTCCGTTCTCTGGCCTCCGTCCCCATTCCCATTCGCGTAGCGGATGGGAATGATCTGGTATTCATGGACCAGCCGTGCCGGCAGCACGCCGCGGGCATTGGGATCGGTTTCCAAATTGCTGGCGACATCGAGCCGGGCGGCGGTGGCGAGCTTCGTGAGAACCTCGGCCTCGGGACGGGCCAGCGCGGCCGCGAGGGTCTCGAGCCGCTTCTCGCGCGGAGCCTCGAGGATGGCCTGCCGCTGTTCGTCCGTGAGCAGGCTGGCCAGCGGGGAGGGGAGAACGTCGGATTGGAGGGAGATCATGACGATCCGCGCGGTGCGCCGGCGCGGAGCTGAAGGTTCATTCGTAGGGGCGCAGCCTTGCTGCGCCCGCAGTGGCAGTTGAAACCCGCTTCAGGGCGCTGCAAGACTGCGCCCCTACGTGCGAAATCATCGTTGTGTACGGAAAAGGCATTATTGTCCGCCTTCACGGTTGCCGCGAAAGCGGCGGCCTACCGCGGCAGAATTTGATCGAGGAGCCGCTTCGGCGGCGGCTCGTAATTCGGATCGAGCTGCTGCTTGATCAAATCGCGGGTGGGGAACCGCTCGACCTGCTGCATGGCCGGGGCGTTGTCGATCGCGGGATTGTTGGTGAGCACGGTCGGCCGCAGGAAGAAGATCAGTTCCTGGCGGTAGTTCTGCTTGCGGCGGGCGCCGAGCAAATCGCCGAGGATCGGAATCGGGCCCAGCCGACTCGTGCTCCGTAGATCAATCTTCTTCTGGAAACCGCCCAGGACGATGATTTCACCGCTCTTGGCTGTGACGTACGAGGTCGTTTCCCGCGATCCGATGATGTACTGCGTGTTGTTGTCGATCTGCACCTCGCCGGTCACGTCCTCGACCGTCTGCTTCAGATCCAGCTGGACCGAGCCGTCCTCGCCGATGTACGGCGTGACCGTGAGGGTCGTGCCAATCTGCTGCTGGGTGACGCTCGAACTCGTGGCCAGCCCGGTCGTCGCGCCCACGGCGGATGAGACGGTGCCGGTGATGACCGGCCGCTTCTCACCGCTCGAAATCATCGATTCCTTGCCATGGCTGGTGGTGATGGCCGGGACGGAAAGGATCATGTTGTTGCTCTTCCGTGGCGTGATTCCGATCGCGATTTCCGCGGCCAGATCGAATCCGCCGCTGGTGCCCGGCCGCGTGATCACCCCGTCGGTGACCGAGACGCTGGGCGCCGTCCCGGCAAAGCCCACCAGCTTGTCGCCGTCGAGCACGAGCCCCAGCGCGCTGATGCCGGACTGGTTGTTGTCATCGAGAGTGACCTCCGCGATCACGACCTCGATCCGGACCTGCGCGAGCACGCGATCGAGCTTCTCGACGAGTTCGCGGAGCAGCCGGATGTCATCGAGCGTGCCCGAGACCACGACCGAGTTGCTGCGGTCGTCGTTCACCACGGTCATGATGCTGCTGAACTCGTTCGTGCCGCTGAGCAGCCCGTCCAGTCCGTTTGCATTGCTGGATCCGGAAACGACCTGCGGACCCTGTGGCGCGGGCGTGCCCGGCGGTGTCGGCTGCGCTGGCTGGGCGAGCCCCTGGCCGGGACGGACCGACTGGGCGTTCTGCCGCTGGATTGCCTGGGTCTGGCCGGAGATGATCCGGGTGAGCACGTTGACGACGTCGACCGCCTTCGCGTGGTTCAGGTAGATCACCTCGTTGCGGGTGTTCGGGTCGGCCCGGACGTCGAGCTTGGCGATCAGTTCATCGAAAAATGGATACTGCCGCGGATCGGTGACGAGGATGATCTGGTTGGTGCGGTCGTCGGCGTTGTAGGTGGTGGCGCTGCCGAGCTGGAGCTGGAGCTGGCCGCTGAGGATGGTCCTCAGCTTGTTCACCAGGTCGCTGGCCTTGGCGCCATTGCGCAGCTGGTAGAATTTCGGCTTCATCCCGGCGGAGACGGGCTTGTCGACGTGCTGGAGCAGGACCTCGACCCGCTGGAGGTTGCTGATGCTGTCGGTGATCAGGGCGGCGTTGGCGTTGGGCAGCTGGATGGGCCCGCCGTAATTCGGATTGAGGAAACCCTGCAGCATCGGGGCGAGATCGTTGACCCGCATGAACTCGAGCTGGAAGAGCTTGGTGGCGACGCGGCCGCTGGGTGGATAGTCGAAGGCGGAGCCCGAGATGATTTCCGGGGCCTCCGTGCGGGCCATCGCGAGCGCCACGACCTTGGAGACGTTCTCGTCCAGCGGGATGACGCCGATGCCGTTCAGCGCCAGGACCGTCTCGATGTAGCGGATGGCGGCGGAGCGCGGGATCGGCTTCGTCAGCTTCAGGTTGTAGGTGGCGGTCGGCAGCGCGGCGGGCCGGAGGATCGACTTGCCGCTGTAGATCTCCAGGGCGCTCAGGATCGTGTCCAGATCGGCATCCGGCAGCTTGATCTGCACCATGTCCTCCTCCGGCGAGGGGGTTCCAGCCGGGGCTTGGGCCGGCTGGGTGGCGGCAGGAGCCGGGCCAGCCGGATTCGTGGGCAGCGGAGAAGGGGTTTGGGCACGCGCGGCGAGGGCGAGAACAGCGGCGAAAATGGCCCAGCGCGGGCAGGCAAAGCGCGATGTCATGCAGGGAAGATCGGAAAATTGAGCGGCGACACGCCGGGAAGGGGAAGAGAAGCCAAGGAGCTGGAATTGTAAACGGTCTTGTGCACTTCGGTGACGCCCTCCCTTGGCGAAGGTTGCACGGATGAGGACCAAGGACCAGGGACCAGGGACTGAGGACTAGGGACCACAGACTGAGGACTGAGGATGCCCTTCGACCCTCTTCGCTTGCTCAGGGTCGCTTCGCGAGAGGACGGAGGGCGGAGCCGGGAGGATTCAATTGAACCGCGAAGTGCGCGAAGACCCGCGTGCGGAGGCGGGCATTCTGATGCGCCCTTCGAATTTCGAATCCGAGCCGAAAGGGTTGTCACCGGCCCATGAAGCCCTGATAAGGCTTTTTGCGAAGCAAGAATCCATGCCGAATACCTTTGGAAAACTCTTCACGGTCACCACCTGGGGCGAAAGCCACGGGTTCGGGGTTGGCGTGGTCGTTGACGGCTGCCCGCCGCGGTTGCCGCTCGAAGTCGCCGAAATCCAGGCCGAACTCGACCGCCGCCGGCCGGGCCAGAGCGAGATCGTGACTCCGCGCAAGGAGGAGGATCGGATCGGGATCCTATCCGGGCTCTTCGAGGGCCGGACGACCGGCACGCCGATTTCGATGCTGGTGCGCAACGCGGATCAGCGGCCGGGGGCCTATGACGAGATGCGCGAAAAATTCCGGCCCTCGCACGCGGACTACACCTACCAGGCGAAGTTTGGGGTTCGCGATCATCGTGGCGGCGGCCGGAGTTCGGCCCGCGAGACGATCGGCCGGGTGGCAGCGGGTGCCATCGCCCGGAAGGTGCTCAACGTGGGGGGCCAGGCGCGGCACGGCACGCCAGTGGAAATCCGGGCCTTTCTCACCCAGGTGCACGACATCGCGGTGCCCCCGGAGGCGCTGGCTGCGTTTCCGGCGCTGGCCGAGGTCGAGGCCACGCCCGTGCGGTGTCCGCACCCGGAGACGGCGGCGCGGATGATCGAGCGGATCAAGGCGGTCCGGGCCGAGGGCGATTCGGTGGGTGGCGTGATTGAATGCCGGGTACGCGGGATTCCGGCCGGGCTGGGCGAGCCGGTGTTCGACCGGCTGGAGGCGGATCTCGCGAAGGCGATGCTGTCGCTGCCGGCGACGAAGGGTTTCGAACTGGGCAGCGGTTTCGCCGGCGCGCGGCTGCGCGGGAGCGAGCACAACGATCGTTTCGAGGCCAGCGGTGGCCGCGTGCGGACCGCGACGAACCGGAGCGGGGGCATCCAGGGCGGGATCAGCAATGGCGAGGAGATCGTGTTCCGCGTGGCGTTCAAGCCCACGGCGACGATCCTCCGGCCGCAGCAGACGGTCGACATCCACGGTGCGGCTGCGGAACTGGTCGGTCGCGGCCGGCATGATCCCTGTGTCGTGCCGCGGGCGGTGCCGATTGTGGAGGCGATGGCCGCGCTGGTGCTGGTCGATCACTGGCTCCGCCAGGCCGCACAGAACGAGACGTTCAAGTTCTGAACCGTGATCGGACGCGAAGGTTGGAGTTCCAGGCCTCTCGAGCGATTGGGAATGGCAGGCTCGGCAGACCGTTCACCCGCGAATCCCCGCCAATGGCCGCGAATCCGAGGCGTGGGCTCCGACCTTCGCGTCCATTCGCGTCATTCGCGGTTCCTCCTCCGCGGTTCGATCCCAACCCCAGACCTTTGAACAGGAGCCGAGCCGAGGTCGGACAGAGCCTCTGAGGTAGCGCCGTGTCTCCGACCGGCGATTTCGGCGAATCGGTGGTCGGTGACTCGGTGGCCGGTGTGAGCCGGCTTCAGCGTGGACGCGGCGTCCCGCCGCTTGTCTGGCTCTGGCCGCCGTGCCATCGGCATGCCCTGCTGGCATCCGCGAAATCCGCGCCATCCGCGGTCAAAGGAATTGAAGCCGCCAGGCTCCCCGGCCGAATCCCAAACATCTGAACAGGAGGCAACGGAGCCAACGGAGTGCACCAGCACTTCTTCGCGCGGATACTGGAGTTCATGCCCGCGGCCACGGGCCATCCCTGCCGGTTCCATCCCGTCCCCTCCCGCCGGTTCGCCTACTCTACAATCCGCATAACCGCGCAATTCACTCCAGCGCGTTCTTCTTGGGCTCGCCCTGCCCTGAGCTTGTCGAAGGGTTCAACAAGAGTCCCGTTTCGGGCTGCGCCGAAACAGAACTCTCCGGGTTCGGCCATTTTCTTCTACTCGCCTCAGCACTCAGCGCGAGCTTTTCCATTCTGGATTCCGTTCCCTTTGGAACACCCCCGGCGTTCGCATCGCTCGGCGTCATTTCTTCAGAAACGTCCCGATCCATCGTCATGTGCATTCTGTGAACGTACAGTCGTACCATCTTCATTATACCATACCCATTCGCCTACTCTCCGCCCAAATTCATACTGGCCTCTCGTTTTGAGCCTGCCTGAAGGGAAATAGGCCGTCTCGCTGCCGTGAGGGCGCCCATCAGCATGAGTCATCACCTGATGCAAGGCTCCATCCGGGTAATACGCTAAACTAACACCATGAGGTTTTCCCTGCCGAATCTCGCGCTCACGCTGCTTCATTCCATTGCAGTAATAGCTTCTCCATAACCCCGTATAACCTTCGGGTGGCATGGAACCGTATGACATCATGTGTTCGTAGAGCTCTGCGCTGATGATCGTCCGTTCGCGACGCCGGAGCCTAATCGCGAGGCAAAACACATCATCGAGCCTGCAATTCCATCCCTCGTCGACCATTGTCCCCATCCTCTGGTGCAGGCCTTGCAGCCACGGCCTGAGAATCTCGCGCATCTCCGCTTCGGACATTCCCGGCGTCAATCGAGCCGCAATGGCGTCCCATGGTTTTCGATCCGGCATCTGAAAAGTCTGCCGCAACATGGCCGCGGTCTTGTCTCTCTCCTCTTGATTTTCGCTCCGAAGCCCAGCTGCCGGGGCTGGTTCCGCTGGCGAGGCACTGCTGACGAACGCAGCGTAGAGGATGACGACAAGTATCTTGGTCATTTGGAATTGGCTTTCGCCGAACGTCCTAGCGCGGCTGGCGCCGCAACCCAATGAAATTGCGGGGGAACACGGAGGGCACGGAGAAGGAGTTGCCCGACCCATGGCCGGGCTGGATGCGGACGCCTGGCGTGGCGGGATGAAT
>WYBX01000080.1 GCA_011525695.1 Verrucomicrobiia bacterium
CGGTTGTGACTTGTCCTCCAGCCGCATCCATGCGGATAGGCTCCCCTCATCGGGAGCAACCCGCGTCGACGAGGGCAAGCACGCCTCTTGCTTCCGCTGCCGGAGCACGCAGCTATAGTGTCTGGGCGAACCGGGAAAGGTCCGACGGTTGACGATTTCGCAGAGAGGGACATAGTTGAACGTCATGAAAGGCGAATTCACTGCGATCATCGAGGAGGCCCCGGAGGGCGGCTACTGGGCGATTTGTCCGGAGGTGCCAGGTGCAAACGGGCAGGGCGAGACGGTCGAGGAAGCGAAGACGAGCCTGAGGGAAGCCATAAAGCTCATTTTCGAGGATCGGGTCGAGGACGCCCGGCGCGGTCTGCCCGAAGATGCGATTCAGACAGTCATCGCGGTGTGATGAAACGCCGCGCGTTGGAGAAGCGGCTGCGCCATGCGGGCTGCTACCTGAAGCGGGAGGGTAGCGCGCACTCCCTTTGGACCAATCCACGCACGGGAGTGGTCGAAGCTATTCCGCGGCACACCGAGATCAAAGAGCCGCTGGCGTGGAAAATATTGAAGTCACTCGGAGCAGGCTGAAAAGGCCCAACCCGGAGAGTTCTGTTTCGGCGCAGCCCGAAACGGGACTCTTGTTGAACCCTTCGACAAGCTCAGGGCTGGGCAAGCCGGGGAAGAACGCGCCCCGGTGAATTGTCCGCTTATGCGGATTGTATAGGCCGCGGGGAGACGCGGCGCTACCGGCGCCCGATTCACCGGTGTGTCTCCGTGCCGCAATCTCCGAATTCGCGGCCATTGGCGTGGATTAGCGGTTGAAGCCACGGCGCCTCGGCCGAATTCGCGGCACTACCGTCCAAACAGCCGGTCGAGCGCATTGAGGCTCTTGACCGGCGCTGTCTTCGGCCGGACCAGCGGAGCCGACACGATCGGCTTCGCGGTGGCTGGCGGCCCCGCCGGACCGGCATCGCCGCGCTGCACCGCCGCCATCAGCCGATCCAGCTTCACCGCGGACACCGGCTCGGCCGTTCCCAGTTCCTGCGCGAAAAGGCTCACCCGGAACTCCTCGATCAGCCACCGCAGCGCTCCGGCCTCCGGACGCCCGCGGAGCCGGTCCCACGCGGCGGCATAACGGCCAATCTCCGCCGCTCGCTCCGCATCCTTGGCCGGATTCTTCCGCCACCGGGCGGCCCGGATCTCCATCGCCCTCAGGTACCGTGGAAAATGGGTGAGCTGGGCATACGGCGTGTGCCGCAGAAAATCGGGCGGGACCAGCGCATGGAGGTCCCGCTCGAAACCCGGCGGCGGATCGGACACCACGTGCAAATCCGCCCGCGCCCGAAGGATCTCGCGCAGCAACTCGACCGTCCGCGGCACGATTCCCCGCAAATCCGCCTTCGCGCGAGCCAGGGCGGCATTGAAGTCCCCGGCCTTCCAACGGAAGTCATCCGCCCTCCCCTCGCGAGCGCCATCCGCCAGGCTCGCCGCGCGGGCCGGATCCGTCACCCATTTCCGAATCGATTCCAGCGCCTGCTCCTGCAGGCTCTCGAGCGGCCCGAGCATCGCCGTCAGCGCCCCCAACTCGCGCAAGGAGCGCAAGTCCCGCTGCGTCCACATCAGTTCGTGACCCAGCTGCCGCTCGAGCAACGCCGCGATCGCCTCTCTCGTGCGGGCGTCCGCCTCCTCCGGCGTGCGAAACAGCCGCCGGGCCACGCCGCCGGCAACCGCCTGCAACCCGGGAAACGCATACACCGGCGCCCCGGCCTGCTCCGTGACCTGCACGCGCGCAGGAATATCCCCGAAGGCCCAGCTGGCCTGCGCACCGGTTTCCCACTCTGCGCGGGCCGACTGCCATGCCGACGGATCCTCGCGCGAAACCGCCGCGCTGGCTTCGCGCGACTGCACGAGCAGCGCCGCACGGATGTCCGACAGTTCGCGACTCGCGGCCAGTTCACGACCCTCGGAATCGACGACGCGCACGCGCACCCGCAGGTGATCCGGCAGCGGCTTGTCGTTCCAGACCGCCGGATCGAGCGCGACCTGGAATCGCTCGGCAATGATCGCGGCCAGCGCCTCCGGCAGCGTCTCCCGCCGGCCCGTCAGCCGGTCCCGCGCGGCCAGTTGCGACGTGAGATTCCTGGCGGTCTCACCCAACGGCACGAAACCCCGGCGCAATTCCTTCGGCAACGAGCGCAGATAATGTTCCACCTTGGCCTCGAGATGCCCCGGCACCGCCCAATCCAGCGCCGCCGGAGTCAACGCGCCGGCCTCCCGCAGGCCAACCTCGAGCGTGACGCCGTCATCGCTCTCGCCGGGCTTGTAGGCGTAATTCAGCGGCAGCGCCGTATGGGATAGTGGCAGCGCCTCCGGATACGCCTCCGCGTCATGCTCAATCGTCTCGGGATCGCGCAGATCCGCCGGCTCCATGTACAGGAATCGCGGCTCGCTGGCCCGCCGCTCACGGACGAGATCGACCAGTTCGGCCACGCTGCTGATTCCAGTGCAAGATTTGGCCTGGCGCCCCGAGGCCGCGCCCGCAGCCGGAGACTTTTCATCCGATTCCGGCAGCAGCCGGGCCGCGTAGAAGCGGTACGCCGCCTCGTCGAGGTTCAGGTAGCCGCTGTCGCGCGCCCGCGTGAGCAGATCCTCGATCGTGTCGCGCACCTTCCGGTTGTGTGCCAGGAAATCCAGCGGAAAGGTCACGGTGTCGTTTACCAGCCCCTCCCGGATGAAGATCTCGGTGGCGTGCACGGGATCGATCCGGCCGTAACTGGTCGCGCGGCTGTCGATCTCCAGCCCGTACAGCCGGGTGCGCTGCTTCACCATCACCCGTCCGCCGGCTTCATTCCAGAACGGCTCGCTGTAGGCGACCCTCACCAGGTGGGCGCCGAGATCCAGCGCCCACTGCGGGTCGAGCCGCGCACACGTGCGCGCATACAGCCGGGTCGTCTCCATGATTTCCGCCGCCATGATCCAACGCGGGCCCTTCGCCGCCGCTTTTTTCGGCCCCTCGCGCGGTGCGTCCGCGGCTCCCCGCTTCCGCGGCTCCTCCCGTCGAAACAGCACCGAGCCCGGAAACAACGCGACCTTTCGATCGTGGGTCGCCTTGTACATACCCGTCTCCTCATCCAGATGCGCAATGTTGCCCAGCAGGCCCGCCAGCACGCTGCGATGGATGGCGCGGTAGGCCGGCGTGCCAAACGCGAGCGGGTCGCCGTCCGCACGATCCGCCGCCCGTCGTCCCCGCGAGCCGGATGCCGGCGGATTCCGGCGCAAACCTGCGTCCGGCTTGGCGCCCGCACCCGCGCGGCCGGCGTGGGGCGCTTCGGCTGAGAGGGGACGCGTGCCAGCGACCGCCATCGCCGAACTCATCCTGAAGTCGTCGCGCTCGCGGAGGACGTCGAGCAGCTGGGCATGGATGTCGCGCCATTCGCGCATCCGGGTGTAGCTCAGGAAGTGATCGCGGCAGAACCGGCGCAGCTTGGCCTGGGACAGCGTCTCGAATTCATCGTGAAAAGCCTCCCAGATCTTCAGGAGGGTCAGGAAATCGGAATCCGGATGGACAAACCGCCGGTGGGCGGTATCGGCCTGCTGCTGCTTGTCGATCGGCCGTTCGCGCGGATCCTGGATCGATAGCCCGGCCGCAATCACGATCACCTCCCGCAGCGCCTGCTCGCTGCGCGCCTGCAGGATCATCCGACCGACGGTCGGATCAACCGGCAGTCGCGCCAGCTCCCGCCCGATCGGCGTGAGCACGACCGCCCCACCCGTTCGCTCCTCCTGGCCGCGCGCGCCCGCCGATTCGAGTGCGCCGAGCTCCTCCAGCAGCAGGTAGCCGGCCCGAATCGCCTTGGTGGACGGCATGTTGATGAAGGGAAACCGCTCCACGTCGCCCAGCCCGAATGCCTTCATCCGCAGGATGACGTCCGCGAGGTTGGCGCGCTGGATTTCGGGCTGGGTGAACCGCGGCCGCTCCAGGAAATCCTTTTCCGAATACAATCGGATGCACACGCCGTCGGCCACGCGGCCGGCGCGGCCCTTCCGCTGCTCGGCACTCGACTGCGCGATCTCCTCGATTGGCAGCCGTCGGGTCCGGGCCTGCGGCGCGTAGCGGCTGAGCCGGGCCAGCCCGGTATCGATCACGAATCGCACCCCGGGAATCGTCAGCGAGGTCTCGGCGATGTTGGTGGCGAGGATGACTTTCCGCCGCTGGGTCGGAGCGAAGACGCGCTGCTGCTCCGAGTTCGACAGCCGGCCGAACAGCGGGATGATTTCGCCATCGCGCAGCCGCCGGCCGGCAAGCAAATCGCCCACCTCCCGGATGTCGCGCTCGCTCGGGAGGAAGACCAGCACATCGCCCGACGTGCTTTCACGCGTCACCCGCTCGACCGCCTCCACCGCGCCGTCGACATAGTGCAGGGCCTCCGCCTGCGCCGCCACCTCGTCGCCCTCCGCGGCATCGCTGCCGAGTTCGTCGAGCGGGGCGTAGACGACCTCGACGGGAAACGTGCGGCCCTCGACCAGGATGACAGGCGCCCCGTCGAAGGCGGCGCTGAAGGCGGCCGTGTCGATCGTGGCCGAGGTAATGATGATCTTCAGCTCCGGCCGGCGGAACCGCAGGGCGCGCAGGTGGCCGAGGAGAAAGTCGATGTTGAGCGAGCGTTCGTGCGCCTCGTCGATGATGATCGTGTCGTACTCGCGCAGCATCGGGTCGCCCTGCACCTCCGCGAGCAGCATGCCGTCGGTGACGAACTTGATCAGCGTCTGCGGGCTGGTGTGATCGTTGAACCGGATTTTGCAGCCGACCTCGCGGCCCCATTCGACGCCGAGTTCCTCGGCCACCCGCCGCGAGATCGAAAGCGCTGCCACCCGGCGCGGCTGGGTGCAGGCAATCCGGCCCTCGATGCCCCGGCCGGCGGCCAGACACATTTTCGGAATCTGGGTCGTCTTTCCCGAACCAGTCTCGCCCGCCAGGATAATCACCTGATGAGCCTGGATCGCGGCCGTGATTTCCTCCGCGCGGCCGGAAATGGGCAGTTCGGTTGGAAACTCGAGCCGGAAGCGGAAGGGAGGTCGATGCGGTGCGGCCAAGGGATTTTTAAATTGTCAATCCGAGCGGAGCACAGGATCCAGTCTGATCCTGTCATGCGCGATAACGGATGCTCAAATTGCCGCGAATCTCCAGCGAGCCGGATCGACCGCCCATGACCCGTGTTCCACCGCTCCTTCCCGCCGAGACCCTTACCCGGGTATTGCGTACGGCCCAGCTCGATGGCGCCACCGTGCTGATCCTGTCGGCGTTTTTCGCGCTGCTGTCGGCCGCGGGCGGCCACGGGCCGCTTGCCGTGATCGGATTGCTCGCTGCCGGCGCCGGTTCGGTGGAGTTGCATGGCCGGGGACTGCTGCTCAAAGGGGACTCCCGCGGGATGAACTGGCTGGTGGCGAGCCAGCCGCTGTTGCTGGCGATCATCTATGCCTACTGCCTGATCCGGCTTTCGGATTCCCAGCTGCCAGCCGTGTCCGAAAGCCTTCGGGCTGCGCTCGCCCCGAGCGCCGCCCAGTTCGGCCTGACGGTGGAACAGTATCTCGCAAAGGTGAATCGGATCAGCCTGCAGGCGTTCGCATTCATCGCGACACTGTGCCAGGGAGGAATGGCGATTTATTATTTCCGGCGCCGCGAGCCCGTGGCCCGCGCGCTCGAGGAATAAGGAACCAGGGACTAAAGACCAAGGACCACGGCCGAACGTGGCAAGCGGCGTCCCGCCATACCTCACAACCCATCTTGCGGAGAATGTGATTCGGAACGATTTTCGCCGGTTGAAAACCGGCGCTACCCCAGGCAGCCGCACGCGCAACCGATTTCCGGACCCGCCAGAGGGCCGGCCCGCCGTAGCGCCGCGTCTCCGACCGGCGAAATTCAATTCGAATTGCATTCTCTTCCACCCGGTCGAATGCGCGCTGCGCCTCGACCTGAGGATACCCGGTAAGATGGGTAGACAGTTATGGCGTCCTGCCGCTGGCAAAGCCGGCGGAAATTTCTCGTGTGGGCTCCCCGGTTCATGAAACCTCCGGGCTCGTTTCACCACCGTGTCGAAAGCGCGCTACATCGAAGCCAAGCAGAAATGGGCGGAAAAGCAGAAGGCCCGCGGCGTAACCGCCCGGACGACCGCCTCCCAGGACCGGCTGCCACCGGGCCAGAAGCTGACGGAGGGTTTCCCCGTCCTCGACCTCGGGGTTCAGCCGCAGATCGCGCTCGCCGACTGGCAGCTGACGCTCGACGGAGTGGTCGCACAGCGGGTCGAACTCAACTGGGACCAATTCAACGCGCTGCCGCAGGTGGAGGATGTCAGCGACTTCCATTGCGTGACGACCTGGAGCAAGTACGACTGCCGCTGGGGCGGTGTCGCCTTCACGACGCTGTATGAACTGGCGCAGCCGAAGCCCGAGGCGCAGTTCGTCTATTTTACCAGCTACGACGGCTATTCGACGAATGTCCCGCTGGCCCGCTGCCTGGATGAGGACGTGCTTGTCGCCACCTCGTTCGAGGGCCAGCCGTTGAGCCGCGAACACGGCGGTCCCGCGCGCGTCATCATCCCGAAGCTCTACGCCTGGAAGGGGGCGAAATTTGTGAACGGGATCAGCTTCCTCGCCGAGGACAAGCTCGGCTATTGGGAAGTGCGGGGGTATTCGAACACGGCCGATCCCTGGACCGAGGATCGCTACGCGTAGGTTTTCGCGACGCCGCAGCGCGCGTCTTCAATCGGGTTATCGGGGCATCTGCTGATGGAATTCCGCCGGTCAGAGACACGGCGCTACCATGAAGTCCACACCCGGAATGCGAGTCAGGCGGGGTACTCTGGGGTAGCGCCGGTTTTCCACCGGCGAACATGCATCGACCGCTGAATTGAACACCCAATCCTTGGGTCACAGAGCGCACAGAGGCCGGACAGGAGGGCACAGAGTTGTTCCTCTGCAAAACCAGCCTGCCGTTCTCTGTGACCTCCGTGTTTCCTCTGTGCACTCTGTGTCCCAACAAATAACCTTCGGTTGAGGCTGCCGCGGTAGGATGGATGCAGGCTAAGGGCTCCACTTCGCATTCGACAACACCAGCCCGACCCCGCAACCCTCCGGGCCCAACATGGCCGAGCCGAATCGCACCCTGGCGAACCGCATCCTGATTGGACTCGTGATTGGCGTGCTGGCGGGCGTGCTCACCCTGATCATCGGCCAGCCCTTCCCCCGGTTGCTCGGGTTCATGCAGCTGGTCTCCACCCACGTCCTCGACCCCTTCGGGCAGGTCTTTCTGCGCACGCTGTTCTTCGTGGTCATCCCGCTCGTATTTGCCTCCCTCGCCGCGGGAGTCGTGCAGCTGGGCCGGCTGGATCGGCTCGGCCCGCTCGCCGGACGGACCTTCGCGCTGTTTGCGCTCAACATGGCGATCGGAGTCGGGCTCGGGCTCCTGATGATGAACCTCGTGCGGCCCGGCGATCAGCTCGCGGAGGCCACGAAGCTGCAGCTGGAACAGCTGTATGGCGGCGCGGCCCAGGGGTATGTCGCCAGCAGCGCGACCTCGCCGACGATGAGTTTCGCGCTGCTGGTGGAGATGTTCATGCCGCGGAATCTTTTCGCGGCCGTCACTGGCCAGTCCCGCGCCGCCATTGGTGACGTGCTCCCGCTAATCGTGTTCGCCCTGCTGGTCGGCGCCGCGGGGACGCAACTTGCCGAGGACAGCCGCGCCCGGCTGCAGAAGGGGCTCGACCTCGTGTGCGAGGTGATGACCCGGATCGTGCACTTTGCGCTGCTGCTCGCCCCGTACGCCGTGCCCGCGATGATCTACAGTGTCATCGTGAAGATTGGCGTCGATATCCTCGCGGCACTGGGCGTCTTCGTGGCCGGTTGCATCACCGTCCTGCTGCTCCATCTGTTCGGCACACTGTCGCTCTGGATCAAGTTCTGGACGCGACGTTCCCCTCGCCAGTTCTTCAAGGATACGCGCGCAGTGCTCATCACCGCCTTCTCGACCAGTTCGAGCAACGCGACGCTGCCCGCCTCGCTGGAGTGCGCGCGCAACACGCTGAAGGTACAGCCCGGTGTGGCCGGTTTCGTCCTCCCGCTCGGTGCCACCATGAACATGAGCGGCACTGCGCTTTACGAAGGCTGTGTGGTGCTCTTTGTCGCGCAGGTATTTGGGGTGGATCTCACGCTCGCCCAGGAAGTCACGCTCCTGCTCCTGGCCGTGATCAGCGCCGTTGCCATCGCCGGCGTTCCCGGCGGTTCGCTGCCGGTAATTGCCGGGCTCCTCGCGACTTTCGGCATTCCGCCCGAGGGCATCGGGATCGTGCTCGGTGTGGATCGGATCCTGGATATGATGCGGACTGTCGTGAATGTGGGCGCCGACTTGGTCACCGCCGTGGTGGTCGATGCCCGGACGGTCAATGGCCAGGCACCGCAGACTCCCGCCTGATGCCGCCAGCAGTGTCTGTGGCTGCCGCCATCGGCCGGATCCGCGCTCCCCGGGGAAACTACGCAACGCGTGCGCATAATCCTGATTCGACACACCCGCACGATTGGCCGAAGACAGAATGGAACGCACCCTCCGATGCCCCGTTTATCTGAATGCATGGCCGTGCCCGTTGCCCGGCGCCATCCCTGGCGCAGTGCGCGTGCCATGACGATTTCCGAGGTCCTCGTTGCCGCGGTGCTGCTCGGCTTCGTCGTCATGACCAGCCTCACCGCGTTGTCCCAAGCCTATGGCTTCACCCGACACGCCCGGATGGTCACGCTCGCCGGGCAAATCGCCCAGTCGGCGATGGAGGATCTGCGGCTGCGGAACTTCAACGAACTCAAGGCCTATGCGGCCCAGGCTCAACCCGTGAGCTTCGCCTCGATGCTCGCGAGCGAGCGCTTCGCGTCCACATTCACCCAGGGTTTCACCATGAACGCACAGTTCACGACCCAGGTGGCTTCGACCCCCGGCCAGCTGGGCAAGCTCTCGGTTACGCTTAATGTGAGCTGGACCGAAAACGGATCCGCCTTCAACCGCAGCCTCACGACCATCTTCGGCGAGAAGGGGCTGAGCGATTACTTCTATGTCGGCTGGACTCCATAATCGCAAGCCGCTCCAGGCCGGTTTCTCACTCGTCGAGCTCCTGATCTCGCTGGCGCTGATCATGATGCTGACACTGGCGCTGCTGACATCCTACCTGTTCATCGCACGCGGGGATCGGTCGCTGCAGAACTACGGCGAGATGAACGCCCAGGCCCGCCGGCTCCTCGAACAGCTCGGCGCCGATCTCCGGGCGGCCACCGATGTCGCCAATTTCACCGAAACCAACCTTACGCTCGTCCTCCCCACCAATCCCACCGCAACCAGTACGCAGGATGTCACCTGGGACTATGACAGCGTCAGTTCCACCGTGACCCGGCAGGACGACAGCGGTACCGCCACGCTCGCCGGCGACGTCCAGACGTTCGCCTTCTACTATGCCAATGGAAACAACGTCGAAACCACGAGCCTCGTCGAGGTGAAGCAGGTGCAGCTCAGCCTGCGGATGCTCCGGCTCGTGGCGCTGTCGGTGACGTCGGAATACGTCATTTCCGCCCAGTTCACGATGCGCGCCAAGTCGACCACCCACTGAGCGAACCCTGCCACCATGAATGCGCTCCCCTTCCACTTTCCCACCCGCCAATCGCGCCGGTTGATCCCAGGTCCGGCGTCCCGCGGCAGCGCCGTGATCACGGTGCTGGTCCTGGCCGCCGTGACAGCCTTGATCGCCTCAAGCTTCCTGTCCCGTGCCGCCCAGGAGGCGCGGCTCGCGTCGCGCTCCTATTACCAGGCTGCGGCCTTGAATCTGGCCGAGGCCGGCATCGAAGAGGCGCTCTACGCGATCAACACGAGCACGGTCAATTCCGGCGCCGGCTGGGAGCTCGTCAGCGGCACCAGCGACGACTTTTCCCGCAGCATCACCTCGGGCCTTTCCTTCCCCCAAGCCACGGGATCCGTCCATGCGCGGATTGACGGCGCCAACGGCAGCGCCCCGACCATCACGGCGCTCGGTGTGATTCAGCTGCCGAACCAGCCGCAAATCCTCAAGCAGCTTCGGGTCGGCGGCTCAGGTCCGACCCGCCTGTTTGGCAATGGAATCGTGGCCAAGGGCACCGTGACCTTCTCCGGCAGCGCCAACATAGACAGCTATGATTCCAGCCTTGGTGACTGGAATGCGTCGACGAATCGGAGCGATCAGGCGACAGTCGCCTCGAACACCGTGGTCCAGGTGCTGAATTCGGCCGACATCTATGGCTATGTCGCCACGGGAGGCACCCAGCCCAATGTGGGCGGCAGCGGACGGATCTATGGCGCCACCTCGACCTCCACGCCAAAGGTCGACCCCAGCCGCGTCCGGCTCGACTTCAATGCGAACCTGGTGGACGCCACCGCCCCGACCACCAGTGCGTATTCGCTTGGCGCCTACGCACCAGGGGCGGGAACCAACCTCCCCCGCGTCGGGGATGTTCCGGGGGCGAACGGCCGCTACCTCTACACCTGCACCTCACTCAGCCTGGGCGGCTCCGCCAACCTCAACATCAAGGGACCGGTCGACATCATCGTCACCGGCAACATCTCCGTCGGGGGTTCGAGCTATCTGTCCGTGGGCGGGAGCGGCTCGACCGATCCTTCGCTGAACATCTACTGCCCGGGGACGATCAGCCTGGGTGGGTCGGGCATGATCAACAGCACGGCGGATTGCGGCAAAGTCACGATCTGGGGAACCGCGCCAACCGGCTCGACCCAGACGCTTGATATCGGGGGATCCGGCTCCTTCAAGGGGACGATCTACGCTCCCAACGGCAACATCAACCTCAACGGGAGCGGCGACATGTATGGCGCGGTCATCGGCAACACCGTGACCGTGGGCGGATCGGGGGTGATGCATTACGATGTCCAACTCGCCAGCCTGATTACGACGGGCGGTCCAACGCCCGGTCCGCGCTACATGCGGGTAGGGCTCTGGAGCGAACTGACCGCATCCCCCTCGAGCGGCGCCGCCTTCGCCCGCGACGATCGCGAGCCGTTCGCGACGTTCTTCTGAGCGATCCTGCAACCGGCGTCCCGCCAACCTTCTACACATCTCGTCGGGTCTCATCCGGTCGAGGCGGAGCGCGCATTCGGACCGGGTGGAGGAAAATGCAATTCAGATTGTATGTCGCCGGTCGGAGACGCGGCGCTACGGCGGGCTGGCCCTCTGGCGGGTTTGGAGATCGTTGGCGCGTGCGGCAGCCTGGGGTAGCGCCGGTTTTCAACCGGCGAAAAGCGTTCCGAATCAGGATCGAGCCTTGCTGAAGAATTCGCGCTGCAATCGCAGGAGCAGCGGGATGGACGCCAGCAGCCCAATCAGGTTCGGAATCGCCATCAGCCCATTGAGGGTGTCGGCAATGTCCCACACCAGGTGCAGCGATCCGGTCGCACCCAGGTAGACGAAGACGAGCCAGGCGATCCGGTAGGGCTTCGCCGCCTTGGCCCCCAGCAGGTACACGATGCCGGTCTCCCCATAGTAGCTCCATCCCAGCAGGGTCGAATAGGCGAACAGGAGCAGCCCGCCGGTCACCACCACGGAGCCGAACGTGCCGGGGAGCCCGATCTCGAAGGCCTTCGCCGTCAGGGCCGCCCCCGTGCTGCCGCTGCTCCAGATGCCAGTGGTCAGGATCACGAGTGCGGTGGCCGTGCAAATTACCAGGGTGTCCACGAACACCTCGAAGATGCCATACATGCCCTGCCGCACCGGATGATCCGTATCCGCCGCGCAATGCACCATCGGCGCACTGCCGAGCCCGGCTTCATTCGAGAACAGCCCCCGCGCAATCCCGTACCGCAGCGCCATCATGACCGTGCTGCCGGCAAACCCACCCGCCGCCGCCGATCCCGAAAACGCACCGTCAAAAATGAGCCTGAACGCCTGCGGAAGTTGATCGGCGCAACGCACCAGCACAATCATGGCCCCGAACAGGTAAAACAGCGCCATGAAGGGCACCAGCCACTCCGTCACCCGGGAAATCGACTTGATCCCGCCAAGGATCACCAGCGCCGTGAGGATGACGAGGGCGATGCCGGTGGCCCAGGTCGGGACATCCAGCGTCGCCCGCAGCGCATCAGCGACCGAGTTGGCCTGCACCATGTTGCCGATCCCGAATCCCGCCAGCGCGGTGAGGGCTGCGAACACCCCACCCAGCCATGGCCATCCAAGACCATTCCTCAGGACGTACATTGCGCCGCCGCGCATCGTGCCGGAACCATCCCGCTCGCGATAATGCAGCGCGACGACGATTTCGGCATACTTCGTTGCCATCCCGAGAATGCCTGAGACCCACAGCCAGAACACCGATCCCGGGCCGCCGAGCGCAATGGCCGTTGCAACCCCCGCGATATTTCCCACTCCGACGGTGGAGGCGAGCGCCGTGGCCACCGCTTGGAATGGGCGCACGTCACCCTGCCCGCCGCCGCGCCGCGTGATCCTGCCCAGCACCTCGCTTAATGCAAAAGCGAGTCGGCGAAACTGGACCACCCCGGTCAGGATGGTGAGGATCAGCCCGGTGCCCATCAGCAGGATGATCATCGGCCAGCCCCAGACATAGCCGTTCAGCGCTGCGTTCAGGGCCTGCAATCGGTCGCTCATGGGATGGAATGGTATGGGGTGGGTGGTGCAAAATCGCTGCGGATTGGCGGCGACAACAATCAACGCGAAGAGAGAGGGTTGAACTATTCGGATATTCCGTGCAAGGAAGGTCAATGGATGCTGTAGCTTCCCCAAATCCCATTGTCGCCCGTTATCTCGAGGAGAATCCAAATTCAAAGCGCCTCCACGCTGAAGCGCTGACCCTGCTGCCCGGCGGCATCGCGCATGATGTGCGCCAGCAGGATCCTTTCGCCCCTTACATCACGCGGGCGCTCGGAGCGCTGAAGTGGGACGCCGATGGCCATGAGCTGATCGACTGCGCGATGGGCCACGGCGCGCTGATCCTCGGTCACGGCAATCCCGCCGTGGTGGAAGCCGTCACCCGGCAGGCACGCGAGGGGACGCATCACAGCGCCTGCCATCCGCTCGAAATCGAGTGGGCGGAGCGCGTGACGAGGATGGTGCCGTCGGCTGAACTGGTGCGGTTCGTCGCGTCAGGCACCGAGGCCACCATGATGGCGATGCGGCTCGCCCGTGCCTTCAAGCAGCGAGACCGGATCCTGCGGATCGATAGTCATTTTCATGGCTGGAACGACTATGCCCAGCCGGGATTCCTGCCGCTCGCATCGAACCAGCTGCCGGGTATCCCGGCCGCGGTTCGCGATCTGATGGTATCCGCACCCCAGGATCTGAACGCCATCGATGACGCGCTGAAGTCCGGGGAGTTCGCCGGCGTCATCGTCGAACCCACCGGCCCAACCTGGGCGCTGATCCCGATTTCCGACGATTTCCTGCGCGACCTGCGCGCACTTACCGAAAAGCACGGGGTCGTGCTGATCTTCGACGAAGTGATCGGCGGGTTCCGCTGGTCGCCCGGCGGCGTGCAGGGGAAAATCGGGGTCGTCCCCGACCTGACGACCATGGCCAAGATCGTCGCGGGCGGGCTGCCGGGAGGCGCCGTGGCCGGCCGGCGGGACATCATGGAGCAACTCCGATTCAGCCCTGATCCCAACTGGAACCGGGAGCACAAGGTCCTGCACAACGGCACGTTCAACGCCAATCCGCTTTCGGCCGCCGCTGCGATTGCCTGCCTGGATCAAATCGTCGACGGGCGTGTCCAGGCATTTGCCGACGCGCAGACGGCAAAGCTCCGGATCGGCTTCAATCGCGTGCTGGGGCGGATGAACGTCGAGGGAGCCGCCTGGGGCGACTCATCGGTGTTTCACCTCATCCTCGGCGTGCCCGTGCCCGCACGAAGCGACGGCGATCTCCGCGATCCGAAGCTGCCGGCAGCGGCGTTGAAAAAGGGTTCACCGAAAGCAATCGACCAGGCGTTTCACCTGGCGATGTGGCACGAGGGTGTGCACATCTTTCGCGGCGGCGGTCTCCTGAGCAGCACGCATGACGATGCCGTGATCTCCCGGATCCTCGTCGCCTTCGAGCGCACGCTCGCGACCATGCAGGAGCACAAGCTCCTCTGAACCTCCGAAAAAAATCCCGGGCGCGCCGCGAACGACACGCCCGGGATGAGACTCAACCGCGGGGTTGGTTGAGGATGGGCCGGCGTCAGGAAACAGGAGTCAAACCCGCGCCGGCCAAAGCCACTGATCAGTTGTTCGGGATTTCGTACACTTCAATCAGGCCCACGCCGGTCGTTCCACCGGCGCCGGTCATGACCGCACTGTAGCTGCCCGGCATCAGGGTGATGACGATCGCGGCATCCTTGCTGCCGCTGGCCAGCGGGAATGCTCCCGTGGCGGATCCGGCCAGGCTGATGTCGGCCGCGGTCGCCGCAATCTGGGTCGCGCCAATCGGCTGCGGCGTGCCCCAGTTGTCGTTCTGGGCTACCGGAGCGGCGTTCCCCGCCACGAACAGCTGCAGCATCGGATCAGCGACGACACCCGTGACGCCGAACGCTTCCAGCCCGGGCCCGATGCCACGGATCAGCACGCGCTTCGACGTGTTGCCCGTGACGACAAACCCGGCGATCACGTTGCCATCGCCCGTATCCACAAACCCACGGGTCGAGATGTTGACCAGCTGCTGCGTGGCGATCTGCTCGATGGTGCCGGCGTCGTAGACTTCCACGAGGGCGACACCGTTGCCGTTCACTCCGGTGACAATCGCCGTGTAGGCGCCCGGCGCCAGCGTGGCCACCAGGGCCGCATCCCGGCTGCCACCGGCCAGGGCGAACGCCCCGATTCGATCCGCCGTCGTTGCGACGTCGGTTCCGGTCCAGTCGTCGTTTTCAGCGATCACCTTCCCGGTGCTGTCAACCAGCTGCAGCTTCGGATTGTCGAGCGCGTCGTTCACATTGTAGGCGCGCAGCCCGGGACCGACAGCCCGCACCAGCACCTGCTTGTTCGTCGTGCCCGTGACCACGAACCCGGCAATGACCGAACGGTTCGCATCGCCACCCGTGACGCGCAGCCGCGACGAGAGGTTGGCCAGCCGATCGGTCCGCTCCGTGTCACGGCTCAGCCCAATGAAGTTGTGCGTGGCACCGGCGGCCGTCAGACGGCCGCTGATGGAGGACAACGCCGAGTTGAGCGTTGCCGCAATCTCCGCATCGGGCGAGAGGTCGACCTGGAGGGCGCCATTGGCGTCAACCGTGCCCATCCCGGCGGCCACGCCAGACGGACCGACCGTCAGCACGTAGGCTTCGCCGCTGGCCGAGACCAGGATATAGGTCTCACCCGAGGCGGAGCGCGGAATCGTCGCGACATAGAGGCCGGCGAGTTCAGACATCGGGCCCGCCAGCGGCTCCATGGCAGCCGTGAAGCTGAGACCGAGTTCCTCGATCGAACCGCTGATGACGCCGTCCTTGACGGTGCCGGTGAGCGTCAACTCGCGCGCGGCGGCCGCCACTGCGGGCGTGCTCTCCTGCACAGGTTGGAGCGCACCCATCGAGCTGATCGTGACCGGAGTCGCGGCGAAGCTGCCGTCGGCCTCGATGACGAACCGGGCGATGATCGCCTCCCCGGTGTCGCTGAGCCGCGCCACAAACAGCCCGCGGGTGTTTTCCCGGTTGATGGCGACCGCAAACGGATCGTCTCCCAGTTCACCGAAGTACACCTGGTGGCGCACTGCGATCACCTGGAAGCTGCGGATCACGTCCGTCGCCGGGCTGAAGGCACCATTGCCGGGCTGGCTGACCCGCAGGACAACCGTACCCGCGGCGCCATTGAGCGTCAGCGTGTTGCCCGAGAGTGTCGCCGGCCCGCTCACCAGCGTGTAGGTAACCGGCAGCCCTGAACTCGCCGTTGCGCTGAGGATGATCGGCCCGTCGGTGTTCAATTTCGAGGCGATGGCCGGGACAGTGAGCGTCTGGGTCGTCTTCGATGCCGTGAACGTCGCCGTCGCGCTGGCCGGTTCATAGGTGGAATTCCCCTCCTGGAGTGCACGCACCACGACGGGATTCGTGTCCTTGATCGTGAGCTGATCACCGTTGAGGATGGCGTTGCCGCTGAGCAGCGAGTAGCTGACGCTCAAACCGGAGCTGGCGGTCGCGCCCAACTGGATCGGCTGGTTCACGAAGATCCCGCTGACCGGAGCCGTGAACGTGATGGTCTGTTCGTCCCGCGAGGGCGGAGGCGGCGGCGGCGGGGGCGGTGGGGGCGGCGGAGGCGGCGGCGGGGTAGCGGAGCCGACGTTGATCGTTACGGTGCCAGTACCCGTCCCGGCGCTGTTGGTCGCGCTCAGGCCCACGGTGATCGAGCCGTTGGCCGTCGGCGAGCCGCTCAGCACGCGGGTGGTCGGATTGTAGCTCAACCAGCCGGGTAGCGTCGTGGTGACCGCCGTGCTGGTCGGGCCATTGCTCCAGTTCGCCGTGTAGCTGATGGTGGAGCCAACCGTGGCGGACATGCTTGTCGGCGACAGCAACACCGGGGCCAGGGAGGACGCCGTGATGTTCAGGGTCACGTTGGCGCTTGCGCTGCCGTTCGCATTCGTCGCGGTGACGAGAACGGTGGTGCTGCCGGTGGCATTCGGGGTGCCGGAAATCAGTCCGCTCGAGTTCATGGACAGCCCGGCGGGCAGCGTGCCGGTGGTGCTGAAGCTTGTGGCTCCACTGGCAACCACCTGGTAGCTGAAGACGGAACCGACCGTGCCAGCCGCACTCTGGGCGGCGATGGTTGGCGGGGTGCCGGCGGCCGCGATGGTGAGCACGACATTGCCATTGGCGCTGCCGTTCGCATTGGTCGCGGTAACCACGATGGTCCGGGTGCCGGCCGCCGTCGGCGTGCCGGAGATCTGTCCGCTCGAGTTCATCGACAGGCCCGCGGGCAGCGTGCTCGTCGTGCTGTAGCTCGTGGCGCCGGTCGCCACCACCTGGTAGCTGAAAGCGGTGCCGACGGTCCCGGAAGGCGCCGTCTGCGATGCCGCGATGGTCGGCGGGCTGCCGGCGGCCGCGATGGTGAGCACCACGTTGCCGCTGGCGC
>WYBX01000081.1 GCA_011525695.1 Verrucomicrobiia bacterium
GATCCGGACGGCAATGGACTGGAACTCTACTG
The DNA here is from genome assembly GCA_011525695.1 of Verrucomicrobiia bacterium. Lineage (GTDB taxonomy): Bacteria > Verrucomicrobiota > Verrucomicrobiia > Opitutales > Opitutaceae > ER46. The sequence goes on from WYBX01000081.1 coordinate 33, forward strand.
CGATCGCCCGCGCGAGCAGTGGCCGCGCAACGCCGACGGTTCGCTCGCGATGTCCACGGACGCCCTGAATCTCGACTCGCTCCTGAACGAGCACTGAACCGCCCTCAGCGGCGCGCCCGCTGGCGGTGGCCCGCTCGAGCTAAACGCCTCCCACGTCCGCTTAAGAGCGGCCTTGGATTTTCAACCCTCGGCCAGCATATCGCCGCAGCGCGACACCGGCCAACAATTCATCCGATTATGAAAAACACCTACCACGTCGCTGTCATCGTTGGCAGCCTCCGCCATGGCTCGCACAGCCGCCAACTCGCTCATGCGCTCGCCGAATTCGCGCCAAATCCCTTGAAACTCGATCTCGTCGAGATTGGTCACCTGCCGCACTACAACCAGGACTTCGATGAGAGCCCTCCGACCTCGTTCGTCGAGTTTCGCGAACGGATCAGATCCGCCGACGCCGTGCTCTTCGTGACGCCTGAATATAATCGGTCCGTCCCCGGCGTCTTGAAGAACGCCCTGGATATCGGTTCGCGGCCCTACGGCCAGAGCGCGTGGGATGGCAAACCCGGCGCGGTCGTCAGCACCTCTATTGGACCGCTCGGCGGTTTCGGCGCAAACCATCACCTCCGACAATCGCTCGTCTGCTTGAACGTGCCGACAATGGCCCAGCCGGAAGCCTATATCGGCGCGGTGGCACAGCTGTTCGATGCCAACGGAAAATTGACCGACGAGCGGACGCGCGACGCTCTGCCGAAATTCATGCAGGCGTTCGCGAAGTGGGTGGTTGCGCATGCGCGTCGTTGATCCAAGGTAGCGAGCCGCCCTCGCCTTCTTTATCCCGTCATCATGCGCCGCACCAAAATCGTCGCCACGCTTGGGCCTGCGAGCCGTTCGCCTGAGGTCGTGCGGCAGCTGATCCAAGCGGGGATGGACGTCGCGCGGCTCAATTTCTCGCACGGCAGCCATGACGACCACGCCCGGCAAATCGCGACCTTGCGCGCACTCTCGCGAGAGCTCGATACGCCGGTGACCATTCTCCAGGACCTTCAGGGGCCGAAGATTCGCGTCGGCCAACTGCCGGATCGCGCGACGACCCTCACTGCGAACAGCACCGTTTCGCTCGTGCCGGAAGGCGACTTCACTGGTCAGACCAACACCGTTCCCATCGATTACCCACACCTCGCCGAATCCGCGAAGCCGGGGATGCACGTGTTACTGGACGACGGCCTGCTGGAATTGGAGGTCGTGGAGGTCACCGGGCGCGCCGTGCGCTGTCGCGTCGTTGAAGGCGGCACGCTCAAAAGCCGAAAAGGAGTGAATTTTCCGAACCTCGCGCTCCGGCTGCCCGCCCTTACGGAGAAAGACATTCGCGATGTGGAGTTCGCCATCGCGCATGGGGTCGATTGGATCTCGCTGAGCTTCGTGCGTAGCGCCGCGGACGTGCGAACGCTGAAACAACTGCTCGCGGCGAAAGGCGTGACCAAGCCGATCGTCGCGAAAATCGAGAAGCCGCAGGCGGTCGATAACCTCGACGAGATTCTCCAGGAGGTGAACGGCGTGATGGTCGCGCGCGGCGACCTCGGCGTCGAAGTTCGTCCGGAAAGGGTCCCGATGCTGCAGAAGCAGATCATCGAGAATTGCAATCGCCTCGGGCTGCCGGTGATCACGGCGACGCAGATGCTGGAGAGCATGATTCGCGAGCCCCGGCCGACCCGGGCCGAAGCGAGCGACGTGGCGAACGCGATCATCGACGGGACCGACGCGGTGATGTTGTCGGGTGAGTCGGCCGTCGGCGCCCACCCGGTGCGGGCGGTCGAGATGATGGTCCGCATCGCGCGGGAGGTGGAGGCAGGGATCAGCTTCAAAGCGTATGCCGCGACTGATCCGAGCGACGCACACGCCTTGAGCGAAGGCGCGAGCGCCGTCGCGCGTTCGCTGAACGGGCGGGCGATCGTTGTGTTGACGACCACCGGCTACACGGCGCGGCTCGTCGCGGCCGAGCGGTCGAAAACCGCGTTGTTTGCGCTCACTACCAACGCGAACGTCTATCATGCGCTCAACCTGCACTGGGGCATCAAGCCGCTCTTGGTTACGGTGAAAGCCGAGAACTTCGAAGGCTTGGTCGCGCTCGCGGCAGCCACCCTGCGCGACCGAGGACTGGTTGCTCCCGGCGATCGCATCGTCGTCGTCGGCGGAGTTCCGCCTGGTCAGGCGCGCGGCTCGAATTTCCTGAAACTGCACATTGTCCGCTGAGGGCGACGGTCTATGTCAAAGATCCTGCTGGCGTGAAGGGAGCGACCAGCTTCTCCCGGATTTGGTCCTCGTCCGGCGCATGGGCGAGCACGGTGACCTGATCCCAGCCCCGCAATTGGGTTTCACCTTTCGGAAGCACGACTTCATCGCCGCGAGTGATCAACGTGATGATGGCCCCTTCAGGCAGCCGCAGATCGCGCAGGCGGGGGCCGGGAGCGCCCTTGGAGCCGGGCAGATCGACGATCACCATGTCGTAGTCGCTTTTCGCCATCGTGATCATCTCGAGATTGAACAACGCTTTTGGCCGAGCTGGTTCCGCCAGCCCCAGCCACTTCGCCACCAAGCCCAGCGTGGAGCCTTGGATGATGATCGACAGGATCACGGCGAAAAACACGAGGTTGAAGACCTCGTTTCCAATCGGGAGGCCTGCTGCCGCGGGGTAGGTCGCGAGCACAATCGGAACGGCGCCGCGCAGCCCGGCCCAAGCGGCGAACACCTTGTTGCGAAAGCCCAGGTGCATGCCAATCGTCCCGATGAACACTGCGATCGGGCGCGCCACGAACGTGAGCACGAGGAAGAGCAGCAAGCCTTGCAGCCAGACTTCCGCAAACTGCCGGGGAAATACGAGCAGACCCATCAGCACGAACATGGCGATGTTCACGATGGTGGAGAGAGCTTCCGAGAAGTTCTGCACCCCTTGTTTGTGCACGAACGAGCGGTTGCCCATCACGAAGCCAGCCGTGAACACCGCCAGCATGCCGCTCGCCTGCGCCAGCTCGGTAAGTCCATAGGTAAGCATCACCACGCCCATGAACAGGACGTAGTAGTAGCCACGGTCCTGCGGTGTGAGCCAGTTGAACAGGCGGATGATCACGCGCCCCGCGATATACCCAAAAACTGGTCCGGCCCCGAACTTCCAGAAGAAGAGTCCCACCGTGGTCATCCTGAATGACTCCCCCGACGCCAGGCTCGCAACTGCGACCGTGGTCAGCAAAATGGCCATGGGGTCATTCGCCGCGCTCTCGATTTCGACCGTGGACGAAAGTTTCGCCGGCAACGATTGACGCCGCAGGATCGAGAATATCGCCGCTGCATCGGTGGACGAGATGATCACGGACAATAGCAGGGACAGCTCCATTGACCAATCCAGGATCCACCGCAGCACGGCAAAAGTCGCCGCGGCGGTCAGCAGGACGCCCCAGGACGCAAGACCGCTGGCGGGCAGCGCGACGGCCTGGAAGTTGGCGCGCTTGGTCATGAATCCGCCGTGGAAGAGGATGAAAACCAGCGCGAGGTTGGCACACTGGTTGGTCAGCACCATGTCGTCGAAATGCCAGAGGTTCAGCAGATCGCTGCCGCAGATGATCCCTGTGCCGAGCGCGACAAGAATTACCGGCACGCTCCAGCGCTCCAGCCAGACCGAGGCGATGACAACGGCCACCAGCAGGGCGGGAAGAATCAGGTACAAGGTCAGCATGGCACGCGTGGGGAACAAGAAGGACGTCGCAATCGCGTATACTGCAACAGCGACCGGCATCGCGTGCAGAACTCCAATCCGAATCGGGCGGCATCCTGACGATGATGGTTCCGCAGACTGGGAAACCCGTTCCCGGGCATACTCTCCCGCTTGCCTTGCGCTGTGGGCAGCGCAGGATGAGCCAAGGTGAACCTCGACCTCCTGCGCTCCTTCTTCGCGATCGCCGAGTTCGGCAGCATGAGCAAGGCCGCGGAACAACTGCATGTCTCGCAGTCCACGCTGACCCGCCAGATGCAGACCCTGGAGACGGAGGTTGGCGGCCCCTTGCTGGAACGCGGCCACAGCGGAGTGGCTTTGACGGCCGCGGGGCACGCCCTGCTCGACGGCATGCGCCCAGTCGTGGCGAAGGCCGACATCGTCCTCTCTGAAGCACGAAAGCTGGCGCGGGGGCAGAGCGCATCGGTGCGCATCGGCTATATCATGTCGGCCGCGGGCGAGTATCTGAACCCGGCCATCGCCGCCCTGCGGCGATCCCATCCGCAAACCAAGGTTCACCTCGTGGACCTGTCCCCCGGAGAGCAAATCGCGGCTCTGCGGCGAGGCGAACTGGATGTTGTGGTGCTGGGCAGCATCAACGCCGCGATTCCCCGGGAGTTTTTCGTGCGCCGGATTGCCACGTTTTCGGTGATTGTGGCCCTGCCTGAAACGCACGTCCTCGCAACACGAGACAAGGTCTCGCTCGCGGACCTGCAGAAAGAGATGTTCATCGGTGTGAATGCCGACGACATTCCCGGTTTCAACAACTGGCTGGTTCAGCTCTGCCGCCGCGGGGGATTCCGGCCCAGGATCGTCGAAAATGCCTCCAGCATCACCGAGACCCTTTCACTCCTGGTCGCGGAGAACGCAGTGGCCTTGCTGCCAGCATTGGTCGAGCGGCTGCAAGTACCCGGCGTGACCTTCCGGCCCCTCGATGGCACGCCGGTCAAATGGGACCTTCAGGTCGCGTGGCAGCGCGGCAAGATCACCGAACCGGTACGGGAGTTGGTGAATCTGCTGACGAAACGGCCCTAGGAAACCGCAAGATCCGGCCCGGCGGCATGGAACCGCCGGCCGGTTCCTGCCCTGGCTTTAACCGCGCAGCGCAACGCCCGCGATGCTGAGCGAGAGTGTGATGGTTTCGGCGACATTATCCGTCATCGTGCCGGGCTGAATGTCGAAGTCGCTGCGATTGATCTCGAATTCTGAGCGCACGACCAGCAGGTCTCCCTTCACCTGGGGATCGTTGACGCGCGCGCCCGCCTTGTCGGCAAGATAAGTAAACCGGACGGGCACGGTGACGGGTTTCGTGATCCCCTTGAGCGTGATTGTGCCGGTAAGGTCTGCGAGGACCTGCGCCCCTTGTTGGCGCACATTCGTGACGCTCGCAGCCTCGAATACAATCGCGGGATGCCTCGCGACATCGAGCCACTGGTCACTGTGGAGATGCTGACCCATCAGCGGATTTCCGACCATGAGCGTTGCGGCATCGAGCACGATACGGCCGCGGGTTGCCAAGGGGCGGGCGGCGTCGAATTCGATGGTTCCACTGATGCCCGTCCCGGTGCCGGTGATGGACTCGAGCGGGGCGTCGAGCTTGAACTGGATGTTGTTGACGCCTTTCGGATCCTTGAAGTCGAAGCTTTGCGGTGCGGCGCGGCCGACGGCAGCAAGACCGAGGATGATGGCGATAAGCGCCAGGAACCCGAGGGTTCCAACGTAGGGGATGTGGTATGTTTTCATGGAAAAGGGACGTTGCCGAGCGGTGGCCACGATCTGGGCATGCGGCGAAGGCGCACGGCGGCGGGTGATGTAGGCAACTCCCACCAGCAGTGCTGCAGCCGCGACTCCGCTCAGAGGGAACTCCACGCCCGGGAGAAACGCGGCGTGCCGCACCGGATAATCGATGCCGGTGAGCGCATCATGCTCCATCACGACGACGCTCGTCTGCGTCCAGCCGATCCGGGCGCCCCCGGCAATCCAGATCAGGAGCGCGACGCCAAGGACCCCAAGGGCAATGCCAGTCAAAATTCGGAAAGTGGGCTTCGTTTTCATCCCCGCAGTCTACCTCCGCGGGACACGGCCGCCTACTGCGCTGGCCGGCAGCCGGCCATGCGGTTCACGCATGGGGCAGTGGCGTTCAACGCAGTAGCCGAACGGAGAGGCTGCGCGTATCATGCTGACATGCATTCGAACGACTTTCTTCACCACCGATCCGACACCCCAATTGCCTCCGCCGCCTGGCACGCGCGGCTCAATGATCCTCATGCCGTCACGAGAAGAGCACTGGAGCGTTGGGAGAACGAAGGCGGCAGGATTCCGGAACTACTCCCGCGATATGATCGCGATCACTCCAGCCGCCGGAAGCAACCCTGAGCCCTGGTTGGACCCTGCAAACCGCCGTGCATCCTAGAGCCACCGCTTGTACTTGAAGATCAGGTAGGGAACCACCGCCGAGATGAGCATCAACACGAGCGCGAACGGATATCCCCACGGCCAGCGCAATTCCGGCATGTGTTGGAAATTCATGCCGTAGATGCTCGCGATCAAGGTCGGCGGGAGCAGCACCACCGCGAGGACGGAGAACAGCTTGATGATCCTGTTCTGCTGACTGTTGATGGTGTTCTGCTCGCTGTTGATCAGCCCGAGGGTCGCATCCAGGATGAACGTCACCTTGCTCGAGACAAAGTTGGCGTGATCCGCGAGCGCAATGACATCCTTGCCTGTGATCCGCCAGTGCTCGTCCACCTGCTCGGCGCTCAGATTCCCGCACGTTTCCGTGAAATAACCGTGGACGCGCCGGAGGCTCACCAGACTTTCTCTCGCATTGGTGGATCGGGCGGCGTTTTGCCCGATCCGCCGCAACAGCTCGTTGTAATCGATGAAACCGGGTTCCCGACTGCCGCTCGCGAATATGGCCGTGGAGAGACTGTTGAGGTCCGCCGCGACCAGTTCGAGGATATCGGCAATCCGATCGACGATTTCGTCGAACAGGCCGAGAAACACCTTTTGGGCGGTCAGGAAAGTTTCGGGACTCCGCTCGTAACGGGCCGCAAAGACCTTGAACGGCGCCGCATCGTCGAACCGCAGGGTGACCAGTCGCTCGGGTCGGTAGACAAACGTGACCGGGCTCGTGGCGGGATTCGGATCGGCGGCCCGAACCATGATAGTCGCGGTCATGAAAAGGGTGCGGTTCTCGTTATAAAGCCGGCTCGAAACCTCGATTTCCTGCGCTTCGTTTCGAGTCGGCAGTGAAAGCTGTTCCAGAGCCTCAGCAGCCTTTATCTCCTCCGCCGACGGATCCAGCAGATCGACCCAAAGGACATTCTGCCAGCTTTGCGCGGAAAGCTCGCCGACCGCGGCGGTCCGAACTCCTTTCGGGCTGTAAAGCTTAATCATCAGTTAGGGAGAAACAACTACGCAAGATGCCGACGTGATCGATGAAGTCGATTCTGCTGATGCCTTGTTCCCCGATGCATCGGCCGCACTCGTTGCAACCGGTGGCAAACCGCCGGCGCCTGGCCATGCAGTTCATGCATGGCGGGCACGCGATCTGCGCAGTGGTCCGGCTCGCGGGTCGCTGGTACCATCACGACATGAGACCCAACATGGATTGTGCCATTCTTACGCCAGCGGCATTCGAAGCCGTGCGGTTCAGTCGCGTTAAGATCAAGACGCCTCGTCGCGGCAAGAGCTTGACATGTGCAAGACCGTAGGTGCCGATGTCTTTTGCCCCATGTCGAACGCTCAGCACATTTTCCCGCAATCGTTTTGGACGATTGTCATCTGCCCGGCCTGGCCGGCGGTGTGACCTGGCGAGCCTTGCTTGATTCTTCAAGTCCGGCCCGGCCAGAGCGCATACGCCGGTAAATGCCCGATGCCAGCCGGCTGCCGCCCGGCTGAAGCTCCACCGGGATGCCGTCGATCCGTCGCATCCGTGGTGATCCCCTCCTTCCCCGCGTTCGGTCTCACGAACGCTCTTCCTGCAAACACAACCTCCGCCCTTCCACGCGTTGGATCCGGCGCACAAGCAGCAGACAAATGAAATCAAACATCACTTCTGAACATCGCTCCCGGCTCATCCTTCGCGGCATTCACCTTTGGCTCACCGAAGCCATGAAGGCCGCTTTGGAGTCCAAAGCCAACCGGCTATTCCGTCATGAACCGCGCGTCCTGCGCCTGCGCATCGACGTGGAATGCGACCATCGCGGACGCGTCCGCGTCTTTACGGCCAAGGGAAGAATTGAGATCGCCGGTCCGGATCTCACGGCCGCAGTGACGACGGGGGACGCCTACACCGCAATCAATCTCCTCATCGACAAATTGGATCGGATGCTCCGGAAACGGATGACCTCCACTCTTCGGAGGCGCACGGATGGCGACATCCGAACCTATGCACCGCTGCATGCGGTCGCGTAGAATCACCCGGCAGCTTCCTGTGGCCCCCCATGCACTCCCTGATCATCTGCCCTGATCGGTTGGCACTCTGAGCTGACGAGATTCGGTTGACTTCCAACCGGGCTCGCGGCCACGAGTGCCAGCCCGGTGACGCGCTCGCTGCGCACCGTTTTGCTACCGTCGTCTTCGCCCGGACGATCTCTCCGCCGTATCTCCGGCGTGCATTACTCCGCGCCAGCAAGGCGCGGCCTTCTCCCCACCCCCGGCGCGCCTTGCCGCGCCTGAAACAGATGACCGACATGATCAATCTACGCATAATGGGCCGGACCGGCCTCAAACTTTCCGAGCTCTGCCTCGGCACCCTTAACTTCGGTTGGAAGACCGACGAAAGGACCTCACTCGCCATCCTGGACGCGTATCACGCGGCAGGGGGCAATTTCATCCAGGGGACGAGCCACGCACCGGACATCACCCTGCCCTCGGCCTCAGCCCGCGTCTCCGAGGAGATCGTCGGCCGCTGGTGGACGACGCGCAGTGTCCGCCGCGCTGACTTGTTTCTGGCCACACGCCTTCACTTAAGGCTATCGCCAGGCAACGAAGGCGCATTGGCGGAAGCGGTGCGAAGGGCCTGCCAGGATTCGCTCCGGCGATTGCAGACCAACTATCTCGACATGGTCATTTTCGAATGGAGCGACGGGCTCGTTCCGATCCGCCACTCACTCGAAGTCTTTGACCAGGTGGTCCGCGCCGGGCTCGCCCGCTACATCGGCGCCGGCGGTTTCCCGGCCTGGCGGATCGTTGACACGCTCGGGCGCGCCCACCTGCGGAATCACTGCCGGATGGAAGCAGTGCAAGCCGACTACTCGCTCATGACACGGGCCCGCTTTGAGCCCGAGATCATGCCTCTCTGTTTGGAGCAGCGGCTCGCGTTCTTCGCGCGATCGCCGCTGGCCGGCGGATTCCTTGCCCGCCGGGCCGGCGGCAAGGTCGGTAATGCGTCACGGCGCGACTGGTTGACGGATCGATTTGAGAATCCGTATGGCGATGCCGCGTTGGCCGCCGTCGGCGATGTGGCCGCGCGCCATGAGGTTTCCACAGCGCAGGTGGCGCTTGCCTGGGTGTTGCACAATCCGGCCGTCACATCCGCCATCGTCGGTGTGCGCTCGGTCGCGCAGCTGAACGAGCTGCTGCTGGCCAGCCAGCTCAAGCTAATCGCGCCGGACCTCGCCCAGCTCGGCGATGCCACGGTCGCGGAGGAGGTCCTCGTCGCCCCGTGATCCGTTGTATGCGGAGCGCGCATGGCCGCCTGCCGCCCAGCGCAGTGGGCAGCTGTAAATTCAAAAGGTAGAATAGATCATGAAAACACCGCAGTTCGATCCGACTCGGAGCTGCCGACCTTCGCCCGACGAAATCAACACTGGTTTGTCACCAGCGATCGGTAAGGGCGGATTCTGCGACATTGCCCGAGCGTTGTACGCCGACAGCTTCGATGGAGTGATCCTCACTGAGCCCGCTGGTCGTATCCTAGCGGCCAATTCAGTGGCATGCCGGCTACTTGCCTTGAGGGAGGAGCAGTTGTTGAAGCTCACGCGCATGGACCTGGTCAGGCGCGGCGAGCCTCGCGAGCCGACGCGTCACGGCTTCCCAATCTTCAGGTGCGCCACGGCCGGGATGCTCGCTGGGCCGCAACGCTCGACCCCCTTGGCCCGCCGCTCAATGCTTGAGCCGGTGCCGGGCCCGATAGTCGCGCGGGCGCAGCCCGCATTCCCGCCGGAACATCGCACTCAGGTACTCGGTGTGCTCGAAGCCCGTTGCGAGGGCAATTTCGCCCACTGGTAAATTTGTTCTCACTAATAATTCCTGCACCCGTTCGATCCGAAGCCTGCGGAGGTAGGTGTGCGGCGTCATGCCCAGCGCCGTCTTGAACCGCCGCTCCAGCGCCGTGCGCGCCATCGGCACCGCGCGCAGCACGTCACTCACATTTACCCCACCTGCCGCCTGCTCCCGCATGTAGCGGACGATGCGCGCGACCTTCGCGTCGCCGACGGCGGCCAGATCGGTCGACTTCCGCGAGGCCACGCCCAGCGGCGCGACTTCGTGCAATTTCACTGCGATCTTCCTTCCCGCCATCGCGCGGGCCAGGAGTGCCGCAGCCTCGTAACCCGCACGCTGCGCGTTGGGCATCACGCTGGAAAGCGGCGGATCGCAGAGCTCGCAGAGAGTCGTGTCGTTGTGCACCCCGATCACCGCCACCTCGTCCGGCACCTTCAGCCCCACCAGCTGGCAGGCAGCAAGCACCTGCTGGCCACGTACGTCGAGGCAGGCCAGGATACCGACGGGGCGCCGCAGCCGACGCAGCCAACGGGCGATTGCTTCCACCTCCTCATCGACCCCGCCGGCCGGCGGTGAAAACCTGGCACAGTGTCCGCCGATCGGCCTGGTCGCGATCGCAAACATCTCACCGCGCAGCCGCGACCAGTTGGAGCGCGGGTCGCCGCAATAGGCAAAATGCCGCAACCCGCGCTCGATCAAATGGGTCGCCGCCAGCTGCGCCGCTACTCGCGCGTCAGTCGCCACCCGCGGAAAGACCAGCCGCGGCAGCGCCGCGCTCACGTCGATTACTGGCAACCGCGTCGCCCGCAATGCTCGCGCAATCCGCCCGTTTTCCACCCGCGCAATAACGCCGTTCCCATCCCACCCGCGAAGCCATGACGGCACAGCCGCGCCGCGCCCCTGCTCCGTCAGCCGCAACAGCCACGGCCCCTTCTCCCGTACCCATGCCCGCACCCCCTGCAGGAGCTCGCGCGCATAGCTGTTCGATGTTTCAATCAGAAGGGCGACCTTTGGCGGTGGCTTCACCCCCGCAACCAAGACCAACCTACCTGCGGGTGCGACGCCATTTCTCTGTTTAAATGTGGAATTTCTCATGCCCGTCAGACCAAACTCCTGCTACCTTCCCAGCGGATGAGCCAGACGTTCAAAATCGCGGTGCTTCCGGGTGACGGGATCGGCCCGGAGGTCATCGCCGAGGGCCTCAAAGTCCTGCGGGCGGTCGAGACCCTCGTCAGTGGCGCCAGCTTCGAACTCGTCGAGCATGCGGTCGGCGCCGGCGAATACCTCCGCTCCGGAGATCCGCTTCCCCCCGCCACCCTGGAAGAGATTAAGTCGGCCGATGCGATTCTCCTGGGTGCAATGGGGCTCCCGTCAGTCCGCTGGCCGAATGGCGTGGAGATGACGCCGCAGATAGACCTCCGCGAGTTCCTCGATCTTTACAATGGAATCCGGCCGATCCGGCTTTATCACGAGTCCCATTCGCCGCTTCGCGGCTACGCCGCCGATGCGTCCGGCCGGGCCATCGACTTCGTCGTCGTGCGCGAAAACTGCGAGGGACTCTTCGCCGAGCGCCGCACACCCCAGACCGAGGGCCCTGACTTCAGGACTGACACCCTGAGAATCACGCGACGCGGGGCGACCCGGATTTGTCGCGCCGCCCTCGAGCTAGCCCGCAGCCGCCGCCGGCACTGCACCTTGGTTGACAAGGCCAACGTGCTTCCCTCGATGGCGTTTTTTCGCGAACTTTTCGACGAAGTTGCGCGCGAGTTCCCCGATGTGCACACGGACCGCGTCTATGTCGACGCCATGGCGCTCTACCTCGTACAGCGTCCGCACACGTTCGATGTGTTGGTTACCGAAAACATGTTCGGCGACATCCTCTCCGACCTCGGCGCGGGGCTCATTGGCGGGATGGGGCTAGCGCCCTCCGCAGACCTCGGCGACGAGTTCGGCGTGTTCCAGCCCTCCCACGGGTCCGCACCAACGATCGCCGGCAAGGGCATCGCCAATCCGATCGCGACGATCCTGTCGGTTGCCATGATGCTCGAATGGCTGGGCCATCCCGCCACGGTCCGGGGCGCAACGCTCATCAACCAGGCGGTGCAACTTGTGCTCTGGGATCCGTCGCACCGAACCGCCGATCTGGGCGGCACCATGAGCACCACTCAGATGGGCGACCTCGTCTGCCAGTCCATCGGCTGAACGATCAACCACCAGCGCGCAGATTTCAGTTTCTTCGAATTTCAGACCTCAAGGCTCAGATCATTTCGAATCTCAGATTCCAGGTTTCAGATTTCAAATTTCCCTCCTGTAAAGCATGTCGACGCCCCCCAAGATCATCGACCTCACCCTTCCGCTGATCCCCGGAGATCGCGGGGTCGCCATCGAGCCGCGGTTCACCGTCAGCCGCAACGGATGGAACGCAGCCACCTGGCACATCTATTCGCACGCCGGCACGCACATGGATGCACAAATCCATTTCGATGCCGGGCCGGAAACGATCGATGCAAAGCCTCTCTCCGGATGCCTCGGCCCAGCGTGGGTCGCGAACCTCACGCCGCTGGCGCCGGGCACCCTTCTCACCATGGCGCACCTCTGTGCGACCGCGGAGAAATTTACCGACGGCGAATCCCTGCTGCTCCGCACCGACTGGTGGCGGCACGCCGCCGATCCCGGCACCTATCGCGACGGGCTCCCGCGGATTGGCCACGACCTCGCGGCCTGGTGCGTTGCGCGACGGGTGAAGCTGCTCGGGGTCGAGGCACCCTCCGTGGCCAACGTTAACAACCTCCAGGAGGTCACGCGTATCCACAAAACCCTGCTCGAGGGCGGCGTCACGATCGTCGAGAGCCTCGCCCATCTCGATCAGCTCACCCAGGCGCGCGTCTTCTTCGGCGCGCTCCCGCTCAAGCTTGCCGGCGGCGACGGCTGCCCCGTGCGCGCTTTTGCCATCGAAGGCATCCCACCCCACGGATGGCTCGGCGAGCCCATGAACCCTGAAACCGGACGGCGGGAAAGCCACCGTTCCTCCTGATGATTCCACGGCGCGCCCTGGTCGTCACCGCCACCTTCCTGCTCGCGTTCCTGCTCTACGTGGATCGGGTCTGCATCTCGACCGCGAAGGTGCCGATCGTGGCCGATCTGGGACTGACCGATGCGCAGTTCGGCTGGATCCTCTCGGCCTTCGCCTTCGGCTACGCCTTGCTCCAAGCTCCGGCCGGAATGCTCGCCGACCGTTACGGCGCCCGGATCATTCTCACCGGGGTGGTCGGCTTCTGGTCGCTATTCACCGGCCTGACTGCGGCGACCTGGAGCTTCTCCTCCATGATGGTCGTGCGGTTTCTCTTTGGGGCCGGAGAAGCCGGTGCATTTCCCGGAATGGCGCGCACCGTCTTCTCATGGATTCCGGTGCGCGAGCGGGGCCTCGTGAAAGGCATCAACTTCTCCGCTTCGCGCCTCGGGGCCGCCGTCACGATGCCCGCGTTGCCCTGGCTGATCGCCACCATCGGCTGGAAGGCGTCGTTCCTGGTCCTGATGCTGATCGGCTTCGTCTGGGCGGTGGCGTGGTGGCTCTGGTTTCGCGACGAGCCCACAGACCAGCCCGGCCTGACCGCGACCGAGCGCGACTACATCCTTGCCAACCGGCAGGAGCCCGGCGTGGCGGCGGCCCCGGCCGTTGCGCTCTCGATCCCCACCCTCCTCCGCTCCGGCAATCTCTGGCTGCTCATGACGCAGTATTTCGCGAGCAACTTCAACTTCTTCTTCTGCCTGAGCTGGCTCTTTCCCTATGTGCAAAGAACCTTCGACCTCACCTATACCCAGGCCGGGTTCTATGCGATGGTGCCGCTGCTCGGGGGGGCCGCCGGCAACATCTTTTCCGGCTGGCTGGTCGATGTATTCTTCCGGGCCGGACATCCTCTCGCCTCGCGCCGCGTGCCGGCGATCGCCGGCTTCGCCCTCGCCGCAATCGGGCTCGTGCTGAGCGTCGACCAATCGACCGTCGGCGGCGCGGTGCTGTGGCTGACCCTGGCCATCTTCGGCGCCGACATGACCCTCAGCCCGTCGTGGTCCGCCTGCATCGATGTCGGCGGCCGCAATGCCGGCCAGGTGTCGGGCACGATGAACATGGCCGGTAATCTCGGCTCGGCCCTTGTCGCACTCGCGTTCCCCTACCTGCTGCTCTGGACCGGCAAGCCGCAGACGTTTTTCCATGTCGGCGCCGCCCTCAGCGTAATTGCCATCGCCTGCTGGCTGTTCATCCATCCCCGCCAGCGCATCCTCCCTTCCCTGCCATGAAAAAACTCCGTGGTGTCTGCCTGGGTGCCGGCTACTTCAGCCGCTTCCAATACGAGGCGTGGCAGCGCATCCCCGAGGTCGAGATCGTCGCCCTCGCCAACCGCAGTGTCGACAAGGCGCGCGAGACCGCCGCGCGTCATGGCATCCCGCGCGCGTACGCCTGGAACGATCTCGCCACGATGCTCGACACCGAAAAGCCGGACTTCGTCGACATCATCACACCGCCCGAAACCCACCTCGAGGCGGTCCGGCTCGCCGCCGCTCGCGGGATCGCGATCATCTGCCAGAAGCCGCTCGCCCCGACCTGGGACGAGTGCGTGGCGGTGGTCGAGGCCGCGCGCCGGACCGGCGTCCGCTTCATGGTGCACGAGAACTTCCGGTGGCAGCCGTGGTACCGTGAAATGCGGCGGTTGCTCGACGCCGGCGTGCTCGGCGAGCTCTTCTCGATCGGCGTCCGCATGCGCATGGGCGACGGCTGGCAGGAGGATGCCTACCTCGCGCGCCAGCCCTTTTTCCGCACCTACCCGCGACTTTTCGTCTACGAGACGGGTGTTCATTTCCTGGATACCTTCCGCTATCTGGGGGGCGAAATCGCCGCCGTCTACGCCCGGCTGCAGAAGCGCAACGCCGCCATCCGAGGCGAGGATGCCGGCCAGATCGTCTGCGGTTTCGCCACCGGAGCCACCGCGATCCTCGATGCGTCCCGCTACAACGAGGCCGACACCACTGACACGCGCTACACCTTCGGGCTCGTGCGGCTCGACGGCAGCAAGGGGCACCTCGAACTCGACCTCGAGGGCAATCTCACCCTCAAGCTGCTCGGCCAGCCCGCCGGGCGTCACGAGTATCCGCATACACACGAGGGCTTCGCCGGGGATTGCGTGTACGCCATCCAGCGCCACTTCGTCGACCGGATGCTCGATGGCGCGCCATTCGAGAACACCGGCGAGGATTATCTCGCGTCGACCGCGTTGATGGAGGCGTGCTACCGGTCCCATACGAGCGGCCAGGTGGTAACCGTCAGGCCCGGGAAGCCGTGAACTCGCGCCAACTCACCATGAATACCTCTGCCAGTTCCGAAAGCAGTGGCCCCCGTAAGTCCAACGCCCGTTTCCAGGTTTCCGCGTCCGATTTCCGCGGCCTCGATCATTTCGCCATCGCTGTGCCGTCCACCGAGGCCGCGCTCCAAATCTGGCGCGACCGGCTTGGATTTCCCGTCGTCTGTTCCGAGGTCGTGAATGGCGGCGCCGTCAGGCTCACGCACCTGGATCTCGGCAACACCCATCTCCAACTCGTCGAGCCGCTCACGCCTGATCACCCGCTGCATGCCTGGCTCGCGCAACATGGTCCGGGCCTTCACCACTTCTGCCTCAGGGTGGACGACGTCGCCGCGTCGCACGCCGCACTGCTCGCCGCCTGCCTCGCCTCCGCGGAGCCATCTCCGCATCAGGGCACCCAGGGAAAGCGCGCCCTGTTCCTCGCCAGGTCCGAAACCCAGAACGTACAGGTCGAAATCACCGGTGGCTGACTCCGCCCATCTCTCGAGCCACGCAAGCTTCGCCGGGCTGCCGCCGGCCTGGCCTCATGATGTGCTCGAGGCCAATCGCGCCGCCGCCACCACCCGCACCCTCGTCGTCCTCGACGACGATCCCACCGGCACGCAGACGGTGCGCGACATTGCCGTCATCACGGTCTGGGACTTCGCGACGCTTCGGGCCGAACTCTCTGCCGCGCCACGCTGTTTCTATATCCTGACCAATTCCCGCAGCCTGACCCCCTCGGCATCGCGTTCACTCCACCTGGAACTCGCCGAGAATCTGCGCGCGGCAGCGGCCGAGGCGCGCCGGCCTGTCGTCATCGCCAGCCGCAGCGACTCGACGCTGCGCGGTCACTATCCCCTCGAGACCGACACGTTGGGCGAGGTCCTCGGTCCGTTCGACGCCACCTTGCTCATGCCTTACTTCGAGGCCGGCGGTCGCTACACGATTGATGACACCCACTATGTGGCCACGGGCGACCGGCTCGTGCCCGCGGCCGAGACGGCATTCGCACGCGATGCCGCCTTTGGCTATCGTCACTCCCATCTGCCTTCGTGGGTGGAGGAAAAGTCCGCCTGCCAAACCCGGGCCGCCGATGTGGCAACGGTTTCCCTCGACCTGATCCGGCGCGGCGGACCTGACGCCGTCGCGGAAAGACTTCGCGCCCTGCCGCGCGGCGCCGTCTGCGTCGTGAATGCCGCCGCCCCAGGCGACATCGAGGTCGTCGCCGCGGCCACGCTCGCCGCCGAACAACGCGGCTCGCGTTTCATCTACCGGACTGCCGCCAGTTTTGTCGCCGCCCGTCTCGGCCAGTCGCCTCATGGTATTCTATCTCCGGATGCGTACCGCAGTCGGAGTCCGCATGGCGGCCTGACGATTGTCGGTTCCTATGTGCCAAAGACCACCGCCCAACTCACCCGGCTCCTCGCTGCCCCGGACCTCGCGGCCATCGAGCTGCACGTCACGGATCTTCTGCAGCCCGGCCGCCGCGACACCGCTGTGGCCAGCGCCATCGCGAGGGTCAATTCCGCTCTCGGCGCCGGACGGGACACCGTCGTGTTCACGAGCCGTGAACTCATCACTTCACCGGACGCAGCCGCCAGTCTGGAAATCGGACGCCGCATTTCAGATGCGCTCATCGCGGTTGTGCAGGGGCTGGCCCTCACGCCGCGCTATCTCATCGCCAAGGGGGGAATCACCTCGAGCAACACCGCCACCCGCGGACTCGGCGTCCGCCGCGCGATTATCCTCGGCCAGGCACTTCCGGGTGTTCCCGTGTGGCGCCTCGGCCCCGAAGCCCGATTCCCGAACCTCGGTTATGTCGTCTTTCCGGGCAATGTCGGTACCGATACGGCGCTATCCGATCTCCTGCGACAACTTCGCACGGGATGACATCGGCCGGCGCCACTTCACGTGATTTGAACCTGATCCCTTCGCTCAATAACCGCTCATGATATGTCAATCGCATGATGCCCGACAAATTTCTGTAGCATAATGAATCGCTGCCCCAAGCGGCCCCCTTTGGCCTTTGAACTCGAATGCCCCTATATCGGGCTTTACACCTTCATAGACAAGCGCCACACCCTGCCCCTTGTTCCATGCAAGGTTCTTATCAACGGTAATCGTATTGGTGTCATAGTCGATAGCCAGGACTCTTGCGCATTGTGCCCGTCCTTCCATTTGGATCATGTCACCCTTTACCCCGAGCTTCTGCATGCCCCAGCCATCCATGAAGTAGCCGGCATTCCGGACCGTGATGCGATGGCCATTTCCTGAACTCGTCGTCTGCGTCAGCCAGGCGCCACTATCAATACATTGACTGCGGGGCTGCAGGTTGAAATCAGGGTAGCCCTGGTTGCCTACATTTAATTCGGATACGCGTGCGTCCAGCCAGAACGGATCGCCTGCATCCTCCCAATTGCCCTCGATTGTCGCGTCCTGAACATCACCAGCTATGATTATCGGGGTACCGTTGATTTTATAAAAGATGTTATTTTTTATATGAACAAGAGCGATTCCATTTCTGCGCCCCTCCACCGTCAATCCCGACTGCAAGCCAGTTCCAGCAGGAGGTAATCCGGTGTAAAAGAATTATTATGGTATATGTAATTATTGTCACTGTCAGGACCGGGGTGAATGCTGTTGGTCACGATATGTATTCCCGCTCCTTCGATATGATAAAACATATTTCCATGATAGATGCAATCCCGGTTGAGATGCTGAATGGCTTTTGTATTGTCTGCTGCATCGTTCCCCGTGGCTGAAAAGCAAAACCTGTTGCCTTCGATCAAATTGCGATAGCCATGCCCTTCACCCGAACCCGAATTCCTAAAGGCAAAAATCCTGTTCCCATGGTATTCCCCATTTTCATCAGGAGCCCACGGCTCGTTGTGCAAATAGTTGTTCCGAAGTATCGTATGGTGGCCATCCATTACAACAACATTATGTCCACCCCAATATAGATGATTGTTTTCCACAAGGTTGTGGTGCGATGCTTCGTCATTGTGGGAGCCGATATAAAGCATATCCCCTCTGTCCTGACCGCCCGAATATTCGCCGTAACCTGAAATGATGCAATTGTGTATCCAGTTGTAGGAGGCGCCAGGACCAACCTGAAATCCCTTCGCTCGATCGTATGGAGAACGCATGTCCATAAACGTGCAGAACTCGATCGTATTATGGCCGCCATCGTGCATGGTAAGAAAATAGTCGCAATTTCTCACGTTAATTCCATGAACTACAATATGTGAGATGCCTGGAAGGAGAATGGGGTCGTTGGACTCCGAGATTGTCACCGTCTGACCGTTGTACCTTCGGTACGTGATTGGGTTGCCCGCCGCGCCGCTTCTTCCTGGCCTAATCTGCCCGCCCTTGTAGGTCCCACCCAACATATAAACGATATCCCCGGCCACTACATTGTCATTGGCGGTGGCAAGGCCGCAGGGCGAATCGATGTCTGTGCTCTCATTCCATGATGCAGTGCCGTCCGGAGAAACATAATGGTCCTTGGCCAATGTTGTTTTTCCAAGCAGGAGAATGAACAGAAGAAGAAGCGCGCTATATTTGTTTGGATGCATGGATCATCGGCAACTTTCCCGGTACTTGAAACTTTATAACCTCGACTGTCTGCTCACCGTCTTAACCAAAGATTACGCCACAGAACTTTTTTGCTTATGAAAGCCATCAAACTTCACCTGCTCCTTACGTGATTTAGCCATTCTCCACAATGTGATTCATCAGGGCGGGGCGACATGGCGCGCCGCGGATTTCCAGTGGGCCGCGCAAGGGATGACCAGACAATTTAGAGCACTCCAGTGTCTTGTGCTAGCTTCGTGGACGAGAATGGCACTTGCGACTAACGTGTCTGCCGCCTGTCGTAATCGTCGCGGCTGCGCACTTCGGCATTCACCGGCAAAGGGGAATCGTCGCCGCACAATCTTCCGCTGCTCGCGCCGACGGTGTGATCCGAAATGCAGGCCGTGACTCAGCGTCCTTCGGACAATTTTCAGGTGGCATCAGAAGCATCGAAGCAACAACCTTCGTCAGAATGGCTAAACGCCAGAAAGTCGCTCTGCTCATTGAGACCTCCAACTCGTACGCGCGGGAGCTGCTGCACGGGGTACGAGCGTGGCTCCGCGAGCACCCCACGTGGGCGATTCGCCTCTCTGAACATGCCCGCGGCGCGGGGGTGCCGCCGTGGCTGCGTCATTGGAGCGGTGACGGTATTATCGCCAGGGTCGACAACCTCCGTATTGCCGCCGCGCTGCGGGCAACCGGATTGCCCGTCGTGGATGTTTCTGCTGCTCTGGCAAAGCCGGTCTTTCCCCAAATCGTGACTGACAGCAGGGCCGCTACCCACCTGGCGGCCGAGCATCTGCGAGAACGAGGATTCCGGCATTTTGGCTACTGTGGAGACGAACAGTTCTATTGGTCAGGCCGGCGGCGACGCTATTTCGCAGAGCACGTGCGCCAAATGAACGGTACAATCTCGTTCTTCGCGCAACCCAAGCTGCAGTCCGAACTTTACAATGCCGACGATGAACTTGCCGCCATTGGCAGGTGGTTAAAATCGCTGCCGAAGCCGGCCGGAGTTTTGGCCTGTTACGATGTACGTGGGCGGCAGGTGCTCGAGGCATGCCAAGAGGCGGATATTGCGGTACCGGATGAAGTCGCTGTCATCGGGATTCATAACGACGACGTACTATGTGACCTGTGCGACCCCCCTCTTTCGAGCGTTATCCCTGACGCCCGGCGCGCCGGATACGAAGCGGCGTTGCTGCTGTCGCGTTTAATGGCTGGGAGCAGAGTGCCTGTGGACACGCGGCTGGTGGAGCCTGTTGGGGTGGAGTCGCGACAATCGACCGACGTTCTGGCCGTGGCGGATTCAAAGCTCGCGGCCGCTGTGCGTTTTATTCGCGATCACGCAGGGGAGTCCATAGGCGTGAAAGATGTGCTGAGAGCCATGCCGATGTCCCGAACACTGCTCATGCAGAAATTCAAGCGGCACCTGGGGCGAACGCCCTTAAAATACATCAATTCACTCCGCATCGAACGCGTGAAGGCCCTGCTTGCCACGACGGACCTTTCCGTAAGCGCCATAGCCGAACGTTCCGGTTTCGAACATATAGAATATCTCAGCGTGTACTTTCGCCGGTCGACGGGTTTATCACCGAGCGACTACCGCAGGCAGCATCGGGCGGGACGCCGGGATTGATTACCGCTGCTCTTGGGGGTGGGTCGGATTTCAGGCCTCGGCCTGACGATTCTGGGCGTCCTGTTTGCCCTCGTGTTGGACCAGGTGTTGCAGGCCTTCCTCTTCACCTACCGACTCGGAGGGTTTGCCGGACTGTGCGGCCAAGCCGCCAGCGTCCGAGCGCGGCCAGGACTTGATCTTTTTGGATCTGCCGGGATGGCTGCGCCAGGAACGCTGGATTGGGTTCTGGTCGCGCTACCGCGAGGATCTGGTTGGGTTCGGGCTGGCCTGGCTCACCGTCGGGCTGCTCCTCGGCCTGGCCTGGGGACTCATGCAGCTGGGACGTTAAGGCCGGATACAAGCTGCGCGAGTTCGTCCGCCTCGGCGGGCGTCAGCCGATCCTCGACGAAAATCGCCGTGGCGCGCTTATCGAGGCGGCGCGCGAGTTCCGCCACCTCATCCTTTGGTGTAATCACGAGCACCGGCTTGCCGGCGGCCTG
The DNA here is from genome assembly GCA_011525695.1 of Verrucomicrobiia bacterium. GTDB lineage: Bacteria > Verrucomicrobiota > Verrucomicrobiia > Opitutales > Opitutaceae > ER46. The sequence goes on from WYBX01000081.1 coordinate 21,051, forward strand.
CAGGGTGCGCAGAAGATCGAGTTGTGCCAGCGCCGATGGGTTCCCGGCTCCCGGCGTGTATTGCACCGCCGCGATGCAAGGTTCGGCTGCCAGCGCCGGCGCATGGCGGGCAGCCTGCGGGCCATCGAGATGAAAGAGCAGCCGGCCTGCGATTCCGGCCTGCCGCCGAAGCGAGGGCAGGCAAAACTCGCCGAAGTCGTCGGCTCCAATCAACGCGCTGAAGTCACAGGTGGGTATCGTGAAAGGCCGTTCCGACCAGCAAGCCAGCCACTGCGTGATGCCCGCCCCGCGGCTCAGGACCGCATCCACCATCTGACCGTAAATCGGCTCCCAAGCATCCATGACCCGCATCGCCGCCACCTTCACGGCTTCCCGATGGTCGAACAAATCCAGGCACATTCGATCCGGCCCCCGCAGATTGACGAGCGTGTCGCGGGCGCCCGTCAAGTCGGGTGTGCAGACCACATAGCGTCCGCGGGCGTCGCCGGCCAGGAGCGCCAGCAGTCTCATGGCGCACCGGAACCACGGACTTTCCGGATCGAACGCAAGATCGGGCGGGTCGTCCCAATCCATGATGATCGGTTCCTGCCATGACATTTGCTCGGTTTCCGAGAGCTGGAGCGGCGCCCCGAGAAACGCCGCGATCGAAACCGGCCCGATATCGGCACGGATGCGCGGCAGCGTGTCGGCGACGAAGTGCGTGTGCTCGAGTTGGAGGCGTTGGGCTGCGAGCCATTGTTCCGGCTGGTCGATCAGGTGAAACGCCTTGCCGCGGTAGATGTCGGTCCGGGTCGGGGCAGCCGCGATCAGCAGGGGCCGTTCGGCGGAGAAATTCCACCACCGTTCCCAGCGTGCCGCGATCTCCGGGAAATGCGGACAGAACTCCAACGCTTCAGTGCCCCGCGCACGGAGTTGCCCGGTCCAGACGGCATGGCGTGACGGGCTCATGCCTTCAGGCTACGTCCGGCGGGATCCCGCCGGCAACGGCACCGCCACTGAGCTGGATAGCGCGACTCCCGGCCATCATGAGCCTTCGTGCATATTTCGCGTTTCGTATTCATACCCCTGCGACAGCAGAATAAAAAAGAAGCCCGCTGGTGCATTCTAGCAGATAAAAGGTAACGTGGCCATGAGCTCCAATACATCTCTTCTTTGATTTTCCACACTCCGTAGCGAGCGAGAAATTCCGGTGCTTGTGGCTTCTCCGGATTGTAGATGTCACTTGGGGACCTCGTTTACGCGAACTCCATTTGGACATAGTGGGACGTGAGATAGCCGGTGAGGCTATCCTCGCCCCTTGTTTCGCGCCGTGTCGTCCTCGCTGGAACTCTTGGCTTTAATTATTACACGAAGATCCATCTCAGTCGGCACAAACAAGTCAAAACTTGAGCGAATCGCCCGATTCGCTCGGCTCGCTTCGCTTTTCGGCAGGTGATTGTGCCCCGGGGTAACGGGGCACTCACATGAGAGGATTCTGGATGCAAACGGATCCGGTGGGCTGCGGGTCACGGTGTCCCCGAGTGCAACGCCATCACCTCGGCAATTGTCACGGGACTTCCGCCTCGCCGCTTGCTTTCGTCAGCCGCCTCCATGAAGGCAAACAGCTCAAGTGTCTCCTCGAGCGGCAAGGGCGAAACCTTTGTGGTAAAGAAGCGCATGATCTCCCGCGCAAGCCGATCGTAGGCCCTTGACCCACGCGGCTCCGGCTCCTGATCAATCACCGCTTTAGTGCCGAAAACCGTCACGCGATAGGGCGAAGCGGCGTTGCGAATACCGTATAGGATACCAACGCGGCCGCCCGACCAAGTCCCTGTAACGACATCCGTGTGCCCAGTCGCCGTGCGGACGACACTTTCACAACCCGTGCCCATCACTGTGTACAGGGCTTCCGCCGCGTGAACGCCATACCAGTAGAGATCGGGGTGGTGCTCCTCCAATGGCGCCGGCCCGGTCGACAACGCACCGCGCAACTCACCCAAGGGCGCCTGCTTCAGCTGGCCAAGTGTCTCCCGGTAACGAAGCGAGGAACTGCTGAAGAGGGGCACCTTCATTTCCATCGCTAGTCGTATAATCTCGATCGCATCCCGCAGGCTGCCGGCAATCGGCTTGTCGATGAAGACCGGCTTTCCGTGTGGAAACACGGCCTTCGCCTGATCGAGGTGCACGCGGCCGTCGACGCTCTCAATCATAACTGCATCCGCCTCCCGTGCCAGCTCCTCGATGGTCGGCACAATTCTGACCCCGTACTCTTCCGCGATCTCCTGAGCGAAGCTATCGACACGCGTCCGGCTGGACTCGACGTCGGCGCTGCCCCCCTTGAAGGCGACAGTGACGCGCGCGCCCTTAATATGGCCGGCGTATGTGGGATCATTGAACGTCCTGGAAAACGCCGGCACGTGGGAGGTGTCGGTGCCGATGATGCCGATGCGCAGTTCGGCGGCCGTGAGTTGGACCGCTCCCAGGAAGGATGAGAGGAGGAGGCAGAGGCGGCGTGTATTCATGCAAGGGAAGTAATCGGGAATCTTACCGGAAAGTTTGCGCAGGGACCGGCCGCCCCCCCTTTGGTTGCGGCTGGCGCGCGGGAAGCGTGCGGACCAATTCGCATCGTGTCACCGCAGAATTCAGCCAATGTCAGCCGCTTCGATTGCTGCCCTCGTTTAAACCTCATTCGAGACGGCGCCATGAAAGGACTGCTTACTCCCCTGACGTTCCTTACTGCCTGCCTTCTCCACCCGCGTTTGATTTGGACGGTGACGCCAGGCATGGACTGCAGCAGGACATAGAGGACGAACGACGTGTGGGACCACGTCTTGCATCTGATGGTGGGAACTGAAGCGCAGTCGGACCGCGGTCAACTTGCGACCGATGATGGCTCTGACCTAAATCGGTTTAGCCGCATCCTTTCGACGGTGGCCTGTGCCGGTTCGGCGCCGCAGAGGTGTCGTGCTCACCAGTGTGTTGCTTATAGCCGAGAGTTAAAGGCTGCGCGAGGGCGGTCGTCGCGAATCACGTGAGAGCAACAAAGGTACGGGAATTTCGAACAAAACGCTGTCCGGGAACATTCAGGGTGACAAAAGTAGACTTAGACGGAGAATACCGCAGTAACGAGGCGGATATTCCCGACGCCTGTCCGCGACTATGGATGCATTCTGATGAATATTTCTTGTATAACTGTGTTGTTGCTCCTGCTTCCGGCAATGAACGCGATGGCCGCAAATCCTTCGAAGTCTGTGCCTGCCAGGCGTGATCCGAATATCATATTCCTTGTTGCCGATGATCTGGGCTATGGCGAAATCGGGAGTTTTGGGCAGCGGGAGATTAAGACGCCTCATCTCGATCGCATGGCGGTAGAGGGCATGCGTTTCACCCGCCACTATTCCGGCAGCCCCGTGTGCGCGCCTTCCCGGGCAGTGCTGATGACCGGACTGCATCCCGGACACGCACCGATCCGCAATAATCGGAACATCGAGCCTGAAGGCTAGGAGCTGTTTTTTAGCGATTCCGTCACCCTGCCGAAGCTTCTGAAGGCGGAAGGCTACGTGACGGGCGCATTCGGAAAATGGGGTCTCGGCGGCCCGGGGACTTCCGGTGACCCCATGGAGCAGGGCTTCGATCGATTCTTCGGCTACAAGTGTCAACGGCACGCGCACAACTACTATCCTGCATATCTATGGCACGACCGCCGTAGGGTCGCGGTGAACAACCCGCCGTTTGCGGCGCACCAGAAACTCCCAGAAGGTGCGGATGCCTTCGTCCCCGAAAGCTATGCCGGCTATTCGGGGACAATGTACGCGCCTGATCTATACACCGAGCAAGCCTTGCGATTCATCCGGGAGAACCATGGTCAGGCCTTCTTTCTTTATTACGCCACAACGGTCCCGCACGTGGCCTTGCAAGTTCCGGCAGATTCACTCGACGAGTACCTCGGCAAGTGGCCGGAGATTCCCTACTCGGGCGCCAAGGGATATCTGCCCCATCCTACCCCGCGCGCGGCCTACGCCGCGATGATCACGAGGATGGATCGGGAAATCGGACGAATTCTCGCTCTAGTCAAGGAGCTTGGCCTAGATAACGACACTTTGATTGTATTCACTTCCGACAATGGTGCGGTCGACGGGGTTGGCGGAGTGGAGGTCGAGACATTCAACTCGAATGGTGGGCTCCGCTCAGGCAAACGATGGGTATACGAGGGCGGAGTGCGTGTTCCGCTGATCGTGCGTTGGTTCGGGACGATCGCCCCCGGCCAGACGTCCGATCGAATCACCGGGTTCGAGGACTGGCTACCGACGCTGCTAGAGGCCATCGGGGCGCCGGAGCGAATGCCACGGCAGAACGATGGAATCTCCTTCTTCCCGACGTTGAGGAGCCGCCCTCAACCGCCACGTTCGTTCCTCTACCGAGAGTTTCCAGCATTCGGCGGGCAACAGGCGGTATGGCTGGGCAACTGGAAAGGGGTGAGGTCAGGCCTCATGCACAACCCCTCGGACTATCGGATCGAGCTGTACGACCTCGCCCGCGACGCGGGAGAAACCACGGACGTTGCGTCAGATCATCCGGAGCTCGTGGATAAGATTGCCGAAATAATGAGTGCCGAGCATTGCCCATCGGCCCGGTTTCATTTTCCGGCACTGGATAGCCAGGTGACAAGCACTCGGAATCCGTGACACGGCAGTGGATGCAGCGGCCTGCCGCCGAGCATTGTGGAATAGATTTAGACGATGAGGAGTGGTTTTCGTCCAGATTCGGTGGCTAACGCGTTGACCGAGTCGCTGCGCCCCCCGAAGATCTCGCTGGACCACGCGATGACGGGATAATCGCGAGACTGCACCGGGAATGGCAGACCCTCCCGGAGTAACGATGTCGTCGCTCACTTCCGCCTCGATGTACATGAGAATATTCACCCGCTGTGTTTTATGCCTCGCCCTGGCTTCCGCCGCTCGTACCGCGCAGCCCAACATCGTTTTCGTTCTCGCCGACGATCTCGGCTACCACGAGATCTCGGCTCTCGGCCAGCGGCGCTACCACACGCCAAATATCGATCGCCTCATTCGAGAGGGCATGCTGTTCACCGACCACTATGCCGGCTCTCCAGTGTGCGCTCCTTCGCGCAATTCTCTGATGACCGGCCAGCACACAGGACACTTGACGGTTCGTAACAATTTCGCGGGCGGAGGCTCATCCGGTGATCGAGTAGCGCTCAAGCCGACCGACGTCACGCTGCCGGAACGCTTGCGGGCCGCCGGGTATGCCACCGGCATGGTCGGCAAGTGGGGCCTCGGCGAGGACGGTTCCGGCAGCGAGCCGTGGAACAAGGGATGGGATTTCTTCTATGGCTTCGTCAATCAGAAGCACGCGCACAATCAATTTCCCGAGTTCCTTTATCGGAACGAAGTAAAGGAGCCAATAGTTTCGAACTATGGGCACTTGCGGGCCACCTTTGCCAACGATCGATTCACCGAGGAGGCTGAGCAGTTTCTCGACCGTCAGCGGGATAGTGGCCGGCCATTCTTCCTCTTTGTGGCCTACACTACTCCGCATATCGAGTTGAGGTGTCCGGCCGACTCCCTCAAGGAGGCGGAGGCCCGGCACCCGGCTCTCACGGCTCCGGGTGCACCGAAGAGCGCACTTCCATTTGCCGCAATGGTGATGCGCCTGGATCGTGATGTGGGACGCCTAATATCCCGACTCAAGGACCTCGGGCTCGAAGAGAACACCCTGGTGTGCTTCACCAGCGACAACGGGCCGCATGATGAAGGCGGCAAGGTCAATAAATATTTCCAAACACCTGACGCCTTGCGAGGAATCAAGCGCGACGTGTACGAAGGCGGCATTCGAGTGCCCTTCATCGCCCGCTGGCCGGGCAGGGTTTCGGCCGGCACACAAACGGCCCATTTGTCGGCATTCTGGGATTTCTCCGCCACCGCGCTCGAACTTGCGGGCGTGACGTCGACGCTGCCGGAGGAGGGAGTATCTTTTGCTCCAACGCTGCTGGGCCGCCATGAGCAGCAGGAAAAGCATGATTACCTTTATTGGGAATTCGTTGTCGACGGCGAGGGACGTCAGGCCATTCGGCAAGGTGAATGGAAGGCCGTCCGCTATGGATTGGGCTCGCGCATTGAGCTTTATAATCTTGATATTGATAGGCAGGAGACCCGTGACCTCGCCGCACAACACCCCGATCTGATACGGCACTTTTCGGAACTACTGGTCAATGCCCGGATAGACGATCCACTGTTCCCGCTTGCCCCGTCCACTGGCCGGCGGTGATAAAGATAACGATTGTGCGCTCCGACGCATGTTAACTCCACCCCCTGACACCACCTACCATGGATAGATTGCGCCTACCCCTGTTTGCCGCCCTCCTGGCGAGCATCAATGTTCCCGCATCGGGTGACACCACGATACCATTTTCCGCTCCGGATCTGGTGTTCGCTGAGCAGAACGGACTCGTCGCCTTCGAGGCCGAACACTTCGTCGCCCAAACCAAGGCCGACGTGCGCGCATGGCATATCACCAGTGGCGGGCGGCAGGCTCGCCTGAAACCAGATCCGGATTCATCGCATCATGCCACGGCAAGTGGCGGTGCCTACGTGGAACTTCTGCCGGATACGCGGACGACACATGGTGAAAAAATGATCGTCGACCAGAATTTCGCCAATATCCCCGGCCGATTGGCGGTCCTTTCGTACAACGTGCACTTTTCATCCGCAGGACGCTACTATGTATGGGCGCGGGTGCTCTCGACTGGAACAGAGGATAACGGCGTTCATTTTGGGCTTGATGGCGAGTGGCCGGCAAGCGGCCAGCGTTGGCAGACCACGCAGAAGAATGCGTGGGTATGGGACAACCGCCAGCGCACGCGAGAGGTGCATTCCGGCGTTCCGCTGCAGCTCTTCCTGGATGTTCCCTCTGCAGGCGAACACGTCGTGCAGGTCAGCATGCGTGAGGATGGGTTTGAACTGGACAAGATTCTGCTGACGAAGAGTCCATATTATATACCGGAGGGCTTCGGCCCGGCGTCGCTGGCGAAAGCAGGCACCGTTCCCGACTATTCAGATGCTAGCCGCGCCGGCTCCCCGGGCCGGCAGCGGGATGGAAACGGCGTGGTTGCGGTCGAGGGCGAATTGAAACAGTGGCACAAGGTCACGCTTACGGTCGACGGACCCTTCGCTCATGAGTCTGATACGGCGCTGAATCCTTTCACCGACTATCGTATGACGGTCGCGTTTGCTCACGAATCGGGTGCTCCGACCTACGAGGTTCCAGGCTACTTTGCGGCCGATGGGAATGCCGGGCAGACATCGGCAGAGAGCGGCACGAAATGGCGTGCGCATGTCTCTCCCGACTCACCAGGCCGTTGGAACTATCGGGTGGAATTCGTCAAGGGCAAGGGCGTGGCTGTTGAACGAGGCGGGGGTGAACCCGTTTCACTGGTTCACGGGAAGACCGGCAGTTTCATCGTCGAACCGACCGACAAGCGAGGCCGCGACTTCCGCGCGAAGGGACGGCTGCGCTACGTGGGCGGACACTATTTGCGGTTTGCCGGGACTGGGGAGTACTTCTTGAAGGCTGGTCCTGACTCTCCGGAGACGTTCCTCGCAACGGCGGATTTCGACAACACCATCGCTTTGAAGCCGCAAGTTCCACTGAAGACCTGGGCGCCCCATCTGCGCGACTGGAGAGAGGGGGATCCGACGTGGGGGGAGGAGCGCGGAAAGGGGATTATCGGAGCAATAAACTACCTGGCGGCAAAAGGTCTGAATGCCTTTTCGTTTCTTACCTACAACGCCGGTGGTGATGGCAATAACGTGTGGCCGTTTGTAAAGCGCGATGACAAGCTGCACTACGATTGCTCGAAGCTCGATCAGTGGGGCATTGTTTTCGAACACGCGCAGCGACGTGGACTATATCTGCATTTCAAGCTGCAGGAAAACGAGATGGACGATAATCGAAAAACCGCCGCCCGCATATCGGCAATTGTCCCCGAGGCGCTCGATGGCGGAAAGACCGGGCCGGAGCGAAAACTCTATCTGCGCGAGCTCATCGCCCGTTTCGGTCATCACCTGGCGCTGAACTGGAACCTGGGTGAAGAAAATACCCAGACGCCCGAAGAACAGAACGCGATGTCGCAGTTTATCCGGGATATCGACCCCTATGACCATCCCATTGTGATTCATACCTTTCCTCAGGATCAGGAACGTGTCTATCGAGCGCTCATCGGCGACCGCTCGCTCCTGACGGGGGTGTCGCTCCAGAACAGCTGGAATGCAGCCCATGCGCGCACCTACAAATGGCTGATTGAGTCAGCGCAAGCAGGGAGACCCTGGGTTGTGGCGAATGACGAGCAAGGAAGTGCTCGTACGGGCGTGCCACCAGACCCTGGATACGCGGGGGCCAGCGGGACCGCCGGCATTCGCGAAGAAACCTACGACTTGCACGGCATCCGGAAATTCACCCTTTGGGGTCACCTGCTCGCCGGCGGTGCGGGTGTCGAATACTACTTCGGCTATCAACTCGCGGAGAATGATCTTCTCGCCGAGGACTTCCGCAGCCGCGACCGCAGCTGGGACTACTGCCGCATCGCTCTCGGATTCTTCGAAGATGGAAAGATCCCGTTTTGGGAGATGAAAAACATGGACGAACTGGTGGGAAATCCGGCGCGGGAGAACAGCCGCTATTGCTTCGCAAAGCCGGGTGAAATCTATCTGGTTTATCTTCCGAGTGGCCGCACGGCCGAACTCGACTTGAGCGCGGCGAACGGACCGTTTACCGTGCAGTGGTTCAATCCGCGGCGTGGGGGACCGCTGCACGCCGCGCCGGATGTGACAGGTGGGGTGACGACAAGCCTAACTGCGCCCTCGGCCGATGACTGGCTCGCTGTCTTGCGAAGCGTAACTGCGCAACTTGGACGGTGACGGGCTCAGCCCCGCCCGCCAGACTCGGGGATTGCACCTGCCTCGAAGAAGCGGCGGGGTTGTCCCCGAAGCAAGTCGAGGAGTTGCCCGATCTGTGTGCAGTAGTTATCAAGCCCGATGGAGCGTTCCGACTGCGCCGTGTACGGTTCAATTGCCGGTGTCCGCGCGCAGATACTCGAGCGCGGCGCAGAGATTGAACGACGACTCATAGGGGCGCAGCGCCTCGCCGCGGGTGATCGAGTCGTTGGTGACAACGAGATACTCGCCAGCCGTCCCCATCGTGCCGGCGTCGCCGATCATCCGGTCGAAGACGGCGGCGGCTTCCGGATCGCGCGCGAGCGCCATGAGGTAGAGCAGCAGGCCGATGCTGTTGCCGTTGGTCTCGGCAGAGCGCCGACCCGCGATCGGGAGCGTCGCCACCCGGTGGCTGGGAAACATGTTCTCACACTTCACGCTGGCCACCATCGCGGGCAGCCGCGCGTTATCGGGTGTGAGATAGCCATAGAAGTACGGCAGCGCCTGGCAGAACACGTTGACGCGCGCGTCGGCCTGGGACGTCCCGTCGACCGAGTAGACGTAGAAGCTTGCATCGTTCCAGAACCGCCGCTCGAGGGAGGCGCGGACCTTCTGCGCCTGGGCGGTGAAACCGGCGGCTTCATCGGCCCGGCCGAGCGCCTGCGCGACGTTTGCGGTGAATCCGGCGGCCTGCACATAGAGCGCGGCGTTTTGGGCGGAGTAACGGTAAAGCCTCGCACCGCGCTTCACGCTGATCTCGTCGCCGCTGTAGGCGATGAGTCCTTCGCCTTCGATCGGCTGGCTGGCGAGCGCCCGCTGCATTTCGGGATAGAGCGCCCGCGCGAGTTCGTCGTCGCCAAAGCGCCCGACGTAGTCGCGCACCATCATCGGGAAAAAAAGCATGTACTCCGATTTCACGAAGTGGCCGACTTCGTGAATCTCGCCGATGCGCGACGGCACGTTTTCGCGCGCCGTCGCGAACGCGCGTGGTGAGTAGCTCATGGCGATGCCGAACCGGTGCATGGCCTCCTTGAAGAAGAGGATCGTCCGGCGGCACTCCTCGCGATGGCCGAGCGCGAGCATCGCGCGGAAGACGTCGTAGCCGTCGCGGAGAAACACGGCGTTGTAGGAATACGGGTGCGCGATCGCGCCGCCGTCGCGCGTGTGCAGTGAGAGCAGGAACGTGCGCAGGCCGTCGATGTAGTCGACGACCCGCGGCTCGAGGCCCGGCCGCAGCGGCATCGCGAGCAGGTCGGCGGCGGCCAGCCGCGCCGTCCAATGCGCGTAAGTCTCGCGCAGCCATTGCGCCGGCGTCGCGGCGGCAAGTTTCGCGCGCGTGGTGGCTAGTCCGGCGGCGTCGAAGCCAGTGACGATCTGCACGGAGAGCGTGCGCACCTCGCCCGGCGCTAGCCGATCGAGGTCGAACTCGAGGAACTGCTTTCCGACTTTCGCGAAGTCGTCCGGCGTTCCGATCAGCATCAGCCGACCGTTCGTCGCGCCGGCATCGGCCGGCACGTCGATCAGTACGGAGCGGCGGAGGACCTCGCCCGCGATCTGCGGTTCAAGCAGCACACGCCGAGAGTAGAAATCCAGCTCGTTGCCATCGCGCGCAGGCGCCGCGACCGGGCCGTCGGTACGTTTGGGCGTCACGCTGAAAGAACCCGTCCAGTTGCGCGGATCAACGCGAAACCCGACGGTGAAGCGGCAGCGTTCGAGCGGCTCGGGGCCGGTGTTGGCAACGCTGATGAGTCGGAGGAATGCCGGCAGCTCCGGCGGCATGAAGTCGACCGCGACGACGCGCAGCTCCTCCGACTCGACGATGTTCTTCACGATGTTCGTTCGGCGGATCCGGAACTGCGCCTCGTGGTTCCAGTTCTCCGGACTCACCACGCGTTCCGTGCGGCCGCGGGAGTACTCCCCGCCGAAGGTGAAGCCGAACGCGGTCGGGTATTCTGTGTACACGGGGCCCGCCACCCACGCCAAGGCGTGCAGCGGTACTTTCGGCGAACGGCTAAGGTGGGTGTGAAAGCCGTTCGTGTTCTGGCGGAATTGCGCGACGCCGTGCAGCCGCGAGTCCGAAACGCGCGACTTCTCGAACCGCGTGATCTCGGCCGTCATGCCCTCGACCACGAGCATCGCGCCGTTGCCGACAACGAGCCCGTCGATGTAGCGCCCGCCGAACTTCGTGTGATCGTCGTGCAGGTTGACCTCCGAGTGCCACGTCGAGACCTCGTCGAGAAAACGGAGATCGTCCGCGGCGCCCGGCCCGACCGTCGCGGCGTTCGCTGCCATGACGAGGGGGACGGGCAGAAGCGCGGCCAGCAGCAGAGCGAGGTACCCGCGGGGTGTTGTCACGGTGCGACGGCGGCGAGGTGGCAGGCTCAAGCCTCGGTGGGAACAGCACCCCAGGGATCGATTTGTCGCAGCTTCTTCGGACCCAGCGCACGGTAACAATCCGGCAGGTCGAGGATCCTCAGGATCCCAGGCACGAATGACGAGAGTGGCCAGGCGTAGTTCTCCGACTCGGCGACCGCGGAATAGCTGGTCAGTGCATTCTTCAGCGTGACCTGCTTCACTCGTTCGGACAGCAACGCGGCAAATGTCCCCGGAATTGTGCCCCACCCTTTTCCCACGAGATGGATCTCCTCGTGGCCAGTTGCTCCGAGCCAGTCGATGATTCGGAGCAAATCATGTGTTCGTTGCCCGACATACGGGTAGTCGAACATGATGCCATAGATCGCATAAAAGTAGTCGCTCCCATATTGATGAAGAAATTCCTGACGAGTCGTATTCGGCTGCGACTCGCCGATGCCACGCAGATCGCAGGTGAATATCGCCGAGCCAGTTTCCGCTTGCATCGTTTCCGCGATGAGCGGCTCCTCACGCAGTTCATTATCGGAAGAGCGGTGGGAAACGTAGAGCACGGCTCGCGATGACTCCCGTGGAGGACGGGATAGGAGCACCGTATCGCTCAGCCGATAAACCATTGGGAACACTCCGGGTTCAGTTTCAATCGCATAGGGAACGGCGAACTTCTTCGGATAATCCCGGTCGCGCATGCTCCTCAGGATCCGATAGTCAGCAATTCCTTGGCGAGAGGGAAGCTTGAGCAGATCCATGACGGCCTGCTGCAATGCGCCACCCTCGAGCACGGGCCGGCGGGCCGCAAGAGTTCGCGAGAGTTCGTTTGTCAGCTCGAACACCGTATGTGCAGTTTCTCGATAACTCTGGCTTGGAGGACTGCAGTTGAGCGTCGCATCCTCTTCCATCGTCAGTGAGGGCTCGGCGTGATTCGTCGAAACGCCGGTGTGGCGATTGAACCACCCATACATTGCCTCGCGATTGTCCTGGGAATACCCGTGGTAGCCGGAGCCGACGAACAATTGGATATTTTGCTCTGCACCCATCAGGCAATAAAGCCGTTTCAGACGCGCAAAGGCCTCCTCGAGCCCCCGAACATCGAAGAAGTCCTTCTCCTTGCCCAGCAGCACCACGGGCTTGGGGGCTAAGGCCGCTATGAAATCGGCGTAATCCAGCCCGAGAGCCAGGACTCGCGCGGGGCATTGTTCAGTGTCGGCCGGTTCCTCATTTTCCACATTGCGCCGAAACGTGGTCACAAAGCAGCTCGGTGCCGCCATGGTGAAACGTTGATCCGCTCCGCACAGCCAGGCAGTCAACATGCCCCCGCCGGAGTTTCCTGTCACTCCGACATGCCTCGGATCCACCTCCTGCCGCGAGAGCAAATAGTCGAGAGCGCGGATCCCATCCCAAACAAACCACGACGCCGCGGATTCGCCGACGAGAAACTGTTGATTGCCGGCATAAAGGTGACCACCGACCGCCGAGCGACGTCCAGGCCAGGCGTCGTCCGCTCCATATTGTTGGCGTTCGCCCTGGCAAATCGGGTCAAAAATGAGAACAACATATCCCTGACGGGCCAGGCCCTGCGCAAAGGACTGGTAGGGTGCCGCGGTCTTGCCCTTGGCGTCGGGGCCGCCATGGCCGCAGGCTCCGAGCACCGCAGGCATCGGTTTGCCCCGTCCTTTCGGGATGTATAAGTTAGCGGTCACCGCAAAGCCGGGGCGGCTTTCAAAAATGACCTTCTCGACTGTATAGACATCGCGCTCGACCACCCCGGTGGTGCGAGCATTCAGTGGAGTTCTCTCGGGCCACGGGCCGAAAGCATGCTGTATTCGCGTCCGCACATCTCGCACATATGCTTCTGCGTCGGCCCTTGAAGCGAGAGCCGCACGGCGCCTTTCGGACTCCATCTCGACTTCGCGAACTCGTCGGACAAAGTACTCCTGCATGGAACGCGCGAAGCGGTTCAAGGCGGTCAGACGTGGAGCCAACGCAGGAGCAGGCGCTATCACCCCGCCCGACTGAGCCGCCAGGGGCGATGTTCCAACAACTGGAAATGCCAGCGCACCGAGGCCGGCCGCTTTCAGCAGGGCGCGACGAGAAAGGCCTGTGTTCGAAGGGTCACAATCAGAAGGTATGCAGCCGAAGTGTGTCATGAAGATCAGGAGAATGCATTTCAGGTCATGCAGGGAAATTATCCATTTTCCACGGCCCTCGTTATCTCAGTTCATTCGGGATGGGCCAGAACTTGGAAAACAAATAAAGGCGACTGCCGAAGACGGGCTGATATCCAAGATGGCCTCCCTGCAGGATTCTCACACTGTACATTCCCACCGGCTGGATCCGCCCGTTCTCATCACGGCCATTCCAATAAAACGAGTAATTACCGTATCTCAGGTTTTCGCTCTTGAGCGTGCGAATCAGCTTCCCTGTTCCCTCTCCAGAGGCTTTGAATATTTCAACCGTGATCGGAAGAGTGCCGTCAGGATTCCGTTTCAGATTCCTCCAAAATTCGCCCTTTGCATTCCTGTACGAGGCCGGCTTCGAGTAGCTGGTATGCGTGTTGCCGCCAACGCGGAACCGAATGTGCCGGCCATAGTTCTCCGTGGCAGCCTCATAGAAATGGTATGGAGACTCCATATCGTAGCGATAAGTCACTTCCGCACTGCTTCCGCCCATGTCCGCCGCTTCAAAGCGAATACGGTTCCTGCCGTACATCAGCCCAGGCATGGCGCGCGGGTTCATTTGAATCTCCGTTCGAATCCTCACGCTGCTCAGTCCCGATCCTTTTCCTTTAAACTCGAACTTCACCCAATAATTCATCTCTCCCTCCAGCGGCACGTCGTATTCCTTCCTGCTTTCGTCCAGCCGGGTCCAGACGACAGACGGCGAATACGGGGCTGATTTATCATCGCTTTTCCTCGCAATATACACGTTTCCGTCCGTCTTGAAACTGGCTTCGATTTCCGCTCCGACAATCGCCCATGGAGCTTTGTCCACGGCGAACACAATACGAGAGTCTTGCGATGGATCCGTCGGCTCCAGTCCACCCGCCGTACGGGTGACATTCTTCTCCTCGACGACACAGCCGCGGTAGCCGCCTGGTGTCAGATCGGGCCCATAGTCGAACACGGCGCTGCCGTAATCCGACCAGTGTCGATACGCTCGTTCGGGGTCTGGCCAGCGATGAAAGTTCGCGTTTCGATCATCGAAACGGCCACGCATGTCGAAATGCATCGTGATCGACTCGCCGGGGGCGAGGTCATAATTGAAATCCGGAGACTCGAATTCGTAGTCTTCCATCTTCCTCTCGAGCGAAGCCGTCTTCACGTAGTCCGTGATGTCGATGCCAGAATACGGCGCGATCCGGGAAATTAGGTCCGGATTTGCCTTAAGTTCGGCAAATGTCGCGGGGGTGGCATTGTCCTTCTGGAAGTAGATCCAACGCGCCGTCGGACTCGCGTCGGAGGCGTACCATTTTCCGCCAATGAGCACTTCGGAGGTCTGATGCCCGTCCAGCTGAATCTTCGCCACGCGGAACTTTTCATCGGGAATGGCGCGGAGGACACTGTTCAAGACGTTGACGTGCTCTCCGCACATGCATTGTCCAAATTGATTCAACATCCGGAGCGGATTTGCCACGAAGCCACGACGGCCGCTCTTGCCAGGAGCCGGTTCTGCACGCTGCACTGCCATTTCCTCCCACTCGTGGACCCGCACGAATTTCTCGAACGAGGTGAGTCCGTCGTTCTGGGTCAAGCTCGCCGCCAGTGCCGTCTGGTCACGAAAATCCCATCCAAATGAACCGGTCATGTAGGGCCTCTTAATGACTCCATCCCCGGCATTCCGAATGGTGACCGATAGGTTGCGAAGGTTGGTGGATAATATCGAGATGACCTCGGTGTGCTCGCGCCCGACGACAGTGAATCGGCTGGTCTCCTCCTTCACCGGGGGCGGCGGGGGAAATCGCTCGAATTCCTCGTCGTTGTAATCCTCAATGATGTAGCTTCGCACTCCAGCAGAGGCACTTGCACAAAAACTCAGCAAGAGCAGTGTAATCAGTTGTGTGAATTTCATTTTTATTATGGACGGGCTTGCCTCACTGGGAAATTAAACGGCGGACGGCGATCATGGCAACTGTTCGCCGCCGCGTTCGAGATTCTCGCGCGTGAATACTCGCGAGGGCAACGAGAGCTCCTTGGGCACCTTCTCACCATGTAGAATCCTCAGCGCGCTGTTGATCGCCTCCACGCCGCCCGTCGGATACTCAAACGTCGCGGCTAGCAGCCCCTGCATCACATATGCCTGCCCTTCGTGCGGCAGCGCATCGATGCCGACGAAAAGAATGTCCTTCGCATGGCCTCCTGCCCGGGCCGCCAGATAGGCGCCATGCGCCCCCGGATCGTTGTGCGCGTAGACGAGGTCGATGTCGCGGTGCACCGCGAGCGCCGATTCCATTTCCTTTCGCGCCTCAGGCTCGAGCCACTTCATGTCAGCTTCGAACACGATTTCGACTGGTTGCCCCTTGATCGCTTCGCGAAAGCCCGCACTGCGGTCCTGCCCAGGTGTCGAGGTCATTAGCCCTTTCAGCTCCACCACGTGCGCCTTGCCGCCGGCCTGCACCCGTGGGTTGGATGCGAGCCTGCGCACGATCCATTCGCCGGCCGCGCGGCCGATCCTCCGGTTGTCCGCGCCGATAAACTGGGTGAAACTCGTGCCCAGCACCCGCCGGTCGAGCACGATGACCGGTATCCCGCGCTTAAAGGCGTCCGCGACAGGTGGCGTCAGGGGCGCCGCCTCTTTGGGAGACACAATCAGCAGATCGATGCCCGAGTTGATGAACTCCTCGATCTGCGCCCGTTGCCTCAGCGTGTCGTTCTGCGCGTCCTTGAACACGAGTTTAAGTTCCGGGTGCACCGCCGCGGCACGCTGGAGGTCGGCATTCATCTGCACGCGCCATGGCTCGCCAAGATTGCACTGGCTCATGCCGATTGTCCACCGACGCCCAAGGTCAGTGGCGGCCTGCGAGGCGACGGATGCCGCGAACATGGCGATGAAAGGGAGGAGTGTTCTTGTGGTCATGGTAGAAATAATGCGTAGCCTGGAGCAGGCACGCTTACGCAGTTTTTTCGATTGGTCGCGGCGACCGCACCGTGGCGTTCAGAATCGCGCCGTTCAGTGCTCATTCCCCCAGAGCGCGGGACCTTCTCCGGCGGCCCTGCGCCAGGCATCATGCCATCTGAATACGTCCCGGGAGGTGATAATCGGTTTCGGCTGGCGGGCCTCCCGCGCGACGATTGGTTTCACGCCCACCGCCCTTTCCTGATACCAGTATGCCACACTCGCAAGTTCCAGGGCCAGATCGTTGGCGTGCCCATGCTCGATCGTAAATCGGAGCGAGCGGTCGAAATAGATCGGATCGTTGATGTGAAATCGGTACACATGCGTTCGCCCGAGCCAGCCGGTCTCACCGTTTACCCGGCCGTACCCAACATAGGGATGGCTGAGCAGTTCCTTCGGACTCCAACTCGTGTTGAAGTAATCCTCGGTGCCGGTGCCGTTCAGCGTGGGCGCCGCACTGCCGTCAATGTATATCATGTCGTCACCCTCGCCGTACCACATTGGAGTCGGTGAGTTGACGTAGTAATTGACTCCAGCAAAGTGCCCCTTGCCGGTGATGTCGGCAATGAGGTAGTTGGACTCGCCGGTGGGGTTTTGGCTCTCCTTCCTCAGGAGGTTCCATTCGTTGATGCTGCCACTAGCGGGTCCGGTGAGTTCGTAGTTGTACCAGGCATGGAAACGGCCGAGATCGGGCGGGAGGCTGTCAACCTCGAGATAATCGACATAGTAATAGAATGCCGAGATCGACTGCGCAGGCGACTGGTTCTCGATCTCGATGCGAGCGCCGGAGGCGAAAGGCATCGGAAAATAGGATACGAGCGCACGCCCATTTACAGGGGTGGCGCTGAGCGGCAGGGAGACGTAGTTGTAGGACTCGTTCCAGCCCTGCCCGAAGAACGGCCCGATCGGCGCCTCGACCGATGGCTCGGGGTTGCCGTCCCAATACATGCGCATGACAATGTCGTTGCGGCTCAACCGATCCGGCAGCGGGGCGATCGTAATCCAGATATGAGTGATGATGCCGGCACCAGGGATGTCGGCGATAACGCGCCTTTCCCCCGCACCGATGCCGGTCAGCCGATCGTCATTTCCGCCGGTGCGGTCGTGACTGCTGACGCGCTTCGATTTCACGTCGGAGCGAATGACGGCGAGCGAGCCGAGATCGGACGTGAGAGACTGAGCGAACCCGGCGCTGGTGAGGAGGAATGCCGCCAGCGTCACGCGAAGAAGGTTGTGCGGTTTCGACTTCATGAGGAAAAAGGGAAAGCCGGAACTGGCGTCTTCAATTCAACTGACGCCGCTGGAGCAGGACCGCGGCGACAATGATTACGCCGGTCAGCATGAGACGGCTGGATTGGGCGACGGCGTTGATGCTGAGAATTTTTTCGAGGTACCCGATCGTGAGCGCTCCGAGGAGCGTGAACCCGATGGCGCCGCGGCCGCCGGCGAGTGAGTTGCCGCCTATCACGGCGATCGCGATCGCCGTGAGTTCGTAGGCCACTCCCGCCTCCGGATCTCCCTGCTGTTCCTGTACGGCCTGGCAGATGCCGGCGACGGCGGCAAATGCGCCGCTCAGCCCATAGGCGAGGAGTCTTGCATGTGTCACCGGAACCCCGGAGTAGCGGGCAGCCTCCTCGTTGCCGCCGGTTGCGAACAAGTAGCGCCCGTATCGAAGCTGAGTGAGGACCACCCAGCTCACCGCCACGCAACCGAGGAAAACCAGGGTGACCGCGGCGACGTTGCCGCCGAAAAGCCTTGCGTCTAGGTGCTGAAATACGGGCGGCAGCGCCACATATGCGAACGTCCCGTCGGGTTTCAGCACGGCGGCCGAGATTTTCTGTCCGCCGGCGATAAACTTCGCCAGACCCCGCGCGAACACCATCAGCGCGAGCGTGGCAATGAACGGCTGCACCCGCAGCCGCCCGACGAGCGTACCCGATGTCGCGCCGCCGGCTGCGCCCAGCAGCACGACCGCGGGCAGCGCCACAATCGCCGGCCAGCCGCAGTGAATCGTGAGCAGCGCAAATGTCACCGCGCACAGGCCCAGAATGCTGCCCACCGCGAGATCGATCCCACCCGTGATGATCACCAGTGTCATTCCGCAGGCCAGAATGCCCGGCACAGCCACTTGGCGCAGCATGTCGCGATGCGTGTTCCAGCGGAAGAAGGCGCCGTCCGCATGCCACACCGCGCCCACCGCCAGGACAAGCAGAAGCGCGAGGAACGCGCGCATCCAGGGAACCGAGAGCCAGCCGGGAGGCTTCATGCGAAGGGTGGATCGGACTGCGGTTGCTCCCCCATGGCTGCGATGAGGATTTTCTCCGCCGTAACCCCTTCGCTTGCGAACTCCGCCGCCAGTTCCCCGCGATGCAGCACCAGGACACGATCACAAAGCGCGAGCAATTCAGACATCTCGGTCGACGCCATCAGAACTGCCATCCCGGGGGCCACCCATTCCCGGATCCGTTCATAGATTTCGTGCTTCGCACCGATGTCGACGCCGCGAGTCGGCTCGTCGAGCAACAACACGCGGGGCCCTGTCTCCCGCCACCGCGCGAGGAGCGCCTTCTGCTGGTTGCCCCCGGAGAGTGACGAGATCGATTGCGCCAGCGAGGCGCAACGGACGCCAAGCGCGGCAGCCTGCCGCCGTGCCGCGCCACGTTCGACACTGCGCTGCAGAAAGCCACCGCGAGAAAAGCGCGGCAGCGCGGCCAGTGTGATGTTGCGCTCGACGCTAATCGTCGGCACCAGACCCGTTGCCTTCCGATCGGCGGTCAGCAGTGCGAGGCCTCGCGCGATCGCCTCCCGCGGGGAACTGGGCCGATACGGGTCGCCGCCCAGCCCCATCGTGCCTGTGACTCCCCCGGCTTCCCCAAACAGAGCTCGCAGCAGTTCGCTGGCGCCGCAGCCCTGCAGACCGGCGAGCCCAACGACCTCTCCTGCGCGGACGGTAAACGAAACTCCACGCACCAAGTCGGGACGGCGTGGATCGCGATGTGGTACGCGCAGGTCCGTTACGGTGAGCGCAACAGGTGCGGACGCCGATCCAACGGATCGCGATCGATTGTGGTGCGAGAGCTCGCGGCCGATCATCCACTGCACCAAGGTTGCCGGCGGACATGTGGTGCGATCGCCACAACCGATCCGCCGGCCATCGCGCAGCACGGTGATCCGATCCGCGATCCGGTAGATTTCGTCCATCTTGTGCGAAATGTAGATCACGCCGACTCCGCGAGTCTTCAAACACCCGATTAAACGGAACAGCCGCTCCACTTCGCCGTGATGCAGCGCGCTGGTTGGCTCGTCGAGCAGCAAGACTCGAACATCGCCGGTCAGCGCCTTCGCAATCTCGATCTGATGTTTCACGGCAACGGGGAACTCCCCCGCCGGCCGTGCGAGATCCGCCTCCGACAAGTTGAGCCCGAGCTCGCGGCACGCCGCGACCGCGCGACCCATCGACGTGCGCCGATTGAGCCACCAGCCCGCGCCGCGTGCGGCCTCGCGGCCGAGTTGCAGATTGTCAGCGATACTCATCGACTCCACAAGTGAGAGTTCCTGATGAATGACCGCGACGCCGTGACGCGACGCCGCCGCCGGCGAGACGAAGCGCACCGCGCTGCCATGCAGTTCAATCATGCCGTCGTAGTCATGATGAATTCCTGCGAGGATTTTGATGAGTGTGCTTTTGCCGGCGCCGTTTTCACCAGCGAGCACATGCACCTCGCCCGCGCGCAGATCGAAGTCGACATCGTGAAGGACGCGCGTCGCGCCAAATGACTTGCCGATGCCGGAAAGCTTGAGCACGGGCTTGCTTGGATCAGGCATCAACGGGCGGCGACCGGCGTGAACCGCAGGTTGAACGCCCACAGCCGCCACTGCCGGTTGTCGAAATTGCTGAGCTTCACCCGAACCACTGAACGACCAGCCGGCAGCACCACCCGCGTGCCCGCCGTCCGAAATCCCTGCTCGTGCCGACCGGTGTAGATCTGTCGTTCTCCCACCCAAACCGTCATCCAGTCGTCGTAGCCAAGGTGCATCGTGTATTCGCCGGCTGCAGGCATATCGACTTCTCCCACGGCATACGCGCTGCAGTTCACCGGCTGTGCACCAGTGTTGGTCCGGCGGCGACCGCGGTAATATCGCGAAAAATCGCACCAGCCATGCTCTGGCTTTGCCGACAACGGAACAGCAAACGCCGTCGGCCCTGTCGGGAGTGTGGCCAAATTGGCGAGGTAGACGCCGAAATCCGCCACATGCTCGCGTGGCCATTCCGCAATCGGCGCGTCGGCCCATTCCCGGCGCTCGAAATCTTCGAACGAATCGCAGGCGAAAGGGCCGGCCAGTCGCCACTCGCCTGGTGTAATGACCGCGGATGACGCCACTGGAGCAACGTAGGCATAAACGACGCTTTCGAGGTGGTTCGCCTTGCTACCGAACCGAACCACAGCGGAGGAGTTAAACCAAATCGGATCCGGACCGAAAACCCGATACATCACTCCCTCGTAGCCAGAGCCGAGCGCGTTGTCGGCCGCCTGGCGCTCGGTATACGGCGAGCCAACCCATTCTGTCTGCACGGGCCAGATGCCGAAACTCATGTTGAAAACGTCTTCCCCGCCTATGCCACGAAGCGCGCGCGGCGCGGTTTCACCATCTATGAGGACGAGATCGCCTCCCGTGTGATACCAGGAATCCGAACGATCAAGGATCCTCACCGCCTTCACCATGGACGCAAGGAAGCCTTCGCCGGCGAAATCGGCCATCAGGAAACTACCGAACGGCTCCGCCGGCGCCTCCTTGCGGAACACCGTGTTGAGACGAAGCG
This sequence comes from Verrucomicrobiia bacterium, assembly GCA_011525695.1. Lineage (GTDB taxonomy): Bacteria > Verrucomicrobiota > Verrucomicrobiia > Opitutales > Opitutaceae > ER46. Next base: position 42,285 of record WYBX01000081.1, read on the forward strand.
GCGTCAGCGAAAAGTCCGTGCGGTATTGCTGCCAGTCGCCCATGAACCAGATCGTGAAGCTGGTGCTGCCCGTGTTCTGCAGCTCGAGGCGCAGCTTGCGGAATGGCATCGGCAGATAGCAATTGTAGGCGTTTTGCGGCAGCACCTTCAGGGCCTCGCTGTCGACTTTGTAGCCATCCCGCTCGAGCATCACCGCGAAGAATTGTGCGAGCGTGAGATCAATCGCGGGCCGACTCTCCCCGTCGTAGTAGGCGCGCAACTGCAGATCATGGACGCGCTCGCGCTCGCCCGCCGGCTTGTCTCGCCGCTCGCCCAACGTCAGCCACCAGTGCAGCAGACAGCCCGGCCCTTCCTCGTCGAAGAGCACGAAGGTTTCGCCGGGCTTGATCGCGGGCCGATGCGTTACTCGCTGGCTCACGCCTCTCGCGGGCAGGTCGAGTTCGCGGTGAAATAGTCCCGACGCCGGAGCTGTCGTGGATGCGCAGAGGAGCGCGCCCACCAGCAAAGCCGCTGTAGCGAGCCGTCGCGCGGGGCGCCCGGGCAATGAGGACATGGAAATTGAACGCGCAGGGCGGATTTTCATAGGGAAAAGTGCGAGGGCACCGCGCCCGGCCCTCCAATGTAGTGCCACCCTCCAGCGTGAAGCGCGTGGTGCGTGCGCCCTCTCCGCTGTTCGCAGCAGCCGCATTCGATCCGGCCGATCTTATCGCAGCGCATTGTTATATCTGCTGCTCAATAATTTCGAAATGGTCCACGTGGCTCCGCCGCCTCCATCTCGACGCGCCATTGGTAAAACTTCGCCCTGACTCGCCCGAGGACTTCGGGCCTATCCTCGCTTATATTATTGGCCTCGCCGGGATCGACGGCCAGGTCGAAGAGCTCTTCCTTGGACGGGAGATTGTCCGGGTTCCCGCGCGGCACGTAGGCCACCCATTTGTAATTGTCGACCCGCGCCGCCTGATAAACCGACGGCCAGTCCCAGAACATCTCCGTCCGCGGCGATTTCCGCTTTCCCTGCAGCACCGGCAGCATGTCGAATCCATCGAGGTGAATGTGGTCCGTCCGGCAGCCACCCACCGCCGCGAAAGTCGGAAATACCTCCAATGCGGTGAGAAATTCCTGCGTAGCCCGGCCGCCTGGGATTACGCCCGGCCACCATGCGATCAATGGCGAACGCAGGCCTCCCTCGAATCCTGTTCCCTTTCCGCCCCGCAGCTTGACGTCATCGAGCCGGCTATCGACACGGCCATTGTCGGAGAAGAACAGCACGAGAGTACTCTGTTCGAGCTTCAGCTCGCGCAACGTGGAGAAGACAGCCCCAATCGCCTCATCCATGGCGGTTATCATCCCAGCGTATTTCGTATCTTCAAGGTTTGGATCCCTGTCAGGATAGTGCGTCTTTAGATACGACTCCGGAACCTGGTGGTAGTCCTTGCGCAGATTGGAGGCACCGTGTGGCGCGTTGAACGCAAGATAAAGAAAGAAGGGTCTCGGGTGGCTGTTTCGAATGAAATCGACGGCCTCCCGACCAAAGAGCTCGGTTGCATAGGTGCCCCGATCAACGGTGCTGTTCTCGTTGCCACGAAACATCGAAGGCACGCCGTAGCGCTCGTGTGTATAGTAGTCGATTCCGTTGTTGCCGTGGCCGACAAAATGGTCAAAACCACGCTGCAGCGGAAGAAAGCGACGGGCCTGCCCCATGTCCCATTTTCCAATCATACCCGTAGCATATCCGGCTCCCTTCATGAGATCGCCTAACGTCTTCTCCCGCACGTCCAATCCGAGCGTCATCTCCGGCGACATCGCGTACTCCAGCCGCGAGTAGCGGTGGCCGTAGTTTACCAAATCGTTGCGAATCATTTCATACAGACCGTTGCGCTGCGGATAACGACCCGTGATGAGTCCACTGCGCGACGGCGTGCACACCGAGGCCGCCACATAGAAATTCGTGCCGCGCACGCCGTCGGCCGCCATGCGATCGAGGTTGGGCGTGATAAACTCTCGTGCGCCGAATGCCCCCAAATCGAATCCTTGATCATCGCTGACGATCAGGATGATATTTGGCTTGGACGGCGCCGGCGCGGCGTCACAGATCAAAATGAGCGCGAGAAGAAGTGCGGGGATCCTGCGTTGCATTTGAATGGCGAGCATCATGAGGCGGTGTTTGTGACGATGGTAGGGCACTCCGACAACGGGATTGGATCGCCATCTTTCATCGATTGCTGGCGATTCACTGCGATCAAATGCAACTTATCGGCGCCAGTAGGAAGCCCCGCCGTGGAGAGGAACCGGGGCCCCTTGTCACCACCAGCTAAATTTAGCAGATACGCCGGCACGAAGACCTGCGTCTCCGGGCCGGCGGGAAACCAGTGTAGTGTCTCTCAAGCATCACAATAGGTCATTGATGTCCAGCGGCGCTACCGGCCGGCTATCGCTGTTTGTGATTTACTACACTGGAAACTAGAACGAGATCGTATTCGTCACCAGAATCCGGCGGGGATTCTCGAAATAATATTGTTTAACCTCCGGCTCGTCCAAGAATCGACCCTGGAATTCCCGATGGATCTTCGTAATAATGACATCCTCGTTATCCAGCAGGTTCTTGATGTTGAGTTGGACCGACCAATCGTATCGTTTCATGATCTTGCGTCGATAGCTCAACGTGAGATCGACGAGAGTGCGGTCGGTACCGAAGAGGAGTTCGCGCGTCGCCGGATCCGCGGTGCTGTAACCGGCGACATTGGGTGATTCCCAGCGCACACCGCCACCGATTCCCAGGCCCTTGAGCGGGCCGCTCGGAATCCGGTAGTTATTGAAGAACCTGATTCCATACTTGCGCTGGCCAAACTGCTGAGCCCCGTCAGCCGCCTGGGCGGTAAGATATATCCAACGGCGAGCCTCTGCCAGGCTGCGGGGAAGGGAATTCGCAGGGAATCCTGACGGGATCGCTTCCCCGCCCACTGGCATGGCTGGAGTGGCCGCCAAATCGGCCGCTGGGTTGCCGCCGAAGACCCAACGCAAGCGATCGTCGTTGATAAAGGTAGCCTCGAACTCCTTCATGTATTCGATTACTTCAAGTCCGATATCGCTCTGGACGCTGAAGTTGCGGGTTCCCGACAGCGAGACCCTCCAATTTGGAGTAAGATTCGCCACAATCTCCGCTTCGTAACCTTCGGAAACGGAATCCAAGAGCATGCCCGTGGCGTCCACGAGCAAAGCATCGTAATTTGTCCCCATGGCTGTCAGGACGCCTCTAAGATCAAGTTCCCGGTAAATGTTGTTCAAATGGGTCTGAGGCGGATTTGCCAGATTTCCGGTGTCCCTCACCGCCGAGGTCTCATATCGAAGGATGTTGGCGTATAGCTTGTTGCCCCTCAAATCGATCTTGATGCCGTAATCCTTGCCTTCGCCGTTCGGGCTGGGTGCCGGGCGATTGTCAGGGAAGATGTTCCGATCGACCGGCGGAGCGAAATTGGTGGATTGGTTATAGAATACTGAGAGCCACGGCAATACATGCCCCACCGCACCAAAAGTGCGCGTTGTACCGGTGCCATGGGTAACATCCGATCCATCGGGATCGCCGATGATGCGCTCGCCCACGGCGTAGAGTGCCGTAGGTCCGGACGGAGCCGCGCGAAGATCGGTCCTGCCCTTATCGAGTCGCGTCGCGTCTTCACGGTAGCCGAAGGTCGTAATCAAACGATCACTCAGCCAGTAGTTCTGCATGACGAACATTTTCGACTCGAGGTTCCGAAGAATACTGCTGCCACCGTCGAGAAATCGCGCCGAGTCGGTCGTGATGCTTGCACCGGTGTAATCTGTGAACGTGACCCCGTCGAGGAACGCCCAGTTATCGAGGCCGCTCCACCGAATATTGCTGAAACTCGGAGCCACTCCGCCAGCCGCACTCGTGCTGACATAATTTCGGCGGAAAATGCGATTCGTAGTGGTTTCCGGGAGATTCTTGCTCGGGCCATTGGTCAAGAACTCCTCGGACTCAGTCCGACGATTCGCGAGCTCGTATTTCTCGAAGAGCCCAGCCAGATTGTGCCGCCCCAGCCACTTGTTACGTTCCTTGAAATCAAGCGTGTACGAGGCAGTAACCCGGAAATCATCGGACTTAAACTGGTTCTCCCGCCAGTCGTGTGCGTTTTCCACATAATATCGGCCGACGTCGGGATTCGGGCTTCGGTCTGGTAGAAACTTGTTGGGATCGCCGATATATCCGTAGGAAGTATAGATAATGTCCTTTGCATCGAAATTCGACTTCTGTCGGTTATAGGCAAGTTCCACGAAGAAGTTGTCGGTCACCTGATGCTCCAGGTAAACCGATTGCGTGTGAAAGCGTATGTTCTGCCCCAGATGCGGCGAGGTTGGGACAGCGCTCAATGGAATGGGTAGCTGACCTGGCATCAGGACTGGACGACCAGACACCTGGGTGGTTTGCACCATCTGACGCATATTAAATGCCCGGCCAGTGTCGGTGTTGATAACGAACCATCCCGCGTTGTTAAGCGCACTGTATGGACGTCCTTCCGCACCGGCAAGCCGCTGGATGGGGTTGTTCGGATTTGAATTGGGATTAACCCAGGCTCCCGTGCCGCTGTTGGTGAAGTTCTCATGCGTTGGATAGCCAAAGTTCCGCCACATCCGGTCCAGATCCATGCCGAGCCAGGGGCGCGTAATGTTCTGCTTCGTCAGCCCGCGTTCGAGTTCGGCGCGGACGGTCGTCTTCTTTGTCGGCCGCCACGTCGCCGTTAGGTGTCCACGCTGCTGGTCACGGTACTGATGGTCGCGCCACGATTCCGAATCTTCCTTCAACAGGTTGATCCGTGCCGCCAGCCGGCCCGGAATCAGGACATGATTGTAATCGACACTCGCACGAATCGACTCCAGGTCATCGATCTGAAAACTGACACTGCCCTTGTTGCCTCCGAAGCCCGGCTGCTTGGTACTCACGTTCAACAGTCCGCCTGGCGACCCCAGGCCGAAGAGGATCGAATTCGGGCCCCGCGACAGATCCACGCGCCCTATATTATACATATCCTGGTCCAGATTCCATGCAAAGTAGTTGTACGCACGACCGGTTGATGGCAAGCCACGGACCCTATATTTGAACGGTTCGTTCATATTGCCACCCGTGGTGTCGCCGGAGTTCAGCTCCTCGTCACGATCAAGGGTCACATTGGGGGCATACTCAAGCAACTCCTCGAGATTGACGACAGCGATGTCATTCAGGAACTCCTCTGTGAAAACCGTAACCGGGGCCGCCACATCCTTGAGCCGCGTATTGAGGCGACTTCCAGCGAGGGAGTTCTGAGCAAGATATCCCGTGTCTCCCTGTGCGTTCACGACAAAGGGGGAAAGCTCGGTGACCTCCTCCTCCGTCGGCACAGCGGGTTGTCCGAGGAGCAGTGACGGAGCCGCCAAGAGGGCGAGGAGAGGCAAGCATGACTTCAGGGTTGAAGCCGCCTTTTGTGGGGTATGTCTTGATGTGATCATGGTTGTGGCGCGTTTGGCTCCGCTGCTTCGCGAAGACGTGAAGCAGCGTTCGCATGGTGAAAGCGATGTGATGCTTAGCGATGCTGGGGATCCTGAGAATTCGGTCACTCCCAATCTTCCGAGATGGGGCTTTGTTGCATGGATTTGAACGATCCTGCCACCCGTCGCGGTTGGTCGGTCTACCTGGTTCATCTACCCGCCGGCGGGATCCTATAGATTTATCCGACGGTCAGAACTGAAACAGTTGTGAACAATTGTCCATAATCGTACCAGAATAGCTCCGAACCAGGCTCTCAGTGTCAGATTTTGCTTTAAGCAGCCGAACGCTGCAGTCCTGATCTCTGCTGCCAGTCCTGCAAATACACCTGCCGGTGGTTTCCATTGTTCCATCAACGGCAGATTCTCTGGATCGCGTTTCGATTTGCCACTTCCTCCTTCAACAGCCTTCACATGAGCCGTTTTCATATCGCCGTTGTTCCGGGTGACGGTATCGGGCCCGAGGTCGTCGCTTCCAGCCTAGAGGTGCTGACCGCTGTTCAGGCGCAGCTCGTAGACGTGTCTTTCGACTGCGAGGAGGTTTCAGTTGGCGCCGGTGAGTACCTGCGCCACGGCGACCCGTTGCCGAAGAGCGCGATAGCGCAAATGAAGGCAGCCGATGCGATTTTACTCGGAGCAACGGGTTTGCCTGAAGTACGCTGGCCAAATGGCGTGGAGATCACGCCGCAGATCGATATTCGTGAAATCCTCGCTCTCTATAATGGCGTTCGCCCCATCAAGCTCTACAATGCCGCCCATTCACCTCTCAAGGGCTTTGGCCCGGGCCAGCGTCCGATTGATATGGCAATCGTACGCGAGAACTGCGAAGGCCTGTTTTCAGACCGGCTTGCCCCCAGGCCCGCAGGACGGGACTTCGAGACAGATACGCTGAGAATCACCTACCGCGGAGCGGCACGCATCTGCCGTGCCGCCTTCGATCTGGCTCGACGGCGGCGGGGACACCTTACCCTCGTCGACAAGGCGAACGTGCTTCCCTCGATGGCGTTCTTCCGATCGGTCTTCAATGAGATCGCCTCCGAATTTCCGGATGTACGGACCGACCGTGTTTACGTCGACGCCATGGCACTTTTCCTGGTGCAGCGCCCTCACGAATTCGACGTGTTGGTTACGGAGAATATGTTCGGAGATATACTTTCCGATCTCGCGGCCGGGTTGATTGGCGGCATGGGCATGGCGCCCTCGGCAGACCTCGGTGACGAATACGGGCTCTTTCAACCGAGCCACGGGACAGCGCCGACGATTGCCGGCAAGGGCATCGCCAATCCAATTGCCACCATTCTCTCCGTCGGCATGATGCTCGATTGGCTCGGCCATCCAGAAACCATCCGCGGTGCCCGGATGATCGAAGAAGCTGTCGCGCAGATAATGCGCTGTCCCGACTTGCTGACGTTGGACCTCGGGGGTACGAAAACGACGCGGGAGATCACCGCGGCTCTTATCGCTGCGATCCCGGCTCCCCTTCCATGTCAGGAATCGGCGACCTGACTTTGCATGTGACAACCGGAGGTCACTGCGCTGCAGTTCGATTTAACCGCAGATGGCGCAGATGACAAAGATACAGGAGAGCTGCCTTTGATTTGCTGGCAGAACTCCATTGACAGGAATAGCAATGCTTGACCGGTCTTTGGAGCTACATGGCTCACACGCCGGAGAGGCTCGGGATACTCGCGCCAGCCCTTGCGCGAGTTGAGGCGGATGATCTGATCGCAGCGCAGCCCCACCGTTTCGCCGACCATCGCGGCTCGGCAACGAAACAGCGGGTGCCGGGCTTCAGAGCGTGACGAAGAACGCGCCCGCCGCATGCAGCCGGAACAAGCGCAAGAGTCCAAGTACCCTCGGTCGAGAATGCATCCACTGCCGGGAGATACGGGAATATTGTCCAACGATGCAACCGACTCGAGTCAGGCGTTCAGTGTACGGAAAAACTCCCTCTCGAGCGGATATCCTTCGACGATGCGCCGACCATGACCTCGAAATCCCCCGGCTCGACGACCGGCGTCAAACGGGAATCCAGCAGCGACAGCTGATCGGAGGTCACCCTGAATTTCACCGTTCTGGATTCGCCGGGGTCGAGTTCGATCTTCTCGAATCCCTTCAATTCGATGACCGGGGTCACAACGGTGCTGATGACGTCGTTAATATAGAGTTGCACGACCTCGGCGCCTTTTCGATCCCCGGTGTTTTTCACCTCCACGCTGATCGTAACCTCACCTGTGACTCCCACTTCCTTCGGCGTTATGTTGAGATTGCCGTACGCGAACGTGGTATAGCTCAATCCGTGGCCAAAGTCAAAAAGCGGCGTGGCAGGCAGCTCGACATAATCCCTGAATACTCTGCGGGGTTTATAATTATAGTGAACGGGCACCTGTCCTACGTGACGCGGAAACGTGACCGACAGCCGGCCGCTCGGATCGTAGTCGCCGAAAAGCACATCGGCGACTGCGTCACCGCCCTTCTCTCCGGGAATCCATGCCTCCACGATGGCTGGGATATTTTCGGCGGCCCAGCGAATCGAAAGCGGACGTCCGTTCACCAGGACGACGACAGTCGGCGTGCCGGTCTCGAACACGGCCTTCACCAGCGCCTCCTGCATGCCGGTGAGATCCAGATGATGAACATCGTTGCCTTCGCCATCGGTCCCCTGGCCGTCGGCTGCATATCTCTCATTTTCGCCCACCACCACGATCGCGACATCGGCATTCCGGGCGGCGTTCTGGGCTTCCGACAGTTCATCGAGCCCCGTGCCTAGGACATTGCACCCCTGAACGTAATTAACCCGGGCTCGTGCGCCGATCTTCTTCTTGATTCCAGCCAGAATCGTCACGATTTCCTGGGAAACCGGTTTGTGGAAATAGTCTCCCAGAAGGTTGAGTGCGTGGTCCGCGTTGGGACCGATGACGGCAATGGACTGTATTGTCCTATCGAGCGGGAGAAGTTTCCGGTCATTCTTCAACAAGACAATTCCTTCGCGAGCGGCTCGCAAGGCGAGTTGTTGATGCTCCGTGGTCCGGACCGTCTTTTCCACGCGCTCGATGTTGACGTATGGCTCTTCAAACAATCCCAGCCGGAATTTTTGCTGCAGGATGCGTTTCACGGCCCGATCAATCGCTGCAATCGGGACGATTCCTTCGTTTACATTTTCGACCATCAGATCCCGGTACTCGGAATCGGAGGAAATGCTGACATCCACGCCCGCCTGTATGGCCAGGGCACCCGCTTCCTTGCGCGTAGCCACGACTTTTTCCCGAAAGATGGTCTCGATGCCTCGTCCCTCGCTCAGCACCAGACCATCAAAGCCCAGTTCGTCGCGCAGGACATCAGTCAGCAAGTATTTCGAAGCATGGGTGGGGACTCCGTTGTAGGAAGGGTGCATGGCCATGACGGCAAGTGCGCCCGCCTCTTTGATCCCTGCCACCCACGGCCGAAGGTAGGTTTCCCGCAAGGTCCGTTCAGAGATCTCCATCTGGCTCCTTTCCCGGCCTCCGAGCGACTCGCCCTGACCGGGATAATGACTCAATACTGCCACCGCTTTGCCGGGACTGGAGATTTCGGCACCCTGAGCTCCCGTCACGACCGCTCTGGCGATTTCTGCACCAAGAAACGGATCCTCCGTATATCCTTCCATGTTCCGGCCTAGTCTCGGGTCGCGAGTCAGTTCCACGACGAGCGTGCACATCTGATGCGAACCAACCGCCCGGGTTTCCTTTGCCGTCGCAGTGTACACCTGCCGGATCAGCTCCATATTCCACGTGCTGCCGAGGGTCGGCCCCTCGGGAAAGATCGTGGCTCCCGGCGCGATGAGCCCGTGGGTGCCCTCCTCGGTGAACAGCAGCGGTATCTTCAGCCGGGTCTTTTCCCGGGCAATTCTCTGGAGGTCATTGGCCAGTTCAGCCTGCTTCCGCGGCTCCGGACTAAGTCTCGCCAACGTGAAGAGCCCGCCTCCCGGGCCTACTCCTTTGGCAAATGTCCCTTCCGCAAAAACGCGGGTCGCTGCCACCGCAACCGCCATGGCCTCGTCCCTGCCGGCGGTCTCGCCAGCGAAGCGATCCGCCACAGGCATGTTGAGCTGTCCAATCTTCTCCTGCAGCGTCATCCTACGCAGCAAATCTTCCACTCTTGTTTCGATCGCTTGCGCGGGATCCAAGTAGGGAGGTTTTTCCTCCTTTCCGCCGGCCGATCCCGCGACGAAGCACATCGCCAGGAGTCCGAGGACGCCCGAGCGCATCGCGCTGATACATTTCTCTTCACAGCTCATTATGGTTGCAGCGATCATGTCTGGGAAAAATCGGCCATGACAGTTCGGTGTCGAAAGCAGTTCGTGCGAATCGCCAGACAAAGTACGCCAGCGAGCAGCCATGCCCCGCCGATGAGGAATGTCTTTGCCGGCAAATTCAGCCACATGATCAGGCAAATCAGGAAACCGGCCATCGGCGGGAGGAAATCGAGCAGAAAGCCCCGCATGGTCTTTACAGGGGCCTTGAAAAAATACTCCGACGCCGCGGCGACGTTCACCCCCATGAACGCGAGAAACGCCCCGAAGTTGATCAGCCGGGCGCATTCGCCGTAGTCCAGCCAGAAGGCGCCGCCCAGGGCCAGCACCCCGACGAACATGATGTCATAACTCGGGCTGGCATGCTTCCGATCTAGATGCCCGAAAAACCGACGCGGAATCACCCCGTCGCGGCCCATGCCATAAAGCAGCCGGGCCGCACCGACCTGGCCGGTGATGCCGGAACCGACGCTGCCGACCAGCAGAATGATCGAAAGCGTGGCATCCAGCGTGGCGCCGCCGACGCGGTTCGCGACCGCCATGATCGCGGTGTCCAGCGCGTTCGTTCGTGCGGCCTCATCCGTCAGGTCGCGGGCGAAGGACGCCCAGTCCGGCCAGGCCACCTGGGCGAGATAAATCTGGGCACCGCTCCACACGCCCGTGATCACGCAGGTCAGGACGGCGGCCAGCAGCACGTTGCGGCGCGGGTTCTTCACTTCCTCGGACAAGGTCGTCAGCCCGTCGAAGCCGATGTAGGTCAGCGCGGCAAGCGCGGTGGCGGAACCGATGGCCGTCAATGAAAACGACTCGGAATCGTAGAACGGCCGGCTGTCAAACAGGCCACCGATCCCGTGGGCCTGCATGATATTGCGAATCGCTGCCCCCATGAAATAGAAGACCACGACGCTCATGACGATCATGAGGAGCCAGTTCACGCCGGACGTGACCTTGATTCCGTTCAGATTGACCAGGGTGAAACTCGCGCCGAAGACCATGACCCATGCGAAGTACGGGATCATGGGCAGAAGGTGGTGGGCCGCGATGCTCGTGAAGATCACACAGAGCACCGGGATGAACATGTAGTCCATGAACATCGACCATCCGGCAATGAACCCGAGGTGCGGATGCAGGCCCCGGCCCACATAGGTGTAGGCGGAACCGGCGGCCGGGTGGCGAGCGGCCATCCGGCCATAACTGATCGCCGTGAAGATCATCGCGACCATCGCAATGAGGATCGTGGTGACGGCATGCCCCCGCGAGATGTGATTAGCGTGCCCGAAAAGCGGCAGGGCGGCGACGGGCTGGATCAGGATGATGCCGTAGATCACCAGATCACCGAGCGACAACACCCGTCGCAGCCGCGGTCCCTCGCCACTACCCGCCGGGGCGGCGACCGGCAGGCTCGTTTGTTCGATCATACGAGTTGGGGCCGGGGCTGTGCACAAGCCGCGATGAACTGATCCCCCGCCGCCTCAATCTCGGCATCGGTTGAGTTGATGTTGATGCCCCAGCCGGCGCCCAGCCCGCCGTCCACCACCCCGATGCTGATGTTCATCGCGCGACTCAGAATGTCATCGGTCCTGGGATACGAGCCCCTGGTGTACGGCTGTCCCAGTTCCTTCAGGTGCCGCATCACGTGCTCCATGTTGGCGTACACGTGCCATCCGCTCTGGTCGACAGTTTTGGAGCCGAGCGCCTTGGACACCCGGGCGGCCTGCGCCACCGTGTCGAAGATGATGGTGCAGAGCGTGGCGCAATCCCCCTCGGGATCGTTCAACGTGCGAAATTTGAAACCGGTGGCGCCGGACAGAAGCGACTTCAGACGGCTCCGCTTTTCCCGCAGCGTCGCGACGATGCGGTCGAGCTTGCGCAGCTGGGCCAGGCCCACCGCGGCGGTGATTTCATGAATTCGGAAATTCAGTCCGAGGACACTGCGAACCCCAACCTCCACGCCGAACCGGAGCGGCTTGTGCCCGTGATCGTGGATGCCGAACGCAGTTTCATACATGGCTTGGCTGCTCGTGATGACCAAACCGCCGTCTCCGCTGTTGATGGTCTTGAAGACATTGAGCGAAAACACCCCGATGTCGCCGATCGTGCCGACTTTCTTTCCGTGGTACGAGGCTCCGGCCGCCTGGCAGCAGTCCTCGAGCACGAGCAGATTGTGGCGGCGGGCGACCGCCATGATCCGGTCCATGTCGCAGGGGTTTCCCAGCATGTGGACGGGCATGATCGCCCGCGTCCGCGGGGTGATCCGGCGTTCGATGTCGTCCGGATCAAGCGTGAGACTTTCATCGATCTCCGCGAGCACCGGCACGAGGCCCAAGAAAAGGCAGGTGCTGTAGCACGCGAGGAAGGTGTAGGCCGGCACGATCACCTCGTCCCCACGCCTGAGGCCGAGCGCCGAGAGGGCCGCGATGAGCGAGGCCGTGCCCGACGACGTCGCGAGCGCGAACTGCGTCCCGCAATACGAGGCGAATTCCTTCTCGAGAGTGGCGGCCTGATGCAGAAACCGCGGATCCGTTTCGCTTCCATAGCGGAACAGATGCCCGCTTCGCATCACGGCCGTCACTGCCTTTATTTCTTCATCGCCCATCCAATATGCGCCTGGTCCTGGCATCTTGATTTCCTTTCGATCAAATGCGACCAGCTCGGCACCGATATGGTCGCTGAAAATTGGTATAGTTATCCAGGGACTTGCGTTTCGGCCGATAAGGTCGTCCCAGCTTGGAGCAGACGGCCGTCAGGCAGCCGAACTCGAGGCCAAGGTCCGGTGACTTATACTCTGTACGTCGGGCATTCTGGAGGCTGGAAGTTCGACGGCGACGGCGGCGCTCGGCAGCGGGTCAGCGAGGGCACGCTGCTCGCGAAAACTCTTCGGCGTGACCCCGAAAGAGGTGCGAAAAGCACGGCCGAAATACCCCTGGCTTTGAAAGCCCACCGCCGCGCTCACTTCACTGATCGTCATACGTGTGCGAGTGAGGAGCACCTTGGCTCTAGCCAAACGATATTGAATCAGATGCTTTATTGGAGGCTGGCCTACCGTAGACAAAAATTGCATGGCAAAGCTGGCTCGGCACATGCCGGCAATCCTGGCCAGCTGGCTGACCGTGATCTCCTCGCTGAAGCGATCGTGAATATACGTGATGGCCCGATCGATGCGCGGCTCCCCCACGAGCCGAAGCTGACTCGAGCGTCGCACGACCAGTTCACCGCTGACAAACTTACGTTCGAGCGGCATTCGTGCTGCCGGTTGATTCCGGAGCGTATCGATCATGGCGGCGGCCGTGCGGCCAATGCTTCGGTAACAGATGCGCACCGTGGTCAGCGGATACATCTCGGTATACAGAGGGTGATTGTCCGCGCCCACCACAGCAACCTGCTGCGGAATGGATAGGCCGGCCGCATGAACGCACTCCACACAGCTGAGGGCTGTTTGATCGTTCATGGCCACGATGGCGGTCGGCAGTGGCGAACGTCGGAGGAGACGCGCAAGGGCGCCCCCCCTGCCGGCGTGCCCGCCCCAGAATTCGGTGTCGCTGGGAACATCGAAGAATTGATAGTTGAAGTGACCAAGGCGCTTAGCCAGTGCGCCGTGCAGGCTATCTGCCCGCCATCGAGCCGCCGGGCTGGACTTGCAGCCCACAAAAATAAAATTCTCGAATCCTTCGCCAATCAAGTGGTCTGCCACCATTTCCGTGATGGCGATGGCATCCGATGTGATGGTCGGAATCGGCAGGTCCAAAGTGCATTCGTGGGCGCTTACCATCGGCATTCCGCCGCCGACGGCGCGAAGGATTCCCTTCATCGCCGGAACTTGCACCGATGTCACTAGCCCGATCGGCGCGGCCGGAAGGTTCGCAACCTCGAAGTTCACGTGATCCCGCCAGAGAAAGGAGTAGTCGTGCCCATTACAGTGCTGAAGCAGGCCCATCGCGATGGCGCTTTCCGCGTATCCCGCTGATTGGGTGAGAAAGACCAATAGCGGCTTGCGAGCAGAACGAGTAATCTCCCCCTCTTGACAGCGGATTTGAGGTGGCCGGGTTGAAGCAGAAAAAGCGTGGTCGTCGTTTCTCATAGCATCGTTCTCCTCTCGGGGTGGCGGGTGAATCCTAGCAGCAGGGAGGAAATGTGGCCATGAGATATACTACATTTCTTCTTTGATTTTCGACACTCCGCAGAGACGCCGTGCGGTTTCCTTCAAGGATGCCTGCATTGTGACGGCTTGAAGGCTACTTCTTCGCTGCTTCGCGTCAGGTGGATTGCGCTGCCTCGCTGCGCTCCGCCCAATCCAGCCGCTTCAACGCTTGGGAAGCGCCGCGGAACCCCATCCGCACCTTCTACGGCACGACTACCAACCCCTTGCGCGTCGAACTCTGGTCGGCAATTTCTATATATCTGTGGTGTAGCCTTTGGATACCGGCGGCGATGTCTGCGGAGGGCCGACTCAGCGTCGCGCTTTCCCGACGGCGGCTCCGACTGGCGTCGGCCGGGCGGGCGGGTCAGCCTTGGCGGCACCTCGGGCGATCTCGATGTCGCGTTCGACCGCGGGAAGGAAACGCGACCATGAGAACACTTCGCCGGCATTATGGGGCAGACGAGGCTTGTTGAAACGCATGGTTGCAGCGGATAGCTCGCGCCAGTGACCAACGGCCTTTTCGAGGTGCGCTATCGCCTCGGTCTGCCGGGCGGGTTCGCCGTTCTTGCGGAAGGTGGCGAGGGCTACGCCGCCGCGCAGCTTGGCGGCGAAGTAGCGGCCGTGTGCGCACCAGGCATCGATGTCGGCGAGTTCCGCCTCGAGGGCGGGCGCGACCTGTTCTCGGCGGCGGACGGCAGTCGCAAGGCGCTGTGCCTCGGCCATGTCACGCTCCAACTCGCCGGCCAGCTGTAGCGGCGAGACCTTTCCTGGCGGGGCGACGCCGCCCGCGGCGACGAAGCCGGCGATGTTGATATATTTCGTGTCGAGCACCGGGTGCTCGATGATGTTCTCGATGTCGAAGAAGCGGAACGGGCCGCCGTTACTCCAGTCGCTGAACCCCTCGGTATAGAGAGAGCCGTCAAAGCGCCCTTGATGGAACGCGGCAAAGCGCAATTGCGCCCGGCTGGCGAGGGTCCACGCCTTGAGCAGATCGGGCGCCTGCTCCGTCCCGAAGCGGTCGGCGAGCAGCGCCTCGAAGGTGCGGTCGGGCGTTTGGGGATCGTACAGCAACCGCCCCCACAGCGCATACCAAAGCCATTGCCGTTCGAAAGCCCAGGTCCAGGTCTTGTGGCGCCCTTCGCTGGTGATGTAGTCCTTGGCCGGGATGTAGCATTCCGATCCCACCAATACTCCGGCCACGTGCGGCGCGCCGTTGTTGGCGATGAACTCGCGGATAAAATCGGGTGCCCCCCAGCGCAGCACGTAGAAGTCCTCGTTTCGTACCGTCCACACGACCTGGTGGTGCGTAGGCGGCGGATTCCAGTAGGCGTCCGAAAGCTTGCCGCCGTGCACGATGAAAAGGTGGGGCGACGAGTGCCCGTGCGACCAGTTGAATTTGAACTCGGTGAAGACCGGCAACGCAATGTTGGCATTGCCCCGGAGTCCCTCGATTTGCGCGCGGGTGCGCCGATCGTTCTCCTCGCTGGTGGATCCGCCGGAGCGGGTGCTGGCGGAAAGCGGCGCGCGGTAGATGAATTTCACGGGCCGCCGCGCGGCGGCAATGCCGGCGAAAAATGCGTCGTCAAGCCATTGGCGGCGCTCGTCCGGAGTCTGGCCACCCATGCGCTCGCCGAGCGTGATGCCAAGGCCCGTCAGGTCGGGGTACTCGTCGATAGTCTGTTGCACACATTCGCGGGTGTAGGCTTCAACAATCTTCTCCTTGGTGCCGTCGCCGGTGTGAGCCCATGTGGAGTGGTACTCGCCGAGATTTCTCGCGCGGGCAAACTCGGGAGAAACGAACGTGTTCCAGTTGATCAGATAGGTTTCGATGCCGCGTTCCTTCGCCAGGGCGAACAGCCGGGTCCAGAGCGTGCGCCACCCGGCCATCTCAGTGGAGGAGAACGTCTGCGCCTCGGGAAAGGACTTTGGCACCACGAAATAGTGAAACGGGTGCAGGCTCCAGAGCGTAAGTGTATTGAAGCGATTGGCCGCCATCATATCCAGGAACGCCTCCCAGAACTTCAGATCGCGGCAAACGTCCTGATGCTGTTCGATGGCCGGGCTAGTGCGGTAGGGGGCATACGGCAGGTTGAACTTGATTGTGCGAAGGCCGAAGCGCGCCCGTGCGGCCGCCGGCTGGACTTGGGCGAAAGGCGTGCCGCGCCGCACCTGTTCGGCGACTTCGAGCAACCCGTACATGGCGCCGCGCTCGTTGCCGCCGGAGACGAGCAGGCGGCTCCCCTCGCGCGCAAGCGCAAAGCCATCGGGGCCGAGGGCGGGATCGTTGCTGACAACCTGCACGGGGAGTTGCGCGGGCGGAATGCCCGCAGCCGCGGCCACCTTCACGAGGCCGTAGTCGATCGGGGTGGCTACGGTTGGAGTGAAAGGGACGGTGAAAGTGAGGGCGACGGCGAGGCGCCGGAGAGAATTGCTGCAAAGGAACTGGGTTCTGCGGAGGTTGGGACGGGAAAGGTGCATCAGGATTGTGGCGACCCTGAGGCCGCCGCCTATGACGGTGTATGGGGGAATCGAGTGTCTGCGGCAGCGCAGCGGGAAGCAGCACAATGCGTTAAGCCAGAGCTCCTATCCGATCGGCAAACGTTGAATCGCAGTCCAATCAATGGCGGTTGTGAGAGATGAAGACCGGCGGAACGAGGGAGCGAACGGTTTCGACGATCTGGGTCTCGGTGTTCGGAGACAACGGTCCAGGCAATCCGTAGAAGTCCATCGATTGATCGACTTCATATCCGCCCTCCTTGAACATCCGTTGCGACGGAATATAGCAGCGTACGTCGTTGGTGTAGGCATTGACCCAAAGACGCGCGCCGTCCAATTCCTTGCGCAGCCGCAAAGAATATTCGGAAACCACTTCGCCGCCGAGAAACACCATGGCGAGATCATCGCCGAAAGCCCACGCTTGCACCGGATAGGGCACAGAAGTCGGCAAGGCGCGACCGGTGTCCAGGCTTCGAAGAAGCTGAGAGGCTGCGTAGATTCGAGACTGCTTCGTGGATGTGCGGACCCGTTTCTCCAAGTCGGCGCGCGCAGGAAGCTGAGCGAATTCCAGTTCGATTTCGCGGTAGCTTGCGCTCGTTACCGAGCCGAGAGGACGAAACGGTAGAGCGAGCAGGCGCTCGACCTCAACCGCGATCGCTTTTCCGTGCTGTATTGCCGTATCGACAGAGCCGCGCGGATGGGGATTTGCATCGCCTCCACATCCTAGCGCCACGAGCGCAACCGCCCCCTCGTGTGCAGCCTCCAGTTCAGCCGAGGCTTCACCCGCCCAATCTGAATGTATAAAGTTGTCAGCGCCGCCAATCGAGGTGCAATGACAGGCATAACTCGTGAACAATGCGCGGACCACGTCTCTATTGTCGGTGACACGTATCAACGGCAGCACGCGATCGGCGAACCCCTTGAAATCCGCTCCTCCTCCTCCAATCCACTTTCCTTCGACTATCCTGCGGCGTTGCGTCGCAAACTCCACCCGTCCTTCCGTCCAACCGAGACTTCCCGGACGACGGTCGTCCAGCGCAGCCACGGCCACATTCACTAGTTTATCAACGATCGTGTCTGTATAGTGGTCAATCCGACTGCGTTCCTCCGCCGGCAAGTCTTTGGCGAACATGAAGGGCAGAATGCCTCGAATCGCCGGTCCCGAATGCACATGGGTACTGCAAAGTGAGACTCGCTCACGTTCGATGCCACGCCTTGCCTTCAGCGACGAGGCTACGGCATCGGTGATGCCCTGGGAAATGCCGATCACTTCAACCGTGATGACAACCGCCGGGTTTTGATGATCCGCTCCCATGGCGATCGCACGGGCGTAGAGCCGTCGCTCGATTCTATTCGCTTCATCCGGTCGTCCTGTGTATCCCGTCAACCGGATGGGAAGATCGGGCGTGATATCGGTTTTAGCGGCGCCCACCAGGACCAAAGGCGCCCCCGCCATGTGCGCAACGAGAACCGATGATGAAATGAGAAGCAGGAGCCAGAGCCGTGTTCGTGGATTGACCGAATGCATGATTGAAAAGGCTGAGCGGGAGCGATATGATACGGCTCGTGATTCCACAAATGCCGCACGGACGTCCGGCGCATCGATTCGCGGACACTCCAGCGTTGTCGGTTTTTGTTTTAGGCCCGATATTGGCGGAAACGATTGGCGGCGATTGCCGCATGTTCGTCGCCGAATATACGTTGCAAAGTCGATATGATCGAGCATCACCCGGATACCGGCCTTCCTGAATCGTTTCATCGCGCTACCATCGCAGCGGGTCGTTTTCCTGCGCGAATGCCGACGGCGCGCGCGACATCGCACAAAGCGCGATCAGCGGCGAACCTTTCATGGATGGCGTCGGGGAGCCAGTAGCATGGTAGATCAGGTCCAGGATACGGACCATGACGAGAAATGCGACGGGCGTGATGCCAGGTTGAAAACGGGTCTCTGGCGAATTGTCTCAGTGTTCTGTAGCCAATGTGGTCCATGTCGGATCAGATTCAGAAGATCATCGGCGGGGTGAAATTGGCAGCGCGAGCAGTGCGTGCTCCTCGTCCGCATTGAGTCGCGGGCGAGGGACGTCGACGCGACGGAGCACAAAACGATCGATGGCGTGCCCATGAGAGCGGCCGGCGAATTCAACTCGATGCACGCCGGGCGAGTTGAACATCCGCAGGACCGGTGAATCGGGATGGGGCGGACCGCGGTCGGCGTGGGTGTCCCATGTCCAACCCTCGGGATGCCCAAGGATGGCGACCTTAACCCAGTTGTTTTCGCCGAGCGCAAACGCACCGGGTGCGTCAGCGCCACCGACAAAGCGGACCCAGACAATGCCGTCGGGATCGAGTGTATTCGGACGGTTCTTCGGGTCGGGCATCCGCGAGCGCAGGTGGAGCTGATAGGTGCCAGGGGTCCCGATTCGGAACGAATAGGACAGCACACTGTCGTCGACGGCTTCTTGGCCCTGCCCGGCTACCGTCCAGCGAAGATGGCCGCGACCGGTACCGCCGGGCTGAGGCGTGGTTTCGACGAATTCCCAGCCCGTCGGGGCGGCGGCTGCCTCCGCCTCTATGACGATGACACCGGGCGACGCCTCCGCGAAGGGCTCCGTGGCGAGCGT
Organism: Verrucomicrobiia bacterium; assembly: GCA_011525695.1. Classification (GTDB taxonomy): domain Bacteria; phylum Verrucomicrobiota; class Verrucomicrobiia; order Opitutales; family Opitutaceae; genus ER46. The sequence goes on from WYBX01000081.1 coordinate 61,369, forward strand.
ATATAGAGCAGCCGGGCCCGGCTCGTTCGCGACCGGCTCGAACGCAGCATCGCGCACGAGAAGGAAGCGATCGAGTTCGCAACCGTCCTCGCGCATGGAAATGGAGATCTCGTGCAGCCCGGTTGTCGGCACTTCCAGGGTAATCCGGCCCCGATGCTGCCGGTGTCGGCTGGCCCAGCGCCATTCTTTACCACCGAAAGTGTGCATACGCGCGCCGCTCGATGGCCACTCGCCGTCGAGGCCGAAGTGGAGTGTATTGTCGTCGCCATCGGTCCCGAATGCGCGAGCCCAGACGGTATACGTGCCCGCGGTGGCGAAGCTCACCCGATAGTGCGCAGCGGCCATCGCCCCGGGCGGATCACTGATGTTCTCACCTGGAGTGAGCTTCCGCCCGTCCACGCCGGTGTCAGGAAGAACCTCGATGTAAGCTCCTCCGCCGGCACCCGCGACATGAGACGTGTCGATGTCGGGCAACCCCACCGGGGGAAGGCGCGAAGCGCTCGTCAGAAACCAAGCGCGCTTCTCGATCTTCGTCTGCGCGAAATAGTCCTCGGCCTCGACCGCGACGAGGCCGGGTGAAGTCTCGGCAAAGACACGTTCCCCGGAGCGGTCGGCGGCGATGGCGGTGGAAAGAGGGGCGGCGAGAACAAGAGACAACGGAAGTGATTGGATCAACCTCATGGCGTGATGACGTTGAGGCCGCCGGCTTTGAACGCTGAGGCCGCCGGGCCGGCCCCTTCAGGGGCTCCCCGAGTCCCGTCCATTGTGAGCAGGAACTTGTCGAACTCAATGCCGTCCTCACGCATGGAATACATGACGGTGTGGACCCCGGCTGAGGGGACATCAATGTAAGCGCGATGATGCGGATACCTGGGGCCGCGGGCGTCACGGATGACGCCACCCCACCACCACGCTTTCTTCAGCTTGGGAAATTGCAGACAGCGGCCGGAGGCGGGCCAGTCATCATTCAGGCCGAAATTGAGCGTATTGTCCTCGTCGTCGTTGGATCGCATCCGCGTCCAGATGTAGTAGCGGCCGGGCTGCGAAAACTGGATTGGATAATGCACGACGGCGAGGGAGCCGGGTGCGAGCCCGATGTTGATGCCGTCCACGGCGCGCTCCCCTTCGTGGACGAAGGTGTCGGGCAGTGCCTCAATGTAAGTGCCGTTGCTGGAGTCAGTGACCATCACAGGGTCTGGATCGGGTTTGGCGGTCGGTGTGTGGCGCGCGCTGTTGAAATACCAGCGACGGATCTGATCGCGGGTTTGCCGCACGAAGTGCTCGGCCTCAACAACAACGACACCCCCCTTCTCCGTGAAAACAGTGTCCGGTGTGACAAGTAGCCTCCCGGCGGGCGGGAGGGGTGCGAGATGTGCGCGACGTTCGTCCTCGGTGAGCGGCGGTCGCGGAGCGCTTTTCGTTCCCGGGGTGTCGGCATCCGCGGCGAAGGCGATCGAACCCGCGATAAGCCCGACGGCGGAGAGCAGGTAAGGAATATTCATTGCGATAAAGAAGGCCGCGTCAGGATTTCAAGCTTGGAAGCAGAGGGAGGTCCCCGTTCTCGCCGTTCCGACGGGCACCACGAGCCTCGCTGTTGTAGCATGACACGGCCGAAGGAAGGATGCGACGACTATGGCGGGAAACGGCAGCCTACGCTGGGTGATGCAATGGGCGTTCATGGGACTAGGACACACCGACTCGGCTGCGAGGGGGTCGCCAAGGCAGAGGGAAGCAATGCCGCGGGACATCAAGGCGAGGCGAGTCCTAGACCAAAGGACCAGAGACCAACGGACTTTCTGAAAGCTTGACCCATTTACACAGAGATAGGGCATTCGAGGAATCTAGTGATGAATGAGCTGGCCGGTGGCATCCACCGACTCGATGTATTGAACATTTCCCGCCAGCTCGGCCAGCTCGGGGAGATCATATATTCGGAAGGCCCCATGGACGACGGACTCCAGCTGCCGCCTCGGGATCGTCACCTCGATCACGCTTTCCCAGGAGCGGATGGAGTGCACCAATCGCACCGTGGAAAAAAGCCACGACTCGACCGCGGCGGCGTGGAGTGCGGGCAGTGTGGCATCATCGAACCCCATCAGCCCGATGCGCCGCATGGGTGCTCCGTCGACTTCAGCGAGCAGTTTCGCGGCGAGCAATATATCCCCGGCGCGCATGCCGAGTAACGATTGGCCCAGCATGTACGCGATGGAAGCTTCCGCGCCATTATTGCCGGTCACATCGGGTGGACCATAGCGCCATGGGTACATCGCGGTTTCTCCAAAGCCGCGCAGATCGACCGCGAGCACCTCGGCCCCTCCGCGGACGATGCCTTCGATCAAGCCACCGGGCATCGCGTCCACGTGCTTTCCCTGTCCGTGAACATAGAGCCATGCATTGCCGTCAGGGTTTGCGGGGACAAAACGGAGTGCTGGAAGCGGCACACCCTCCTCAGGCGCAATTAGAAGCTTTTCAATCCGGTAGTGAGGGCGCGTGACGATGCCGCGTTGCTCGGTTTTGAATGTTGGAAGGTCCTTCCAAGGACGAATGCCTGCCACCTGCTGCACCTGCTTCCGGCGCTGCGCATCCGACAGCTCACGCCATGCACGTGTTCTATCCGCTTTCTGCCGGGTCGCTTCTTCGCGGTAAAGCTCAAATATCGTTCGTGCGCCCGCAAGCTCAAGGACCTGGCCTCCCGCTGTGCATTGCAGCTCGCGACCGCTGAACAACCGTGCTGGTTGCTCGAATATCACCTCATCAACGCCAAGTAACCATCGCCGCATCCAGCGGGCCACGCCTTCCCTCAGTTGTACACTGAATCCGTGGTTCGCATCGGTTTCGACCAGGTCTATCCGTTCCGTGTAGCCCAGGCGGGTATAGATGCGTTTCGCCTGCCGAAACGCATCCCACGTGCCGGCGATGGGCACGAAATCCCGTGTGGCTGCACCGATCAGCGCTGGCCGAGGTGCATGCATGATCAGGAAGTCCGGATGATCGATCCCAAGCAGATATTGCGCATGGATATTCTGTTCCGCATCCCCGGGGCCGGGGCTTTCGTTCTTCAACCGGCTGGTCGTGATGAAGCAGGCGGTTGCGGCGGCGGAGATCCGCGGGTCCAGCGCCATGAGGTAACTGCTCATCATGCCCCCCCCGGAGTTGCCCGCACAGCCCAGTCGCGTTGTATCCAGGTCCGCACGCGTCTCGAGATAGTCAATTGCCCGGATGCCATCCCAAATCATATACGTGGCAAGGCTGCGCCCGAGCAGGATGGGGGCAACGTTGAGGATCGTGTGTTCCACCGTCGGCTCGAAGTAGCCAACGGCGGACTTCACGCCGCTCATAGACGTTTCCAGGGCAGAGATCTGACGCCGTTCGCCCTGCCCGATTGGGTCATAACAGAGCACAGCGGCGCCGCTTCTCACCAGCAGGATGGCCGCCTCTTGATACCCGGCCTTGCCGTTCTCGAGGTGCCCACACGGCATCAATACCACCGGATGCGGCGGCGGCTCTTCGGGCAGATAGAGATTCGCCGTGACATGAAAGCCCGGCTGGCTCTCAAAAATGATGTTCTCGACGTGGAAGCCGTCACCCTGCAATCGCCCGACAATTCTCGGATTCAACTCCGTGCGGGAAGGAAAACCACCCAGCTCATCGATGAATCGCGTCCTGAGCCCCACCTGATAGCGTGCGATATCCTCCGGCGTCTCGAGCGCTTCATATCTCTGCATGCGCCGGTCAAATGCGACGTGCGACTCGGCGCGCAGGTAGTCCCGCAGGACTCCTTGGTCGCGACTGCGTGCGGGCGTGGGTGCGAGCACAAACAACGAAACTGTTCCACTAAGTTCAGCTACTTGGGCGGGAGACGTGCCACCGGCCAGAAGGAAGAGGATCAGGACGGCTCTGGTCACGTTGATTCCAGCAGGCGTGGCTCAGCGGCAAATCGGGTCCGATCGCGAGCCGACTCCTCATGCGTTTGGCAGATTTTGGTCACTCCAACAGCAAGTGCGTTTCAATGAAGGTCCGCCAGTTCATTGTCCACATTTTGGAGCATTGTGGCAATCAAACATACGGCTGTTGCCCCATTGACCATCGGGGCGTCTCTTACCACATGTTGATATATTGCGTCTGGGAATGCAGCACAATACGCCGCCGCATCCGATTGCTATCGCTATCTACTCGCCCTTCGGAGTACTCATGCGCGCAATGGCCATTGCAATACGCTTTCGGTCCACACTCTTATCGCCATGAATGCTCCCCTTCATCCCGTCGGCTTCGAGGTGTCCGTCATCCGAACCGGCGTATGGCAGATTCTAGCGCTCATCGTCGGCATGCTCATGACGTCGAATGTTCTTGCGCTGAGCGCAGACGGCTGGGCTTCGCAAGGGGCCGGTACCACCGGGGGCACCGGCGGGACGATCGTCACGGTCAGCTCCGCAGCAGCGTACAAGCGCAATGTGGAGAGTACCGCCACGTTGATTGTGCGCGTCGATGGCATGATCGACGTGGGTAGCAATATTGCGGTGCACCCCAGGTCCAATAAAACCATTGTCGGCGTGGGCATGGGGAGCGGGGTCATCGGAACCCATATAATCACCTCCACGGCGCGCAACATCATATTCAAGAACCTCACGATGAGGACCTATGATATGCTTCCGACCAGCGACACCGACGCCATCTCGCTCCGCGGAGGAAAGAACATCTGGGTGAACCACTGCACCGTGTTCAACTGCTCTGACGGGCTGATCGACCAGGGCCTTGGGACGGACTATGTGACGATCTCATGGTGCAAGTTCTATTATACCCAATACTTTGGGCATAATCTGGTCAACCTGGTGGGCAGCAACAGTGCACACAAAGCCACTGACGTGGGACACTTGAACACGACTTTTCATCACAACTGGTACGGGAGCTTCTGCACGGGCCGCATGCCAATGGTGAGATTTGGGAAGGTGCATGTATACAATAACTACTACAATTCTCCCGGCTGTAATATGTACATCGGGTTGGCCTGGATGTGCGAGGTTCTGCTGCAGAACAGCTATTTCGAGGACGGCAACCAGAAGACGGGCAAGATCTGGTATTACTACGAAAGTAACGCGAAGCTGAAACAGACGGGCAATGTCTTCGTCGATGTGCCGGTGAACACAAGCGGCGGGAACGATTCGGTGTTTACGCCACCATATGAGTACACCCTCGACAATGCTGCGAATGTCAAGGATATCGTCACCGGGCCCAACGGTGCCGGCGTCAACGGCGATGAGGGCGAGGACTGACACTGCCGACGCGTGCAAGTTTGCCCCAATGTTGGCCGCCCCGCCCACAGAAACATTTTTGACATTATCCTCGTACGAATATGAAAATGATCAACAGGCGTGCTTTTATCAGAAACTCCGCAATTGCAGCGAGCTTCGGGCTTGCCGCGGGCGCGGGGACATCCGCGTGGGCTAATGCCAACGGAGCCAACGGTTCGCTTCGTCTCGCGATCATCGGGCTGAACAACAAAGGAGCCGATCATCTGAAGCAGCTGCTCGAGGAAAGCGATGTCCGGATCGTCGCGCTCTGCGACGTCGATCCTGAGGTACTTGCCCGGGCGGCAGAAATCGCCCGGAGCAAACAGGTAGAACCATATACAACGACGGATGCGCGCAATATTCTTGATCGTGCCGATGTCGATGCCGTCATAATCGCCACCGGCACCCATTGGCATGCATTGCTCACAATCTGGGCCTGCCAGGCCGGCAAGGATGTCTACGTCGAGAAGCCCATGTCGCGCACGATTTGGGAGGGGCGAAGGATTGTTGAAGCAGCGGCCAGGTATCAGCGGATTGTGCAGGTCGGTATGCAACGCGCCTCTGACCCGGGGGTTCATGAGGCTGCCGCGTACCTGCGCACAGGCGAGCTGGGAAAGATTAAATACCTGCGCATGGTATATTATTACCAGCGTCTCTCTATCGGCCGGCGTGCGCCCTGGTATCCGCCGGGAATGGATTACAACATTTTCTGCGGCCCGGCGCCGGTGGTGCCCCTCGAACGCAACCGCTTGCATTACGACTGGCATTGGATGTGGGCCACCGGCAATGGTGATCTCGGCAACAATGGCGTGCACATGGTGGGCATGGCGCTGCAGATGACCGGACGTACGGGCGCACCTCTACGGGTGCTGGGGGCCGGCGGACGCTTTGGGATCGATGACGTGGCAGAAACACCCAACACCATGCTGGCGGTGTACGATTACCCTGATTTCCCGCTGATTTACGAACAGCGTGCCCTGCCCGCCAAGCCCGGCGCAGGCTTCATGGACCAATGCCACGGCTTGCGCGTCGGCGTCGTCGTGACGTGCGAGGGCGGCCACCTTGCGGGGATGGTCGGTGCAACAGCCGTCGATCACAATGGCAGATTGATTAGGAAGTTCGCCGGAGATGGTGGAGCTGGCCACATGCGCAATTTCCTCAATGCAGTAAAGAGTCGCCGGACCTCGGAGCTCGCGGCTCCCCCGGAGTTCGGACATCTCGCCGCAGCGATGTGTCACTTGGGCAACATTTCCTATCGCGTGGGTGAGGCTGCGAACGGTGCAGCGGTGAAGCAATCGGTTGCGCCAATTGCCGGCGCCCCCGAAATCTTCGACGAGATCCAGGATCACCTTGCCGTTCATGACATCGATTTAAGCCGCCAACCAGTCACCCGGGGCCAGTGGGTACATCCCGACGCTGCAGTAGACGGTATTACGCGGATCGAATCTAGCCGCGAGGACGATCTCTCGCAAGCGCGCTTTCTCCTCCAAGAGACGCAACGTCCTCCCTATGTTCTTGAAGCCTGCGTGTAAGGAATTGCAGTTGCTTCATTCGTTTCTGTCCTTGCTACGCGGCATAACTGCCTGGCCAGTGCTTTCAGCCATTGCGGCGGATAAAGCGCGGCCCGCTGGGTATGCTTGGTCGCCTTGTTGGCGTACGCGTCGCCCAGTGGTTCACGCCACACGGGCAACCGGATCTGTCGCCGGGTAAATGTCGCTTCGATCGCGCGGCACAACGTCGCGCCATCGAACTGAAAGCGCCGCGTGGAAATCACACTTCGTGAAAGTCTCTTTCCAAAGTTCGGCCTCCCGTCCAACCCGGGCGCTGCGGTTTCGAGAACCGCAGCCTCTCCAGTGTAACCCGGAATTTACTTAGGAAACCGCTGCGCGATCAAAAGCTCACTCGTTTGATTGCGGCAAAGCTGTGCTCCTGCCGCAGGTGTCCGTAAACCCGCATCGCGAGTGCGCCGCCGTCTTTGTGGCCGAGCCAACGGCTGACGGTCGGGATGTCCACGCCTGATTCGATGCAGGTGGTCGCGAAGAAGTGCCGGAAGTCGTGGTGGGAGAAATGGGGATACGCGAGCCGCCGGCAGGCCGTCTGCAGGCATTTCTTCGCATCCTTGATCAAGGAAACGGGGTCGGAGAGCTGCGGGTTCCTCTCCGCGCGCAGTCCTTGCAGGAGGGCATTGCATGCCGCCGTCATCGGGATGATTCGCGATTCGTGGTTCTTTGTGCCGGCTTCGCCTCCGGTCACAGTGATCGTGTTCTTTTCGAAATCGACATCGGCCCAGCGGAGCGCGGTGGCTTCACCCAGCCGCAGGCCTGAATAGGCCAGCAATTCGACCAGATCGGCCCCGGACTTCGCTTTTTGCTGGCTGTCGAGCCGCCCGTCGGATTCCCGGATCGCCGCGATGAGGTTCTTGAACTGCTCACGGGTCGGAATCTGGATCCTGGCCTGCACCAACCGCCGGCGGGCGATGTCCTCGGCAGGATTCTTTAGAATCAGGCCGCGCTTGACCGCATAGGTGAAGACGGCGCGCATCAACTCGAGTTCGCGGTTCATCGTCATCGGCGCCCGCTTCACGCCGCGCTCGGTCAACCAGCGTTCGCAATGCTGCCGACCGATGTTGCGGATGGAGACGCCGGCAAAGAAGGGTGCAATCTGTCGGATGCATTCCTCACGACGCTGGGCAGACCTGGGCTTGAGCGTGTGAGCGGTGATGACCATCCACCGCTGGGCAACCTCCTCGAAGTTGAGCCCGGCATCTTCGGAAATCGTAAGGTTGCCGACAGCGGCCCGAAGCTCGGTCAGCCGGCGTTCGGCCAGCTTGCGATCCCTGGTCTTCAACGAGCGGCGAAATTGCTTGTCACCGCGTTTGACCAAACCGTAATACCCGCCACTCGTCTCCAAACGATAGAGGTTTTCCGCCACCCGATGAAACACCACCTGTCGAGCTCTCTTAACCTCCCCAAGGGGTTGAGTTTTCACGCTCAACAGCCTACGGTGACAACATCCGGTGACAACTCCGAAATTGCAGAGGCGGTCAAACAGCTCAAGCCGCTGTTAGTTAGTGGTTAGCCAACATAGCTCAGTTGGTAGAGCAACGCTTTCGTAAAGCGTGGGTCGTCGGTTCAAATCCGACTGTTGGCTCCAGCTTCAGGCCGCGCCCCGGCCCGCCCTTTCCGCAACCGGCAGTCCCATCATCACTGCCAGGCGGCGAATCGCTGCTGCCCGAAATTGGCCCAACTCCAGCAAGCGGCCGGACGCCGCTTCCACGAATCCTGCCAAAGGACGGGCCGCTTCCACAAACCCCGCCAAGCGACGGATGCCGCTCCCACGGATGTCATGTCCTTCGTGAAATGTTCGGATTGATGCCCTTTCCTGGGATCACTACCCTCGCAGCGAAGTTCCAGCGCGCTGCGCCACCCGGGATTTCCATTCTCCGCCTTCAATGAACCGAAAACCTGCGGAACCAACCCGGCCGCCTACACGCCGGGAAACTGCGTCCTTGAACCGCGTCATCCGATCCACCGCCGCCGGATTGTCGCTCTTCGTCACGGCAGCATGGTCGCTGGCTGCGGGCCCTTCGGAAAGGGTCCGGGAATCCGCCGTGGCCGGCTTGTTTTATCCGGCCAATCCATCCGTGCTGGCGCGGACGATCGACCGCCTCCTCGACGCCGGCAGCACCCCAGCGCCACCCGGCGCACTCAAGGCGCTGATCTGCCCGCATGCCGGCTATGCGTATTCCGGCCCCGTCGCCGCCGCCGGATTCCGGCTGCTCCGCGGCAGCGACTTCGACACCGCGATCATCCTCGCGCCCAGCCATTATGCCTGGGTGGAGGCCGGATCGGTCACGGATGCCGACGTGTTTCGGACGCCGCTGGGCGACGCCACGATCTCGCCGATGGCGCGGCAGCTTGCGCAGATCCGACCCTTTGCGCTCGAGCCGGACTGCCGGGTCCAGCGGCCCGGCTGGGCCGCGCAATCCTCGCGAGGCGTGCCCAGCCGCGAAACCGCGAACAGCTGGGAGCACGCCGACGAGGTCGAGGTGCCCTTCCTGCAGCGAACGCTCCCAGAGGCGCAGCTGGTTCCGGTCGTGTGCGGCGAGATTGACGCGGCCGCGGCAGCACGGGCCCTCGATCGGGTGATCGACGACCGCACCGTGCTGATCGTCAGTTCCGATCTCAGCCACTACCATGCCGATGAGCAGGCACGGGAACTCGATCACCGCTGCATCGAGGCCATTCTCCGGATCGATCCGGCGGCCATGGCGCGACAGGAGGCCTGTGGCCGCACCCCCATCCTCACGCTGCTGCATCTGGCCGGCTCCCGGAGCTGGAAGGCGCAGCTGCTCGATTATCGGCACAGCGGCGACACATCCGGCGACAAGTCACGGGTTGTCGGATACGCCGCGATTGCGTTTTACGCTCCGGAAGGGCAGGAGGGCACGCTCTCCGCCGCCGAGCGCCGCTGGCTGCTCGATCTCGCCCGCAAGTCCGTGGACCTGGCGGTCGCCGGCAAGCCGCCGCCCGAAGTCGCTCCCGCCGACGTCGGGCCGGCGCTGACCAGGTCGCAGGCGTGCTTCGTCACCCTCACCAAGCGTGGCGCGCTGCGGGGTTGCATCGGGAACCTGATGCCGCAGCACGCCCTCTATCGTGGCGTCATCCAGAACGCCGTCAGCGCCGCACTCCGCGACCCGCGGTTTCCTCCGGTGCGCCCGGACGAGGTGGCCCAACTGGAGATTGAGATCAGCGTGCTCACCGTGCCGGAGCCGCTCGCGTTCGCTTCGCCGGAGGATTTGCTGGATCAGCTTCAGCCCCAGCGCGACGGCGTGATCCTGCAAATAGGATCCCGGGCCGCCACGTACCTGCCCCAGGTCTGGTCACAGCTGCCCGACAAGGTCCGGTTTCTCGAAAGCCTGGCCGAAAAGGCCGGCTGCGATCCGAACGACTGGCGGGGTCGCGACGTTCGCGTCTCAACCTACCGGGTCGAGGTTTTTGGCGAATCGCGCGGAGAATGACGGCAGCGGCGGCGCACCTGCCATGAACCGGCGGCTGGTCTTGATCGCGGTTGGCACGCTCGGGGCCGCCGCCGTGGTGACGCAGCTCACGCTGCTGCGCGAACTGCCGCTGGCGTTCGCCGGCAATGAGCTCGTGCTCGGGGTCGCGCTGGGGCTGTGGCTGCTCCTCACCGGCGTCGGGACCCTGCTGGGCCGTGGCTCCGCCGATCGGGCGTCAGTGGCGTTCGTCGCCGGGTTCCTCGCCATCGCGCTGCTGCCGCTGGCGCAGCTGCTCGCCGTGCGCGGATTGCGCGAGGTCGTCTTCCCATACGGGGTGGTTCCCGGGCTGGCCGGGACCATGCTCGGCTGTGCCGCCGTGCTGCTCCCGTTCTGCCTGGTTTCGGGTGCGCTGCTGACGGTCGCGAGCAAGCTGATCAGCGGAGAGCACGAGGGCGCTGCGGTGGGACACGTGTACGCCGCGGATGCGGCTGGCAGCATCGCCGGAGGGGTCGCGTTCAGCTTCATCTTGGTCGGTCGGGTCGATCACGTCACCCTGCTTTGTATCCAGGCGGTGGTGGCGCTGGGCATGGCGGCATCGCTGGCCGCCCGATTGCGTTGGCCGTTGGGGATCGTGGCCGCAGCGCTGGCGGCGGGGGCGATTGCCGTGATGACGGCGGCCTGGGATGTCGACGCGGTCTCGGAACAGTGGCGCCATCGTGGCACGGTCGTCACGCGCACGACATCACCCTACGGCCGGGTGGTGGTGACCCGCGAAGCCGGCCAGCTCACCTTCTTTGAAAACGGGGTTCCGGTGGTCACGAGCCCCGATCCGGCGGGGGCGGAGGAGGCGGCGCATTATGCCATGGCCCAACGGCCGGACGCCCGCGAGGTGCTCGTGATCGGAGGGGCGGTGTCAGGTGTCGCCCGCGAGGTGCTGCGCCACCCGGTGGCAGCGGTGACGGCCATTGAACTCGATCCACGTTTCGTTGCTTCGGGCCGCGAGTTGTTGCCGGGGAATTTTCAGGACCCGCGACTGAGGATCGTCCTGGACGATGGGCGGCGGTTCATCCGGCGCACCGCGGCCCGTTTTGACGTCATCATCCTGGCCCTGCCGGATCCGTCGACGCTCCAGCTCAACCGGTTCTACACCGCGGAATTCTTCGCCATGGCCAAACGGGCGCTGGTGCCCGGAGGAGTGATTGGGTTCGGGCTCTCCCGTTACGAAAATTATGTCGGGCCGGAACTCGCCCGGCTGCTGAGTTCCGCCCACCGGACCCTGGCGGCTGAGTTTACCCACGTGGTGATGATCCCCAGCGGGCGGGTGTATTTCCTCGGTTCCGACAAACCGTTGTCGCTGGACATTGCCGGGCACCTGGAGGAGTCGGGGCTCTCGTTGCAGCGGTTGAACCGCCATTATCTGCAGGCGACACTCGCCCCCGATCGCATCGCAGACCTCGAACGGGTGATCGACGCGGCGGCTGATCCGAACACCGACTTCTTCCCGCGATTATTTCACCATCACCTGCGGCACTGGTTGAGCCAGTTCGGGCCTGCAACCGCGGTTCCGGTGATGCTCATGATCCTCCTGGCCGCGGTTGGCCTGGTGGGTTCCGGAGCGGCGGCGCGAATCGTCTTCTCGGCCGGGTTCGCCGGCACTGCCCTGCCCATCGTGATCCTGCTGGCAGTCCAAGTGTACTACGGTTCGCTGTACCGGCAACTCGGGCTGGTCGTCACGCTGTTCATGGCCGGACTCGCCGCCGGCGCCGCGTGGATGAATCGCCGCGCCGTGCCGGCCTTTCCGCTCCGGTCGCTGGCCCGACTTGGACTGGCGGTGGCACTGGCCGCTGCCGTGCTGCCATGGCTGCTGGGAATCTTGCCCGGCGGATCGGTGGACGGAACGGGTGGCCTCGGGGGGCAGGTCCTGCTCCTGGCGATCGCCTTCGGGCTCGCCGCGGTCATCGGCGCGCAATTTCCGCTGGCCGGTCATGCTGTCCGCGGATCCGCGCCGGAAGCGGTCGCATCGCGGCTCTTCGTCGCCGATTTCGTTGGGGCCGCGCTTGGAGCCCTGATGGTGAGCACCTGGCTGCTGCCCCGGGCCGGGCTCACGACCGTCTGCATCCTCACGGCTGGGTTGAACGCTGCGACTGCCGCGCTGGCAGCGTGTCGGACTTAGCTTCCGACTGTATCGGTCGGGAGGAAAGTGGGAAGCAACACGCTGCTGGTTTGCCTGCGGCATTTTTGCTTGTGGCGCCTTCCGCCGCGGTGGTCGCCTCTTGCCGCCCACTCAAACCATCCGAACCATCTTTCCCAAAACCGCGCGCACGCGCGGAAACAAGCAGCCCGTCAGCAAGGCCCGCCAAGTTGCCGGAAAAATGGCATGAACGCTTGCTGCGCTCGACTGCAAGTCCGACGGGCTGCTAGGCTGGCGGGCGGGCCGAACGTCTTGAATCCAATGAGTTCCTTCTGCCTGAAGCTCGTGCGCTGGACCGGCTGGCTGCTGCTGCCCGTCGTGCTGGCATTCTTTGCGACGGGATACGCCATCAGCGCCCGCTATGGTTTTGGCGCCTTGGCCGACGAACGCACCGCGCTCGCCTGGCACAAGTTCCTTCACGTCCCGCTCGCAATCCTGGTGGTGGCCCATGTCGTGCCCTCCCTCTACCTCGCGTTGGTGCGTTGGGGATGGGTCAAACCGCCGTCCAAGCCGTGAACCTGCCCCGCCCCGAGCCCGCACGTCCACAGCGGCTGACCCGCCGGCAGGCACTCGCCTGCGGCGCCACGGGCTTCGCCACGCTGGCCACCAGGAGCTCCGCTTCCTGGTTCCGGGACCTCTTCCCGTTCGGCGCCTCCCGGGACGCGCCCGCGGAAATCTTCAAGGGCGATGCACCCGACGACACGACCTGGGAGTTGTGGCAGCGCCGCGGATGGGTCCGCGAAGCCGCCCATTACCTGAAGCACGACCGCAACGTCCAATGCAAGGTCTGCCCCAACAACTGCCTGCTTGCCCCGGGCGACCGGAGCCACTGCCGCAACAAGGTCAACCGGGACGGCGTCCTTTACACGATGGCGTATGGGAATCCGTGCACGTTCCACATCGATCCGGTCGAGAAGAAGCCGCTCTTCCACTTCCTGCCCGGCAGCCGCACGTTTTCGCTCGCGACCTCCGGCTGCGTCTTTCGCTGCCTCAACTGCCAGAACTGGGAAATTTCCCAAAAGAAGCCGGAGGAGACGAAGAGCGCTGCCGGCGCCGAGTTGCGGTTCCGGCCGCCGGTGCCGGCCACGCTCACCGCGGATGACATGGCCCGGCTGAGCCTCTTTCCGGACGACGTCGCCGCGGTGGCCGTCGCGCTGCGCTGCCCGTCGGTTTCCTACACCTATGCGGAGCCGACCGCATTTTATGAATACACGGCCGACTCCTGCCGCGCGGTCCGTGACCGCGGGCTGAAGAACATCATCGTCACCTGCGGCTCAATCGAGGAACGCGCGCTGCGCGAGCTTGCGCCCTTCGTCGACGCCGCGCACGTCGATCTCAAGGGATTCAGCGACGACATCTATTGGAAGCTGAATTCCGGCCGGCTGCAGCCGATCCTGCGGACGCTGGAAATCTACCGCGAGCTCGGAGTGTGGTTCGAGATCATCAACCTCGTGGTCCCCGGCTACACCGATGATCTCGATGGCATCCGCCGGATGTGCGGCTGGCTGGTGGAACATCTCGGGCCGGATCGACCGCTGCACTTTTCCCGCTTCCACCCGCAGCACCGGCTCGAGCACCTGCCAGCGACGCCCGTGCAGGTTCTCATCGAGGCGCGTGCGATCGCGCGTTCCGCCGGGCTGCATTACGTTTACATCGGCAATGTTCCCGGACTCGCGGGAGCGGGCGACACCCTCTGCCCGCAGTGTGGCCGGACGATTGCCATGCGGGACATCTACGCGGTGACGCGGCTCGAGCTTGATGACGGCCGCTGCCGGCATTGTCGGACGCCGATTGCCGGAGTGTGGGTGTGATGGCGCCAGTTCACGGCGCAGGTTCCAGATAGCGCCATAACCACTCATGTACCATGATCATGGTATATGAGTGGCTTTTGAGTCCCGACCGGCAATTCCAGGAACAGACAATTGGGGAGAACCCGACCCGAATCCGCGGCAGGCAGGGCTCACACAAGCGCTGCCGCTGTCGAAAGGGAGGGTCGCACTCATCATCGCGGCCCATCGATCCCACAAGCTCATGTCGTCGAAACACCAAACCCGATTGAAAATCGCCAAGCTGGCCAGTGCCGAGGACACCGCGCCGATTGCGAAGGCGCTCGAGTCCATCCCAAGGGTAAAGTCAGTGACCGTGGATGCCGAGGCCAATGAGGCCGTGGTCGAGCACGAGGGCGCCGATGCGACCGAGATGACGTCGGCCGTCAAGCAGCAGGGCTATATCGCCATCGTCGAGTAGCGGAGGTGGAAGCGGCAGCTTGCCGCTTTTGCAATCCCGGCTGCAACGTTCCGAACTTCGTACATGGAGGGCCGTGCTCCGTCACGGCCATGAAGTTCGATCCGCTGCGCAGAATAAATTTCCCACCGGTTTGTGGACGCCACGGAGGGCGTCCCTCCATGAACGTGATTCCGACGGGAAATTGAGAACCGTGGATTAGAAATCCATTCATGGATGGTCCGGGTTCCGTCCTTCGCCGAGCCGTCGGCGGGCAGGCCGTCCCGGCCGCAACGTTCCGAACTTCGTACATGGAGGGCCGTGCTCCGTCACGGCCATGAAGTTCGATCCGCTGCGCAGAATAAACTTCCCACCGGTTTGTGGACGCCACGGAGGGCGTCCCTCCATGAACGTGATTCCGACGGGAAATTGAGAACTGTGGATTAGAAATCCATTCATGGATGGCCCCGGTTCCGTCCTTCGCCGAGCCGTCGGAGGCGCCGCTCTTTAACGGGAAAGATCCGGCGGGACGCCGCTTCCATGAGCGCCAACGGCGCGGCATCATCCCAGCCTGGGCCAACCGGCCCAGGGATCTCGCCGGACGGTCATGAGGGCTGAAAGCCCGATCCATCAGCTCGCGTACCTTCGTGCTGAATCGAGGAAACTTTATGCTGCAGCCTGTGCACAGCGGACGATGGCCGCGGCGCTGCGATCGATGTCGGCATCCGTCGTTGCCCAGCAGGAGATGCTGAGGCGCATGGCTGTTCGGCCCTGCCAGACAGTGATCCCCGCCCAACAGGTGCCGTCGGCCTGCACGGCCTCGATCACCCGCTTGGTCCGGTCGGCGTCACCGAATGAAACGAGCACCTGGTTAAGCACGACTTCGTTGAGAATCTCGAATCCCGCGGCTGCGAGCCGTTCCGCGAACCGGCGGGCCTGTGCGCAATTCCGCTCAATCATTTCCGCAAGGCCGGCGCGACCGAGCGACCGCAGCGCAGCCCACACCTCGACGCCGCGCGCGCGGCGGGAGAGCTCGGGAGTGAAGTCGCCGGGGTTGCGCTGCGGCGCATCGGTCGGCAGGTACTCCGCCGTGATCGCCATGGCGGCCTTGAGCGCGTGGGCATCGCGCACGAAGGCGAGCCCGCAGTCATACGGAACGTTGAGCCATTTGTGAGCGTCGGTGGCCCAGGAGTCCGCGTTCTCCCAGCCGCTCGTGAGCGCTGCCCGCGATGGCGCCGCCGCCGCCCAGAGCCCGAACGCGCCGTCAACGTGGACCCAGGCGCCCGCGGCGCGCCGGCAGATTTCGCGGATCGGGTCAATCGCACCGGTGTTCACGTTGCCGGCCTGCGCACAGACAATGGTCGGGCCAGATATCGGCGGCAGTGCTTCCGGCCGGAGCCGACCCTGCGCATCGACCGGCACCGCGATCACGCGGCTGCGGCCGAGTCCGAGGATGCCCAGCGACTTGGTCACCGACGGGTGGGCCTCCGCCCCGACCACGACCGTGATCGGGGGCGCCCCAAAGAGCCCCTTGGCCTCCACGTTCCAGCCGGCGCGCTCGAGGACGGCATGCCGCGCGGCGGCCAGGGCGGTGAGGTTGGCCACGGTGGCGCCGGTGACATAGGCGCCGGCACATCCCGCCGGGAGCCGCAGGACGTCGAGCAGCCAGCCGAGCGCAACCTGCTCGAGATGGGCGGTGCCGGGCGTGGGACGATAAAGTCCGGTATTCTGATCCCAGGCACTCGCCAGCCAGTTCGCCGCGAGTGTCACCGGCAGCGTGCCGCCGATGACGAAGCCGAAAAACCGCGGTCCAGCCATCGCGGTGGTGGCGGGCGATCCGAGTTCATCGAGCAGTCGCAGCGTATCCATCGGGTCGCTCGGGGTGGCGGGCAGGGGTTCCTCGAATCCGCGCAGGGCCGCGATGGCGGCGGCGCCGGGCGCCACGGGACGCGTGTTCAACGTCTCGAGATAACGGCTGGCGCGAACGGCGGCGTCATGCAGCAGGGGGTTCATGGCCCGCGAGTAAAGCAACCCGCGGCCAGCGTGCAATTCCGGCGCGGGCCCGGATTCATCGGAGCCCGGCCCCGATTCCAGACCAAGCCATTTAACAGAAGAAAACGGAGATAACGGAGGAGGTCCGTTTTCCCCGCCCGCCGTTGCCTCCGTTACCTTGTGTTCAAATTCCGGGAGCTCCGGCCTCTGACTTCCGATCCCCGACCTCCGTCCTCAAAGGTTCACGTGCACCACCTTCGCCGGCGGAAACCCGTTGAACCACGTGGCCGAGGCGCTGCCGTAGGCACCGATGTTCTCCGCATAGACCAAGTCATCCAGTTTCAGCTCCGGCAGTTCTTCCGAGAGCGAGAGCACGTCAAGCCCGTCGCAGGTCTGTCCGAACACCGCGCAGATCTCCTTCCGGCCGCGGCGGAACGACTTCAGCGGATACTTGCAGTGGTCGAAGATGATCCCGGAGAAGGTGTGATAGACGCTGTCATCGATGTAATAACACGGCTTCCCGTCGCGCCGCGCCTTGCCGATGATCCGCGATACCGCCCAGGCCGCCGACGCCACCATGAACCGGCCCGGCTCCGCGATGATCTCGACGTCGGGAGGAAACAACCGGTCGATCTCCGCGTTGATCTTGCGGGCGAGGGTCGCAATCGGCGGGACGTCCTGGTGATAGGGCGCGGGGAAGCCGCCGCCGATATCGAGGATTTTCATCGGCTGCCCCCGGCTGCGCGCCTCGCGCATCACGGCCGACGCCATGTTCAGCGATTGGACGTAATTCTCGAAATTGCAGCACTGGCTGCCGACGTGGAAGCTGACGCCTTCGACCGCCAGGCCGAGGCGGGTCGCGGCGAGCATGAGATCCACCGCCTCGGCAGGGTCGCATCCAAATTTCGATGACAATTCGACCATCGAGCCGGTGTTGGGCACGCGCAGCCGCACCACGACCCCCGCGTGCGGGGCATACGCGTGGATCTTCTCCAGCTCCGTCAGGTTGTCGAACGTCACCAGCGGCTTGTAGCGATCGAGCGCCTCCAGGGTCTGCCGCGGCTTGGTCGGATTGGCGTAGATGATCTTGTCCCAGATGAAATCCTGCTGGGCCGGCGCCGGCCAGGACTTGATGTTCTCGTACACGAGCATGAACTCGGGCAGCGAGGCCACGTCGAAGCTGGCGCCGGCGCGGAAGAGCGTGCGGACGATCTCCGGCTCGGGGTTGGCCTTGACCGCGTAATACGGCTGCACCTTCGGGAAATGGCGGCGGAATTCCGCGAAATTGCGCCGGATGACGGCGTGGTCGACCACGACGAGCGGCGTGCCATGCTGCCGGGCCAGGGCCTGGAGTTGACGGAGGTTCACGGGTGGTAGTTAAGGACTAGGGACCAGGGACTGGGGAGTGAGGAGAGATTGGGACGTAGGGGCGCAGACTCGCTGCGCCCTTGGAATCATTCGACGGCTACTGAGGGCGCAGCAAGCCTGCGCCCCTACGGAGACTCTGGCCTCTGGTCTCCGGTCCCTTGTCCTTGGTCGAGCGACGATCACACCGGGGGCTTCGAGCCGTCGAGCATCCCTTCCTTGTTGTGTTTGAAGTACTCGCTGGTGAGCGCCTTCATGCACGCGGCCCGCTGGTCGTAGAGCCGGCGCAGTTTCCGTTTTTTCCGCCGGGCGAGCGCGTAATGCGTGAGGAGCGGGAGCGCGATCGTGCTGTCCGTGTAGGCCACGATCGCGTCGGGCAGCCGCGCCGGATCGACCTTGCCCCAGCTGACCGCCTCGGACGGCGTGGCGCCGCTCAGCCCGCCGGTATCCGGCCGCGCATCGGTGATCTGGAGGAAGAGGTCCTGGCCAAATTCCTTGATCCGGAGCACCTCCTGAATCTGCGGCTCGGTCTGGAGCATGAAATTCTTCGGACTGCCGCCGCCCAGCAGCACGACCGCGCTCTTGCCGCCGCCGCGCTTGGCCGCGAGGACAAAGCTGGTGGTTTCATTGACGTCGATTGAGGGGTTCACCCGCAGCTTGTTGCCGCGCAGTTCCACCCCGGCGACGTTCATGCCGATCGTGGAGTCGCCGGGCGACGAGGTGTAGCAGGGTACACCGGCCCGGTAGGCGGCGGCCATGACCGACACGTCCTTGAGCTTGTGCTTGCGCTCCCATTCGGCGGCGTAACGGCCGATCAGGTAGTGCAGTTCCGCCGTGCCCATCTCCTTCTGGAATTCCGGCTGGACGAGAATGTGGCGCAGAATCTCGTCGGTCGCCATCAACCCGTCGCTGTACGGAATGACCACGTCGTAGATCCGGACCAGGTCGTTGTCCCGCAGATCGGTGTCGTCGAATTTGAAGCTGCCGGCGTGTACCGGGAGGTTAAGGGCGAAGTGCAGATCGTGGTAGAGGTTGGCGCCGGTGGAGACGATCCAGTCGACGAATCCCGCCTTGATCAGCGGGATGATGCAGGAGCAGCCGAGCCCCGCGGGGGTCAGCGCGCCGGAGATGCTGAGCCCGACCGTGACGTCCGGCTCGAGCATCTTGCTGGCAAAGAGCTGGCAGCCCTCCCGGAGCCGGGCGCCATTGTAGGCCAGCATCACCCGATCGATGACATCGGGCAGTTTTTCCCGGCCGGTGAGATTCTGCGGCAGGATCCGCGGCCCCGCCATGTACTTCGCCTTGTGCGGGCACTCCTTTTCGATCAGCCAGTCCGGCGTGCCGTACAGTTGCTCGCGATTGCGCAGGTTTCGACGCTCTGTTCTCGCCATGGTAGTGTGTGTTGACTTGCCTGAGCGGCGACAATGGGCGGGCACCCCGGCTTGCCAAACACTTTTGCGTGTGCCGCGATTCCTTTTTCATTCCAGCCCATCATGAACCGTTCGCCGCGCGTCACCTCCGCCACTCCCGCCGCTCAGGGCTTCAGCATGCCCGCCGAATGGGAGCCGCATGAAGCCACCTGGCTCGGCTGGCCGCACAATGCCACCGACTGGCCCGGCAAGCTCGACACCATCCGCTGGGTCTACGGCGAGATCGTCCGGAAGCTCGCGCCCGGCGAACTCGTCCGCATCCTGGTGAACAGCCGCCGGGATGCGCAGGCGGCGCGGAGCGTCCTGCGCCGGGCCGGCGCCGACCTGAAGCAGGTCGAGTTCGTCGTGCACCCCACGAATCGCGGCTGGACGCGCGACAGCGGGCCCATCTTCGTCCGCCGCGGCCGCGGTCGTCGGGCGGAGCGGGCGATCGTGCATTTTCATTTCAATGCCTGGGCCAAGTACCAGGACTGGCAGCTTGACCGCCGCGTGCCGGAGACGGCCGCGCGCGTGCTCGAGCTGCCGCTGTTCGACGCCACCCATGGCCGGGAGCCGTTCGTGCTCGAGGGCGGCGGAATCGACGTCAACGGCCGCGGCACGCTGCTCACGACGGAGGAATGCTACCTCGACCCGAAGGTGCAGGTGCGCAATCCCGGGCTCGGGCGGACGGAGTTCGAGGCCGGCTTGCGAGACTTCCTCGGGGTGACGAACATCCTCTGGCTGGGCCATGGTATCGTCGGGGATGATACCCATGGGCATGTCGACGACCTGTGCCGGTTCGTGGATGCGCGGACGCTCGTCCTGATCCGCGAGAAGAACCGGCGCGACGTGAATTACCGCGTGCTGGAGGAGAACTGGGACCGGGTCGCCGATTTCCGGCTGGAGGACGGTTCGAAGCCGGTCGTGGTGCCGCTGCCGACGCCGGCGCCGCTCCATTATGACGGCATCCGGCTGCCGGCGAGCTATGCCAACTTCTATATCGGCAATTCCGCGGTGATCGTCCCGACCTTCAACGATCCGGCGGACCGCGTCGCCCTCGGGACGCTGGCGGAGTTGTTTCCCGATCGAACGGTCGTGGGAATCCACGCGGTGGATCTGGTCCTGGGCTTCGGCACCTTGCATTGCCTGACCCAGCAGGAGCCGCGGTGAGCGTGGCGCCCGCGTCGCTCGGCCAAACGCGGCCGGGCGGAGCGTCTCCATCATAATTCGTCAGGAGGGTCAGCTATTCGTCCTGAAACGACTGCGTACGATGAATGAATCGGGCTTTCAGCCCTGAGATTCTCGTGACAGAATCCTGGGCCGTTGGCCCAGGCTGAAATGAAGCGGGCCTTTGGCCCTGCGTCACGATCGTCTTGATATTGACCAGACTCCAGTTGCCGCCTCCACGATCAACCCGAGCGTATGAATCCGCGGCGCAGCGCCTCGCGCACCGCCTCGGCCCGATCCGAAACCTCCAGCTTCCGAAACAGGCTCTTCAGGTGTGTCTTCACTGTGTCCTCGGAGACGCCAAGCACCTGGCCGAGCTCACGGTTCCTGAGCCCCTTGCCGAGCAGGTCGAGAATCTCATCCTCCCGCCGCGTCAGACGCACGCCACTCGCATTCTCATGCAGTCGCGAGGCGACACTCTTGGGCAGGTAGCGCCGGCCGGCATGGACCTCCCGAATGGCATCCACGAGTTCGTCCTCGACCACGCTCTTGAACAGGTAGCCCATCGCGCCGGCATCCAGCGCCTGGTGGATGTCCTCGTCGCCATCGTAATTCGAAATCACGAGCACCTTGGCGTCGGGAAACTCGGCGCGAATCGAGCTCGTGATCCGCGCCCCGCTTTCGCCCCGGAGCCGCATGTCCATCAGCACGACTTCCGGTCGCCGCTCCCGGAAAAGCTCCAGCGCCCGCGGCCCGCCCTCGGCCTCGGCCACGACCTTCATGTCGGGCTGCTGGTTCACGACCGTTGTCATGCCCACCCGCACCAGCGGATGGTCGTCCACGATCATGACATTGATGACGGTACCGTTGCTCATTTCAGAAGATGTCAGGCGTTAGCCCGAAAGAATCCTGGAGGACCATGCTCCCTCCTTCGCCGGGCCTTCGGAGGGCAGGCCGTCCCGGCCTCGAAGATCGGCCCGCTACGCAGAACGAATTTCCCACCGGTCTTGTGGACGACACGGAGGTCGTCCCTCCATGAACGTGATTCCGACGGGAAATTGAGAACCCTGGATCGGAAATCCATTCATGGAGGGCCGGGCTCGCTCCTTCGCCGAGGCTTCGGCGCGCAGGCCGTCCCGGCCTCGAAGATCGATCCGCTACGCAGAACGAATTTCCCACCGGTCTTGTGGACGCCACGGAGGGCGTCCCTCCAGGAGTGACATTCCTTTGGGATAGAGCAGGCATCTTATCTTCTTCGGTTGCGGCTGCCACGTTAGGAAATGTCCTCGCTACACCGAAACCGGCACCTCGACGCCGGTATTGAATGGTGCGGTTACGACCACTTCCGCGCCGGCCCCGGGACGGCTGTTGATCCGAAGCTCGCCGCGCAATTCCCGTGCGCGCTCCCGCATCCCGAGCAGCCCGAAGCAGCCGCTCGGCTGCTTGAATTGCTGCTCCGGATCGAACCCCGCGCCGTTGTCCTTGATTCGCACGGCGACATCGTCCGACCGGAAATCCACCTCCACCTGGATGGCATCGGCGCAGCCGTGTTTCACCGCGTTCGTCATCGCCTCGCTGCCGATCCCCAGGAGGTGCCGCTCGAGCCGCGGCGGGAGGGCGCGCATGGCGCCCATGATTCGCAGGTCGACCCTCAGCGCCCCGGAGGCATTCCAGTGATCCACCACCCGCTTCAGCCCCTCGACCAATCCGTCGTGCCGCAGCGGCACGGCCTCGGTCCGCAATTCGCGAATCGCATCCCGCGCCAGCGCGCGGCTCTGCCGCAGCATCTGGCGGGCCGACTGCAGCCGGGCCCGGACCGGATGGGAAAGGTCGCCGAGATCCGTTTCCATCGCCTTCATCTGCAGCGAAAGTCCGGTCAGCCCCTGTTCGAGCCCGTCGTGCAGCTCACGTGCGATCCGGCTGCGCTCCTCGAGCGCCGCGGCATGCCGGGCCTGTTGTTCAATCACCTCGCGTTTCTGGCCCACCTGCCGGCGCAGTGCCCAGTTCCAGCCGAGTCCGACCAGCAGCACGACGCCTGCAATCGCGAGGGCGCTCCATAGCCGCTGCGGTGTCCACCACGGCGGCGTCTGCACCAGTTCGACATCCGAGAGATCCGCCACCAGGAGCACGAAGGACCGCGGCTGGTAGAACCAGATATCCTCGAGTTCGCTGATGACGCAGATGCCGGAAACGTTCACCACGCTGTTCTTCTCCGGCAGCTCCAGAGCGCCCGCCTCCGCCCGGCTCAGCAGCCCTTTGAACAAATGGCCATTGGCCTGGAAAATCAGCGTCACATTTCGCCCGGTGACCGCCGAGTCGACCAGCCGCGCCCGGATGCTGACCAAGTCCGAATTGTGGGTGCCATCGATCAGGGCCGTGATCGGCGGCTGGACCGGAGCCGGCGGCGGGCCGCTGCCAATGACCTTGCCGATGGCGTGCTCGAGCACCGCCAGGCCTTCCGCCATGGTCGGAAATCCGGCCAGTTCCACCACGTCGCCGGGCCGGTAGCTCACGGGTTCCGTCATCTCCACCTTCAGTCCCAGGTCGCCGTCGCGCACAAAGAACATCCGGTCGGAGAGCCGGCGGGTCACCGTTCCGCTCGTCCGCACCCGATGGCCTTCGCGACCGGCAGGCCCGAACCGCATGATCCGGTTGATGGGCACAAGTGGCTGCGCGAAAGCATCGGCTGGCGCCGCCCGCGTCACCGTGATCTCGGAAATCGACGGGACGCGGAAAGAGGGTTCCACGACATGGCCGTGTTTGTTGACGCTCACGGCCGCCACGCCATGGAGCCGCACATTCGCATCGATCAGCGTTGAAAACTCCGCATTGGGCGAGGCGTTCACCAGCACGCGGAGAACCCCGCCCGGCATCCCGACATCGAGTGCGATGAAATCCGGCGGGGAAAGCAGTTCGGCGGAACGGACCACGCCCTCCACCTCAAGCCATTGGTTGTCCGCCGCACCTGAAGCGAGCACGTGATAAGGAACCGGTGGTGCGGGCGGGTATTCCCCCTCTCCCAGACGCACCACCTCCAACGGCAGGAGCCAGGGCGAAAATCCGCCGGCTCGCAACAGCCCCGACACCATCACCCGGTCGCTGGGCTTGATGAGCTGGCCCGCGGTCGACTTGGAAACGTAGATACCAGCGTTGCCATCATGCAGCCGGAAGGCGCCACTGGGCATGACGCCCGTCACGATTCCTTCAATTTGAACCGGCGGCCCCTCGCCCGTGAGATTCGGCCACACCTCGGCCGCCGCCGCGACCGTGGTGATTACCGGTGCCGGCCCGTCCGGCATCGACGATGACGACGCCTCCGTCTGAGCCGTCGCGAAAGCCACCAGGAAAAGGGAAAGCAACGAAACGATCACGCCAACCGGGCGGGGAAAAGATACCGGGGACTTCGGGGAGGGTGGCATCTGAGTTCAGGGTTCGAACCCACGGTAGCCGCGCGAGCGGAAAAGAGGCAACCCGGCATCGCGTCGGAAGGTGCTTGATCGGAGGCGCGTAAAAGGGGCGAACGTGCTGGTTGGCGGGTTGCCGGCGACCCTCGCACGAACGACATCAACGGTCCATCCCTCGAATGGGTGAGAAGTGGCAGCGGCGTTTCGCCGCCTCCACGAGCGCGCAGGTCGCACGGAAACGGGATTTGAATAATCTGCAGCCGGTCGGAGGCGCGGCGCTACGACAAGCGGCGAGACGCCGCTTCCACGCCGTTGACGCCGCCGGCCCACGACCGTTTTCTCCTGTAACCTTCGCCACGCCAAATGCCGTTCGCCCTGGAGTCCCCCCGCCGCCGATGGATCTTGCTGGGTGCCGCATGGATGATCACGGCGATCCTGATCGCGCTGCATACCAGGATCGTCGCGGACTATGTGGACTTGTTGGATGAGGCGGGACAGCGGGAAGGCGGAGATCGCTCCACCCCGCTCCGGCAGATCATCCCCGCCCATTATGGCGACGCCCAGATGTGGATTCGCCATGTGATTAACGGCCATGAAACCGGCCAGGCGCGGATCCGTTTCACCACCGTCGACAACGCGCCGCTCGGCCGCGAAGTCCACTGGAGTTCCGGGCTGCCCTGGCTGATTCGCAGCGCCGCGGCGGCGCAGCGGGCTTTCAGCGGGAAAACGGGGCCGGCTGCGATTGAGGGCGTCCTGCCCTGGTTCAACGCACCCTTGCTCCTCAGCGCGATTGTCCTGTTCTCCATTTGGACGGCCCGCCGGCTTGGCGCCGCTGCAGGAGTTCTCACTGCATGCGCCATGTTCGGGCATCCCCGGTTCTACCAGGGCTTCATGCCGATGAACGTAGATCACCACGGGCTGGTCAACGCGGCCATCCTCGGACTCATCCTGGGCGTGGGCTTCATGGGGTTCGGCTGGTGGCGCGATCCTGGCTCGGCTGAACCAACGCTGCTGCCCGCCGATCGCCGGGCGGCGCGACGGGCGGCGGTGATTTCAGCCCTTGGCGGAGCTGTCGCCTTGTGGGTGAGCGCGGCGGCGGCGCTGCCCGCGATTGCATTGGTGGGCATTGCGGGATTCGCGGCATCACACTGGTTCAGACCGGCCGAAACGAATGTTCATTTTGAACCTGGGCTGTGGCGGCTCTGGGGCCGGACGGGGGCAGTTGCGGCGTTCCTGTTATATCTCGTCGAATATGCCCCGGCGCACCTCGGCTGGCGGCTCGAGGTCAACCACCCGCTCCATGCGCTCGCCTGGTGGGGTGGCGCCGAATTCATCGCGATCTTCGGCGGACGGCGTCGGGGCACGCCGCTGCCGCCGCCGGGCCGGCTCGCGCTGCCGCTGGTTGCGCTAACTGCCGCGCCGGTGGCGATCCTCCTGGGCAGCGGCTCCACCTTCCTCCTCGGCGACCCATTCATTGGCGAACTGCGGCATTTCGTCGGTGAGAGCCGTTCGCTTCCCGCGACGATCCGCGAGTTCGGGATCAACTGGGTCCTGCTCGATCTGCTCTCAATCCTGGTGCTCGTCCCCGCCGCAATTCTCCTCTGGGGGCGACGGAGCGTCGATCGTCCGGTACTGGGCGCTCTCACGACCGTGGCCGTGGCACTCATGGTGATGGCCTGTGTGGTGATGCGCTGGTGGCAGGTCGCAAGCACGGCGCAGATCGCGTTGCTAATCGGGATGGTCGCTGCGGTCGACGCCACTCCAAAACGGCGGGAGTTGCTGGCACTGGCAGCCGCAGTGCTCGTTTTCCTGCTCCCCGCAGCCTGGCGGATCGCCCGGGAACACCTCGCCAACCGCCACTCCCAAGTCGCGGAAATCGATTTGTACCAGCCGCTCTATCGCGACCTCGCCGGCGTGCTGCGGGCCACAAATGCGGACGGTGACATCACACTGCTTTCAAGCCCCAATGCCTCGGCCGGAATCAGCTATTTTGGTCGGTTCAAGTCGATTGGCACCCTGTTTTGGGAAAACGCCGCCGGGTTGCGCGCGGCCGCATCAATCCTATGTGCGGAGAATGACGATGAAGCGCTGCGGTTGATTCGCGCGCGGGGCGTGACGCATCTGGTCCTGTTTTCCAATGCACCGTTCGTCGGCGAATATTTCCGGCTGCTGTACCCCACCCGGCCTGCGGCCGACGCGAGGCGGACGTTCGGGTTTCGACTCATGAGCGATCTCGCGTCCGCGCCACGGTGGCTGCAACCCATCCCCTATCGGCCGCCCGCTGCCCTGGCCGCCACGGGCAAGGTGAGTGTCTTCAAGGTCGTGGCGGACCTGCCGGAGGATCAACGGCTGTTTCACATTGCCGTCGCGCAGATCGCGAGCGGCGATCCCGCCGCGGCAGAGGAATCGTTCCTTGCCGCCATGGCAACCGTTCCTCCGGCCGCTCGTGCGTCGTTCCTGGGGTTCGCGGGCGAGGCGGCTTATGAGCAGGGCGCGCAGACGCTGGCGGCGGGACTGTTCAGGCGATCGCTGGCACTCGCCAATGATCCCGGCGTCGCGAACATCCTGGCATGGATCCTGGCAACCAGTCCCGATCCCAAGGTGAGGGACGGCACTGAGGCACTCGCGCTGATCGGACCGATCGCGCAGCGCGGGCGGGATGACCCGATGATTCTGAGCACGCTGGCGGCGACCTACGCGGAACTCGGCCGTTTCGATACGGCGATCGCGGAGGCCGATCGCGCCCTGGCATTGATCCGGAAAGCTGGCGCCGATCCGGATGCCCAGGCGCTGCTCGCCGAACGGCTCGCGACATACCGTTCCCGCCGGCCTTGGCGGCAGTAATCAACGCGGTGCTCCACGTCTTCGGATGGCTCGGGCTTTCAGCCCTCAAGACCGCCTTGCATGAATTCCTGGGCCGCAGGCCCAGGCTGGGATGAGACGCGCCTTTGGCGCTCGTGGCAGCGGCGGATCTCGTGGAAGCGGCGTCACGCCGCTTGCACTTTGGCAACGCATCCGCGACCGCGAGTACCCTCACCCGTTCGGGTGATGGACGGCATTTATTCCATCAGCCACATTCTGCCGCGAAGTCGCAGACTTCCCGACCCACTCCCCCCCTTTTTCCCTCAACTACGAGGGGAAACTAGTAAACCACGACAAGCAAATATCCCCATATTGCTATGATTCGAATGCCCATACCAAGTAATCCCATCCGAAGGCTCCTCATGGCCGTCTTCGTTCTCCCCCTGCTCAGTGCCACCCTCCTTGCACAGTC
The DNA here is from genome assembly GCA_011525695.1 of Verrucomicrobiia bacterium. Classification (GTDB taxonomy): domain Bacteria; phylum Verrucomicrobiota; class Verrucomicrobiia; order Opitutales; family Opitutaceae; genus ER46. The sequence continues at coordinate 88,681 of WYBX01000081.1, forward strand.
CACCGGCGCCATCTCCGGACGCGTTTACGATAGCGCCACCGGCAAGTCGCTCCAAGGCGCCATTGTCAGAGTCCAGGGCACCTCCGGACTCGACTACAGCGCCGACGACGGCCGCTTCCATATATCGGGACTGCCGGCAGGCCCGGTGACCGTCGAGGTGGAGTACGTTGGCCTCGATCCACTGACGCAACAGGTCACAATCACGCCGGGCACCACCACGTCGTTCGATGCCGGACTCAAGAGCAACGTGCTGGTGCTGGATGCCTTCACGGTGTCCGAGACCGCCCGCGGACAGTCGCTCGCCGTCAACCTTCAGCGCACTGCATCCGGCATCGTGAACATTGTTTCAGAGGAAACGTTCGGAAAGATGCAAGGTGGCAACATCGGCAATGCGCTGCACTACCTGCCGAGTATCACCATGAACGAGGACCAGGACGGTCAGGTCGGCGGGATCAATATTCGTGGCGTCGAGAGCGAATACAATGCCGTCCTGATTGACGGCAATCGCGTCTCCAGCCGTGGATTTGACACCCGCAACATCAGCGGCGACGGCATCACCAATGTCGAGGTCATCAAGGCCCCGACGCCCGACCGTGATGGCGATGCCATCGGCGGCATGGTGAACCTCAAGACCCGCTCCGCCTTCCAGCGGGACGGCCGTTGGACGAGGCTCGACTTCAACGCCACCCTGAACGACCTGGTCGACAAATGGGGCTATGGCGGATCGATTGGCTACTCCGACATCTTCAGCGTGCTCGGAAAGGAGAAGAACCTGGGCGTAGCTCTTTCCCTCAGCTACTACGATTCGAACCGCTATTCCAAGAACGCGGACATCGACTGGGAACGGGTTCCGGCGGAAGGCAGTCCGCCCGCGTGGAACATCGCGGAGCAGGAGCAGGCCGCGGGCCGGCCGCTTTGGTTCATGGAGGCAACCCACTGGGAATGGGACACCCGGGAGACACAGAACTACGGCGCCAACGCCTCGTTCGACTTCCGCTTCGATGAATTCAACTCGATCTACGTCCGGCCGACCTGGGGCGCCTACAAGCGCCAGGGTATTACCTTCGAGGACGACATCGACGTCGACACGCGCTATCAGGAGACCGGCAGCCGGAAGACCTATGCCTTCATCACTCCGACCACCGGCCGGGGCACGCCGGGCAGCAGCGGCAGCCGGGGCCGTTACCAATGGATCGGCACGGATGACGAGCGGGAACAGACCCTGTATTCGGTGGCGTTCGGCGGCAGGAACGAGCGCGCCGACTCCCTCCTCACCTACGACTTCGTCGCCTCACGCCGCAAGACCCAGTACCTCACCGATCTCGAGTTCGAAATCGGGGCCCAGCCCAACAATCCGTATATCCTCTGGGAATACGAGACGGTGGCGCAATGGAAGGGCGACATCATCATCAACCAGCTCACCGACTACGATCTCTCCGACCCGAGCCTGATCAGCTATGGCGAGATGGCGGATGCAACCGAGCTCACGACCGAGGATACCCTCAGCGCCCAAATCGACTGGGAACGGAACTTCTCCTTGAGCGGCAACAAATCGTTCACGTTCAAGACCGGGGCCAAGTATCGGAATATCGAGTCCGAGAACGACGAGAACGCCAATGTATGGGAAACCGACGAGGACTTCCCCTACGACGCGGTGGTTGATCCGACCAACGAGGTCCTGTTCATGAAGCGGAAGTATCACAATGTGTATCCGAAGCGGGCGCGCGCCTTGCTTAACAGCAATCCCGAACTGTTCGAACTCCTGGTCGACGACACGCTCGCGGACAGCGCCCTCGCAGACTACAAAGGCGATGAAACCACCACGGCGGCTTACGTCATGGGCACGTTCCGGTCCGGCCGGCATACCATCGTCGGCGGCGTCCGCTGGGAAAAGGTCGAGTGGAACAGCACCAAGAACGAGGCCGACTTCAGTTTCGTGCCGGAAATCGACGAACAGGGCGAGGAACAGGCCCGGCGGGTGCTGGACGCGATTCGGGTCGCCAAATTTGGCTCGTCATATGACAACTTCCTGCCCGGGATCCATTTCCGGCACGAGTTGACCGACCGGCTGATCCTCCGCGAGAGCTACAACCGCAGCTATGGCAAGCCCAGGCTGTCGCAGCTCACGATGGGATATTACAAGAACGAGGACGGCGACATCGAGGAGGGCAATCCCTTCCTCGAGCCGGCGATCTCGGATAATTATGACATCCAGCTCGAGTATTACACCAAGAATCACGGACTCTACTCGATCGGTGTGTTCCGCAAGGACATCAAGGACTTCACCTACGAACACACGCTCAACTTCAACGACCTCGATGCGAATGGAAAGCCGATCCCGATTTCGGGCGGGGAACTCGAGTACACCCAGCCGCGGAACGGCTCCAGTGCCAAGAACACCGGTGTTGAATTGATGGCCCGCCAGCAGCTCGTCTTTCTGCCGGGCTTCCTGAAGGGTCTGAGTGTCGACCTGAGCGCGACGTTCCTGAATACCGAGGCCGTCTACCCGAACCGGACCGATCGTGACGATCTCCCGCTGCCGGGTTTCTCCGACACGGTATACACCGCCAGGCTCGGTTACGACTGGGGCAATTTCCGGAGCCGGCTCAGCTACCGGTACCGCGAGGACTATGTCGAGGGCTTGGGAGCCGACATCACCGAGGATGAGTTCTTCGGCGCACAGGAGCGGGTCGATGCCGAGATCAGTTATCGGTTTGGCAAGGGGATTCGTCTCTATGCCAACGGAACCAATCTCAGCAACCGGCCGCTGGTGTCGTACCAGGGTCTCACGTACTTCACCGAAGACACGAGCTATCACGGCAGGAAGTACACGTTCGGCGTGGAATATGAGTTCTGAGGCAGCGAATTCGCGCCTCGCGGCGTGAATTCGTTGAGCTGAAGCCCCGGCGGGATTCCCGCCGGGGCTTTTTTGCGCGCAATTGAACCTTTCGCCTCGTAGGAGCGCAGCCTTGCGTGCGCCCGCATGTGCGGTTCGAAAACTCGTTTTCGTATGCGCGCCGCCGTCAGGGGTGACTGAAGGATCATTCGGGCGCAGCAAGACTGCGCCCCTACGTTCTAGCCAGTAGGTCAGGTCTCCAACCTGACCCGGGGCATGTCAAAAGGACCTGCCCTACCCCGTCGCCCGTGCACGTGGAAGCGGCGTCCCGCCGATTGCGTTTGAAAAGCGGCAGGATGCCGGTTCCACCCGCGGAAACCCCGCCGTCCGGTCCGCGTGTCGCGACCTCACCCGACCGGGTGATGGACGGTCATCCTTCAATAAAGGAAACTGCTACTGAGAAGTCACAACTTCACTCAAGCTTAACGCCCCTTTCCCCCCGCCCCCAGCAAATGCGCAGCGACTGCCGCGTTGATATTGCCCGTCCGTGCTCATTCCGAGCGGAGGGCTTCATGTGACTAGAGTCCCGAACCTCCACGCTGCTGCGTCGACTTTGTCAGGCTGATAGTAAACCAGAACGAAACCATAACCATGCATACCATCCAGTTAGCAACCAGGATGTTACGGCACCTTGCCGCCGTCCTGCCGATTCCGCTCCTTGCAGGATCGCTGTTCGCCCAAACCTTCGGGACCATCACCGGTCGCGTCTTTGACGAGCGGACCGGAGCGTCGCTCGAGGGCGCTGTCGTCCGAATCGTAGGCACCAATGCCCAGGACTACACCACCACGACCGGCAACTATTCGCTCTCCGCTCCCGCCGGCGAGGTGAGGATCGAAGTCGAATACGTCGGTTTGGACACGAAGACCGAGACGGCGACCGTGTCAGCGGGAACTTCCACCCGAGTCGACATCGGCCTGACGAGCACCATCCTCCAACTCGACTCGTTCGTGGTCCAGGAATCCGTCCGCGGCCAGTCGCTCGCGATCAACATGCAGAAGGTCGCGTCCGGCATCGTGAACATCGTCTCGGAGGAAACCTTCGGCCAGATGACCGATGCGAACGTCGGCGTCGCCCTCCAGCGGCTCCCCGGGCTCAGCGTAAACGAGGACAACGACGGCTCGACCGCGGGCATCAACATCCGCGGGATCGCCGGTGACTACAATTCGTTCCAGATCGACGGCAACCGGGCGCCAAACCCCGGCGGGACCACCCGATCCTTCAATTCGAACCAGTTCATGGCTGACGGTGTCACTAACATCGAGGTGATCAAGGCGCCGACGCCGGACCGCGATGGGGACGCCATTGGCGGGATCATCAACGTCGTTTCCCGGAGCGCCTTCCAGCGTGACGGCCGCGACTTCAAGCTGAAACTCGCCGGCGTTTACAGCGATCTGCCGAAGGACTGGGGTCATGCCGCCAGCCTGCAGTACAACGACATCTTCAGCATCATGGGCGGCGACCGGAACCTGGGCCTCAGCCTTACGCTCAGCAGCTACAAGACCAACCGCTATTCCATCAATGCCGACATGGACTGGATCCAGGTCAATCCCGAGAACAATCCGCAATTGCCGAACCTGGCGGAGGAGGAACGGCTTTACGGCCGGCCCGTCTGGTTCTTCGAGGCCACCCACTTCGAGTATGACACCCGCGTGACGAACACCTACGGTCTCAGCGGCTCGATTGATTTCCGGACCGACGATCAGAATTCATATTACTTCCGACCGGTCTACAGTCACTTCACCCGCCAGGGGACGACGATGGAGACCGACATGGATATCGACACATCATTCGAGGATGAACTTGGCGGAGACAAGACCTATGCGTTCCTCAATGCGACCTCGGGTGGCGCCACGGAGGACAGCGAAGGCTCGCGCGGCTGGATCGGCACCGAGGAGGACAATTACAACGACCTTTACTCGATCAACTTCGGCGGCAAGCACGAGCGGCCGGACACCCTGCTCACCTACGATTTCTTCTACTCGTACAGCAAGAACGTGGTCACGGACGACACGGAGCTGAACATGCTGATGGAGCCCGATGACCCATGGATCATCCAGGAATACAAGATTCACACGATTCATAAAGGCGAGGTCGAGGTCAAGGTGACCAACGGAGTCGACATCTCCGACCTCAGCCTGATGAGCGAGGGCGAACTCGAACAGGTGAGCTCGGTCAAGGAGGAGGATATCTACAGCGCCCGGCTCGACTGGGAGCGGAAATACGAGCGCGAGAACGGCACCTTCACGTTAAAGACCGGCGCCAAGTGGCGGATGAGCGCGCCCAAGTTCGACCGGACCGTCACCCTGCATGAGATGGACGAGGATTTCCCTTATGATCGCGTGCTGGTTCCGACCGACGCCGTACTGTTCCTCAAGCCCAAGTATTACGATGTCCATCCCAAGCTCGGCCAGGCGCTCCTGAAATCAGATCCGGATCTCTTTGATTTCGATTCATTATGGTCCCACGGACGAAAACGCACGTTCACAAGTGCCTCGTGATGAGGCGAGGCACGGGCGATTAACGGACGTTGTCGATTGAGGATTTGGGCGATGTTTTCGAAGGTTCACTCTATCAA
>WYBX01000082.1 GCA_011525695.1 Verrucomicrobiia bacterium
CCCCGTGTTGCCACGACGCAGTAGCCTTCGGTTGCAGGCGGGTGAACGTTCCGCCTGACGGGGACTTGCACCCCGCTGTGTGGACGCCCTCACAGGCGCACGAGGGACGCCCTCCGTGGCGTCCACAGACCGGATCGGAAATTAATTCTGCGAAGCGGATCGCCTACGTGGCCGTGACGGAGCACGGCCCTCCAAATACGATGCTCGTACATGGAGGGACGCCCTCCGCGGCGTCCACAAATTCGATAGAAGTTTCATTCTGCGCAGCGGAACCATCTTAATGGCCGTGACGGAGCACGGCCCTCCATGTACTTCGACCTGCCCTGCCAACGACGCCAGAAGCTTGCGGAGGGGTAGCCGTTACCGCGGTGCCGCAATGTTCTCCGGCTTCACCCCGGCGCGAACCGCAATGAGCGCGCACACTTTCGGCACATACATCCGCGTCTCCGCCGGCAGGTCACCGGCAATCCCGGCAAAATCCGTTGCGCGACGCCTCGTGAGCGTGCGGCTGACGCGGCCCTCGCCCGCGTTGTACGCCGCCAGCGCCAGCGGCCAGCTGCCAAACCGGCCGTGCAGCATCTTCAGGTAACGGGCTGCCGCGGCGGCCGCCTTGCCCGGATCCGTCCGTTCATCCGGCAGGAACGTGCTGAGGCCGAGCGCGCGGGCGGTCTCCGGCATGAACTGGAACAAGCCCTTCGCGCCGATCGGGCTGCGCGCAACCGGGTTGAAGGAGCTTTCGGCTTCCGCCAGCCAGGCGAGCTCAGCCGGAACGCCTGCCTGTACGAAGGCCGCGCGCAACGCGGGCATCAGCTCGGCCGCACGGGCGGGCGCCGGCCGTTCGCGGACCCGCTCCAGCCACAGGTCGTAATGCGGGATCGCCGCGCTGCTGGCCATGCGAGCATCAGCCGGTCCGGACGGCCCTGGCATCGGCTGCACCCCGCTGGCAACCACCTGGGCGCCTTCAATCTCGTCCAGCCGCTGCGACAGCCAATCGGCGAGATCCTCGTACCCGGAAAGGCCTTGCAGCGCCTGGAGTGCTGCTCGCGCCTCGGGCCCATAGGCCGCCAGTTCCTCAATCGAGCCGCCCTCGAGTGCTGCCTGGAGCCGCAGCGCAAAGGCGTCCCACTGTTCCCGAGTCGGAAATTCGTACTGCTCCTTGATCTCGGCCGGCGCGTACTGCTCGAAGAGCTGGGCGCCCAGTTCATAAAGTGCGTCCGCGTCGGATCCGGCCGGCGCTGGCTGCGCTGACGGGGCGTCTCCAGCGGCGGCTGACGCCGCACCAACCAGTGCGATGACGATTGGAGCCGGAAAACGCATGCGGAAACATGCTGGTCCCGGTGGCAGCCGCCAGCCATTTCTCCATTTGACCCGGCCCGCGCGGCGGCTACCTAGGACCCCTTCCACTCGTGAACCGCCTCAACCGTAGTCATCGCCGGAGTTCCCCCGCGCCAGCCCGGCGCCGGCAGGAAGGCGCCGTGTCCCGCCATCCCGCGTGAATCGCGTCCATATCAAGACCTACGGCTGCCAGATGAACGAGCGCGACAGCGAGGCGGTCGCGGCCATGCTGCGCGCCCGGGGCTACCGGATCGTCGCCGATGAAAACGATTGCGACATCCTGCTGCTCAACACCTGCAGCGTCCGTGATGCCGCCGAGCAGAAGGCGATCGGCAAGGCGGGCTACCTCCAGCAGCGCAAGAAGAAGCAGCCCGACTTCATCCTCGGCATTCTCGGCTGCATGGCGCAGAACCGCGGGGCCGCGCTGCTCGAGCAGCTGCCGGATCTGGATCTGATCGTCGGCACGCAGAAATTCCACCAGATCCCCGGCTATCTCGAGAACCTCCGGGCGGCCCGCGACGCGGGTGTGCCGATCGGTGACACCATCGTGGACATTGGCGAGGAGCCGGGTTCGCAAAACACGATCAAGGATCATCTGGCGCCGGAGGACGGCGAGGACCGGCAGGTCAGCGCGTTCGTCTCCATCCAGCAGGGCTGCAACATGGACTGCGCCTTCTGCATCGTGCCGAAGACGCGGGGCGACGAGCGTTCGCGGCCGATGGAGGACATCGTGGCCGAGTGCCGCGCGCTGGCGGAGCGCGGCGTCCGCGAGGTGACGCTGCTCGGCCAGATTGTGACCAGCTATGGCCGCCGCGATTACGTGCACGCCGGAGGAGTCACGCCCTTCGTGCAGCTGCTCGAACGCGTGCATGCGATCGACGGCATCGAGCGGATCCGGTTCACCTCCCCACATCCGCGCGGCTTCAAGGAGGATCTGGTCGCGGCCTATGGCCGGCTGCCGAAGCTCTGCCCGCATGTCCACCTGCCGATGCAGAGCGGCAGCAACCGGATCCTGCGCGCCATGAACCGGCCGTACACCCGGGAGCGGTACCGCGAAATCGTCCAGGCGCTGCGCGGCGTCTCGCCGGGGATGTACTTCTCCACGGATGTGATCGTGGGCTTCCCGGGCGAGATGGAGGAGGACTTCGAGGAGACGCGGACGCTGTTTGCCGAGTGCGACTTCGACATGGCGTACGTCTTCAAGTACTCGACGCGCACCGGAACGCCGGCGGCCACGATGGCGGATCAGGTCGCGGACGAGGTGAAGGAGGAGCGCAACCAGATCCTGCTCGGGATTCTGCAACAGAATTCGCGGCGGCGAACGGCCGGCCTGATTGGCACGGTCGAGGAGGTGCTCGTCGAGGGCCGGGACAAGAGTGGCCAGCGGTTCACGGGCCGGACACGGGGGAACCGGGTCTGCATCTTCGAGGCCGAGCCGCGGCTGGTGGGGCAGCTCGTCCCGCTGAGGATCCAGCGCGCGAGCGTGAGCACGCTGTACGGTGAGCTGGTGCTGAACGGGGTGGAGCGGTGAATCTTTCTCTTCCTTCTTTCTCTTAATCTTTCCCTGCTTCCGGCATGCCTCCCCTTCTCGACCACGAGCGCCTCAATGTCTATCGGAAGGCGCTCGAATTTGTTTCGTTTGCAGGCCCGATCATTGAGGAGCTTCCCGCGAAGCTGGCGGCGCGGGATCAGTTGGATCGCGCATCAACGAGCATCGTGCTCAACCTGGCAGAAGGAGATGGAAAGCGATCGCATCCCGAGCGCTGTCGATTCTTCGACACGGCCCGCGGCTCGGCGGTAGAATGCGCAGCGTGCCTGGATGTACTGGTGGCAAGGGAGAAACTTGCACCTGAGGTCGCAGCCGCGGGAAAAGCGATCCTAATCGAGGTGGTTTCCATGACGGCCGGGCTAATCGCGCACTTTTCGGGCGAAGTCCGGGAAGAGGCGGCTGATTATGGAGCTGCCATACCGGCAGAGAAAGAGTAAGAGAAAGAAGGAAGAGAAAGATTCCCCCCTCATGTCACTCACCCTTGCCACCCTGCTGCCCGGCCTAATCCTGATTGTCCTGGGGCTTCCGCTGTTGATGAACCATTCCGGCTTCGTTGCGACGCTGAAGGCGCTGCCCCGTTCCAGCACGGCCGCCTACGTCTTCTTCACCCTCGGCGCGGCCTGGTTTCTCCACGCCATCTGGAACCTTTCACCGGCGGATTTTGGCGATTACCGGCACTGGCTTTTCGTCGGCTTCCTGGCGGTGGCCGTGCTCGCCTTCAAGTGCCTGCCGGATTTTCTCGCGGTGCGCGGGCTGTGCATCCTCGTCCTGATGGGCGCGATGCCGCTGCTGGACGCCGCCTACATGGAATACGACAAGCCGCAGCGGCTGCTGATGGTCTCCGCCGTCTATATCGCCATCGCGCTCGCCATCTGGGTGGGAGCCCAGCCGTGGCGGCTGCGGGACTTCTTTGGCTGGCTCTTCTCCCGGCCGGCGCGGGTGCGCGGGCTGGGCGGCGTGTTCGCCGGCTATGGGTTGCTCCTCGCCGTGGTGGCGTTCACCTACTGACCCCGCCGCGGATGCCTCCCGACCCCACCGCCACCCCGGCCGCGCCCGTCCTGCTCGTCATTGCCGGTCCGGCCGGCTCCGGCAAGAGCACCTTGTGCGATCGCCTCGTCGCGGAGATCCCGGGCTTCCAGCGCGTCGTCACGACGACGACCCGTCCGCCGCGGGACGGCGAGGTCAACGGCGTGCATTATCATTTCTTTACGCCCGACGAGTTCCGGCGCCGCGTCGTCGCTGGCGAGTTCATCGAGTGGGCCCAGGTCCACGGGGATCATCACGAGCGGCTCTACGGGACCCTGAAGTCGAGCGTCCTGGATCCGCTCGCAGCCGGACAAAGCCTGATCATGAGCATCGATGTGCAGGGTGTCGCCAGCCTCCGGCGCGTGGCGGAGGGCAACGGGCTGCTCCGGCGGGCGATGACCACGGTGTTCATCATCGTGGATCGGGAGCGGCTGATTGCGCGGATGCGGGCGCGGGCCAAGGATCACGAGGATGAGATTGCGCGCCGGATGGCGACCGCCGAGGCGGAGCTGCGCGAGGCGCCAAAATTCGACTTCCGGATTGAGAGCCGCACGCGGGAGGAGGACTTCAAGGCGCTGCTGGAAATCCTCGATCAGGCCCGCCACCACGCCGCCGCCCGCTAGCTGTCGTTTCCCCAGCGCCAGCGTGGTGCCTCGCCCTTCCAGTAGCAGATGGCGATCAGCGCAATGACCAACGCCCCGCAGTAGGCCATCCGATCCCCGGGCCGGAAGCGCGGCTTCCATAACTATTTCGATCCTTTTGACCGCGGATGCCGCGGAAATCGCGGATGACGAAGCGCCTCATCCAGAGACTCGAATCGTCTGCGCCGGTCGGAGACGCGGCGCTGCTGGCGACCGATTCACCGACCACCGATTCACCGGTTCTCTCCGTGACCTCTGCTCCGAACTCAGTGACCTCCGTGTCGAAGGCTTGGGCATGAATCCGTGGCATGATCGCAAAGCCGAAAGCAAGCGGCGGGACGCCACTTCCACGCCCGGACATTGCCGCCAGGCGTGTGCCCGGGCAGATCAGTGCCCCATGGCGCGGGTGTCGGGCTTCCGTGGATCCGCCGCGCCGTGGCGAACGCCGGTGCGGGGATCGATCCAGATCGTCCCGGCATCACCCTGGTACCGGCCTTCATAGGAAACCCGTTCCTTCAATTCATGCCCGCGGCCGGTAAGCAGCGCGGCGGTGTCGGTCGACATCCCGTAGCGTTCGTAGGTCAGCTCGTCCGGCATCCATTGGTGGTGAATCCGCGGAGCTTCGACCGCCTGCATCACCGGCATGCCGAAGTCGATCACGTTGGTGATCACCTGCAGCACCGTATTGATGATCGTGGGACCACCCGGGCTGCCGGTCACGAGCAGCAGCCGTCCGTCCTTGAAGACCAGCGTCGGCGTCATCGATGACAGCGGGCGCTTGCCGGGCTTGATGGCGTTGGCGGGCCCCTGGACCAGCCCATACATGTTGGCCACGCCCACCTTGGCGGTGAAGTCGTCCATTTCATTGTTCATCAGGATGCCGGTGCCGGGGATGGTCACCTTGCTGCCAAACGCACCGTTCAGGGTGTAGGTGTTGGCGACCGCATTGCCCGCCGCATCGACCACGCTGAAGTGCGTCGTCTCGGGCGATTCGCGTCCGGCCGGCACCGGCGCGAGGCCAAGCGGCCCGAGCCCGGCGGCAACTCGGGCGGAGGGCGTGGCCCGCTGCGGTTCGAAGTCACGCATTCGATCGCGCAGATAATCGCGATCGAGCAGCCCGGCGACGGGAACGTCGACGAACCCCGGGTCGCCGAGGTATTCGGCGCGGTCGCGGAAGGCGCGACGCATGGCCTCGGCGAAGAGGTGGTATTTCGCGGCGGAGTGCGGTCCGAGAGCGGCCGGGTCGAAGGGCTCGATCATCCCCAGCATCTGCAGCAGCGCGATCCCGCCGGAACTGGGGGGCGACATCGTGACGATCTCGTGGCCGCGATAGGTGGCGCGCAGGGGCGCGCGTTCGACCGGACGGTAGGCTGCGAGATCCGCGAGTGTGATCGTGCCTCCATTTGCCGCCATGGCGCCCGCGATTCTTTTCGCCGTTTCGCCGGTGTAGAATTCGCCGGGTCCTAACCGTTGCAGCCGCGTGAAAGTGGCGGCGAGATCGGGCTGGCGCCAGGTTTCGTCCGCCGGCCAGCCCTCGCCATCGCGCAGGTAAACGCGCCGGGTCTCCTCGAAGCTGCCCAGCTGGACCGCGTATTGGCGGAGGAGCGCCGCATTGCCCTGCGAGACGGCATGGCCCTCGGCGGCGAGCCGGCGGGCCGGTTCGCACAACTCCGCCCAGGTGAGCCGGCCGGATCCATAGTGCTGGTGCGCATGGGCCAGCCCGGCCACCGTGCCCGGCACGCCGCTGGCCCGCCAGCCGACGACGGAGGATCCCGGACCCTCGAGCACCGCCCCGTCGGGGCCGACGTACATGTCACGCGTGGCGGCGATTGGGGCGGTTTCGCGGTAGTCAATCACGAGTTCGCGACCGCGACCGCCGGCCGGGTCGGCGAGATGGATCAGCATGAAGCCGCCCCCGCCCAGGTTGCCGGCAAATGGATACACGGTCGCCAGGGCAAGGCCCGTGGCCACGGCGGCATCGACCGCGTTGCCGCCGCGGCGGAGCATCTCGAGCCCGGCTTCCGCGGCGAGGTAATGCGAGGCAACCACCATCCCATGCGGCGCCTCCACGGCCGCGCGCTGGGCGGCGAGCGGCGGAGCGGCAAGGACGAGAAGCGCGGCGGCGGCCGCGGTCAGGGCGGGGGCGGGGCGGAGTCGCATGGGCGATGTTCGGCGGAACCCGGATGGATGGCAACAGACTCCGGGCGCTTGTCGAACAGGCACGACTGCACCCCTGCGAATCCAATTCTAATCCCTGGATTCGAAAACAGATTCCTGGAGGGACGCCCCCCTCGACGGGCTCGGGGCCGTGAGCCCTTCGGCGGGCTCAGGATTTTCAACCTGTCGAATCGGCTCCGTGGCGTCCACAAACCCCGATGGGAAATTCATTCTGCGCAGCGGATCGGTCTTCGTGGCCGTGACGGAGCACGGCCCTCCAAATACGATGCTCGTACATGATAGGGGTAGGAGTGGCGGGGTTAGCGCCACCCCTCCCTCCGAACCGGACGGGCGGATTTCCCGCATCCGGCTCTCCAGTC
>WYBX01000083.1 GCA_011525695.1 Verrucomicrobiia bacterium
GTCGGAAGATCCCCTCTGGGCTCGGTTGGCTCTTGTTCAAAGGCTTGAACCGCGAATCGCCGCCAAGGAACGCGAAGGTCCAAACCGTGAGGAGTTGGAAAAGTAATCGTCGATCCCATCAGCAAACCAATCGATGGGCGGTGGCCTATACACAACGTCAGAAATGATTGCACACCTACGGGCGCAGCAAGTCTGCGCCCCTACGAGGATCCGGTCAGGACTTATGGCGTCGAGTATAGATTGGCCTCAGGATTGGTCCGGAGATTTCTTTTCCCCCACCTCATCCTCCGAATTCGCGTCCATTGGCGTGAATTCGCGGTTGAACGGTTGAACGATCTTCCGGGCGGATCGATCCACTGCCCCAATCCCTTTGACCGCGGATGGCGCGGATTTCGCGGATGACGAAGTCACTAGTTCAGGGGACTGAAATGTCTTCGCCGGTCGGAGACACGGCGCTACTGGATCGCCCGGCCATTGGCGTGGCGCCCGGAGGCTTACGGCGAGGGCAGCTCGTAGATCTCCAGCAGCACGGAGCCGGTTTCACCGGATTCGCTTCCGACCACTGCAGTATAGGCGCCGGCCGGCAGAGTCACGACGAGCGCCGCGTCCCGGCTTCCCGGGGCCAGCGGAAACGCGCCGGCCGCGCTGGCGGCATCGGCAACGCTGCTGTTGTCGCCCCAGCCGCCGGCGGCGACCACGAGTTCACCTCCGGCCATGATCCGGATGTTCGGACTCGGCAACGGATCCGTGACTCCAAAACCGGCCAGCCCTGGTCCCACGGCGCGGATCAGCATCCGCTTCGATGAGGGGCCGTTCACCACCAGACCCGAGATGAGCGCGCGATCCCCGGGACCCACGTGGCCCCGCGTCGAAAGGTTCACGAGCCGGCTGGATCCATTCGAGGCATCATAGATTTCGATCAATGCCCCGCCGGACTTCGCATCGGCATTGGTCAGCACCGCGGTATAGGCACCGGGCTCGAGCACGGCCAGCAGCGCGGCATCAGCGCTGCCGTCACTCAGTCCAAACGCCCCCACTGCATCCATGACGCCGGCCAGCGTCGAGGCGTCAGCCGCAGAACCCCAGCGGTCGTTGTGCGCAATCGGCTCGTCGCCCCGGTACAGCGTGAGCCTCGGCGCCATCACGGGGTCGGTGACCCCGAAGCCCGTGAGGCTGGGACCCACTGCGCGGACAAGCACCTGCTGGGGGGCGTCACCATCGATGACAAAGCCGGCAATCAGGGGATCGCCGTTGGCCCCGGCATGACCGCGAGAGGAGACATTGACGAGCCGCGGGGAACCGGCCCGTCCGGTTGGTTCCAGGGGAGTATCCGGCGCGGGCGGCGCGGGCGGCTCGGCCGGCGTGACGGCAACCGGGGGAGCGGGCGGCGGCGGCTCTTCGGGTGCGGTGACGGTGAGGGTGCCGGTTGCGGTCCCCGTATAGCCATAGTTCTTTACGGTGGCGACGACCTTGTAGAGGCCGGGTTCCGTGGGTGGCGTGGCGCGTCCGTCATAGGTGAGCTCGACGCTCATCGGCTCGATTCCGGCGCCTTCCGGCCGCACAGCGGTGGCAGGCGTGCAGGTAACGTCGACCAGTTTGGGCGAGCCGTCGTAGGCCTGGTTGAGCTGTTCGAGACTGACCGAGACCGGGGCGGGAACGATCCGGAGCGTGGCCGTGGCGCTGCCGGCATAGCGCTGGTCATTGCTATAGACATCGACGCGGACGGCATGGTCGCCGGGATGCGACGGATACAACGCGTAGGGTGCACCGCTGGGGCCGGAGGCGAGGCCATAGGCAGTGCGATCATTATAATAGACGATGAGGGTCCCGGAAGGGTCGCCATGGATCGGCAGCGAGGGATCCGAAGCGATCGTCGCGACATGCGTGGCCCCGTCATAGGTGTGGACCAGATCACTGAACGTGATCGAAACGGGCAGCGGGTCCGCTGCCGTTTCCGAAGGGCCGGACGGACCATCCGATACCGTGGGCATGAGCGGAGTGAGCAGGAAGGCGCGCCGGTTGCCGGAGGTCGTCGTGCCCACGCCGATAATCTGTCCACGGCCGTTGATTCGGCGCGCAATATCGAGTGAAACGAAGCCACTGCCGTCGAGGGTGACACAGGTATTCAAATCGATCGTTACGCCACTGGCATGAAGGATGGCGCGCTGGCGCAGGGCATCGAAGGAGTTGCCCACCACGTCGCCCGCCGCGTTGATGCCGCGCGCATTGGTGCCAGTGTCGCCCGGCAAAGGCTCGATGAAAGTGTACGTGCTGGCAACCGGGTCGAGGATGAAGCCGCGCTCCGGTGGCCGGGGTCCGCCGCCGACGAGCGAGATGGCGGTTCCGACCAGGCTGCCGGAATTGCCGTCGGCCAGTTCGATCGCGTTGTAGGCGGGATCGGGCGGCAGCGGCAGCAGGCGCATCGCGCCATCCTGGAAAATCCAGCCCATGGCGGGGAGGACGAGTGAAGCCGTGTCAACGGTCCGGCCCAGGATCATCCCGCTGCCCGTGATGGCGAGCGCCGTGGCGTCGGGTTGCGCCCCGTCCGTCGCGGGGTAGGGCAGTCCGAGATCCGATATCGATCCCTCTGCAAAGAGGAAGGCGTGAGCGATGCCACCGGGTGAGCCTGCGGCTGCGACTTTGCTGTAGCCCACGATCCTGCCGTCATCATCGATTCCCAGGGCGGCGGAGTCGTTGCCCGCGAAGCCGGCGTCAATGGGAGCCAGCGGCGTGATCGAACCGTCGGCAAAGAGCACCGCCCTCTGGGCACCCGACGGCTGGGTGCTGTAGCCGACCGCCTGGCCGTGCGCATTGATGGCGGAGGCGACGCTGAAAGTGCCGCCAGGCAATGTGCCGAGATCGCTGACGGTGCCGTTGCGATAGAGGAAGGCGTGAAAATTCGAACTGGTGCCGGTCTGGGCCTGGCCGACGACATCGCCGTGTTCATTCAGGCCAAAGGCGTCACTCGAGGCGCCGCCCAGCGTGCCGAGATTGACGATTGAATATTGGGGCTGGGCCTGGAGTGCAGCCGCGCCGAGCAAGGCGAGTGCAAGCAGCCACCAGCGTGGCCACGGCTGGCGCAGGGGGAATGGCGCGTTCTGGCGGCGGGAATCATGGGAGCAGTTGCGTGGGCCGGTTGATGGAAATTTCATGAGGTGCGCCGGACGGATGGAATCGGCGGCGGAGCGCCGGAGAGGAAGCGGGACGACGCCCCTGTTTTAGCTGCAAATTGCATCTTTCGACATGGAGTGCAGGCCTACCGCGTTTCCTCCCATGCGGTGCCGCGTTCCACACGATTTTCGGTCGCCCTGCTCATCGCGAATGAGGCAGGCTGTGGGGCATCATGACCAGCCGCCGATCGTTCCTGAAGCTCAGTGCCGCTGCCGGGCTTCTCGGCGCGAAGGACTTGCGCGCCCGCGATGCTGCAGGCATGCCACCGCTCAACGGGGCGGGGGCCCGGGAGTTCTGGACGCGGATTGCGGCCAGGCTGTCCGCCCCGCTCTTGAGCGCGCTCGCCGGCCGCCGGCTCCGGGAGGTGATGCCGGTCGAGTCACATCCGAACTCGCGGGACCGGCGCGAGTTCACGTATCTCGAAGGGTTGGGGCGGTTGCTGGCGGGAATTGCACCCTGGCTCGAGCTCGGCGTGGGAACGTCGGACGAAGCTCGCGAGCGAGTCCGCCTGGCGGAGCTGGCGCGGCAGGGAATTGATGCCGCGACGGATCCGGACTCGCCGGATCTCATGAATTTTTCGCGCGGGAGGCAGCCGCTGGTGGATGCAGCCTTCCTGGCCCAGGCGATCCTGCGTGCGCCGCGGGAACTCTGGGAAAAGCTGGAGCCGCGGGTCCGGCAAAACCTGGTCGCCGCGATGCTGGCCACGCGGCCGATCCCCGCTGGCGAGAACAACTGGAAGCTGTTTGCGACGATGGTGGAGGTGTTTCTCCAGCGGGTGGGCGAGGTGCGCGATCACAACCGGCTGTTCGAGGGCATCACCCGGCATCGCGATTGGTACGTCGGTGACGGCATGTACGGAGACGGGCCGGAATTCCGGTGGGATTACTATAATTCCTTCGTGATCCAACCGATGCTGCTGGAGTCGCTGGACGTCGTCGCCGGTGAAGCGGAGGAGTGGCAGGCCTTGCGCGGCAAGGTCGTGGAACGGCTCACGCGCTGGGCCGCGGTCCAGGAAAGGCTGATCGCGCCGGATGGCTCCTATCCGGCGGTCGGCCGTTCGCTGGCGTATCGGGCGGGGGCATTCCAGGGGCTCGCGCTGGCCGCGCTGCGCCACGCCCTGCCTGCGGAATTGTTACCCGGCCAGGCCAGGGTGGCTCTGACCCGGGTCATATGGCGGACGCTGGCGGCGGCGGAAAATTGGGACGGGAACGGCTGGCTGCAAATCGGGCTTTCGGGGCATCAGCCGCGGCTGGGCGAGACGTATATTTCGACCGGGAGCCTTTATCTGTGCAGTGTCGCGCTGCTGCCGCTCGGTTTGCCGCCGAGCGATCCATTTTGGAGCGAGCCCCCGGCGAGAACAACGTGGGAAAAGGCCTGGTCGGGTGGGGATCTGCCGGCGGACAAGGCGCTGCGCGCGCCGCCTCCGACGGCAACGAAAGACCACTGAGATCGGGAGAGAGGGCACGGAGACAAACCGGTGAATCGGTGATCGGTGAAACGGTGGCCATTAGCGCCGTGTCTCCGACCGCGACGAGGCCTCACCGCCTCTCGGTTTCACGGCCTCACAGTTTTTACCGTCTCACCGTTTGACCGTGCAAGTAGCGCCGTGTCTCCGACCGGCGAAGAGGATTCGAGTCCCTGGATCAACCGCCAATTGGCGCGACGGACTCGAAGTGGAGCACCGCGCGATTCTGGGCGCGAGATTCGGCAACCGGGACGGCGAACCGGACCTCCCAGTCGTTCTGTTCGTCGCGATCGATCAACACCTGGGCAATTGTCCAGGATTTCCCCGAGCCTTCATCGACCTCGCCAGTCCAGTGGGTGTGTTTCGTGGAGCGGCCCTCGGGATCCAGCCGGAACGCGCCGCGGGCGTCGAAATAGCTGCTGAATGCGGATTCGATCCGTCTCGCCTCGGCGGACATCGGCTCGCCTTCCACCGCACCGGCGCCGGCCTCGCCCGTGGCGAGCCGTGTGGCGGCGCTTTCCCAATCCCGTGCCGCGACATCCTGCAGGAATCCGAACATCGCGGTGCGGACGAGCCGCCGGAAGGCCGGCTGGTCCCGCGTGACATCGAAGGAAGCCGGTTGCGCCGGCTTTTCCGCATCTTCGCGCCCCATGCTCGAGGAGAATTCCGGATCGCGCAGCCGCTCCCATTCCTCGAGCAGGCTGGAATCGATCCCGCGGATGAGTTCGCGGAAATAATCCTCCATCTCGAGCACTGGGTCGGTCTTGGCGGCGTCGGGAACGGTCTGGGCAAGGACCTTCCATACCTGCGAGAGGTGGCGCAGCAGGAGCCCCTCGGAACGCTGCAATCCGTATTCGCGAACGTACTCGGCGAACGAGAGGTAGCGTTCGAACATCTCCCGGGCGATCGACTTGGGGCGCACGTTGTCCTGTTCAACCCAGGGATGGGCCCGGGCGAAGGCATTGAAGGTGTCGTAGAGGAACTCGCGCAGCGGTTTTGGGTGTTCGATCTGCTCCAGCCTCTCCATCCGCTCTTCGTACTCGATTCCGGCCGCGCGCATTTCCTCGAGCTTCTCGGTTTTCAGCCGGTCGACCTGCCGCCGCAGGATCGCATCGGGATCCTCGACGATGGCTTCGCAAAGGGTGAGCACATCGAAGGGATAGTCGGGCGATTTCTCCCCCTGGGCCGACGGCAGCAGCGGCAGCGTGTCGATGAGATAGAGGGAGAGTGCCTGGTGCAGCGAGAAATCGTCCTGCAAGGCGACATTGACCTGGAGCTTCGATTGGCCTGCGGCCGGCGAGCCGATCGCGGGAGGAGCGGCGACGGGCTCAGGCCCGGCCGGTGGGCGGAACTCGACGATCTTCCGGTCGATCAGCGCGCGAAAGAGCTGCCAGGCCCGCTTCCGCAGCGCCCGCTTCCGGTGGGGCGTCTCATGCGAATCACGGATCAGCCGCTGCATGGCCCGGCAGCCGTCGCCGCTGCGACTCAGCACGAGCAGGAGCATCCCGTGCGAAACGTCGAACCGGGAGGACAGTTCCTCCGGGGGGGCGGTGCGGAGCCGCTCGAAGGTCCGGGCATCCCAACTGACGGCGCCGGCCGGGGCGCTCTGCTTCACGAGTTTCTTTTTCTTCTTCGGATCCGCGGCAGCCTTTTCCTCGGCCCGCTTGTTCTCGATCACGTGTTCGGGCGCCTGGACAATGACGTAGCCCTTGTCGTCAAAACCCTTCCGGCCCGCCCGGCCGGCGATCTGGCGGAAATCGCGGACGCTGAGGATGGCGGCCTTCCTGCCATCATACTTCCACAATTGGGTGAAGACGACGGTCCGGATCGGAACATTGATGCCGACGCCGAGCGTATCCGTGCCGCAGATCAGCTTGAGCAGCCCCTGTTGCGCGAGTTGCTCGACCAGGATCCGGTATTTTGGCAGCAGGCCGGCGTGATGGACGCCGATGCCGTGCCGGAGCCAGCGCCGGATTTCCCGGCCGTACGGACTGTTGAAACGGACGCCTTCCAGCGCGGCCTGCAGCGCCGCCTTCTCCTCCTTCGAGCAGACATTCAGGCTCATCAGATCCTGGGCGGCTTCCGATGCGGCGCGTTGGGTGAAGTAAACCAGGTAGACGGGCGCCCGCCGGCTCGTGAGCAGTTCGGCGACCCGTTCGGCGAGCGGCTGTTCGGAGTATTCGAATTCCAATGGCACTGGCCGCCGCTCGCTCCGGACGGTGACGCTTCGTGCTCCCGTCAGGCGGGTGAGTTCCTTTTCAAAGAACTCCGTCGCCCCGAGGGTGGCGGACATCAGGAGAAACCGCGCCTGCGAGAGGATCAGCAGCGGCACCTGCCAGGCGTAGCCCCGCGCGGCATCGGAATAATAATGGAATTCATCCATGATGACGGCGCGGATGTCGCTATCGGCGCCGCGGTGCAGGGCAATGTTGGCGAGGATTTCCGCGGTGCAGCAAAGGACCGGTGCCTGGGGATTCACGCTCGCGTCCCCCGTCATCATGCCGACGTTCTCCGGTCCGAAGTCCCGGCAGAGCGCCAGGAATTTCTCGTTCACGAGGGCCTTGATCGGACAGGTGTAGATCGAGCGCTGGCCGGCGCAGAGGGCCTGGAAGTGAAATGCCGCGGCCACGAGCGACTTGCCTGAACCGGTCGGGGTGTTGAGGACGACATTGTGGCCGGCGAAGAGTTCGAGGATTGCCTCCTCCTGTTCGGGGTAAAGTTCGAGGCCCCGGGCCGAGGTCGCCGTGAGGAACCGCGCCAGCACCGTGTCGGCATCGGGGCGGCCCGGCAGCGGAGCGAGCGGCGGGATCGGAGCGGCAGGCGACGACATGTCGGACCCAAAGGCGCAGCGGGTCCGGCAACTGTCAATGCCACGGCCCAGCCGGGTTGAAGCACCGGGCGCATTCCCGCTCTGGCTAGAGCGGAGGGGAGGTGTTGCCGGCCGCTGGCTCCGGACGGCCCCATCGTTTGGCATTGGCCCGGCGGCGATTTTCCTCCTCCCGCTCGCGCAACCGTTCTTCCACTGGCACCGCGAAGACGGCCTTGCCGCCCAGCACGCAGCCCCGGCGGCCGGGCACGCAATCGGTGTCGAGCCGGGTGCAGCGCTCGTGCTCGGGATCAAAATGCGGACAGGAGAAGCTCATGCCTAACGAGGCGCAGCCTGATACCGGTTGATGTCAGGGACATGGCGGGAGCTCTTCCGGCAGCCGGGTGGTGGTTGCCGGCGCCTCGTTAATTGTCCGCTGCGCGGACGAGCGATTCGCGGAGGTGAGTTCCGCCCTCTACGCAGAAAACCGCCGCTAGAAAAA
Source organism: Verrucomicrobiia bacterium (assembly GCA_011525695.1). GTDB lineage: Bacteria > Verrucomicrobiota > Verrucomicrobiia > Opitutales > Opitutaceae > ER46. Next base: position 7,945 of record WYBX01000083.1, read on the forward strand.
CTTGACCTGTTCACAACGCGTTTTGTCGGTTTAGGACTTAAAATGAGGCGATGTCGGCGCGATGACTGGGAGCCAGCGTGCCCGGTGGCCAGACGCGGATGATTTCGTCGGCCAGTTTTCTCCAGCCAAAAGGCTTGGGCAGAAATGCCCGGAGCGGGGAAAGCCGGGCCATCTCATCCTGGAAGGCACTCATGTTGTGACCGGTGATCATGACGAATGCGGCTCCCGGCACGAGTGGCGCAGCCTGGCGGATGAATTCCAAGCCGTTCAGCTGCGGCATGAAGAAATCCGTGACGATCACCGCAGGATTAATCTGTCGGAGCACGGCGATTGCCTTCAGCGGGTTGGTGAAGGAATGCACCGCGCAGTCCAGGTTTTCCGCCAGCATCTGGGTCAGGAGGTCCGTGTAGGATTTCTCGTCGTCGACGAGCACGATTGTTCTGGCGGTTGCGGATGACACGGGAAGGCAGCCGGGGGATGCTGGCTATAAGGTTGGCAAACGCTGGGAGTTCGCCGGGACAATGGCAACCCCGACGGTCCGGAAATGACCAGGTGCCGGCAAACGACGGAACCCGGCGGCCCGCGCTGTGGGTCGTGGACTCGGGTCGCGCCGAGCCTTGCCTCGCAGCCGGGTTGGAAAAGGATCGGCGGATGCTGCATGTGGTCCTGTTCCAGCCCGAGATTGCGCCGAACACCGGTAACATCGGGCGGATGTGCGCGGTGACGCGGTCGCGGCTGCACCTGATTCATCCGCTTGGTTTCGTAATCAACGACCGAAACCTTCGGCGGGCGGGAATGGATTACTGGCGCTCGCTGGACGTGCACGAGCATCGTGATTGGGCGGCGTTTCGAGCCAGCCCGCACGGTCCGAAACGGCTGTGGCTGTTCACGACGAAAGCCGAGCGCAGCTTCTGGGACGTTCAGTTTGCGGATGGGGACGGGCTCGTCTTCGGCAATGAGGGAGCGGGTGCGCCACCCTGGTTGCATGCTGAGCTGGCCGCGATGCGAGTGGGGATTCCCCAGGCCAATCCGGGATTGCGTTCGCTCAATCTGAGCACGGCTGCGGGCATCGCCTGTTTCGAGGCGATCCGGCAGGTGACCCATGCCCGGCGGGCAGTTGATTGAAGGCAGGAGCGTGCGCATTCCCCGGATCATCCGCGGGAACGCCTTTCCGGGGATCGGTCTATGGAGGTTCCCAATCGTCCCAAATCCCCCGGTTAAGGCCGTGCCGGTGCCGTGCGCGATGCGCGGGTTGGCGCCGCTGAATCGCGAGATTCGGACGGGCCCGTTCAATCCGCACCGCGGAATTTGCGCGTCCTGATTATCCTCCATGCGACTTCGATCCCCGCTCCCGCCAAACCGAAAATCCGCGCGATCCGGCACGGTTCGTCGTGGTTCCATCGCGCGTCCGCGGAGCATCCGGACCGTGAAAGGGGCTGGGATCCGGGCCCGGGCGACGCGGTCGCGTACCCTTCGTGCCCGGCAGCCGGCGGTGTTCATCCCGCCGATGAAGGCGCTGGGCGTGGAATCGGTGCCGCCGGGCGACTGGCGGCTGGAGATCAAGTTCGACGGCTATCGCGCGGTGGCGGTGGTGAATGACGGCACCGTGGAGCTCTGGTCGCGCAACGAGAAACCGCTCACGGCAGGTTATCCGGAAGTCGTCGCCGCGTTGCGTGAGCTGCGTTGCACGAGCGCCGTCCTTGATGGGGAAATCGTTGCCATGGATGACCAGGGCCGGTCGCGTTTCCAACTCCTCCAGCAACGGGATCTCAAGCCAGGAGCGGGGCCGATTATCTTCTATGTTTTCGATTTGCTGCAGCAGGACGGCAATTCGCTGCTGGATCGGCCGATTGAGGAGCGTCAGGAGGCGCTGCGGGTTCTGATCGGCGCAAGGAAGGGTGGCGCGGTGCGGCTTTCGCCCGTTTTCGATTCGAAACCGGAGCAGTTGCTGGCGGCGGCACGCGAGCAGGGACTGGAGGGGATCATTGCCAAGCGGGCGGGCTCGGTCTATGAGCCGGACCGGCGTTCAGGCGCCTGGCTGAAGTGGAAGGTGCATGGCGAACAGGAGTTCGTGATCGGTGGGTTTACGCCGCCCAAGAACAGCCGGCCGCATTTCGGCGCCATTCTCGTCGGCTATTACCAGGACGGCCGATTGCAGTACGCCGGGAAGGTTGGCAGCGGGTTCGGACACGCGAAGCTGGCGTCGCTGCACGCGGAATTCCGGCGACGGCGGGTGGACGACAGTCCGTTCGTCAACCTCCCGCTTGGTCGCCGCTCGCGCTTCGGTGGCGGGATGACCGCGGGAGAGATGCGGCATGTCACCTGGATCGCCCCGGAACTGGTCTGTCAGGTGCGCTTCACGGAATGGACGGACGACGGGCTGTTGCGGCACCCGGTGTTCCTGGGTCTGCGGAGCGACAAGAATGCCCGCGAAGTCCGCCGCGAGGCCGGCCCGGCATCCGCCTGATCACTTACCGCGATGGAAGCATTGATGATAGTCGATCTGCAGCGCGCCTTCCCCGTGCCGCCGCGGCTGGTGAAGCAAATCGAACGCTACTCCCGCCGTTTCAAGCGGCGCATTTTTACGTGTTACGAAAACCCCCGTGGCTCGCCCTTTCGCCGGCTGCTCAAGCAGCGCTGCTGCGCCCCGGGCTCCAAGGACACGGAGCTCTGGCTCGCGCCCGCAAAAGGGGATCTGCTGATTACCAAGCGGGGCTACGGGCTCAGCCCGCGCGCCATTGCCCGGCTGCGGCGGCATCGGATCAACCGCGTGACGGTTTGCGGCATCGACACCGACGCGTGCGTGCTCGGCGTGATGTTTTCCCTCTTTGACGCCGGGATCGAATGCCGCGCGAAGGGCAATCTCTGCTGGAGTTCAGCCGGGCTGCATCAGCCGGCGCTGCGAATCATCAACGAGCAGTTCCCGCGGGCGAAGTGATGGCGCATCTCGTACATGGAAGGTCGTGCTCCGTCCCGGCCACAACGTTCCGAATCTCGTACATGGAGGGCCGTGCTCCGTCACGGCCATTGATCGATGAGCTGCGCAGAATGAATTTCACATTGGGTTTGTGGACGCCACGGAGGGCGTCCCTCCATGAATGTGTTTTCGAATCCTAGAATCAGAATTGGATTCACTGTCGTCCCACAGAAATTTGTGAAACCGGAGGGAGAAAAGCGGTTCGGCTGCACGGGTTAGACCTGCCACAAGGCAGGGGATGAAAAACAAAAACCCGATACAACCGAACCGTCGGCAAA
>WYBX01000084.1 GCA_011525695.1 Verrucomicrobiia bacterium
AACCGTTCGACATGCTTCTGACGCTGCTGCAGAGTGAATCTCTTCCGCCTCCTTCGGGTGATAGCCATCCCCAAGTCTATCCAACTCAGCCACGACCGTCACCACGTCCAAATTGAACGGTTACGGTTCACCAGCGGACGGGCCTTACAGCCTGGGATTTCCAAATATGGGCAATACCTCCTCGTCCGGGAACGTTCAGCCCAGCTTGGGTAGGACTTGGGTAAGCCTTCCGGCGCTCATTGCTGGAGGTGCGCCAGGTCCTGGGGGGTTCCAAGAGCGGGACCTCGATGTCGCTGCCACTCTGGTACTCAAGGCGAATTACGACTTGAGCACCGGTCGGATCCCAAGTGATGAATCGCTAATCGATGAGACGCTTCCTCACTCAATCTACCTTCACAGCAAGCCCGCTTGGTTTGGAAATCTTCCCTGGCCTCCGTTTGATCCAGCGAGCCCTAATCCTCGCTTTGATGCAATCCCTGCAGGCTACCGTTACCTGAATAATGGAGCGGACACCGCCGGGGCTAAGCTGCGATAGTTTCAATTGTTGTTCACCAGTTCTCGAGCGTTATGGTGGCCAAGCCGTTACGATTTCCAGAGGGTATTTCAGCCGAAGACCACTCAGAATTGTTCGAAGAAATGCCGCTTGCTCCAAAACGTGAGGGCTAACCCAAGTACGAGCATCGCAAGGGAAGCGCCCCCTTCGGGCACCGCGACGCCGCCTCCTCCCCCGGCTTCCGCATTATGGGAAAAGGGGGCCTTGACGAACTTCACCTTCCCCTTGCCGCTGGCATTATAGGTGTACAGGTCGAAGACCAAGGTTGAACCAGCGGCGAGATTTGTGACATCGACCTCGAACGCCATGAAGAGTGATTTGCCGCTGTTGCTCTGCGTCACCCCAGCGTGCTCTCCGACGACGTCTTCAACATTGTAGTTGTGAAATCGATGAGCACTGCTGGTGTCGAAGGTAAAGCTGAACTCCTTGTAATACGTGGGGTACACCCCATGGCCTGGCATCAGGGCCGGCGCACCATAGGTCATATCGCCAACGGCATTTACGGTTTCGCCATTGAACGTGAAGGAGCCGAGCGATGGCACGGGGAACTGGTCCAGACTCGGTGTCAGCCCAGCCGCGATGTAGTAAGTCCCGCTGGGAGCCAATGAATCCAGCATCGCAAAGAGGGTAAACGTCGGGTTGGTAGCGATGGTTGACTCTGAGCTGTCCACGTATTGCCCCGGCGACGCATCAAGCTGAAGGAGCGGCAGTGCGTGGGTGGGTAGGTTGGCGAGGGCTCCTAGGAGAAGGATGGTCAGCGTACGCTTCATTTTGGACCGGCGCGAAAAGCAAATGGAATACCAGTGGCGGTAGGCGGAAAATCCACGTTGCGCAAGTTACTATCTATTTGACACATGAGACTATAATTAAAAATAAATACGATATGCCCAGCTTGGGCCGGGCACGGATTGTAAGGGTATCCGACAGCCAGCCGTCATCCCGCTGATCCCGTCGAACACTTTTCAGGCTTCCCCGTCAACGGCGGCGCCGCCGAATCCCAACCATGGCCGCGATTGGGACAACCAGAAGCAGGGCGGTCGCTCCGGAGTCAGGCACGCGAGGAGGGGTCGTGAACCTGCCCATGAGATTGTCATTTCCGCATTCCAGCGTGTAATGGAGCGTGGTCAGTGTGGAATCCGGCAGGAACGAGAGGTCAACCGTGAGATAGTAATGGGTGTTGTTGCCGCTGGCATCGCCCAGCAATCCCGGTGACGTTGAACCAAAGGTCTCGAGCGCGTTGTATTCCGAGGGCAAGAGAGTGCCAAATCCGCCGATCGCGACGTTCTGGTAATCGGCAACCGCCGTACCGCCGCTCACGTACCGCCATGGATTCGAAGATGGCACGTCGGTGACCCGCCTCACGAGGCTCAGAGGAGTAATCTGAAATACGCTGTACTGGGTAACCGCGGCATTGAAGCTGATGACATAATCGTAGCCGAAGGAGTTAGCCACGGTCGCCGTGCTGCCCCAGGCAGACGTCCCCGAGCCGCCGTTAGCCGCCTGGCCGTACTTGGCATCGCCATTCACGTCGATGAAGATGTCTCCGGTCTTGTAGGTCTTGCCCGCATTCACGACTCCGTCCTGGAAGTCGAACCCGCCCACGAGCGAAAGATTGGAGCCATTCAGATACATTCCCTCCAGGTCCCACACTTGCGCGGTAATGGTGTTGGGGTTGGTCTCGGTTTCATTGTCCTCCCGATTACTGTACCAGCCGGAGCCGGCGTAATTCGCATCGGAGATGGTTATGCTCGTTCCGACCGGGTCCGCCCATCCACTGGAGAAGAGCAGGAAGAACGCTGCCGCAGCTGCGAGCGAATGCCGGGATCTGCCGAGGATGGGGTGCTTCATGGTAAGCGAATAAGCATTTCCGTTGCCAAGGCTTTCATAGATCTGGGGAAAGTTACGTAAGATGCTTTAAAACAGCATGATAATCTTCGAGAAAAGTGAAAGTGTCCTTTAACCACTCCTGAAGTGGCAGCATATGTGTAAGGCGCCCCGACGAGATCGGCATTTCCAGCCTTCCTCATCCGGGACTGCTGGCATCCGGGGTCCGGAAGCAGCCTAAATAACCCTGAGGCTTATTGTCGGACGGCTTTACGGTCATCGCCTGCAGGGAACGTGGGGGTGTGATTTTAAAAAAAGATTAACGTTTTCTAACTACTGATGGTCAAGTGTTAGCGATTCAGCGCTCCAGGAAGGCCCACGGCACGGTTCAAAACCTGCTTTTTGCAATATCTCCACAACGTAAGCCATGCCCACTATCTCATCATCCCCCGCCGGCCATCGTGCCTGGTTGTTCTCGCCCGCGCGTTCAATCGCGCTGTCCAGCCTGCTTTTCCTAACGCTCACTGTTGCCCAGGCTGCTTCACCGTACAGCAACAGCGGACGTAGCCCTCTGGTACACTATTCCAACACGACATGGGCACTGGAGAAATCCGGAACCTTTACCGCGGGGGCGACGGAAGGGACTGGCACCGCCAATTGGGTGGTCAATTACACCAAGGTTGAATCGACCCGCTCGCTCGTCGCGTTGGGATACATCGAGATTTTCAACGCCGATTTTGTCTCCGTTACGATCGATAGTATTGTGATCAACCTCCAGGTCGGCGGGATCACCAAGACATCCAACGTCGCCACCGCAGCGGCGGGTGATGCCGCCACTTCCGCATTTGTGGATTCCGCCAGCAGTTCGGAGGGCTTGGGATTCTTCGCCGAGAATGCAGCGTCAGGTGCGATTGCATTGATTCATGGAGCAACGGATCTGCCGACGACAGTAGACGCCGGGATCGTGCTGACGGCGCGGAGCCTCCTTCGGCTGTACTTCATCTCGGACTACGACCCCGCGGTCCTGGGTCTTAACACCGGTTCTCCGGCGAGGGCAGAGGTCATCGTGACATTCAACAACGGCTTGGGGACGTCGTTCCAGCATGCCTCGTTGGTCCCCGCCCTGGTGGAGCTGAATGCGGCGCCGACGCTCATCGACAATGCACTCGCAACCACGGGCACGGCGACCGCCGGATCATTCACGGCCATCAGCGAGGTTGTGACCGACACCGGATCGATCGGATTCAGCGTCAGCGTCGATGGCGGCCAGGACGGAGGCACGGTGTGCAATACCGCCTTGCTCAGCAGCCCGCCCGCGTCGTTCCCCATCATCAAGCACGATGTCGTCGTCGCAAACCTCGAAATCCCGGGTCTGGATCTCACGGCCAGCGCGTGCGTGGATGTTCCTGGCCGCACTCCGCCTCCCGGTGGCGATGACTATGCCACGAACACGCAGGGCGGCTGGGGTTCAAAGCCGAACGGGAACAATCCTGGTGCCCGGCTGGCGGAACATTTTGCCTCGGTTTATCCCGCTGGTGTGTCGATCGGCGGCACGTACACGCTGCACTTCACATCGGCCGCAGCAATCTCGGCCTTCCTCCCGCAGGGCGGAAAGCCCGCCGTGTTGTCTGCCAGCGCCGTCAATCCGACCAAGAAGCTGACGGTCTTCGCCGGTCAGACCCTCGCGTTGACGCTCAACATCGACTTCTCTGCCGCCGGCCTGATGCCAGGCGGGGCCACCGGTCTGGGTGGCTTGAAGGTCACTTCGGGCAAGCTTGCCGGCTGGACTGCCTCGCAAGTGCTCTGGCTGTGCAACCAGGTGCTGGGCGGCAACCTCGCCGCACTTCCGGCCGGTGTCAGCCTCAGTGACCTCAATAACGTCGCCGACGCGATCAACAACAACTTCACGGACGGCGACCACGACAACGGATATTTGAGCCCTTGAAGCAAGGCAGAGCCGCGTGCGAGCTGAGCGCGGAAAAAGCAACGCCGGACGGGAGAAATCCCGTCCGGCGTTTTCTTGAATGTGCCGCGTACTCCTGGCGGCGGTGCCGGCGGCTATTCCGGCTTTTGCAGTCCCAGCTTCTCGATTAGTTCGTACAGCGTGGGCCGGCTGATTCCCAGTTCCGCCGCGGCCCCGGTGATTTTGCCTCCGCTGCGACGGAGGGCCTGCGTGACCATCTCGCGCTCGACGCGCTCGCGCGCCTCCCGGAGTGACGTGCCGGTCTCCCCGCTGAGGATGGCATCCAGTTCCAGGTCGGCGGCGGAGACCTTACGCCCGTCGGCCATGATGACCGCGCGCCTGACTTTGTTCTGCAGTTCGCGCACGTTCCCCGGCCAGGTGTGCTGCCGCAGTGCACGCAGGGCATCAGGCGTGAAACTCATGCTCGATTTCCCGTTCTCGGCGGCGAAGTGCTGGAGGAACGAACGGGCAAGCATCACGACATCGTCATCCCGATCCCGCAGCGGAGGCAGGATGATCTGCACGACCGCGAGCCGATAATAAAGATCCTCACGAAAGCTGCCATTGGCCATGTTGCGCCGGAGGTCCGCGTTGGTGGCTGCGACCACCCGTGTATCGACCGGGATCTCGTGGCGTCCGCCGACGCGTTCGACGCACTGCTCCTGGAGAAAGCGCAGGAGCTTGACCTGGATGGGCAGCGGAATCTCGCCGATTTCATCGAGGAATAGGGTCCCGCCTGCGGCATGTTCAATCCGACCCTTCCGCTGCGCATGGGCGCCGGTGAACGCCCCTTTCTCATGGCCGAACAGTTCGCTTTCAATCAGGGTTTCGGGAATGGCGCTGCAATTGATGGCCACGAACGGCCCGTCCCGCCGGCTGCTGAGCCGATGAATCGCACGTGCGGTCATCTCCTTTCCCGTGCCGCTTTCGCCGAGGATGAGCACCGGGGCTTCGGTCGTCGCCACCTTGCGAATGGCATCGAAGACCGCGGGCATTCGCCCGCCACCACCCAGCAGGCCTTCGAACGAGCCGCCATTCAGCTGCTGCTGTAGCGTCCGATATTCCCGTTCCAACTGGGAGACATGAAAGCAGCGCCTCAGGAGCAGCTTCAATTCGTCCATCTCGATGGGTTTGCCCAGGAAATCATACGCGCCCGCGCCAATCGCCTGCAGGGCATTCGCCTTCTCGGCCTGTCCGCTGACAATGACGATCTTTGCGGAGCGGTCCGCGGCAAGCAGGTCGGCGAGGGTGGCAAGGCCCTCGTCCGGTGAAGCGGGACGGGGCGGCAGCCCGAGGTCCAGCAGGACGACGGATGGACGGTGAGCGCGGAAGGCCTCCACGGCGTTTGCCCGGTCACCCGCCAGGACAATTGTATAGTCCTGGGCAAGTGCCCAGCGCATCTGCGTGCGGATTTCCTCGTCGTCCTCGACGATCAACAGGGTTGGGTTGGAGCTAGTTTCCACGAGTGGGTAGATTGACTTCAAAGGTGGTGCCGCGACCGGGCTCGCTGGCAACGGAGATCGTGCCGCCGTGAGCTTCGACAATCATCCTGCTTTGAAAGAGGCCGATGCCCAAGCCGCGCTTCTTCGTCGTTTGAAAGGGACGGAAGAGCGAACGTTGCAGGAATTCGGGCGACATGCCGCAGCCGTTGTCGGCGACCGAAAGGACGACCCAGCCGTTGCGGCGAGTGGTGGCGACGCGAATCACGCCTTTATCTGTCACCGCTTCCATGGCGTTGAGCACGAGGTTGGTCGCCACCTTTTGGATCTGTTCCTGATCCATCCGGACCGGTGGCAGCTCGCCCAGATCCTTGATCACGGTCGCCTGGGCGGCGGCATCGAAACCGGCCAGTGCGCTTTGCACGACCTGGTTCAAGTCGGCATCGGTTCGCTGCAGGGTCAACTCGTGGCGGAGCTGGCCGAGACGACTGATCAACTGGTTGATGTGCGCCACTGAATTTCCGACACCCCGCAGGGCATCCTCCCGGAACTGGGGATCCGCAAAATGGATGGGCAGGTTACGCAGCATCAGGTTGAGGGACGAAGCCGCGTTCTTGAGATCATGAACGAAAAACGCCGCCATGTTCTGGAAGGCCTCGAGCTCCTTTGCCTGGAGCAGGCGTTGCGACAACTGGACGTTCAGCAGGCTCGCCGCCGCCTGGTCCGCGATACACTTCAGCAGGTCGAAATCCTGGAGCGGAAATGCGACTCCGCTGACGCGATCCCCCAGCATCAACACGCCAACCAGCCGGCCAGGGCGCAGCAGTGGCACGCACAGCCGATTGCCTCCATTCGGAAAATCAGACGGATGCCAGCGGCGGAGGGCGGCTGCCCAGTCTGTCTCCGGCTGCTCGATGTCGACGGCTTCGGGATGCGTTTCGAAATACTCCCGGACGGCCTGTGCCTCGGCGACGGAGGGGGTGCACTCGCGTGCCTGGGAACCGGATACCGAGGTGGAGCCCGCAAGGGTGAAGGTGCCCTTGCCCTCGTCCGCGAGCCAGAGGCTCACGGCCAGCGACTGGAAGATCTCGGCGGTAATGCTGACGATCGATCGGCAGAGATCCGTCTGGTCGACGCAGGCCGCAGTGCCGTCCGAAAACTTTCGCCAGATTCCGCGGTAATCGTAAATGGGGCGCTGGAAATTGCGGCTGACAAAGCGCTTCAACTGCAGCCGGATCCGGTCGGATTGCAGGAGGACGGCGAGACCAACCAGGGAAACGAGGACGACGAAGGCCTTGAACGCAAAGAACGCATCGCCCCCAAAATGAGCCGCCACCTTGGCGAATACGCCGACGATCAGCAGATAAATCCCCGCCAGCGTGACGGTCAGCGATCCCTGCAGAACGGACAGGGACGGATAAACGTCGGTTTCAGCTCGGCTGGCGCGCCATACTCCGCGGGCGATGACCAGCAATGCGGCCACCGTTCCGGCGGAAATCACATTCTCCAGCACGGTGGTGAACCCGCGGAACAGCAATGCCTGGCTGCTGGCGTAAAGCTGGACCACGAAAAGGACGCCGATGCCGAGCAGAATGAATTTTATCCGCCAGCGCATGGTGCCCACCGAGGCACGGAACGTCCGCTCGAGGTTCATCAGCACGAGCACCGAAGCCAGGACAGAGCAGAAATACAGTCCAATCCCGGACCAGCCGAGCCGCAGCCGCCAGCCAATCGTGGGTTCATCCCAGAAGACGGAGGCAATCAGGTCCTGCCGGAGCGCGGTCGCGAAAACAATTGGTAGGAGGATTGCCGCGACGAGCGTGAGACGCCAGCGGGTCACGAAGGCGAGCGCGTTGCCGCGCGCATACGTGAGGCTGAAAAGCAGCCAGGCGCCGGGAAACGCACTGAAGGCCGAAAGCCGCCATTGCTGCCAGTAGCGGACAGTTTCAAGCGAATCAACGCTGAGGCTCATCCCACTGAAGATCCGCTCCGCCGCGAGCGCGGTGAGTCCGGCCACGAGTGCCCAGTCGGCCAGGCTCCTCCGACCCAATAACAGCGTGGCTCCCGCCACGGCGGCAGAAGCCGCCGCGCCTGCAATGGGGAGGAGAATGAGCAATGGCACGGTCGCCTAGGGCTGACAAATCACGGGCGTGACGTCCATCCGGGATACCGGCAGTGGCAGCCGGGAAATTTCACCTGCCGGGTTCAGTTGCAGCTGCAAAACGGAAAAAAGGCACGCCGACAATCGGCGTGCCCTGGAATCCACCGCATCGCACCAGCCTGGCGGGCTAGGCCGGCGCGCTCTTTAGCGCCGGCCCGCGTACGTTCAGGCAGCTGCTGACTTCTTGCGGCGGCCAAATGCGGCCAGACCGAGGAACGCGAGTCCGAGCAGGGCCAGCGTCGAGCCAGCCTCGGGAACATGGGCATAGACTGTGAGGCGGGTTTCCTTCAGGTAAAAGTCGCCATTGTCGGCTCGCACCGTGTAGGTCAGCTGGCCGTCCTGCGCGATGTCAGCGAGCAGAGTCATGCTGAGGTTCCCGGAGACAAGTTGGTAGGTCCCGAGATTCCCAATCGTCCCGCCGACCTCGAAATGGTTCAGCCAGCTTGAGACCGAACCCAGATCGACGGTCACGAACTCGTCCTGCCAGGCGTCAAGGTCATCCGCGAACCAGAAGCTGGCGACCGCATTGTCAAAGGTGAGGCTCGGGGAGAAATCCGTCTGCCCGCTGATGTCCCACGTATTCGTGTACGAGTCGACGCCGTAGCTTTCCAGCCGCACGTAGCTCGCGCCTTGCAGGTGGCCGTCGACAAAGACGAACGGATTGGCCGAGGCCACGCTGGACATAACGAGGGCCAGCGTGCTGGCGATAAGGGTGTTTCGGAGGAGTTTCATGGTGAGAATCGCGAGGATTGGCCGGTATTTAGCAGACCACGCACCAGCCCCTTGGGTTTTTTCGAATGGTTTCATAACACAGCACCAGACAGTGAGTAGAAAATGACAGTTTCTATTGGGACCCGCCTGGCATGCTGGGACTGGCTGGGTGGATGTAAGCATTTCCGACGTCATTTTGCAGAAACCCCGCAGCGCCGGAAGCGGTGGGTACGCAGTCCGCGGGGCGTCAGTTCATCCCGGCGATGAGGCGCTCGGCCTCGGTTGCCAGATCACTGCTCAAGCCGAGTTCCAGGGCACGTTGGAGCGAGCGACGGCTGGCCACGCGGTCCTCGAGTTGGTGCTGGGTGACTCCGAGATAGTACATCAATTCGGCATCGGTGCTGTTGGTCCGCGAGCTCTCCTGGAGCAGGTTGAGGGCGCGAGGATAATTCTTCTGGCGCAGCATGATGATGCCCGCTGCCTTGGCGACTTCAGCGTCGTCCGGAAACGCCTCACGTGCCTCGAGGGCGAGCGCGCGCTCCTTCTGAGCATCACCCGGCGCACTGACACTCAGCAGAACGAGTTGCCGTTTGGCCGGGGAGAATCCGGGATATTGAGAGAGTACCTTTTCGAAAGTGCGTTTCGCCGCAGCGAAATCGCGCCGCTGGACATGCAGCGTCCCTGCTGCCATCAGGGCGGGCACGGCGTTGGCATTCTGCTCCAATGCCCGTTCAATTTCGGCGGCTGCAGTCGACGCACTGGCGGTGCTTCCGCTCCACGAAAGCATTTCCAGGAACCGGCGCGCGGCGGCGGCCCGGGAGAATCCAGAATTAAGTTCCAATGCCTCGCGCATCGCCTTTTCCGCCGCGGACAACTGCCCGACACTGTAGGCGGCCTCCGCCAGTTCAAAGAGGGTGTCCGGATCGCGGGGCTTCTTGCGGGCGGCCTCCTGAAGCAGGCTGAGCGCCCAAACGTGATCGCCGCTCTCGAAGGCGAGCCGGCCAAGGCTCTGGGCCACGTCCGGATCGTCCGGAGCCAGCTTCCGAGTCGTCTTTGCAAGCTCGAGGGCTTTGGCGAACTGCTGCTGGCTTCGATAGAGCCGGACCAGGCCCACGGCGGCCCGGACATTGTTCGGACTGGCGGCGAGGGCCGCTTCGTAGGCGCTGGTTGCGCGCTCCACCTCGCCGCTGCGCTCGTAGAGGCTGCCGAGCCGGATCAGGGCCACGGGGTCCGGCCGGGCGGCAACCATCTTTTCCAGCATCGCCTTCGCTTCCGGCCCGGCAGCGGAGGGATCGAGCGCCAGCAATGACAAGGAGCGCCGGGCCTCCTCGATCTCCCGCAGGCCATCACCCAGGCTGACGGCGCGTTCCAGGGCGGTCCGTGCAGCCTGTTCATCGCCCATCATATAGTGGGTCATCCCCAGATGGTACTGCACCTCGGCGGAATCGGGCAGCCGGCCGGCGCTTTCCGTCAGCAGGGAAAGGGCCCAGGCGTACTGGCCACGCTTGTGGAGAATCCATCCCAGCGTGTCGGCCGTGTGCGGCTCCCGGGGCAGCAGTTCACGGGCCCGCTGGGCCATTTCATAGGCCCGGTCGAGATCGTTGAGGTGTTCGGAATACAAATACGCGAGGTTGTTGAGCGCGGCGCTGAACCGGGGGTTGATGGCGAGGAGCTTTTCGTAGGCGTCCCTGGCGGCGGCGTAGTCCTTGCGTTGATCATGGATCACCCCGATCATCATCAGCGACTCGGCGCTCTTGGGATTCGCCGCCACCGCCTGCTCCAGGTTGGCCAGGGCTTTGTCCTGCTGGTTGGACGTCAGGTAGAGCCGGGCCAGCAGGAAATACGGCATGGGAAGTTCCGGCTGCTGGCGAATGACCTTCAAGAGCGTGCCCTCGGCTGCCTGCGTATCGCCCTCGGCGATCTGCACCTTTGCCAGGATCAGATTTGCGCCGGGCGCGTCGGGATTCCTGACCAGTTGGGCGTTTATCCGGGCCTTGGCGGCCGCGAAGTCCTTCGTCTCCAGATCAAGGTTCACCAGCAATTCAGTCGCCGGCAGGAAGTCCGGCGCCACTTCGAGCGCGTGGTTGAAGGCCTGCCGGGCCTCCGCCGGCTTTTCCTGCTGGCGAAGGACCATGCCCATGAGCAGCCAGGTCTGCGGATTTCCCGGGGTCAGCTTTTCGAGTTCCCGGTAGACGGCCAGGGCGTCGTCGAATTTCCGCTGGACCCGGTAGGCATGTGCCAGCAGGAGTCGGGCCTGCTCCAGTCTTGGCTGCTGCTGCACGAGTTGCTGCAGGGCGGTCGTCGCGGCATGGGCATTGCCCTGGCGGAGGTTGATTTCGGCCAGCAGCATGATCGAACTGGCCGAGCCGGGCGCGAGCGCAATGGCCTCGTTGAGGCTGGACACGGCCTTGACGACATCGCCGGCGGACAGATAACTGACGGCAAGCTGGTGATGCATTGGCGCCGATCGCGGATACATTTTCACTGCGCGCTCGAGTTCAATGACGGCCTTGCCGGATTCCCCCTGCGCCAGCAGGACGCGCGCGCCAAGCAGGAGGGCATCGGGATGGGCTGCATCGCGGGCGAGCACGTAGCCGACATCGGAAAGGCTGGCGTCGAAATCCTTCCGGCTTGCGGCCAGCTCCGCCAGCATCAGCCGCGCGGGAAGATAATCGGGCACTGCCGTTGTGATTTCCTCCAGCGCCGCCCGGGCGGCATCCGGCTTTCCAGCCTGCTGCAGGAACTGGGCAAAACGGATCCGCTGCGCGGAACGCATGGGGGCCAGGCTCGCGGCCTTGGCGAGTTCCGCCTCGGCCCGCGCGGTGTCGCCGCGGGTCCAGTGGAGCGTGCCGAGTGCGAAGCTGGCCGTGCTGAACTTCGGATCCAGCGAACGGGCACGCTCGAATGCGGCCTCCGCCTCGGAGTACTTCCGTTCGCGAAGGTCGAGCATCCCGAGTGCGACGGCCACGGAAGCCGCCGAGGAACCCTGCAGGTCCTGCAATCGCCGCCGGGCCTCCGCGATCTCCGCCGGCTGCATTGCGGTTTCGGCCAGGAGCACGGGGGCTTCGGGATCCTGCGGCCGGCGGCCGAGCACGAACAGGAGTTCCTCCCGCGCATCATTGAACCTGCCGACGGCAGAATAGAGTTTGGCGAGGCGGATCCGCACCTCGAGATTGTCGGGTTGGAGTTCGCGCGCCTTGGAAAGGAACGGAAACACCCGGCCCAGCCGGCCCTGGTCGGAATAGATGATGGCCAGCCCGGCGATGGCGTCCGCCTGCAGCGGATCGATCTGCAGGACGTTGAGGAATTCGATTTCCGCCTTTTCAAAGGCCTGGGCCTCGACGTGGGCCTGGGCATGCGCCAACCGGCGCGCCTTGCGTGCTTCCGCTGAACAACCGGAAGCGCCGATCGAAACCAGGACGCCGACGGCCAGCAGCAGAACGCAACGCGGGAAGGAGTTTTTCTGTGACATGAAGAAGAAGGGTTGCCCGGCGGGAGGGGTCTGATTGGGACGCGGGAAGTTTCGCGCCCGGCTGCAAGCATACCGGCGCTGGTTCAGCTGGCCGTGCGTGCGGACTCCCGTGACGGCAGCGTTTGCTGCGCCCGGGCGGCCGCGGATCGTTCGGATCGCGCCAGGAGGAGCAGGAAGAGGGAAAACGGAATCAGCGACAGGAGAAAGAAGATCGGGCCGCCTTGGCGATGGATGTAGGAATGCACCATCTCGGGACTGATGCGGACGCAAAGTTCGCCAATCGTGAAGATGCGCACGCCGTTGCGGAGCAGAGCGAGGGGAACGACGGCGACAGCCAGAAGGGTCCGCCGCCAAGGCGATTGGAGGAAGAGGTGGCCGGCGACAACGCTCGTGATGAAGAGCGCCAGCGTCGAGCGGATGCCGCTGCACTCCCGCGCGACTTCCAGGGCGATCCCCGGGAGTTGAAACACCAGATCCTGTCGGAGCACCGGCGTGCCGGCGATCGTGAACAGCCCGTAGGCGACACTGGCCGAACCGTGCTGGAGAAACGTCTCGATTCCCCGTTCGATCCACCCCGGCATCGGCAGCATGAACACGAGAAACCCAAGCGGAAATGCGATCGCCCGGATGACCGCCCAGCCCAGGAAGGCCGCCAACGTCCCCGTCAGCAGCAGCAGAAAGGCAAGGGTGGTCAGCGCGAGCGCGTCCGCCGGTGGCGGTTTCCAGCCGGCAGATTTCAGTGCGAAGTAGATCAGCAGGACGAGGCCGCCGGCGGCGACTGGCACGATGGCGGCACGCACGGAAAACGCGGCGCGGCGGGGCAGCAGCGACCGTTGGGTCCAAATCAGGTATCCGCTGACCAGTGGAACGAGCAGAATGTGCGAATACACCTCGCTGCCGAGCGAGAATCGGCCCAATTCGAAGAGTGGCCAGGAAAACGCCCCGATCACCGCCGCGATCGCCAGCACCCACCAGTAATCGCGCCGGGCAGGCTGCGACGGCCCGCCGGCTGGCGCGAGCGTTGCGACGCCTTCGTTCCGCTGACGGGTTGACGGATGATCGGACTTCAGCATTGAGGGTTGGCGGGACAGGGAGCGCTGGCGTTCAATAGCGATATCCGATTTCGAAGCCGATTTGCTCGCTCTCGAAATCGAAGTCGCCGACGTTGGATGCGTTGTGGGTGGACTGGAAAAAGGCGGCAACCTCCGCCCGGCGAAATAGCGTCGTCGTCAGCCTGACGTCGTAGGAACGAAGTTCGTCCTGACGCTGGGGCCCGCCAGGATCCTCCCCGCGGATGTAGGCGACCTCCTGGAAGCTGGCGCGGAACGACAGCCGGAAATGGGTGAGCAGACGCTGATCGAAACCGATTGTACCGACCGTCAGCTCCGCCGCCTGATCTGCGAAATAGGATGCCGCCACGGAGCGGGCCAGGGCCAGGCTGAGGCTGGTGGTCGTGAACGGCTCATAGCGAACGGCACCCCGGTAGTGCGGCGTGCTGAGGGTCGAGCCGCGGGCCCCGAGAAACTGGCGGCTCTCCACGCCAGCCTGCAGTTCGAACTGCATCCGCGGTGACGCCCTCCAGGACATGCGCGCAAGCGGCCGGACAAACCCCATGTCCGAGGCGCGATAGACCAGCACGTAGCCGGTATCGAGCGCGAGCCCGGTCTGCAGGTCGCTGGTGAGGAAATGCTGCACTCCCGGCGAGACCGACCACTCGAACGTATCCGGAAAAGCCTCAACAAATGTGAGCCGCTGTTCCGCGTTGATGGTGAACAGGAGGTTGGGTGCGATCGGACGGGTCCCCGCGAAAGTTGTGGTCGAGACCTGCTGGCGGGTCTGCCGGCCGGTTTCCACCTGGGGGGAATCCGTGGCGCGGTATCGCCCGGTGAGTTGCAGGAACCATCCGGCTGGGGCGAGCTGGCCGTTGAAATCAATCGCATGCTCCACCGTGTCGCGAAAGGCCTCACTGGAATAATAGACCCACGAGGGGGCATAATCGATCCACCAGCGCGAGCCCAGTTCCAGGCGCATTGCGGCCGTCCATCGGTCGATGTAGCTGGAGGCCAGTTCGCCGGAACTCGCCCGGAGGCCGTCACCGTAGAGGAAACGGTAGTGCGCATGCGGCCGCGCGGCGAGCGGGCCCCAGCGGAACGGTGGAGGCTGGACGGTGCCGCCGGGCCGGGCGGGCACAGGCGGGGGGCTGCCGGCGGGCCGCGCGGGTTCGAAGGGCGGCTCGGACGACGCCAGGACCGACTGGGCGTCCACCGGCCGCGCCGCGAGGCAGGCAAGAAGCAGCAGGAACAACGTGTGGGCCCGGAAGCAGCTGCGTCCCGGTTGAAAACCGGGACGACCACTTTCGGAAGCCAACAGGGTGTTCAGACGATCCATGGCAGGGGGTGACTCTCCGGCAGAAACGGGCGGGTGCTCAGCGAGCGCCGCCGGGCAGCCGCGCATTGATCGCTTCCGCCAGTTTGCGCACATAGGGTTCGACCAGCATCGCGTGGGGGTTCAGCTCCAGTCGCACCATCTCGAGTTCGCCCTGCGACACGTCGCGCCAGCCCATGTTCGGATCGCTGAAGGTGGAATAGTTCCGCTGCGGCTTGAAGAGACTGACCCGGCCGGAATACGGCTGCGGAATATAGATTTCGCCGGCGTGATCGTTGAGCTTTTGGATGAAGTGTTCGATCGGGGCCTGCTGGTTGCCGCCCGAAAGGATCAGGCGGGCGCGGGTGAACGAAGCCTTGGCGATCGAACCGGCATACTCGACCAGCATCCGCAGCTTTTCCGCCACATAGCTGGCGGCGTCGACCGGCCCGAGTTCGAAGACATTCCGGAGGTGGAAGCCGATCATCTGCCGGTACAACGACAGCTTGCTGACTCGCACGGCGGAAACGAAGTTGTAGGAGTCGAGCAGGGCGAGCAGTTCAACGCGGTGGCCCCGTGCCTCGAGGATGCGCGCGATCTCGAACGCCACCTTGCCGCCCATGCAGTAGCCCGCGAGGTTGTAGGGTCCGCTGGGCTGTTTCTGCAGGATCTCCTCCACATAGGCCGCCGCCATCTCCTCGATTGTCAGCAGCGGTTTTGTCACGCCGTCGAGGCCGAGCGACTGGAGGCCGTAAACGGGAACGCCCGGGGCCAGGTGGTGGGCGAGGCTCCGGTAGATCAGGATGTTGCCGCCGGCGCCGTGAACGATGAACAGCGCGGGTCGGTCCCCGCCTTCGCGAATCGGAACGAGGGCCTGCCATGACTGGGACGGGCTGGACTCGATTTTGAGCAGGGTGGCGAGCTGCGCAACGCTCGGATGCTGGAACAACGAGGCCAGTGGCAGCCGCCGGCCGAAGGTGTTCTCGACCCGGCTGAAGAGGTTGACCGCCAGGAGCGAATGACCGCCCAGATCGAAGAAGTTGTCATGCACGCCAATGGGCGAACGCTTGAGAACCTGCTCCCAGATTCCGGCCAGCTGTTGCTCGACCGCATTGCGCGGCGCCACGTACTCGCCGGTTGCGGCGGGCGTGGTGGTGTCCGGAGATGGCAGCGCCTTCCGGTCGACCTTGCCATTGGGGGTGAGCGGCAGGGCGTCGAGTTTGAGATAAAGCGCCGGTACCATATACTCGGGCAGTCGTGCCCGCAGTGCTTCGCGGCAGGCCGAGACATCGGCTGATTGGCCCGGCTGACCGACGTAGTAGGCCACGAGTTGTTCGTCCCTGACGATGACCACGGCATGGGCGACACCGGGCACCTGCGCCAGCGCCGACTCGATTTCACCGAGTTCGATCCGATAGCCGCGGAGTTTCACCTGGCTGTCGATTCGGCCGATGAAATCCAGCGTGCCATCGCGCCGCAGCTTCACCAGATCGCCCGTCCGGTAAAGCCGGCGGCCCGCTTGAAAGGGGCTGGCGACAAACCGGTCCTGGGTCAGCTCGGGCCGCCGCAGGTATCCCCGGGCCAGCCCGTCTCCACCGATCAGCAACTCGCCGTGCACGCCGAGCGGCACCGGCTGGTTCGCGGGATCGACAATGTAGAATTGCGTGTTGGCAATCGGTCGACCGACCCGGATCGGTTCGCCGGCCCTGACCTCCAGGACACTCGACCACACCGTCGTTTCCGTCGGGCCATACATGTTCCAGAGGGTGCGACACTTTCCGAGCAGCCGCTGTGCGAGATCGGCCGGCAGCGCCTCGCCACCGCAGAGCACGCTCAACCTCCGATCGCCCGGCCAGCCGGCTTCGAGCAGGAGCCGCCAAGTGGCGGGCGTGGCCTGCATCGTCGTGACTCCATGGTCGCGCAGGAGACGGATCAATTCCGGTCCGTCCGCCACCTGCTGCCGGCTCGCGAGGATGATTCGCCCGCCACTGATGAGCGGCAGCCAGATTTCCAGCTCGGAAATGTCGAAGGAAAGCGTGGTGACCGCGAGCAGGACATCCTCCCGGGTGAATCCCGGTTCGCGCTGCATCGCGAGGAGGAAGTTGACCAGCGCCTGGTGCCCGATCTCGACGCCTTTGGGCCGTCCGGTGGAACCGGAGGTGTAGCGCACATAGGCGAGCGCCGCCGGCTGCGCCTTGCTGCGCGGCGGACTGGCGGAGCCGGACGTGGCCGGCTCGTCGACCAGCAGCGTCCGGGCCTGGTGAGCCGGGAGCTGATGGGCGAGGGCGGACTGGCAGACGATCACGCTGGCGCCGGAGTCCTCGATCATGAACTGGATCCGTTCCGCGGGGAAGGCCGGGTCCAGCGGGACATACGCGGCTCCGGACTGGAGCACCGCGAGCATGGCCGAGACCATCGCGGGGGAGCGATCGAGGTACAGGCCAACGAGCGAATTCGATCCGACTCCCATCGCCTGGAGCCGCTGCGTGAGCAGGTCCGCCTGCCGCGCCAGGTCGCGATATGTCAGCTGCTCGCGGCCGAACTCGAGGGCGATGGCGTCGCCGGCCGCCTGCACCGACTTCGCCACCAGATCGACGACTGTGGACTCCGCCGGGTACGGCGTGTTCGTGCGATTGAAGCCATCGACCACCTGCGCGTGTTCCTCCGGCGAGAGCAGTCCCAGTGTCCGCCAGGGCGATTGCGGCGCCGAGGCCGCATTGGTCGCCAGCGTTTCGAAATTTCGAATCATGCGATCGATCGTGTCGGCATCGAACAGATCCGTGTTGTATTCCCAGACTCCGGACAGCAGGCCGCCGGACTCCCACATCCAGACTGCCAGATCGAACTTGGCGGTGTCGTTGTGGATCTCGAGTGGCGTGACCTCGAGGCCCTCGAGAGCGAGCGCCATGGGCGGGTCCTGGACAATGAAGGTGCTTTGAAAGAGGGGATTGCGACTGGCGTCACGTTCGAGCCTGGCCTGATCGACAATCAGCTTGAGCGGAACCCGCTGCCGCTGGTACGCGGTCAGGACGGTCTGGTGGACGGTGTCGAGGGCTTCAGCAAACGTGCCATTGGCCCCGAGCTGCGAGCGCAACGGCAGGGTGTTCATGCAGCAGCCCATCACGCCATCGAGGTTGCCGACGGTCCGGTTGGCGAAGGGGCTGCCCACAAGGATGTCGTTCTGACCTGAATACCGGGCCAGGAGGCATTTGAAGGCCGTAAGGAGGGTAACAAAGACGGACTTCCTGGCCGAGCGGGCGAACTCGCGGATGCGCGTGCTCGACGCGGCGGACAGCGAGAACTTCACCTCGCGACCGGCGAATGTCTGGGTGGCGCCACGGGGGCGATCGAACGGCAGGCTGGTCTCGACCGGCGCGCCCTCCAGCCGGCTGATCCAGTCCTGCAGGTCGGCCTTGAAGCCCTCCTCGGCGAACCGCTCCTCCTGCCAGACCGAGAAATCGGGATATTGCAATGAAGGCGGCTCCAGCGCCGGTGTGCCGCCGCGGGAATAGGCGGCATAGGCCTGGCCAAACTCGCGCGCAAACTGGAGCACCGAGAGGTGATCGAGGATGATGTGGTGGAAATTGAACATCACCACGTGCCGCGCAGGTTCCAGGATGATCAGCGTCCCGCGGACCAGGGGGCCGTGCGTCAGGTTGAACCGATGCTTGCCTTCCTCGTCGATGGCGCGCGTGCGCGCTTGCTCACGGGCGGTCGGCGTGAGGCCGGAGAGGTCGAGCCGCCGGAACCGGATGGTGAGCTCGGGTTCCACGAGCTGCAGGAACTCGTCCTCGCGCATGGCGAAGGTCGTGCGGAGGTTCTCATGTCGGTTGACGACATAACGGAGGCTCTCGTCCAGCGCTCCGGCGTTGAGCGGACCGGAAACCTCGTAGGCCAGCGGGATGTTGTAGGCCGGATTCCCGAGATACAGGCTGTCAAGGAACCAGAGTTGCTGTTCCTGCGGAGTCGCGGGAAAGGCGTAAATCTCGGGTGGGGGCGGAGCCGGGGCCTCGGCCGGAGCGGAAGGTTCGGTGATCGTGGACATGCCGGAAACTGCTGGAGCTGGAGTCATGACGGCCGCGAGATCAGCGCACCGCGACGCGCCCTACCTTGAATTTATCCCGGGAAACGCGCTTCGGCCCGCCGTCCGCGGGCTCCGCCGGAGCGTCCTTCGCGGCGGCAAATGCCGCCATGACGCGAATCGTGGGATTGGCCAGCAACGTGGGATCCCCGACCGGAATCGCCGCCTTGATCGCCTTGCGACATTTCATGATCAGCTGGACCAGGCCGAGTGAGTTCCCTCCGAGTTCGAAGTAATTATCGTCCAGCCCAACCTCGGCCAGGCCGAGGGCCTCTTTCCAGATTCCGGCCAGCTTCCGATCCGTTTCGGAAACGGGCGGGACGTACGTGCTGGAAATTTTCGGACGGGGCTGGCTGACCGCTGCACCGCCGGCGGATTCATGCGCATCCGTCCGGGAGGCATTCGTGTCTGCCGTCGTGGTGAGCAGGCGGCTCCAGGTTGCCGGATCAAACGGGCTGGCGAAAACGTGCGCAGGCGCGGCACCCGTGAGCACGGCGTCGATCACGCGCATGCCCTCTGCGGGGGAGATGCCGCCGAGAACCAGCTCCTCGAAGGGCGGAATGCCGGGCTTGCCGCCACCCGCCGGTCTTCCGTCGGAAAAATCGCGGGGCTGATGAACTTTCAGCTGGGGCTCCGCCAGCCGCTTCATCGTGAAGCCCGAGATTCGGGCGAGGACTTCACCCGAGGCCGCGACGAGAGTCACGTCCATGACGACCGTGTCTGACTGGCCCGCGTCGGCGCAACGCGCGACGCTGAAACACGTCGTGGGGAGCGACCGGAAGATTTCCACGTGCCGGTAGGAGAGCGGCACATAGAACCAGTTCGCCTCGGCATAGCCGCGGACCAACGGCAGTGCAAACGCCGTGGCGATGTCCACCACCGCCGGATGGAACGGAGTTTCGGCGAGATCGGGGGCGAATTCACCGGGCAGGCTCATTTCCGCCAGTGCGATGCCATCGCCGAACCAGGCCTGCCGGATATTCGCCCAGCGCTTTCCGAAACGCAGCATCGTGTCCTGGCGCGTGGCTGGCTCCCCGGGATGGTAGACTCGATGAGCCAGCCCGCAGCGGGCACGCAGCGAGTTGATGTCCATCTGCCCGGGCAAGGCGCCAGGCACGAGCCGGGCCACGCCGCGTGCATGCTCGGACCACGCCCCGGCAGCGGTTCCGTCGATCGGCCGGCTGGTGACCACAAAATCCCCCTCGGGCTCGATTTCGATTTGCACCTCCGTCGGCCCCTCGACCACCAGCGGGGCAATGAAAACCAGATCCTGGATCGAGACGAAGGCCCCGTCCTGCGCCGGGCCCAGCGCGGCCCGGGCGAGTTCGAGATAACCGGTGCCGGGGAACAGGGCGATCCCTTCCCGGTTGCGGTGGCCATCCAGAGCCCAAAGTCCCGCTGCGTCCCAGAGCGCCGAGAACCGGCGTTTCCCTTCAGGCACCGGCTGATGGGTTCCGAGGAAAGGATGCAGCGCAGGCGTGCCTGCCGTCGCGCGGTGGTTCGTCCCGGCTCCGGCAACGAGGCGGGCCGCGATCCCGACATCGCGCCAGGCCCCCCAGCCAATCGTCCGTACCGGCCAGGGAAGCGCGCGATCCGCGCTGGCGGCGACGGCGTCGAGATATGCATTCCCGGCCGCATAATCCACCTGGCCGGGCAGCCCGAGCCAGGAACTGGTCGAGGAATAGAACACCACGAAATCAAGCGGGCGCTTCCGGAACACCTCGATGATGGCGGCGGTCCCGGCAACCTTGGGCCGGAGGACCCGTTCCATGGCCTCGCGCGATTTAATCGCGATGAGCCCGTCATCGACCATGCCCGCGCAATGGAATACGCCATCAATCTGGCCGAACCTCGCCTCGGCCGACTGCACCACCGACTCGAGCGAGGCGAAATTGGTGACCTCACCCTGGGCCACCATCACGTCGCCGAGTGACTCGAATTGCCGCAGCTTGTCCTGGGCGGCATGGACCGCCCCGTTGTTGGCGGACGAGCGCGACACGAGGACCAGCTTCGCCCCCTGCGTGCTGGCGAGGTGATGCGCGAGTTCCAACCCCAGGCCGCCGAGTCCGCCGGTAATCATGTACACGCCGCCCCGCTTCAGGAGGCTGCGGGCAGTGGCGGGATCCGGCAAGGGCACGGGGGCGAGCGCGGGCGTCCACCGACGGCCGGCCCGCAGCACGATTTCACGGTGCTCCGGTTCGGCGCTGATCTCGGCGGCGAGGGCGGCCAGCGTTTCCGGGCGCTGCCGGCCGGCGAGCGAGGAACTGGCGACGTCAATCACCTGTGTGCGAACGGACGGGTATTCACGAGGAACGACGCGCAGGGCGCCAATCACCAGATGCGGCGATGGATTCACGGCGCATTCGCCCGCGACACTGAAGCTGTCGGTGGTGACGGCCACGAGCCGCGGCGGCATGGCGTCGGCGATCGTGCCGAGCGCGCGGGCCAGCGAGATCACCTGGTTGAAGCTTTCGCCGGCTGGCTCGGTTCCGGGTTTGCCCGAGGGGTCGACCGGCGCCCCGGCAGCACCCAGGAAGACGACGAGCGGATTACCCCCTGCTGCACCGGCGGATTCGGCGAGGACGCGTTCGAAATCGCCCTCAGTGCCGGCCGTAATGTGAAACGTGTGCGGGTCCAGCCGCTCGTACCTCGCGCCGGGGACAACGCGGATCAGGGTGGGAATGCGACCGGAGCCGCCCAGGCGTTCCTGCAGCGAGGCACCGAGTTCGCTGGCAAGCGGATCCGCTCCGCCAACCAGGAGGATGCGATCCGGGCTAAGCCCGGCCCGGGCGGAGCCGGCGGGAAGCTCGAGCCAGGCGGGTCGGGAGAGCCATCCCTCGATCTTGGGACGGCGCTCGAGTCGATCCGGTTCCGCGGCCACCATTGTCCCGGTGGACCGCCCGGCCTCGATCCAATACCGCTGGTGCTCGAAGGGGTAGGTGGGCAGTGGAATGCGGCGGGCAGGAGCGGCCGGCTGGACCTTGTCCCAATCGATTGGATACCCGAAGGACCAGATGCGGCCGAGCGCGGAGAGCAGGAACTGGTGGTCGGGACCGATCTCCTTGGGATGCCGCATCGAGGGGATGGCGGTCAGTTCATGCAGCGAGGCCAGGGAGGAGAGCGCGTTGCCCGGGCCGATTTCCACCAGCAGGCCGTTCGGATGGGCTTGCTGCAGCGCACGGAGCCCGGCGGAAAACCGGACGGTCTGGCGCAGATGCCGCACCCAGTACTCGGCGGTTCCGACCTCGGAGGCCTCGGCCACACGGCCCGTGAGATTGGAAATGAAGGGAATCTTCGGCGGCTGAAAACGGATGTCTGCGAATGCCGCCCGAAATTCATCCAGGAACGGATCCAGCATCCGCGAGTGTGCGGCGACGTTGATCCGGAGCCGCTGATTTTCAATGTCGAGGGCGTCGAGCCGGGCCGCCAGATCCTC
Organism: Verrucomicrobiia bacterium; assembly: GCA_011525695.1. GTDB lineage: Bacteria > Verrucomicrobiota > Verrucomicrobiia > Opitutales > Opitutaceae > ER46. The sequence continues at coordinate 22,005 of WYBX01000084.1, forward strand.
CACGTCCTCGACGGTGCCGGAAACCACGCACAGGCTGGGCGCGTTGACCGCGGCCAGCGAATGGCCAGGCGAAAGATGCGGTGCGAGTTCCGGTTCGTCCAGCCGGACGCTGAGCATGGCACCGGCCGGCAGCCGTTCAAAGATGCGGCCGCGGGCCACGACGATCGCCAGCGTGTCCGCGAGCGAAATCACGCCCGCGATGCAGGCCGCCGTGTATTCGCCCAGGCTGTGCCCGGTCATCATGGCTGGTTTCAGACCCAGCGAGATCCAGAGCTCCGCCATCGCCCGCTCGGTGACGAAGATGGAAAGGATCGAGTAGAGCGGCCGTTCCAGCTGCTCGGCTGCCCACGCCTCCTTGCCCGCGGCGGGGAAGAGCAGGGAGCGCAAATCGATCTGCCAGCGGCGCTGGAGCAATTCCAGGCTTTCATCGAGCGCGCGACGGTAGACGGGATTATCCTCGTGCAGCTGGAGGCCCATGTTCGGGTATTGGACGCCGCCGCCCGGGAACATGTACACCAGCGTCGGCGCGGGATCGGCCGCCCGGCCGGTGAAGAGCCGCTTGGCATCCCGGGCTTCCAGTGTGGCCAGGGCGTCGGCCACGTCCCGGACCGCGATCACCCGGCGGTTTTTGAAGGCATGCCGGCCGGCACGCAGCGTGAACTCTGCGGCGGCCAAATCCAGCTGGGGATGCTCGCGAAGATGGGCGGCAAACCGGGCGATCATTTTATCGAGCACCTGCTCGTTGCGGCCCGACCAGGCCAGCAGGTGGGCCGGGTGCGCGACGGGGGCTGGTGCCACTATGGGAGCCTCCTCGAGAATCACGTGGGCATTGGTGCCACCGACTCCGAGGGCGTTGATGCCGGCCCGGCGGACGTCCACCCCGGGCGGCAGGGTCCATTCCCGGAGCCGGGCATTGACGAAGAACGGGCTGCGGTCGAATGGGATCTGGGGATTGGGCCGTTGGAAATGAAGCGTGGGTGGAATCAGTCGGTGCTTCAGGGCGAGGACGGTCTTGATGAAGCCGGCGACGCCAGCCGCCGTATCCAGGTGCCCGATATTGGTCTTCACGGCGCCCAGGGCGCAGAAGCCGCGTCCATTGGACGATTCCCGGAATGCCTGGGTGAGCGCGGTCACCTCGATGGGATCGCCGATCTGGGTGCCGGTCCCATGGGTTTCAACATACGTGACCGTGCCGGCATCGATCCCGGCGACGGCAAGTGCCTCGGAAACAGCCGCGGCCTGGCCGTCCACGCTTGGAGCGAGGTAGCTGACCTTGCCGGCGCCGTCATTGTTGACGGCCGAGCCAAGGATGAGGGCGTGGATGGTGTCGCCGTCGGCCACGGCATCGTCGTAGCGCTTGAGAATGACTGCGCCGACCCCGCTGCCGAAGACGGTCCCGGTGGAGGCGGCATCGAAGGAGCGGCAATGGCCGTCGTGCGACAGGATCTCGCCCTCCTGGTAGAGGTAGCCCTGCCGGTGGGGCAGTTCGATCGTGACGCCGCCGGCAATGGCCAGGTCGCACTCGCCGGAAAGGATGCTCTGCGCGGCTGCGTGGATCGCGACGAGCGACGTGGAACACGCAGTCTGGATGGAGATGCTGGGGCCGCGCAGATTGAACTGATACGAGAGCCGCGTTGTCAGGAAGTCCTTGTCATTGCCGGTGTGACGGACGAGGAAAAGCCCGGTGCCGTCCATGAGCTGCCGGTTCGGCGCAAGGTTCTGCGTGAAATATGCCTGCATGCCACAACCGGCGAAGGCGCCGATGGAACCGGAATAGGTGAGCGGATCGTAGCCCGCGTCCTCGAATGCCTCCCAACCGCACTCGAGAAAATGCCGGTGCTGGGGGTCCATGATGGACGCCTCCTTCGGGCTGAAACCGAAAAAGCCGGCATCGAATTCCTCCATCCCGTCGAGCACGGCAGCGGACTTGACATAGGCGGGGTCCGCCAGTTGCGCGGGGGTCACGCCGGCCGCCCGCAGGACGTCCTCCGAAAGCGGCTTCGTTGATTCGACGCCGTCGCGCAGGTTGCACCAGAATTCATGGACGTTCCGGCCGCCAGGAAACCGGCACGCCATGCCAATTACGGCCACCGCATTGGGGCGGGAAGGGTGCTTTGCACTCTCATCACTCATGGAAATTCTTTGTCGTGGGTTGGATGGAAAGGCTGCGGTTGTCAGTGGCGCGGCCGGGCTCTGCCAGTGCTGCCGGCGCGCAGAGTTCGACCAGCACGCCGGACATTCCTCGTGGGTGGAGAAATGCGATCTGCGCGCCATGCGCGCCGCCGCTCGGAACGCCCGAGAGCTGCTCGCAGCCGCCTTCGACCGCACGCGCCAGATCGACGGCGAGGGCGGACGAGCGCAAGGCGATATGATGGAGGCCTTCCCCGCGTTTCGCAATGAACCGCGCAATCGGACTTTGTTCGGTTATCGGCTCGAGCAGCTCGATCCGGGACCCCTCCACCTCGAAGAATGCCACCCGAACATCCTGGTGCGTCACGGTTTCGATCCGTTCGCAGGGGCGTCCGAGGACCCGTTCGTATCGGGGAATGGCGGCCGAAAGCGAACGCACCGCGATGCCGATGTGGTCGATGCCGTTGATCATGCGGGTCAGGGGTTGGGAATGGGTCTCGCGACGCGGTGTTCAGGGCCGATGTTCGCCCCAGACGCTCCGGAGGACGGCGCAGATTTCGCCCACCGTCGCGTAAGCGCGGACTGCGCTGACAATTTCGGGCATCACCGGCTTGCCGGCGCGGGCGGCGCCCTCGAGTTGGCCCAGCACCGTCCCGACGACCGCCGAATCCCGGCGCGCGCGGACGTCCGCCAGTCGTTCCAGCTGTGCGTCGACGCCGAGTCGGCCATCCGACGGATCCGTGGCAGGCGGGGCGGTCTCCGGCACTTCTGTCCGAAAGCGGTTCACTCCCACGATGATCCGCTCGCCATGATCAATTGCGCGCTGCTGGCGGTAGGCTGACTCTTCGATCTGGCGCTGGATGAAACCGGATTCGGTGGCGGCGAGCGCGCCGCCGGCGCGTTCGACCTCGGCCATGCAGTCGAGGATGGCGCGTTCCAGGGTGTCGGTCAGCATCTCGACGTGGTAGGATCCCCCGAGCGGATCCACCGAGTCCGCGATCCCGGTTTCGAAGGCAAGGATTTGCTGGATCCGCAATGCCGTTTCGGCACTGGCGTCGGTGGGAAGTGACAAGGCCTCGTCCTTGGCATTGACGTGGAGCGACTGGGCGCCACCGAGGATGGCAGCCATGGCCTGGAGCGTCACCCGGCCGAGATTGTTGTCGACCTGCTGGGCGGTGAGCGTGTGGCCGGCGGTCTGGACGTGGAACCGCAGCATGGCGCTTTCGAGCTTGGTCGCCCGGAACTTTTCGCGCACCAGCCGGGCCCAGATCCGGCGGGCGGCACGGAATTTCGCAATCTCCTCGAAGAAGTCGGAGGCCGCATTGAAGAAGAACGAGAGCCGCGGGGCAAAGGCATCGATGGCGAGTCCCCGCTGGAGCGCGGTCTCGACGTAGGCGATGGCATTGGCGAATGTGAAGGCGACCTCCTGTGCCGCGGTCGCGCCGGCCTCCCGGATGTGGTATCCGGAAATCGAGATCGGATTGAAACCAGGCATCTCCGCGGCACACCAGGCGATGAGTTCCCCGGCGAGGGCCAGGCTCGGACGGGGCGGAAAAATGTAGGTCCCGCGCGCCGTGTACTCCTTGAGGATGTCGTTCTGGACAGTGCCCTTGAGCTGCCGGAAACCGACCCCCTGCTGCTCGCCAACCACGGCATACATTGCGAGCAGGACCGCGGCCGGCGCGTTGATGGTCATCGAGGTCGAGACCCGGTCGAGTGGAATGTCCTGGAACAGCAGCTCCATGTCCGCGAGCGAATCAATGGCGACCCCCACCTTGCCGACCTCGCCCCGGCTCAGGGGATGATCCGAGTCCAGTCCGAGCTGGGTGGGCAAATCGAAGGCCACGGAAAGGCCGTCCTGGCCGCTGGCCAGCAGCGCGCGGTAGCGGCGGTTCGATTCCGCCGCCGTGGCGAAGCCGGAATACTGGCGCATGGTCCAGAGCCGGCTGCGGTACATGGTGGGCCGGATTCCGCGCGTGAACGGGAACTCGCCCGGAAACCCCAGCCGTTCCTGATACGAGGGCTCCAACGACTCCGGTACGCTGAGCACCGGCACGGGCAGGCCCGAGGCCGTGACAAACGCCGCCCGCCTTTCGGGCAGCCGCCGGCGGGCGGGTTCCAGGACATTGGCGGACCAATCGCGGAAGGCGGGAGGAAGTGAGCCGTTCGAACCGTTCATGGGTTTGAAAGCGGGCGGCTGGTTTCGTGCGCTTCGGCCAGAATCCGCGCGAGATCGTCGGGCGGCAGGTTCAGATTGGCCATCGTGGCCAGCCGGGCGCGAAGCCGTGGTCGCAGCAGGGCCAGTGAATGCTCGACGATCCGCGCCTCGAGCCGGCTGCGATCGACGGGATGTCCATTGGGGGTCCGGCCGGCGGCATGACGCAGTTCGTCGATCGCGCCGACCAGTTCGGCAACCCCGCCGCCGTCGATCGCGTTGGTGGAAATGATCCGCCCGCCGCGATGCTCGAGTTCCGCCGCCAGTGCCGAATGCAGCGCGGATGCGCCAGGGAGATCGGCCTTGTTCAGGACCACCAGATCCGCCACGTCGAGCACGCCGGCCTTCATCATCTGAATGTCATCGCCCAAGCCCGGCGCCGTGAGGGCGACCACCAGGCCGGCAATCCCCGCAATCTCGGATCCAATCTGGCCGACGCCGACGGTTTCCACAAACACGGGCCGGCAGCCCGCGGCGGCCAGGAGCCGGACTACGGCAGCGGTTGCGGCACTCACCCCGCCCAGTGAGCCCCGGGAAGCCAGGGAGCGAATGACCACGTTGGGCGAGCAGGCATGCCGCATCCAGCGGATGCGGTCGCCCAGAATCGCGCCATCGTGGACCGAGGACGTGGGATCGACGGCCACCACGCCGACCCGTGAATCCCGTTGCTTGTAGACTTCGATCAGGCAATCGAGCAGCGATGATTTGCCGGCGCCCGGTGCACCCGTTATTCCGACGACATCCGCCTTCGATGCCAGAAGGGGAACTTGATCGAGCAGGGCCTCGGCGGTGGCGCCTCCCGCCTCGACGATGCTGATCGCCCGTGCCAGGGCACGCAGATCCCCCTGCTGGAGTGCAGCGATGATCGCGGTGAGATTCATGAAGTGATGAGCCCCCGTTGCCGGCGGGTTTCGCCGGCGAGTTCCCGGAACAACACCAGCATTTCCTCGAGCGAGCTGCCTGGCGTGAAGATTGCCCGCACGCCCGCTGCCCGCAGGGTGATGATGTCGGGTTCGGGGATGATGCCACCGCCAACCACGGCAATGTCCCCGGCTCCACGCTCCTTCAGGAGCCGGAAGATTTCCGCGAAGATCTCCAGGTGAGCGCCGGAGAGGATCGAAAGCCCGATCACATCGACATCCTCCTGGATGGCGGACGAGACGATCTCCTCCGGCGTTCGGCGAATCCCGGTATAAACGACCTCGAATCCGTCGTCCCGCAGGCAGCGGGCGATATACTTGGCGCCGCGGTCATGGCCATCGAGTCCGGGTTTGGCGATGAGGATTTTTCCACGCATGTTGGTATCTGGTCGGGCCGTCGTGGACGGGATGGAGTGGTTTCGGGGTTCGCTGCAACCGGATCAGCCCTGGCGTCGCAGCAGCGACTCCCGTCGGCGGCGGCCACGATCACTGCCCCGCTGGGCCTGCGCCGGACTGGCCGGCCCGGCCTCGTCCTTGGACAGGAAGCCGGCGAGCAGCCGGATGGTTGTGTGCTGGAACAGATCGACGAGGCTTACCCGCCCGGGGAACTGCTCGGCGAGCCGGGCGGCGACGCGCACCAGGGTGAGCGAGTTCGCACCCAGGTCGAAGAAGCGGGCATCGATGCTGACCGCATTCAGTTCGAGCGCCTCGGAAAAGACGGCGGCGACTTGCTGTTCCAGTTCCGAGCGCGGCTCCGACTCCGCTGCCGGGGTTTCACTGCGGCCGGAATCGATCGCCATCGCGGCGAGGCTTTTCCGATCGATCTTTCCGTTGGGCGTGGTCGGCAGCTTGTCGAGCCGGAGCGCGGAGGCTGGGATCATGTAGTCGGGCAGCCGCCTGGCCAGGAGTTCGCGGAACTCGGGCAGCTCGATGGCGCCATCGACTCTTGTGGTGTAGAACGCGGCCAGATCGGCTTCACCACTGGCGCGCACGCGAGGCACGACCACTGCCGTTGCGACGCGAGGATGCCCCGCCAGGGCGAGTTCGATTTCGCCGAGCTCGATCCGGTGGCCGCGGATTTTCACCTGGTTGTCCAGCCGGCCAAGGAAATCCAGCCGGCCGTCCGCCCGCCAGGCGACCAGGTCGCCGGTCCGATAAAGCCGGGCGCCGGGCACCGCGCGGAAAGGATCCGGCAGGAAGCGATCGCGGGTCAGATCCTCGCGGTTGAGATATCCGCGCGCCACGCCGTCGCCACCAATCAACAATTCACCGGGAAGTCCGGCCGGGACCAGGCGCTGCTGGCGATCCATGACGTAGACCTGCGTGTTCGCAATCGGCCGGCCAATCGTGATGAAATCCTCGTCGGGCGGCAGCCGGTCGGTCGTCGACCAGATGGTCGTTTCCGTCGGACCGTACATGTTGTGAATTTCCCCGCGCACGGCCTTGCGCAGCCGTGAGAGCAGATCCTGCGGCAGTGCCTCTCCCCCCAGCATCAGGCGACGGAGCCCTGCCAGGACCTCGATTCCGCCGGACTGATCGGCGATCATCCGTGCCAGCGATGGCGTGCATTGCAGGTGCGTCACGCCATGCGCCTCGATCTGTGACTGGATGGAGTAGTCGCGCTTCGGGGTGATCGCGGTTGGCCGGTTGGACCGCTGGCGAACTTCGTTCAGCTGGTTGAGGCCGTTGAGTGCCTGGTCCACGGGCACGCCAAAATCGATCAGGCAGCCGATCTCATCGACATCGCAGGCCTTGCACTGCTCGGCGATCTCGACGCAGCGATCAACCGTGCCGAAGAAACTGGAGGTGTCGAAGTAACGATCGAAGGCGAACCCGAGCAGCACCTGCATTTCCTCGGGGGAGAAGTTCTTCAGCCCGCTCGTGACCTTGTCGGCCACCGACTGGCTGGGCACCTTGAAGGTCGGAAACGCGAACGGGGCGTCGCGAATCAGGTCGAGCGAAGTCCCGAGATAACGGCACATCGGCTCCCGCACCGCCGCGCGCACCGCCTCGATCGAGTCACCGACGAAGGTGTGCAGCATCAGCGTGGCATGGCCGCGGCCAGGGTGTCCGGCGGCCGCACGGGCTTCGCGGTAAACGCGAATCTTGGCCTCCACGTCCTCGAATTTCTGCCCGAGCAGATGCGTGAGGATGTTGGCGCCGGAGGCACCCGCCTGGCGAAAGGTCTCGGGATTGCCCGCGGCGGTGACCCAGAAGGGCAATTCCGGCTGGAGGGGAGGCGGGAAGATCTTCACCGGCACCTCGCGGCCATCGCCTCCCTTCAGCATGACCGTCTCGCCGCGCCACAGCCGGCGGATGATGTCGATGTCCTCGTACATGATCCGTTTGCGATCGGCAAAGCGAGCCGGGGCCAGGACGAAATCGTTGGGCTGCCAGCCGGAAGCGAAGGAAATGCCGACGCGGCCGCCGGAAAGGTTGTCGACCAGGGACCACTCCTCCGCGATCCGGACGGGATGGTGGAGCGGTGAAACCACGCTGCCGGCGCGAATCGCGATCCGGGAGGTCAGTGCCGCGAGGGCGGCGCTCGCCACGCTGGGGTTGGGATACAGGCCGCCGAAGGAGTGAAAATGCCGCTCGGGAGTCCACACCGCCGAAAAGCCGTTCTGATCGCCAAATTTGGCGCCTTCGAGCAGCAGCCGGTAGCGGGCCCGCGGGTCGCCGCCCAGTTCGCTGGCAAAATAGAAGAGCGAGAAATCGATTCCGCGCGCCGCGTTCCGCCGGCCGCGCGACGGCGGCACGGCCAGCCGATCCTCGTCGGTCACCAGGACGACCTTGAAGCCGCGCGCGAGCGTCCAGAAGAGTTCGAGCACGGAGATGTCGAAGGAGATGCTCGTCACCGCGAGCCATACGCCCGGCTCGCTGCCGATCCGCTGATCCATCCCGCAGAAGAAGTTCACGACGTTGCGATGCTCGACCATCACGCCCTTCGGCTTCCCGGTGGAACCCGAGGTGTAGATCACGTACGCGAGGTGATGCCCCTGGGCCGCGCTCTCGACGGGTTCCGCCGATTCGCGCGCAATTTCCTCCCATCCGGTGTCGAGGCAGATGGCCCGGGCGCGGTGCTCGGGCAGCTGACTGCGGAGTGATTCCTGGGTCAGGATCACCGGGGCCCTGGAATCCTCGAGCATGAATCCAATCCGCTCGGCCGGGTAGCTGGGATCGAGCGGCACATAGGCGCCGCCCGCCTTGAGGATTCCCATGAGCGCGACGACCAGCGGGACGGAGCGCTCCATCGTGACGGCAACGAGGACATCGGGGCCGACGCCCAATTTGCGCAGGTGGCGCGCGAGCTGGTTGGCCCGGGCATCGAGCTCGCGATAGGTGATCGCCTCATCCCGGCATACCACGGCGACGGAATCCGGGGAGCGCAGCACCTGCTGTTCAAAGGCGCCGTGGGTCGTGAGGACCGGCGGCAGGGCCACTTCCGTCGCGTTGCGCGAGCGGATCAGTTCCTGGGTTTCCGACTCCGTGAGGAGCGGCAGCTGCGCAAGCGGCCGGGAGGGATCCGCAATCAGCCCGGAAAGGAACGTGGTGAATTGATGCAGGACGAGCTGGGCATCCTTTTCGGTGATCGCCGCCGAATCGAACACCCAGCGGCATGCCTGGCCGTTCGAGGGTACCAGCAGGTGTAATACGCCGTCGCGCTCGAGTGCATGATCGTCCGCAGGCGAGCCGAGAGAATCGATGCAGGCGACGTGCAACGGAAGCGCCTGCCGGAGCCCGCGGGCGCCGAGCTTGCCCAACTCGGGATAGCGCGCCGGCAGATCGCGGAGGAACGTCTTCCGTTCCTGGAGGACGGCCAGTTGGGCGCGCACATCCTTGAGCGTCCGTTCGAAACTGGCGGCGGAATCCAGCTTGAGCCGCAGTGGCACGCTGGCGGCAAACAGTGCCTCCAGACCCCGGACGCTGGAGTTCCATGGGGGGAGCGATACGCCGAGATCGAATTCCGACTCTCCGGAAAGCCTTTCAACGTATGCGGCAAACGCTGCCAGGAGAAATTCGCCGGGGTGGCAGGCTGGCGCGAGCGACGAGAGATGGGCGGCTGTCCCGGCCGGGAGGGTCATCTCCAGGCTGGCCGTCGTGCGTTGGGGATCCGCTGGACTCGAGGCCCGGAGGTAGGCGAACGACGGGGGCAGCAAGGAGCCGAGCTGTTCGGCCCAGGAGGCCTCGCGCCGGCAGATTTCCGAGTTCAACGCCGTGGCGCGCGCGGCGAGCGCCTCGTCCCAGCCGGACGCAGCTGAACCGATCTTGATGCCACTCCGCGCTGCCGCGTCGCCCGGCGTCACGGGCGATCCGTCGAGGGTCAACAATTCCCGGAACACCAGCGCACCTTCGGTGGTGGCAATCCGGAGTTCGGCCGGTGCAATACCCAGGACGGTTCCGGGAACAGCGCCGGGGGGCGCCTCGGCGCGTTCAGCGGCCGGGCAGATGAAGAAGTGCGGGCCGAGTGCGAGCTTGGCGCGTCCCAGCGGGTTCGGGGCGGATCCGAACTCCAGGGCCCGCACAAATGCGACCGTCTCATCTGCGGGTTTGTCCCACGAGATGACGCACGCCGCCGGCGGCCGCTGGTACATGCCGAAATAACTCCGCTGCGTGAAGTCCTGATCGCGGGGAGTGGTCGTCCCCTCGGAGAGCTGCTGAACGAGCTCCGTGAACGAGATGGTTCCGGCCTCGAAGCACTTGGTGTTGAGGGTGAATGCCGTTTCCTGCTCAGCGATGTCGATTGGCCGCTGCAGCAGAATCTGGCCGCCGTCGATCCGCCGGCCGATCGTGTGCCAGGTGATCGCATGGCTGCGTTCGCGGGCCATCAGGGCCCATGACGTGGCATGCACGCCCGCGTACCGGGGCAGCGGGCCGTCATGAAAATTGATCGCGCCCCGTTTCGGAAGATCGACGATCTCATCCGAGAGGACCCGCATGTTCACGATGCTGAACAGGTAGTCGAACGGCCGCGCACGGAGCGCCGGCAGCAGGCTCGCCCCGCGATCGATCACCGGGATTCCCTTCTCGCCCGCCCACGCGATCATTTCCGGGTTCGACGCAACGACACCGCGCACGTCGTGACCCTCGCGGCGCAGGATCTCCGAGCAATGGATGGTCAGCGAGCCTTCGCCGACCACAAAACAGCTGAATGTGGTCTTCATCGATATTCCTGGGTCTGGTTCGGGGGGACAGTGGCGGGGATCGCCGCGGCTGAGGGATCCGGTGCGCCCGGTTTCAGCAGCGGCCAGGCCGGACAATTGCCGGCATTCAGGTCGGACAGCTCCACGCTCTTCCGCCACAAGTTCGCCGCGAGGCCGGGATCCAGCGCCGCTGGCGCGGGAGGAATCTCGCGGCATTCACAATAGTATTGAGCGTTCCGGCCGGCGGTCTCGTCAGCGATGGCGGCATGAAGCACCGTCGCGGCGGCGTGCCGGCACGAGACGAGCTGGCGGTGGCGGAGGCTCGAGAGGATGTGCCGGCACCAGGGCAGCCAGCCGTTGTTGCGGGCGAACCGGCTGGCCACGATCCCGGGATCCACGGCATTGGAGACTACGCCGGTTCCCTCGAGCCGCCGGGCGAGTTCGAAGGCAAAGAGTGCATTGGCCAGCTTGGCCCGGGAGTAGACCTCCCACGGCTCATACCGGGCGCGGGATTCCAGCCACGGCGCCGTTTGCCGCACGAAGCGATGGCGTCGCGACGACACCGTGACGATGCGCCCGGCCGGTGCCGCCAGCACGCGGTCAAGCAGCAGGGACGTAAGGAGAAAATGGCCCAGGTGGTTGGTCGCGAATGTCAGTTCGATTCCATCTTCGCTTTCCTGGTACGAATCGATTCGTGCGCCGGCATTATTGATGATCACGTCGAGACGGCGGTGGTTTGCCGCGACGACGGCGGCCAGCTCTCGGACGCTTTGGAGCGACGACAGATCGGCCTGGACGAATTCGATCGCCTGGCCCGGATGCCGCGCGGAGAGCTGGCGGGCCAGCCGGGCGCCGCGCGCCTTGTTCCGGCCCGTGAACACGACCTGCCAGCCGGCGGCAGCCAGTTCCAGGAGCACGGCCCGGCCGATACCGGCGGTTCCGCCCGTGAGCAGGCAAACGCGATGATCAGAACCCTTCCTCACGAGCGTGGTCCAATCGTGAATTCCTTCAGCCAGCCGGCGAAGTCCTTGAGCACCCAGCTCAATCCCTGGCGACTCATCCACCAGGCGGACGGATTATAATGCCCCTTGCGCACGGCGATGACGCCGACCGGAGACACGTCGGCAAGGATCCGCCGGTAGGCGAGCCAGGACTGGCGCGAATGCGGGCCGCCGCTCACGAGATTGATGCCGTTTGGTTTCAAGCCGGCATCGACGATCTTCTGGCGCACTCCCCGGGCGGTGTTTGCCGTCCGATGGGTGGTGGAGTAGGGGGAAGGGCACAGCAGAAGCTGGTCGCCGGGTACGCCGAGTTCGCCCAGCCGCTTGAAGGCCCGCGTGGCGTGATGTTCCAGCGCGGCTGCGGGTGCGGCTTCTGCCTGCATGCCGGAAACCAGCACGTGGGAGTAACGACTGGTTTTGAACTCCCGGGCCGCCTCCTGCAGCACTTCCTCGGGAACCCAGCCTTCGACGACAAGCACGTCGGCTGGGATCCGATGGGTCACCGCGAGGAAGGGATGAACCCAGAGCGCGAAGCCGACGGTCGCAAGCACGCCACCCAGCAGCAGCGCCAGGATCAGGTTTTTCTTTTTCAACTTGTTCATCGGGGTGAAGATTCGGATGGCCGCGGTACCGCGGAGGCCGGCGCCGGCACCCGTCGCAACCAGATTTCGCGCCAATATTGCAGGAGTCCCCGCGGGCAGCCGCCAACGGCGAATACGCAGCCGCATTGCACGCCCTCGAGCACGACGGTGTTCCGCACCTCACGCATTTCACCGCTCGCCTCGATGATCATCCGATCTAGCCGGTTCCGGACCCTAAAACGGAGGCCGCAGAACGGCGCCATGTCCTCGGAAAAATGCAGTCCGCGATTTCGCCCCTGTCCATCGAGCGTGGCGACGATCTCAGCCAGGCTTTTCACCTCCACCCATTCGCCAGGCTGGAGGTGCAGTGCTTCCGTCGGCGTCCGGGAAAGCCGGCCGCGCGGCCACTCGCCGCGGACCCGGCGCCGCAGCTTGCGGCCCAGGGGGCTTACGATCCAGCCGAGCATGGACGCAGCCGTCCGGGTCCCCGCCGCCACATCGCGGACGCACTTCCAGAGCCGGCCCGTCCGGCTGAGCGGCACGGTCGCCTGCCGGAGGGAGGTCGCCTGGCAGACAAACCGACCCTCCGCCTGCGTCGTCTGGTGCAGCCGCATGGCCAGGCCGAGGTCGCGTCGGCCATGCTCCACCGATCCCTGATCCGCCGGGTCATCGGGCAGGTCGCGCAGCCAGGCCGTCCGCCACAACAGCATGCAGGCGTTCTGGCAGCCGCCGTGCGCGGTGCCCGAGCAACGGAGCCCCTCGAGCACCACGACGTCATTGGCCGGGAAGGCGCGCATTTCCATCGCCGGCGCCTCGAAGCAGAGCTTCTCGATCCGGCGTGACACCCGGAAGCGGCGGCCGCAATACGGAAGCATCTCGGGCATGAACGGGAGCCCGCCGAGGCGTCCCTCCGGATCGAGGGTCGAGAGGATTTCTGCTTCGCTGCGGACCTGCACCAGGCTGCCCGGCCGTAGGTGGTGGGATCCGGCACGCCGTGAGCCGGGGGCGACCGTGGCGTTCGGTTTCGGACTGGCGACTGCAGTGTCCTGGCCGAGGGTCATGCGAGGGCTTTCTCCACGCTGGGGGACTGGGATGCCAGCTGCCGCTGCAGCGACTGTGCCAGCCGGATGACATGGGGATGCATCAGCATGGCATGGGGATTGACCTGGAGGTCCACCACCTCGAGCCCGCCCGCCGCCAAGCCGTCCCAGCCCATGTGGGGATCCGGATAGAAGTCGTAGTTGCTGCCTGGCTTGAAAACCGTGAGCCGGCCCGGATACGGCCGTGGCACATAGACCGTCGCGGCCTGCTCGTTGATGGTCTGGATGGCGCTTTCACCGGGCGGGTGGCCATTCGGTTCGCTTCGAAACGGGCTGGCGGAATGGCGCAGGATGCTGCGCAGTTCGCCGTCGCGGGCGATCCGGAGCTTCTCCTTCACATACCGGGCGGCATCGCGCAGTGGGAGGCCCGCAAGGTTGCGGAGGTGGAATCCGAGCCGCTGGCGCAGCGCGCTGCCCGAGCCCGCCGTGCTGGCGAGCGCGAAGTTGTAGGTGTCGAGCAGCGCCAGGCAGCCGACCCGTTCACCGGTCGCGGCGAGCTGCTGGGCCATTTCGTAGGCCACGGTGCCGCCCATGCAGTATCCTCCCAGGTGGTACGGCCCGTGCGGCTGCACGGCGCGGATTTCGCGCAGGTAATACGCGGCCATCTCCTCGATGGACGTGAGCAGCGGGCTGGAGTCGTCGAGCCCGCGGGACTGGAGCCCGTAGAACGGCTGGTCGCCGCCGAGTTCCTGCGCGAGCTGCCGGTAGAGGAGGACATTGCCGCCCGCGCCATGCACGAAGAAGACCGCGGGCTTGGTGCCCCGGGGTTGGATTGCCACCAGGCAGGGCGCGACCTGCGAGTTCGCGGCCTGGGTGGGGATGCTGGCTGCCACCTCCCGGATGGTCTGCGCCCGGTACAAGGTTGCCAGCGGAAGCCTGACGCCGAATTCCCGTTCGATCCGGGCGAAGAGGTTTACGGCGAGCAGGGAGTGCCCGCCGAGGTCGAAGAAATTGTCCGTTACACCGACGTCCGGCACGCCGAGCAGCTCCGACCAGAGGGTCGCGAGTTTCTGTTCCCGTTCCGTCGCGGGAGGCTCGTGTGCGGTGCTGTTGCTGGCGAGCGTTGCCGGGGCGGGGGGCAAAGCGCGGCGATCGATCTTGTCGTTCGGCGTCCGCGGGAGGGATGGGAGCACCACGAATGCTGACGGGACCATGTAATCGGGGAGATGCTCCTTCAACGCCTGGCGCAGTTCCCCGGTGAACTCGGCGGGCGCTCCACGGGCCGGGACATTGGCGAGTTGCGACCAGGGGATTCCGTGCGACGAGTCGCCGGCCAGCGCGACCAGGGGCCGTTCGTCGCCCCGGCGGCGGACGAAGCTGACCTCCAGCTTACCGGCGGTGCCACGATCGGCCCAGCATACGCGGGTCTCGAACCCCGCAGCTTCTCCGGCCTGCCAGATGGCCTCGGGATCGATGCCTTGGGAGGCCTGCGCTGCATCCTGGCGAATTTCACCCACGCGCGTGCCCGGACCGGCATGCCGCACGAGCTCGAGCGCGGCAACGGCCTGCTGAAGCCGCCGGTTGGGAACGCCGCGGATCCCGACGGCATCCAGCGTCAGGTTTCGCAGCCATGTGGCCAGCCCCGCCGGGTCGTGCGGGGTGTCGTCCCAATCGTGCCAGACCTCCACCGGGACCGGGGTTGCCACCGGAGCCAGGTGCAGGACGGCGTCGTAATGGAATTGAGTGGTTTCGTTGATGGCGACGCCCCGGCGCAGCTGGATTTCCACGTGGGCGAGTTGGGGGAGCCGTTCCCGCAGGCGGTGGAAGAAATCCGGATCCACCATCAATTCATCCTCCGCGGCGATTCGCCGCTGGACGGCGGATCGCAGCACGTCAACCGGCGTTTCCGGCGGCAGTCGTTCCAATTCCGCAGCCGTGCGATAGCATTCCATCAGCGCGAAGCTCTGCACATCCCCGACAAACACCCGGCCGCCGGGTTGCACCGCCTGGATTGCGCCTTCGACCACCCGGGCCAGGTGCTCAACGTGGGGAAAGTATTGCGACACGGAGTTGATCACCACGGTGTCGAAGTGGCCGGTGGGTATGCCGTCGAATTCGTCGGCGGCCCGGCGCTGGAGCGTCACGTGGCTGAATCGACCATCCGAGCCGGCCAGTTGCTGCTGCAGGGCTTTGATTGCGGTCGCCGCGATGTCGGTCCCCCAGTACTCCTGGCACTGGGGTGCGAGCCGCAGCAGCAGCTGGCCGGTGCCGCATCCCAGTTCGAGGACGCGGCTGGGCCGCAGTCCGGTGATCCGGGCAACGGTCGTGGCGATCCATTCCTCGACCTGTCGGCTGACCTCGGCCTGGTCCTGGGGACCGGCGGTCCAGCCAAAGATGATTGAATCGATGTTGCCAAGAGTGGCGGACTGGCCAAGCCCTTCCTGGAGCGCCTTCCGAAAGAGTGAATCCCATACCTCCCCCCAGCGGTTCACGGAAGACGGTTCGGCTCCGTGCGGGGCGACATAGGCAACGAGTCGCTGGCCGCCGGCCGGATCCGGCGCCGCGACCACCACGGCTTCGCGCACCTTCGGATGGCTGAGGAGCGACGACTCGACGTCGCCGAGTTCGATGCGATGGCCCCGGATTTTCACCTGATGATCCATCCGCCCGAGAAATTCCAGTTCACCGCCTGCGGTCCATCGCACCAAATCCCCGGTACGATACACGCGGCCGTCGCTGCGAAATGGATCCGGGATGAACTTCCCGCGCGTCAGTTCGGGCTGCCCGCGGTAGCCACGGGCCAGCCCGGCACCGCCGATCAGGAGTTCGCCGGGAATGCCGGGAGGACGGAGCCCAAGCTGGGCGTCGACGACGTACAACCGGGTGTTCGCTATCGGCCGGCCGAGGCTGACGGGAACGTCCGGCTGGACCCGCTGCAACGTTGACCAGATTGTCGTCTCTGTCGGTCCGTAGAGGTTCCAGACCTCGGCGCAGCGGCCCAGAAGCCGGGCCGCCAAGTCAGGCGGCAGGGCCTCGCCGCCGCAGAGCGCCTTCAGGTGTGGATTCCCGATCCAGTCGCTGTCGGCCAGCATTCGCCACGTTGCCGGTGTGGCCTGCATCACCGTGGCGCCAGATTCCGCCATCAGCTGCTTGAGCCGGTGGGGATCGAGGACGGCTTCGCGCGGCGCCAGCACGATCTGGGCGCCGGTGATGAGCGGGAGGAAAAGTTCAAGCCCGGCGATGTCGAACGACAGGGTGGTTACGGCCAGCAGGACGTCCTCCGCGGCAAGTCCCGGTTCATCGCGCATCGATTCCAGGAAATTCACGAGCGCGCCGTGCGAAATCTCCACCCCCTTGGGCCTGCCGGTGGAACCCGACGTGTAGATCACATAGGCGAGATCATCCACGCCCGGAAAAACTGCGGGCGGCGTGCGCGGCATCCGGGCCGCCCTGTCCCAGTCGCGATCGAGGCAGAACACAGTGGCGTTGCCGGGCGGGAGGCCGGGCAGCAGCGCCGCCTGGGTCAGGAGCACGGGCGCATCCGCATCGGCGAGCATGAGGGCGATGCGCTCCCGGGGGAACCCGGGATCGACGGGCACGTACGCGCCACCCGCCTTCAGAATTCCGAGCACCGCGACCACCATCTCGATTGAACGCTCGATGCAGACACCCGCCAGGGTGCCGGGTCGCACGCCCAGGGTCACCAGGTGATGGGCCAGCTGGCTCGAACGCTGGTCGAGTTCCCGGTAGGACAGCGTGATTCCGCGGCACGTTACGGCCGCGGCGTCCGGTCGGCGGTGTGTCTGTTCGGCAAAGGCCTCCAGGAACGTGGCGGCGATCGGACGGGCGAAGGCGGGGCCGTTCCACCGTGCCATCAGCTGTGCCTGGGCTGCCGGTTCGAGCAGGGGCAGCTGCCGGACGGGCGTGGCCGGCACGCCGGCGGCCGCCGCCAGGAGGGTTTCATAATGGCCCAGCCAGCGCTCGATCGTATCGGCCGCGAAGAGATCGGTGCTGTAATCGCACTCCACCACCAGCGTGCCCCCTGCCTCGACGACATTGATGCCGAGATCAAACTGGTATCCGCGTCTAGGATTCAATGTGATGGCGTGTTCCAGCCCGGCGAAGCGGGTGCGGGCCAGGGGAGGATCGACGTTGAACATCACGGCGGCGAGCGGTGGCCGGCTCGGATCCCGGGGTGGATTCAGCCGTTCCACCAGCGTGCCAAAGGTGGTGCCCTGCCGGTCGAAGGCGTCGAGCACCCCGGCCTTCACACGTTGCAGCAGCTCGGCGAAGCTGCGGTCCGGCTCCACGTCCAGGCGCAACGGAAGGAGATTGGCGCAGTGGCCGACCAGGCATTCCCGGTCCATCCAGTTTTGGCCGGCGACCGGCACGCCGATCACGAGATCGGTCCGGCTGCTGAGCCGATGCAGCAGTGCGCCAAATGCGGCCAGGAGGACCGAATGCAGCGTCGCACCGTGGCGCGCTCCTACGGCGCGGAGCGCCTGGCCCAGGCCCGGCGGCAGCGGCCGGGCCTGCCGGGCCCCGCCGAAGGAACGTTCCGCCGGACGGGGCCGGTCGCCGGGAAGTTCGAGCGGCTCGGGCAGCGGCGTGAGTTGCTCGACCCACCATTGTTCGGATGCCCGGCCGGCGGGGGATTCCCGCTGCTCCTTTTCCCAGGCCACGAACTCGCTAAAACTCGTGGGCTTCGGCAGTGCCGCCGCCCCACCAGTGGCATAGGCCGAATACAGTTGGCTGAGCTCGTGCAGCACCACGTCGTAGGACCAGCCGTCGCAGGCAATATGATGCACCGTGAATACGAGCACGTGTTCCCGGGGCCGGAGCCGGACGATTTCCCACGAGACCAGGGGACCCTGCTCGAGATCGAAATGCCTCAGCCCCTGCCCGGCGAGCAGGGCCTCCAGCCGGCGATTGCGCTCGGCATTTTCCAGCCCCGAATAATCGGTCCGGGCAATCTCCAACGGCAGGGCGGAGGCGAATGTCTGCCGATCGCCTGCGGGGCCAAACACGCTGCGGAGCGCCTCGTGCCGCTGGACGATTTCACGAATTGCCCGGCACAGCGCCAGCTCGTCCAGCTCCCCGTCGAGCCGCAGGGCGCACGATTCCACGAAGGAGCAGGACGCTTCCCGGTTCAGCTGGGACGCGAGCCAGACCTCCTTCTGTGCCTCGGTGAGCGGTGCGCTATCCGGCGCGGCCACCGGAACACCCGCGCGGCTCGCCGCAGCGGTGAACTCCTCCTCGCTCGATCCGCCGAGGAATCCGCCCGCTTGCATCTCGGCCACGCTCTGCTTGAAGGCATGGACGATGAAGGCAACGTCCTCCGCGGAATGCGCGGTGGACAGAAAGCACGGCCGGCCTTCCCAGATGTGCAGGCCCTTTTCCCGCAGGTGGGTGTAAAGCAGCGACCCGTGCTTCACGTCCGATCCAAAGTGCGGATACCAGATGCTCGTGAAGCGCTCCAGCTCCAGGGGCACGCCATGCCGCCGGAAATAGTCGTTCAGCCCGTCGATCAGCGAGGCCGTCCGGTCCGCCAGTCCCTGCTGGAGCTCCGGCCCCGCCTCCCGCAGCCGCTCCAGCATAACCTTGGCCGCGGCCATCGCGAGGGGATGGCGCACGAAGGTGCCGGCAAAGAACGTCACGCCCACCTCGGGACAGGAGGCGTCGCCATACTGCCACTGCCCGCCATCGAGGGCATCCATCAGCTCGCGGCGGCCCGCCACCACCCCCAGCGGCATGCCGCCGCCGATCACCTTCCCATAGGTGACGAGATCCGCTTCGATTCCAAAATACGCCTGGGCTCCACCCGGATGGCAGCGGAAGCCCGTGATGACCTCGTCCAGGATCAACGGCGTATCGGCCGCTCGCGTCAGCTGCCGCAGTTCCTGCAGGAACTCCCGGGGCTGCAGCCCGGGATGCCGGCTCTGCACCGGCTCGACCAGCACGGCCGCGAGACGGCCGGCATGGGCGCGTATCCACTCCAACGACCGGGCGCTCCCGTACTCGAGCACGGTGACCTCGCTGACGAGGTTTGGCGCCACGCCCGGGGCGAGGGGCAGCGTATGGGGGCCCTCCTCGCGCCAGGTGCCGCGGACGAGCACCTCGTCGAACGTGCCATGGTAGGCTCCGGCGAACAGCGCGATTTGGGTGCGCCCGGTGACCGTCCGGCAAAGCCGGATGGCGGCCATGACCGCCTCGGAACCCGTATTGCAGAAGCTGACACGCTCCATCCCGGTGAGCTCGGTGATGGCGCGGGCGACGTCCCCGGCGAGCGGGGACTGCGGCCCGATCTCGACGCCGAGTTCCAGCTGCCGTTGCAGGGCGCGGGTGACGAAGTCGGGCGAGTGTCCGAGCAGGGCGACGCCGAAGCCCATGGTGACGTCGACCCAGCGGTTGCCATCGAGATCCCAGAGATGCGCCCCGCTGGAGCGCGTGGACACGATCGGATATACCATCTCCTTCCAGCCGGGATGAAAGCCGGCCACGGCGCGCGGGTCCGCAAAGTGGGGGCGATGCTGGCGGGTATATTCGCGTGAAGCCGGCGTGTGCTCGAGGTAACGGCCGGTGAGCCACTCCAGGTGAGCCTGTTGCTGGGCCGTGAAACCAGTAGTGGCCCGTTTGACCAGCTGCCGGAACGGACCGTGCGCAACAGGCTCGGCGGTGGCGGTCGCCGCCGCAGCCCCCACCGGCGCAGGTGCCGGAGCCGGAGTGGTCTCGATCGGGACGGAGGCGTCGACCCCCTGCTTCCGGCGCAACACGGAAAGTTGCAGCTCCATCAACCGGAGTTGCTCCTGCATGATCCGCTCGAGCGCCGAACCAGGGGGGGTGGAGCCGACGGGGGCGACCGGCACCACGGAGCGGGTGCTGTCGGGATGCACCACGGCAGGCGCAGCCGGTGCGGGCGCCTCGTCCGGCAGCTTCGATCCGATGTAGGTTGCCAGCCGCTCAAACGAGGCCAGGTCGTCGTTCAACTGCCGGAAGGTAACCTTGACACCGAAACGGCTCTTCACGATTGCGGCCGCCTGTGTGAGCAACAGCGAGTCGAGCCCGAGTTCGAGGAAACTCAGGCTCGGATCGCTGCCGCGGAAATCCTGTCCGGCCATTTCGCCGAAGGATTTCTGAAGTTCGGAAACGAGTGTGGGTAGGTGAGCGGGCATGGCACTCAACGGAGTGGGGGGAAAGGGTCGATAGCGTTCGGAATTGACCGCATGAAGGGCGGTCTCCATCGCGACCGAGGACGACTCGGAGCCGGTTCGGCGGGCTCACGGTCCCGAGCCTGCCGAGGGAGTCGTCCCTCCAAGGAACGGAATGCGGGTGGTGTGCGGGCTAGCGCCCAGCCAGAGTCAGGAGTTGTTTCCGCATCGCGGACAATTGCGCATGGATCAGTTCTTCCAACCGGCCGATTTCCGCACCGTCGTGCCCGATTCCAACCGGTTCAGCGTCTCCGGTTCCGATCGCAGCAGCGAGGGAGTCTCGCGCCTCCTCCTGGGTGGCTGCAGACGGACGAGGTTCGGCCCAATGACGGATCCGGGCGAAGGGATATCCCGGGAGTGAGACCCGGTGGCGCCTCGAGGGGCCGTTGAAGGCGACCCAATCCGGCTGCACGCCTCCAACCCAAAGCCGGCCGAGCGCGTCGAGCATCGAGCTGAGTTCGCCCCCGGTTCCGGAGGCCTGGAGCGAGCTGGCTACGATCTGGCTCTCCGGGCGTCGCGGATGCTGGCGGGCAAGCTGGGTCAGCGCCTGCCCGGGGCCCACCTCGAGGATGGCAATGCCGGGATCGCCGGCAATCTTGTCGAAGGCGTCGGCGAACCGAACCGGCTGCCGAAGCTGTCGGGCCCAGTATGCGGGATCAGTAGCTTCTTCGGCGGTGATCCAGTTGCCGGTGCAAGTGGAAACCCAGCGAAGCTTTGGGCTTTCGCGCCGCACTGCGGTCGCGGCGGCGGCGAAATCCTGGACGATCGGATCCATCGCCGCGGAATGAAAGGCATGGGAGGTCGCCAGCGGGCGGCAGGCAATCCGGCGGGCCTCGAGCCTGGCTTGGAGTTGCTGGAGCGAGCCGGCCGGGCCTGAGATCGTGCAGAGCCGATCGCTGTTGTACGCGGCAACACACGTATCCGGAGGAAGCAGGGGCGCGGCGTCGGCTCCGGAGAGCCGGACGGCAAGCATCGAACCGGAGGGCAGTGACCGCATCAGCTCGGCGCGTTGCGCGAGGAGCGCGAGCGCATCCTCGAGCGTGAACGTGCCGGCGAGGACGGCACAGACGTACTCACCAATGCTATGACCGATCACGACGGTGGGTTTGATTCCCCAGGACTGCCAGAGGATCGCCAGCGCATATTCGAACGCAAAGATGGCCGGCTGCGTGAACCGGGTGTCATCGAATGCCGAGGTGGAATCCTGCGCCTGCGAGCTTTCGGGCCCGGCAAAGAGTTTTGCCACCAGGCCAAAGCCCAACCTGTCCCGGATAATCGCGGCACAGCGATCGACTGCCGCGCGGAAGACGGCTTCGGATTGGTAGAGCTCGCGACCCATTCCAGCGTACTGGGATCCCTGGCCCGGAAAAAGGAAGACAACCTGAGGCTCCTCTGCCGCGGTGATGCCGGCGGCGGCTGATCTCGCTGACGGCTCCTGCAGCTTGCGAACGGCGTCGGCGGTGTCGCGAACGACCACGGCGTGGCGATGGGTGAATGCCTCGCGGCCACATTGCAGCGTGAAGGCGACACCGGCGAGCGAGGGCTCGCCCGACGCAGATCCCACGGCCGACGATCCGGCGAGCCAGCGGGCAAGGTTTCCCCGCAGCTCATCCAGGGCGGCCGGAGACTTGGCGGAAAGAACCAGGAGCTGGATGGGTCGCGCCTCGCCGGCGGGCTCGGTTTCCGGCGCCTCCTCGACCACGAGATGGGCATTCGTGCCGCCGACGCCAAAGGAGCTGACCCCGGCACGGCGGGGAAGCGGGACATCGGTCCATGCGCGCGCAGCGGCCACGACCTCGAACGGGCTGCCGGCGAAATCAATGGAGGGATTCGGATTCTTGAAATGTAATGTGGCCGGCAGGAAACGGTGACGCAGCGCAAGGGCGACCTTGATCAGGCTCGTGACACCAGCGGCCGATTCGAGATGACCGATGTTGGTCTTCACCGAGCCCAGTCCGCAGAACTTCCGGCGTGAACTGGTGGCCCGAAATGCCTGGGTCAGGGCGGCCACCTCGACCGGATCGCCCAGCGGGGTTCCCGTCCCGTGCGCTTCGACATAGCTGATCGTGTCAGCCGAGATTCCGGCAAGCGCGTGTGCGAGTTCAATGACCTCGGCCTGGCCATCCTGGCTGGGCGCGCTGAAACTCATCTTGCCGCTGCCGTCATTATTGAGGGCAGCGGATCGAATGACTGCGTACACCGGATTGCCGTCACGCCTCGCGTCCTCATAGCGCTTGAGCAGCACGACCCCGCAGCCGGCGCCAAACACGGTCCCCTGCGCCGAGGCATCGAAGGCCCGGCAGGAACCGTCGGCCGACGCGATGGCGCCCTCCTGGTAGAAATAGCCGCGTTCCTGCGGAAAGGATACTGATACGCCGCCTGCCAGGGCCGCGTCGCACTGGAAAGTCTGGAGCGACGCGCAGGCCTGCGCCACCGCCACCAGTGAACTCGAGCAAGCCGTCTGAATCGTCAGCGCCGGGCCGCGGAGGTTGAGCTTAAACGCCACGCGTGTCGCGAGGTAATCTTTGTCCGCGCCCAGGAGCACGTTGTAGCCCTCGGTCTGGAACTGCTTCGTGAAGCCGCCGATGCCGTCCTGCCCGCCGAGAACCTGGCGCAGCACGTAGGTGTTCAGGCTGGAGGAGGCGAACACGCCGACATTGGGGCAGCGCTTGGGGTCCTGTCCGGCGTCTTCAAACGCATGCCAGCAGCATTCCAAGAAAACGCGGTGCTGCGGATCCATGAGCTCGGCCTCGCGGTGGGTGATCCCGAAGAAAGGCGCATCGAAGCTTTCGGCATCGTCGAGCACCGCCCGCCGCCGGACATAAGCGGAATCGCTGAATTCCGCCGGTGTGACGCCCGCCGCCAGCAGCTGTTCATCGGAGAAGGTGCTGAGGCACTCCCGGCCGGCACAGAGATTTTCCCAGAAAACCGCAACATCGCGCGCACCCGGAAACCGTCCGGCGAGGCCGATGATGGCCACACCCTGACTGACATCGCTGGAAGTCATGACGGCCGAATCCGATTGAACGGCATGGTGGTTTGCCGGGCCATGGCTTCGCGCTGCCGGGCGGCCCGCGTCGCGACGTCCGTTCGTGGCTGCGCCTGGGTGCGTCCCTCCCCGCCGAGCTCGGTCGCAAGCGACCGGATGGTCGGAAACCGAAACAGGATCGGCATCGGAATCTCGCGACCCAGGGCGGACTCGAGCCCGCGCCGGACGTTCGTCATCATCAGGGAAGTGCCGCCGGCGGCAAAGAAGCTGAGTTCGGGACCGAAATCGCGCGTGCCCAGCACAGTCTCCCAGATCGCGGCGATGGTCTGTTCGAGCGCACCCTTGAGCGGCGCGGTATTGGCGGCAATGGCGGGAAGATTGCCTCCCAGGTTCGAGAGGACGCGGCGGTCGAGCTTGCCGCTCGCGGTCAGCGGCAGCCGATCAATCGGAAAATAGCGGCTTGGCAGCATTGGTTCCGGCAGGACTCCGCGCAGGAACTCATGCAGTTCACCGGCCGCGGGCGCCGGGATGGTCCGGGGTACGAAATAAGCGGCCAGGATTTTTTCCGCTCCCGTCGCCTGCGCGACGACGGCGCACGCGCGGACGGCGGGGTGCCTTCGGAGCGACGCCTCGACTTCGCCCGGTTCGATCCGGTGGCCCCGGACCTTGATTTGGGCGTCGTTGCGGCCCAGGTACTCGAACTCCCCGCCTTCACCCTGGCGCGACAGATCACCGGTGCGATACATGCGTGCACCGGGATCGAACGGATCGGGCAGGAACCGTTCGGCCGTCAACCCGGCCCGGTCCAGGTATCCGGCAGATACACACGCCCCGGCGATGTGAATCTCACCCACTGCTCCGACCGGCACCGGATGACCGGCGGGATCCAGGAGGTGAATCCGGGTCCCCGCGATCGGATGGCCAATGGGCGGCAGCGCGGGCCAGCGGGCCGGATCGCCGGAGAGGACGTGGGCCGTGACCACGTGCGTTTCCGTCGGGCCATAGTGGTTGTGCAACCGCGCGGAGGGGAGCCGGCGGAAGAGTGCGCGGATGGCGTCGGTGATCTGCAGCTGTTCGCCTGCGGTGATCACATCGATCAGGGCGGCCGGGACGCGGCCGGTTGCCGCTACCTCTTCGGCGAGTTGCTGCAGGGCCACGAAGGGAAGGAAGAGGCGCTGGATCCGCTGGGCGATCAGGTAGCGCAGGAGTCCGGCGGGATCCCGCCGCAGTTCCTCCTGCATCAGGACCAGCGTGCCATCCCCAGCCAGGGTCGTGAAGATTTCCTGGAAAGAGACATCGAATCCCAGTGGTGCAAACTGGAGCACCCGGCTCCCGCAGGCCAGCGGCAGCGACTCCTGGTGCCACTGGATCAGGTTGACCAGCGGGCCGTGCGGCATGAGCACGCCCTTCGGCTGGCCGGTCGAACCGGAGGTGAAGAGCACGTACGCCAGGGTCTCCGGCTCGACCTCGTCCGAATCCAGGACCGCGGCTGGATCCGGGAGCGGATCGTCCAGGCAGAGGATCGGTATGTCGACGGCGGCCACCGCAGGGCGGAGCGAGCGGTCAATCACGCCAGCCGCGGGCCGGACTTCCGCCATCATGTGTCCGAGCCGTTCCGCCGGGAGTTCCGGATCGAGGGGCACATAGGCCGCCCCGGCCTTGAGAATGCCGACGACTCCGACGATCGCCGGGATGGATCGAGTCGCACAAATGACGACCCGATCGCCCGGCTTCACGCCGAGCCCACGCAGCCGGTGGGCGAGCCGTCCGGCCTGCGCATCGAGTTCCTGATAGGTCATCGTGCGGCCTTCGAACTCGAGCGCGGCTGCACCGGACGGAGCCTGCCGGGCGAGCAACCGGGGCACGGAGGCACGCGTCGGCACGGAGGCGACTTGAGCGATCACGGACACGGGGACAGTTCAGTTGGCGACCAACTCCCGGGCGGCGCCGACCGGCTCGACGTCGCTGACGCTGGCGGCGGCAGTGGGGTTCGGAATGCTGGTCATCGTCAGCCGGTCGACCACATCGAGGTAGACCTGCTTCATGGTGTCCCAGGAATTTGTCTGGGCGTAGGCCCGGCCACGCTCGGAAAGCTGTCGGCGGAGTTCGGGGTCACGGGCAACCTGCCGCACCGCCCGCGCGAAATCCTCGGCGTTGCCGGATTCGAAGAACATGGCGACGGAATCGTCGAAATACAGGCTGTCGATCCGAGTCCGGGACAAAACCACGGGAAGACCCTGGGACATGAATTCCATGATCTTGGTGCTGTAGGCCTGGTCGCCGAAACCCTCGGCCCGCTTGGGCACGATGCCGATGTCCGCATTCGCCATCAGGTCGGGCACCCGATGCAGGTGCACGCCGGAGAAGAATTTCACCTGCTCTCCAAGGTTGAGCGCCCGGGCCTGCTCCTTCAGGTCCGGCAGCGCAGGCCCGTCGCCATAGATGTGCAGTTCGATCCCGGGGATCTCGCGCGCCAGCGACTGCATGGCGTTGATCGCGATATCGAGCCCCTGGTGGTAGTTCAGCGAGCCGGGATAGAGGAGGACGAACCGGTCATCCATCCGGGTGCGCGTGCGCGGGGAGAAGAGGTCGAGATCCACGTTGTTGACGAGGGTCGTCACCTTTTCGGCCGGGGCGGAGCGCTGGAGCAGGGTGTCCCGCCAGATGTGATTGGCGATGATGACGTGGTCGGCGAACCGGCAGGACCACTTTTCGATCAGTCTCAGTCCGGCGGCGAGGGGCGAGGGCTCGCCGCGCTCGAACTTGGATTCATAGAGCTCCGGCACGATATCGTGGATGTCGAGGATGATGGGCGTTCCGCGGAGCTTCAGCCGGATGCCGGCGAACACGAGGAAGTCGGGGATGTTGTGCACGTGGAGCAGATCACAACCGCCCGGGAAGTGGCGCGGACCGAGATGGCCGAGCGCTCGCCAAAGGAACCGGACCAGCCGAAAGGCCTGGGACCACTTGCCTGAATCGCGGGCGGGGCGGGACTGCAGCCGGAGGACTTCAACGCCGTTGATGGTTTCCCATTTTCCCGCCGCGACCTGCTCCTCGCTGCCGAGGCAGAAGATGCGCACACGATCCCCGCGCCGGACGAGCGTTTCGGCATAGCGGCGGATCCGGTTGTCGTAATCGTAAAAGCTGTGGGACAGCATTGCGACCTGCCGGGGGGGGCGGGCCTGCGCCGGCCGGAAGGGGCGGCTGTGGGCCGCCACTTCGCGCGGCAGGGCGTGCCAGTACTGGCCGGCATAGTCCGAGCGCACGTGGTCGAGAAGCTCGCGGTAATACTGGACGGGAAACTCGAATCCGCTGCGCGGCACGCCGGGCAGCCCCATGTAATCGGGATGCGTGTCGAGCAGCGCCATCCCGCCCTTTTCCGCGAGCCAGCGCAGTTTTTTCCGCCAGACATCGATCCCGCGGGCCCCGATCACGACGAACAGGTTGTAGTCCTGGACCAATGTATAGGGCAGCTCGATGTAGCCTTCCTTCGAGTCCTGGGCCGCGTCCGCCGGGGCCGCGGCGCCGGGCTTGAACGACGCCGGACGCAGGGCATCAGCCATGGGATCGGGCCTCTTGACCCAGAAGGGGAAGATCGTCTGGGCGCCATCAGGCTGCGGCTCGAAGGGGTCGACGTCGAAGGTTGAGGCATCGTATTCGATCTTCAGCGCATGCAGCCAGTCGAGCCGGTGGAGCATGAATCCGGCCCGGAAGCCCCTGGCGTCCCACGCCGCGAGCTGCTGGTTAATCAAGCCGGCACTGTACCGGAACGACGCCTTCGACTTGAACAGCGTGCCGTCGTGGCGGAGATCGTGGACGCCGATCTCGAAGCCATGCTCCCGAAGCCATTGCAGGAGTTCGGCCGGCACGGTGTACTCGCCGTTGGGGATGAAATTGAAGGCGGAACGAAATCCATGCTCCATCTCGATCTCCGCCACCTGGCGGCAGCGGTCCACGCCCTTCTGGCCTTCGACGTCATGTGAGAGCACGAACGCGAATTTCCTGCCCTCCGGCCACCCGGGCCATCCCGCCGGCCGGTTCCCTGCGGCCTCGAGAATCGGCCAGGTGCCACTGCAGGTCTTGAGAATCCGCCTCGCCCGCACGCGGCGCATGGCCAGCCGAAGCCGCGCCGGCAGCAGCGGCTTCACGAGATAATAGATCCGGTTGATCAGCATGGAAAATAGGTCCCGTATTCTGCGCAGCTCATCGGACTATGCGGCCGTGACGGAGCACGGCCCTCCATGAATCCGGATCCGATTGCAGGGTTCGAGATCGCATCGTGGAGGGACGACCTCTGTGTCGTCCATTCGAAGACCCATTCCTGGAGGGACGACCTCCGTGTCGTCCACAGGCCCGATGGGAAGATCATCCTGCACAGCGGATCGATTTCATTGGCCGTGACGGAGTGTCGTCCGCAAACCGAATGAAAGCGCCATTTCACCTCCGGCTGGGAGTGGGAATTCTGCATGGGACGGCGTGAAACAGCTCAGTGACTGGCCGCGGCGTGGCCACCGATTTGTCCCATCGAAGCATTCGAGCTGCGGCCGGAATTGAGCAGCCCTTCAAACAGGTAGCCGACGGTTTCGGTGAGGAAATCCTGCGCGCGGACGCTCGAGCGCCACCACGGAACCTGATCGTACCCCGGCGGATGCCAGGATACGACGCCAACCTCCGTTTCGGAACCAAAGACCTTGGCAAAAACCAGCCGGCTTCGACGAGCGTGAGCTCCCCGGGTGAAGACGTTCACCGCCTTGGGATGAATGCCGCGGGCTGCGAGCGCCTTGTGCGCGGCGACTGCAGTTTCAAAAGTTCGCTGGCTTTCGACGTCGTCAACAACAACGGGAATGACCTGCCGCGAGGGCACGTTGCACTGGCTTAGTTCATGTTCAGCCATTTCCACCATGCTCCAACGCCGTCGCGTCCATCGGCTGCCCGTGAATCCGCCCACCACGACCACATGCTCGTACTTGTGTCCGGCCTCGTTGAATTCGATGCCCGCGGCCCGGGCGCCATCCGGTCCGGTCCAGGCCTCCACCAACAGAACCTCAGCCGGCAGCCGTTGCGTGGCGGAGAGAAATTTCTCCCCGAGGAACCACCATCCGACCGCGGGCGCACCCACGAGAAGGATCAGACAAATCCAGCCGAGGAGTGTCGGCACAACGACGGTCCGGCGTTGGAGCAGTCGGGGCATGCGGGTGGGATTGGGGGGTGGCATTCGACCCGGGCGGCGGCTCTGGGAGCCGCCGCTATACGCCGCGCCATAAGTCGCGTCGTATCCTCGTAGGGGCGCAGACTTGCTGCGCCCTCAATGGCAGTCGGATGAACTGAGGGCGCAGCGAGTCTGCGCCCCTACGTTGGTAATGATTTCTGACGTTGTGTTTAGCGGGTGAGATCGAACGGATTCTCCTCAGGCCTTGATCACCTGGCCGGCCTTCGTCGGGACGGCTACCATGGCATTCCGGGTGTCAACGATGCAGGCGGCCCAATCGGCGAGTTCCTGGTAATTCACATTGGCATGGTTGGTGGCGATCAGGACCAGATCGAAACGGCCGATGGTCTCGCGATCCCAGTTCACGGAGCGGGTGCCTGCCCAATGGGGATGCTCGCGAGTGGGTTTGATCACGGGCACGTAGGGATCGTGATAGGCGACCTCGGCGCCGCGATCGCGCAGCTTTTCCATCAGGATGTAGCTGGGCGACTCGCGCTCATCGTCGACATTGGGCTTGTAGGCGAGCCCGAGGATGAGAATCCGGCTGCCCTTGATCGACTTGGCGCGATCGTTGAGCGCGTCGGCGACGCGGTGGATCACATAATCGGGCATGGCGGTGTTGATCTCGCCGGCGAGTTCGATGAACCGCGTGTGCTGCCCGTATTCGCGCGCCTTCCAGGTCAGGTAGAACGGATCGATCGGAATGCAGTGTCCGCCGAGGCCCGGGCCCGGGTAGAACGGCATGAACCCGAACGGCTTGGTCTTGGCGGCGTTGATGACCTCCCAGACATCGATGCCCATGGCGGAGTACACCACCTTGAGTTCGTTGACGAGGGCGATGTTGACTCCGCGGAACGTGTTCTCGAGCAGCTTGGTTGCCTCGGCCACGCGGCAGGACGAAACCGGGACGAGCGTCTTGATTGCGATCGAGTAGAGCGCGACCGCCTTCTCGAGGCAGGCCGGCGTGTAGCCGCCCACGACCTTGGGAATGGTGGCGACGACGCTGCTGGGATTGCCCGGATCCTCGCGCTCGGGGGAAAAGGCGAGGTGAAAACCCGTGCCGGCATTCATGCCCGAACCCGCCTCGAGTACCTGCCGGAGATCCTCGTCGGTTGTTCCCGGATACGTCGTCGATTCGAGCACGACCAGCGCGCCGGGCTTGAGATGCGGGGCGATGGCCTTGCCGGTCTCGACAATGTAGGAGATATCCGGCTCGCGGTTCTTGTTCAGCGGCGTCGGCACGCAAATCACGACTGCGTCCGAGGTGCGGATGGCCGAGAAGTCGGTGGAGGCCCGGAAGGACTTCTGCGCCACGGCTTCCTGGATCGTCTTGGCCGCGATGTGCTTGATGTAGCTCTGGCCCTGATTGAGGGCGTTGACCTTCGCGGCATCGATATCGAGGCCGGTGACCTGCGCGCCGCACCGCGCAAACTGGAGACAGAGCGGGAGGCCGACATAACCGAGGCCGACGACCGCCACGGAGGCGGCCGGAGTGCGGGACGTGGCCGCGGAGGTGGGGGCGCTGACTGACGTGGGCCGTTTGGCCTGGGTGGGTGATTCTGCGATGTTCATGAGTTGAGAGGGCGAATTGAGGATTCCAAGGCGAAGATTAAAGGAAAGGGTGCGTTTCAGGAGCGAAGGTCAGCGGCATTTGCGGCCATTCCTAGAGGGACGCCCTCCGCGTCGTCCATTCGAAGACCCATTCGTGGAGGGACGCCCTCCGTGGCGTCCAATGGCCCGATGGGAAGATCGTCCTGCGCAGCGGATCGATTTTATTGGCCGTGACGGAGCACGGCCCTCCATCAACCCAGTTCCCGGCCGGGACGGCTTGCCCTCCGAAGGCCCGGCGAAGTAGGGAGTCCGGCCGTCCATGAATGCCGGAAACGATCGATGGCGCGGTTGCGAGGAAGCGCATCAGGCGGAGGAGATGGCGCGCTTTCCGATCAATCCCTGCAGCCGGTCAATCATGAACCGGGCCTCCTGCCGCATTGGCGGCCAGCAAAGGATGGAGGTGACGGCCACGACGAGCCCGGCCATTCCGGCGAGTATCAATTGCATGAGCGGTGACTGGGATGTGGACACGTTTTGGACGAGCCACGTTGCAGCGGCGACCGCCCCCCACAATGGCAAATGACGGAAAAACACGGCCCAGAGATCCGCGGTGCTCACCGGCCCCGACCGGCCGGTCAGGAAGTACTGGATGGGCAAGCGGATCAGCAGGCCTACAAGCGAGAATGAAATGGCCAGCCCGACCAGTCCGAAGGGCAGGCCGGCGGCGATGGACGCGACGGTCAGCAACGGGACCACCACGCCCATACTCAGCAGGTCACGGCTGCGGCCCTGGGTTGTGAGCAGCCACATCACGGCGTAGCTGAGCGGAATATAAAGGGCGGCGACGGTCAGCCATGCGAAAATCGGAATCACCTCGGACCAGGCGGGACCCAGCAGGAAGAGCACGATTGGTTCCGAGACACCGGCAAGGAGACCGGCAAAGATGAAGCTGAAAAGTGCGATCGCGCCGTACGCCTGCAGGAAGGTTTCACGATAGCGGTTGGGGTCATTCTGCAATCGCGAGAGGACCGGAACAAACACGGTGTCGAACGGCTGGATGACCTGATCCAGCGGCCGGAGCAGCAGGGCGGACGCGCGCGTATAAAGGCCGACCGCATCGGCACCATAAAACCGGCCGAGCAGGATCACATCGGTGCCCGAGACAAGACGTCGCAGGAAGATATAGAACGTCATGCTGGCGCCAAACCGGACGAGCGGCCGGGTGCCACTCCGCCGCCTGGGCAGATGCGGTTTCCAGCCGGAGGCGGCCCAGGTCAAACCCACCTCCGCGATCGTTGTTGCCAGCTGCATGCCCACGAGCGACCAGTAGCCAAATCCGCGCCAGGCGAGCAAGATCCCGGCCAGGAATCCCGCGATGCCCGAGCTGATGTCGATCATCGCCACGGCCCTGAACCGCATCTGCCGGTTCAACAGCGCAAGGTGCTGGACCGCGGCACCGCTGAGGAGGAACGACATCGACAGCAGCACGGTGATGACCGTCAGCCGATCATCGCGATAGAACCAGGCGACGGCCGGGGCGAGCGCGGAACCGATGAGGGCGATGGCACCGCCGATCGCCACATTGATCCAGAAGAGGTTCGAGACCTGGGCCTGCGTGATGTTCTCCTTCTGCACCGTCGCGGTGGAGAGCCCGCCTTCGCGAAACGTGCGCAGCACCGGCATCAGGGCGCCAGCCATCGCGACGAGCCCGAAGTCCTTCGGTGAAAGCAACCGGGCGAGAATGACGACGCCACCAAGGTTCAGTCCGAACTTGATCGCCTGGGCGGCAGCGGTGACCAGCCCGCCGGAGACCGCCCGACGGCCCAGCCCCTTCATCAGGTGGGTCGTGTCAATATGGACATTCGCGCCGCCGTTTGGAGTCGTGACCGCGGCTGCCGCCACACTCGCGACTGGCGGAATGGATTCCGACTGCGGCGGGCACGATTCAGGCACGGTGCCGTTCATGAAAATGGGAAAAGTCCGAAGTGAACCGGCAGGCGGATTTACTCGAGGCCTGCGGGTCGTGCGGCCGGCCGCAAGGTATTGAAGGCCTCATTGAAGCTCACTTCTGGGATGACGATACTGCGAACCTTCGCACGCCGCTGTAGATCAGGTCTCGCATCCGGTCCTGCCAGGAGAAACGGAAATACGATTTGAACTGCAGTTCGCCGGTCGGAGACGCGGCGCTACGGTGCCAGCTGCCTGCGGTAGCGCCGGTTTTGAACCGGCGCTGGTGCCAGGCGAAGACTGGCACCTCAGGGCATTTCGTAGATTTCGACCAGCGCGACGCCGGTGCTGCCACCGACTCCGGAGACGACCACACTGTAGAGTCCCGGTTGAAGCGTGACCAGCAGCGCTCCGTCCTGGCTTCCGGCCGGGAGCTCGAATGCGCCGACCTGGCCGAAGGCCGCGGAAAGCGCGGCGGTCCCGCCCCAATTGTCGTTCTGATGCAGCAAGTTGGCCCCCTGGAAGAGTTCCAGCTTGGGATTGGCAAGGACCCCAGCCACGTCGAATTGGGTCAGGGTCGGACCGACGGCCCGGAGCAGGAGTTTCCGCGGCACATTGCCGTCGATGACGAAGCCGGCGATGAGAACATCGTCACCAGCGCCCACGCGGGTGCGGGCCGAGAGGTTCGACAGCCGGGCCGGGCCGCCAGCGGCACTGTCGTACAGTTCGATCAGGGCAACTCCCTGCGAGGAACCCTTGCCCGTGACATGCACCGAATGGAGCCCACGAACCGGAGGCGACAGCAGCGCCGCATCGAGACTGCCGCTCGGCAGGGCGAAGGCGCCCACCGTCTCGCTGAGCGAGGCCACCGTGGCAGCATCCTCCGAGGCCGCCCAATCGTCATTCGTGCGGACCGGCAGCGCTCCCGCATAAAGGGTCAGCACCGGATCGGCCAGTGGATTGGCAACATCGAAGTTGGCCAGGGTCGGGCCAATGCCGCGGATGAGCAGCGACTTCGAGGCCGTGCCCGAAACGACGAACCCGGCAATCAGCGTGTTGTCACCACTGCCGGCCGGTGCGCGGACGGAGAGGTTGATCAGGTTGGCCACGGGAGCAACGGTGTCCGGCACACCGGAGAAGACGATTGGCGTCGATGAACCGGCCGCGAGATAGGAGGCCGCGATCGTCTGGCCTTCGGCATCCACGGTCAGCACGAGCTGGCCGCCGCTGGAGGTTGTGAGCGACACTTGCCCGTCAGCTCCCATCGTGGCGGTCGCGCCATCGACCAGCCCTTCGGCGGTGGTGACGACCAGGGTCTGGCCGCTCGGGCCGACAATGGAATACGTGGCGCCCGTATCGGCGCCGAGCGCCGACGCGGTGTAGAATCCGGCCAGCCCGGCGGCGGGACCGGTGCCGTTGTCCGCGCTGCCCGACAAGGTGAGCCCCAATCCGGCCAGCTCACCGGCAATGGTGTCGTCGTCGATTTCGCCGGACAGAACAAACGCGAGCCCGGCAGCCGCCGTCGGCGGAGTACCGCCGGCGGTACGATCCGTGAGGACGGAAGAACCGTTTCCGCTGGCGGAAATTTCGCTCCCGGAGGTCGAGAACGTGCCATCGGGATTGATGATGAAGTCGAGGACGATCGCGGATTCCCGATCGGGGAAGTAGGCCATGTAGGTCGCCGTATTGTCGTCGCGGACATGCAGTGCCCAGGTGCCGCCGCCCTCGAAGGTGCCGAAATAGGTGCCGGCATAGTTCGGCGGATTGACGGCGAGCAGGGCCACGGCGCTGGTGACGCTGCCGACGCTGTTGGTCACGACCACGTCATATCCGCCGGCATCGGCCTCCTGCAGGTTGGTCCGGGTGTAGCTGGCATTGGTGGCCCCGGTGATCGCGGCACCGTTCAACCGCCACTGGTAACCAGGGGCGGGGCTGCCATCGGCGACGACGGTGAACGTGGCCTCGCCGCCGAGGATGCCAGCCTGGCCTGCCGGCTGGGTGGTGATCGACGGGGCGTAATGGACGGTGAGCTGGGCGGAGTTCGTGCTGGCGCTGCCCTGTGAGTTGGTCGCAACCATCCGGTAGGTGCCCGCATCAGCCCGCGTGACGTTAGTCAGCGTCAGGGTCGTGCCGGTTTCGCCGGCAATCGGAGAGCTACCCTTGCGCCACTGGAAGGTGGGGGCCGGGGTGCCGGTGGCGGCGGCAATGAAGGAGACATCGCCACCCTCGGTCACCGTCTGGTCGATGGGATGAAGCGTGATGCCTGGTGCCGCGACCAGTGGGTTGATGTTGCCCGTGATGCCGACCGGCAGCGTGACGGTGTAGTTTCCCGCCGCGGCGCCTCCGAGCGTGAGACCGGTGACCGTGACCGACTTGTTGTTTCCGATGGCGGCATCGGCAAACGTGCCGGTGACGGTCGCGATGGTCACGTTTCCATTTCCCGTGTCGGCCGGCGCCAGCCCGACGAGGGTCGCCGCGCCGGTATTGAAGGTGGCGGTCGTGTTGCCATCGAACGCCTTGTCATTCACGACGAGCCCCGTGACCGTGAGGTTCACCGTGGAGATATCGGCGGTGAGCCCGACGGGCGGGGTCGCGCTGTAGTTGCCGGCGGCGGATCCGCCCAAGGAGACCGCGGTGACGGTCACCGGCTTGCCCACGCCAGCTGCGGCGGTCGCGAAAGCACCGGTTGCCCCCGTGACATTGACATTGGCTTCCTCACCGGCGACGACCCCGGTCAGCGCCGCGCCGCCAACGTTGAAGGTGGCCGCGGTGGTGCCGTCGTAGGCGCGGTTGTTGACGGTGATCCCCGAGACGGTGAGTGCACGCGGGGTGATGTCGGCCGTCGTGTTGGCGAGCGTGATCGAGTAGTTGAAGTTGTCGCCGCCGCCGAGGCTGAGGCCCGACAGGGTGACGGTCTTGTCCGTGCCCACAGCTGCCGTGTCAAAGGTGCCGGCAGCCGTGCCGGTGACACCGACCGCATCGCCGTTATAGGGCCGGCCATCGTTGACCGTGCCCGTGCCGGCGTCTTCCGCGGCGAGCAGCGCAGCCGTCCCGCTGACCGTTGCAGTCGTCGTGCCGTCATAAGGCCGGTCGTCGGCCGTGATGCCGGTGACGGAGAGTGGCTTCGGGGTGATATCCGCCGGCAGTCCCGCCGGCTGCGTGACAGAATAGTTTGCGGCCGGTCCGCCGGCGATCAGGGCGAGTCCGGTGACGGTGACCGTTTGCGCGCCTACGGTCGCGGCGCCAAAGGTCGCGGTATAGGATGCCGGATCCAAGGCGACGGAATCGCCTCCCACCACGCCGACCAGTTCGGCGTTCGCGATGTCGAGCGTCGCGACCGTGGTCTTGTCGTAGACCTTGTCATTGGCGTCCACATTCACTGTGAGGTTGGCCGCGGTGATGTTGGCGGTGGCAGCCGGTTGGGTGAGCGTGTAATTGCCGCCATCCGCACCGCCGAGGGTGATGCCGGAGATCGTGACGGCCTTGCCGACGCCGACATCCTTGTTGGCGAACACGCCGGTGCCGCCGGAGAACGTGACCGTGTCGCCACCGATGACGCCGACCAGCGAAGCGCCGCTGGTGTCGAGTGTCGCGGTGGTGGTCCCATCGTAGGTCTTGTTGTTGGCCGTGACGCCCGTGATCGTAAGATTGACCGCTGTGATGTTGGCCGTGGGCGTGGGCTGGGCGAGCGAGTAGTTGCCACCGTCTGCGCCGCCCAGGGTGATCCCGACAACCGTGACGGGCTTGGCGTTGCCGACAGTCTTGTCGGCGAACGTGCCGGTGCCACCGGAGAACGTGACCGTGTCGGCGCCAATCACGCCGACGAGCGATGCGGCGCCGGTGTTGATGGTGGCCGTCGTCAATCCGTCGTACGGCTTGTTGCTGGCGGTCACTCCGGTGATTGTGAGCGAGGCCTGGGTGATGTTGGCGGTGGTGGAGGGCTGCGTCAGGGTGTAGTTTCCGCCGTCGGTGCCACCCAGCGTGATGCCGCTGATCGTGACGGTCTTTCCGGCGCCGACATTCTTGTCGGCAAATGTGCCGGTGCCGCCGGAGAACGTGACCGTGTCACCACCGATCACGCCAACGAGCGAAGCTCCGCCTGTATTGATGCCAGCCGCGGCGTTGCCGTTGTAAACCTTGTCGCTTGCGGCTACGCCCGTGATTGTGAGCGGTGCCGCCGTAATCGATGCGGTCAGCCCGGTCGGCTGAACCAGGGTGTAGTTGTCGGCGTCGGTGCCGGTAAGCGTGAGTCCGGTGACGGTGACGGCTTTGGCCGCACCGACAGTCTTGGTGCCGAAGGTGCCGCTGGGCGCGCCGCCCAGGAAGACATCATCGCCGGTGTAGGGCTTGCCGTCGGCCGTCGTCCCGGCGCCGGGCGCCTGGGGGGCCTGCAACGCGGCGGCGCCCGAGAAGCCGAGGACCGCGGTCGTGCCGTTATAGACTTTGTCGTTGGCCGCGAGCGTGCCATTCGAGGTGAGGCTCTTCGGGGTGATGCTGGCGGTCGTGGAAGGCTGGGTCAGGACGTAATTCGCGGCCGAGCCGCCGCCGAGGGTGAGGCCGGAGACGGTGACGGTCTTGCCCGCACCAACATGGCGATCCGCGAACGAACCGGAGGCTCCACCGACGTTCAGGGTCACGTTGTCACCACCGAGCACGCCGACGAGCGAGGCACCACCGGTGATCAACGTCGCTGTGGTGGTGGCATCATACACCTTGTTGTTAGCCGTGACGCCGGAAACGGTGAGCGTGACTTCGGCGATATCGAGCGTGAGGACGAAGTCCGGGCCGGTACCGGAGGCATTCGAGACGTTGATCGTGACCGGGAAGGAGCCCGCTTCGGTGGGCGTGCCACTGATCAGGCCCGTGCTCGTGTTGAGCGACACGCCGGCGGGGAGCGAACCGCTGGCGAGGTTATAGGAGGTGTGCGGCGGATTGGTTGCCGTGATCTGGTAGCTCGTGAAGACGCTGCGATACGTGCCCGACGCCGTGGCGGCACTCGTCACAACCGGGGTCGTGCCAACGAACACCGTAAGCGTGGCCGCGCTGGAATTCGAACTGCCATGATCATTGGTCGCGACGCAACGAAACTGCCGGCCGTTAAGTGCGCCGGAAGTTGTGATGGTAAGAGTTGTCGTCGTAACGCCGGAAAACGTCGCATCGTCGCTGATGTCACTCCAGTCCGCACCATTGGCGCTCGTTTGCCATTGCAGCGTTGGAACAGGAAAACCATGCGGTGCCACGTGAAACGTTGCGCTGGCGCCGCTGCTCACTGCGCTGTTCGCTGGAGTGGTTCCGGCGGGCTGATCGAGGAAATAGGGTGCTGTGGGAGGATCCTCGCCATGGACATAGCGATACCCCGCGGGCAAAACCTGGTATGCAGCCGGCAGATTTGGGATTGTCGCGGTCGCATCCAGGACGCCGGAGGTGACGGTTGCCGGAATTACGTCAGTTCCCAATGCCGGCCACGGCCGGTCGCCAAACCACTGCGGCTTGGTAGCGCCACGATAGAGTGAATTTGGAAGTGTGTCGGCACCGAGACCAGAATCTCCCGCGGCCAGGGCCCCGGCGGAAACGTCGAAGTTCTCCTTTCTGATGGTGGTGGCGGCCACGTCCAAGTCGATTTCCTGATAGCCGCCCGGCCCGCGCAAGATTTGCACCGCAGTGCCGGCCGCCGGCAAGGCCAGGCTTGGCCTGGTTTGACTGGCGATGACATTGCCACCGCTGAACGGGACACTCGCTCCCGCAACGGCGCCCGCCGTTGCATCGAGCTGTTGCCCATTGCTCCAGACGATGGTGATAATCGCTCCCGTAGGAACGGTGCCGGCGTTCAGTGTGATCACTCCGGAATTATTACTGGATCGGGTCGTGAGAGTGCCGGTGATCATCCAGTCGGCCCATGGGTCACCAAGGCTCAGTTGGGCGTTACCGCCGGTCGAATTACTGTTGCCGATGTTAGGAAAACCGAAGCTGTACGGACCTCCCGCTGGAGCCCCACTGATGGAATGATAGGGAACGGGCGCTCCCGCCGGTGAACGCATGCCCAAAAGGTTCGCGACAAGAGAATAATTTCGCGTGAAGCGCTGCAGAAGGATCGGCTCCCGGCTCGCCCCGGCGTTCGTGAACGGCGCAGTGGTTGCTGAACGAGACGTGCCATGGAACCAGTTGCGGAAGACGGTGTCATGCGACGCGCTGCCGAAATAGCCGTCGCACTGGATATTGGGCGCGATATTGCCTTCATATAAGTTGAAGTTGTTATGCGGGCCGTGATTCGAATTGACGGCCGATCCGATCGCTCCGAAAGAAGTGCTGTCCTCGCAGAAGTTGTAGGCAAAGACATTTCCCGAGGAACCGTAATTAATCTCCATCAACGGGAAAGACTTGTAGATAATATTATCCTCGATTAGGCATGCAGCAGAATTCTCAAAAAGGAGTCCGGCCCCGTTGCTTCCGGCATTCTTTAGGGCATCAAGAAATGAATGCCTTAATTCGCAATGAAGAGAGTCGAGGAAGAAGACGCTGTAGTTGTTTGCATTGACTACATGGACGTTCTTGACCCACGAGCCATAGCATTGGGTGAAGAAGATTCCATACAAGAGAGAGCCATTGATGCCGTTGATTGTAAGATCTTCGATTCCAAACCCCTCCGTTTGCTGGGTGGTGTTGTTGATGACGGCAGATGTCGCGCTGTAGTCTCCGTACAACGCGGGAGACACCGTCAGGGTCGTCGCCGTTTTGCTGGTGATTCGCACCATCTGCCGTCGCCACCAGCCAACACCATCGATCAAGCCTTTACCATCCGTTTTCAGAATCGGCAGTGATTGATCGTCTACCATCGCGATTCGCGCCAGTTGGCCGGCTTGAAATGCCGCTGTTGTGCCGACGGTGACTTCCGTGCTCCCCTTCGCAAGTCCGCCGGTGATGGACGCGCCGGCGGAAGGTTGCCAGCCTCCTGCGGATGACGACCCGACAGCAAAGCACTGGTTGGACATCCGGCAATCGAGAATTGTCAGACCCGGACCGGCGCCGCGGATGGTAATGTTGTCGCGCGTGTGGTCGATTAGTAGTCGGGTATCCAGTCGGTACGTGCCTGCAGGAAGGTACACGACGTCATTCGCAACGGCTGCGGCGACGGCTTGGAGAATCTTGGCGCTCGCATCAGTTGCGCCAGTATTGTCGGCATTGTACGGTGGTTGGGTGACATCGATAATACGTGTGCGATGAGTCGGAATTCCCCCCGGAACGCCGACAGTCACGCCAGGCGCCCATGGCACAAGACGGTCAGCGGGGATGAGCTCGGCCCGAACGCCGGCTGCGCCAAGAAGCACCACGAACACACTGAGAAGAATGTGGGAAATTCTCATGGTGGATTTGATAGTGCTTGTGTTGCAGTTGTTCAACCATCTCCTCGCCGGCTCGTTGCGATTTGTGTAAATCTTCTGTCGAATGCAGAGAGTTTTCATTTAGTCTTGGGTCGCTCCACCCGAAATTTACAATCGCTTCACCGGGTCAGTCGGCCTTCGGTTTACTCAGTCGCCACATCATGGCGTTAATCCAGCACGTTGAACCGCGGCACCCGGTTGAGTGTGATGCTCACCGTTCGGCCAAAATCGAGTCGCAGAGAATGCAGCGGGGTTGATTGGAACGGTGCTGCCGACACCAGTCGGCGCGGGGCATCGCCTATGGCAAGAGCCCGCTCGCGTCCAGCCTCTCCGCCAATGCGCGCGAGAATGCGCTCGCGCCCGTCGCATTCAGATGTTGTGAGTTGTAGAAGTACATTTGATTCTTAGTGAGGGGCGAATCACTATAATCCCACAGCGGCACATTATAGCGGGCGCATAGTGCGTGAAGGCGTGAAAAAATCTCTTCGCGATTACGCTCCAGTGTCTGCATTTCCGCATATTCTGGCGAATACACGAAGAGCAGGGCGATGCCATGCTGGCTGCAAAGCTCGACGAGGTCGGTGAGGTCCTGGACAGCTGCTGGTTCGATGGGAAAGCGGACACCATCCGGGTTCTTGATCCGAAATTCATCAAACTCGTTTGTCCACGCAATATGGCGGGGCTGATAACCAAAAAAGTGATCTTCTGGCGGTTGCCAGCCGGTCAGTGCCCGCAATCCCCGGACCCATGTGAAGCGCATGTCTTCGACCAAGTAGCCGTAGAGCGGCAGCCACTTCCATTTCCAGGCATCCGGATAGACCCGCTGGATCCCGGCGAATATCGCGTCGTCGCGAATATAGGGGATATATTGGACGGCGTCGTAGATCTCCTTCGATGAAACGAATGAAAAGAGGTCAAGATTGTGGATGACCAGCCGTGGTGCCCGATTGTAGTTCAAGTACGCCTTCAAGAAGGCAAGTTGCATGTCCGTTTGGGAACCGTTACGGCCGATATTGAATGCCGAATGGCCCGTCTGCTCCTGGATAATGCGAGGATCGTAGTGGGTTAAGGCTCGGGACGATCCACTGATGATGATATCAGCGTTCACCTGTCCGCCCATGATTTGGTTGTTGACGCCAAACGCGGATGTCTTGATCCGGCGCAAGCCTGCGCCAATCATGGCGTCGGTGAGGTAAAGCAGTGAGATGAAGAGCCCGCAGAAGGAGGCGATTTTCAACAATGCAGTGCTCGTCGGGTGTCGTCCGTGGGAGG
Organism: Verrucomicrobiia bacterium; assembly: GCA_011525695.1. GTDB lineage: Bacteria > Verrucomicrobiota > Verrucomicrobiia > Opitutales > Opitutaceae > ER46. The sequence continues at coordinate 62,591 of WYBX01000084.1, forward strand.
TGACCAAGGAGGACGGCATGTGTGTAGATGGATGCGTTCGTCGAAATAGCGTGCCATCGCGGTTACTCGCTGTGCTCGCGGGCGACATGTCAGCAGTGGGTGGTGGGGTAAGAGGATGCATCAGAATCGACTCACGGCATAGTGCTTGAGCGGTAGATATCAGAATTGGAAGTAGATGAACTGGCTCTTGCTGTAGACGCCAAACATGACCACCACCATCAACGCTGTGGCGTAACAGAACCAGCGGACCGGCATCGGAAACCGGGGAATGATTTCGCCAAGCGGCATACGGCGCCTTAGCCATTCGCCGGCCTCAAGCAGCAGGATTGCGGCGATGGCAAGGGGCATTTGGCGAAGCAGAAATTGCTCTGTGCCAATGTCGGAGAAATCCCAGTCGCGCCACATGTGACTAAAAATATAGAAGGCATCGGCAAGTGTCGGTGCGCGGAAAAAGACCCAAGCGATACAGACCAACCCGAAGGTCGTCACGACGCCGACGCTAAGACGAATCGGATTGCGCTCAGGAAGCCGACAGAGGGCGGCGATTCGCTGACGAAGCGGTTGCAGCAGAGTGCCAGCGATTAAATAGAATCCGTTCAGCAGGCCCCAAACAACATAGGTCCAGTTGGCCCCATGCCATAACCCACTGATTCCAAAGGTGAGGAGAATATTGGTGAACCACCGCGCGGGCTTGACGCGATTGCCGCCGAGTGGGAAGTACACGTAATCCCTGAACCAGGTGGAAAGGGAGATGTGCCAGCGTCGCCAGAACTCGGAAATCGAAGCCGAGTGGTATGGGGTTTCAAAGTTCTCCATCAGGCGAAAGCCCAGCACACGGGCCGAGCCAATCGCAATGTCGGAATACCCGGAGAAGTCGCAATAGATCTGATAGGCGAAGAAAAAAGTGGCAATCGTCAGCTGCAGCCCGTTGTACTCTTGGGGAGCGGAGTAGACATCATTGACATAGAGGGCGAGGCGATCCGCCACCACGAGCTTTTTGAAAAAGCCCCAAGCCATGCGCTTCAAGCCACTGGTGACTCGAACGTAATCAAAATAGTGACGTTCATGAAACTCAGGCAGGAGATTCTGCGGTCGCTCGATCGGGCCAGCCACAAGTTGGGGGAAGAACATCACATAGGTCGCGTAAGTCGTGAAGTCGTGCTCGGCTCGCTGCCGGCCGCGGTAAACTTCGAACACATAACTGAGGCTCTGAAAGGTGTGAAAGGATAGCCCAATGGGCAGAATGATGTCGAGCGACGGATTCGTCGGCTGCCAGCCGAAATGGGTGGCAATTCCCAAAAAAGTATCGGTGAAAAAATTGAAGTACTTGAAGATAAACAGTACCAGGCAGGTGATAGCCACGCTGACCCACAAGAGCGCGAGGCGGCGCCTGCCGTGCGTGCGTTCGAGATAAATACCGGCGGTATAGTCAACGACAATGGTGACGCCAAGAATGAGTATGTAGGCGGGGATAAACGCCATGTAAAAGGCGCAACTCGCCACAAGCAGCAGCGGCGTGCGCCAATGGAATGGCGACAGGAAGTACAGTGTCGCCACGACCGGGAAGAAGACCGCGAATTCCAGGGAATTGAAGAGCATGCGCTAGATCGATGACAGCTTCACGCAAAAACGGCCCGATAGAGCCGTTCTACGTCAGTCGAACGGGCACGAAGCCAGTGAGCGGCTTCAACCAGCCACAGCATGAGCATGAGGGTGGCAAGGAAGAGGGCGAGGGTTGGAAGCGACCAGGGAGGGGCGTGGCCGAGGAAGCGTGCGAGCACCTGCAGCAAGCCGATCTGCAGGATGTAAGACACAAGGGAATACTGGCCGAGGCGTACAAGTTTGCCGGGCAGCCAGTCCTTGCTGCCGAAACGGACGCTGAACGCGTAAATCATGGAGAGTGCGACACAGGCACCCAGCAGCTGTACGGCATAGCTCAGACCAATGAGCATTCCCAATGCATGGCAGGCCCCGTACGCTAGAGCGAGCTGCAGAGGATACCGGCCCAGTCTGCCAAGCCGTTCGATCGATATGCGGCCGGCCACCATGCCCAGGAGACCCGCGCTCAGGAGATTGAGATTGCTGACCATGGCTCCGGAGTGCTCCAGTGCGAATGTCGCCGTGATCACAACCACGGTCAGAATCGGCAGGGCGCTGGAACTCCGGTGGTTCAGCCGGAGCAACACCGGTGACGCCAGCAATAGATATCCGATTGGCAGCAGCACCTCGAACGCCGCCAGACGTCCAGAACCGAGAACATATACTTCGTACCAATGTTGGAAGAAGCGCGCTACGCTCATTGCTTCACCATTGTAGTTCTGGCTCTTTATCAGGTTTGCGCCTACGTTTAGTGCTGTAAAAAGGGCCACCAGTCTGGCGCCGCGGAGAAGCAGCCTGCGGTGGAGCCGTTGATCACGGATATCATAGCGCGCCGAGTAGATGTTGGCGACAATGAAGCCAGTCAAAAAAATGAAGGATGCGGGGAGAAAGGAGAGGTATCGAAACGCGAGATAGAATTCGGTCGTGTAATTCAGGCTGTGATAGGCGACCATCAGCACGACCAAGACTCCCTTGGTCAGGTCGAGAGCATCGATGCGCGTCGATGGACTTGCGGCAGCGGAGATGGAATGAACTGGTGGCATCTAGGGAGCTCCGATGGCGTCCAATGCCCTGGACATGGTTAGGATTCGCGCGCCAGAGGCGCGCGATCTGCGCACTACTTCGGAGAAGAAGCTTGGCGTACAGCCAAAGCGCGACGGAATGTTCGCGACATCATGAGTGGCGAAGATCAGCCAACCCCGCGCGCGTGCGTTGGCGTCGATCAGGACTTGAACAACGTCCAAATTGCCCCCGCATTGTTCGAGAAAGCAGGCTTGCAGGAGATTCAGGTCGATTGCTCCAAGATTGAATCGTTGTCCGCCACCGCGGCAGGCACGAAACCGGGCGCCGCTGCGCCGTTTCGTGCTTACACGCGGTGTCGCGATCGGATAAGATAGCGTGGCAAAGCCTGTGTTCGGCAGGATTGCGTGCAGCGCCTTCTGATTCTCGGTGATCGACGCGTCGAAATGGGCCGCGCTGCTCCGGTAGGCATGACAGTGGGAGAAGGTGTGACATCCGAGTTCATGGCCGCCTTGCAGGAGACGAGGTAGCTCATCGCGAACGAATATTGCTCCGGCCGGTGCCTGGGTTCCCATCAAGCCAAATGAGGCGTAGTACGTGGCGGCAGCACCCGCGTCCTCCAGGATTGCACCACCGGCGTACAGGGCGGATCGAGGAAAGTCATCGAAGGTAAAAGTGATCAGCGGGACGGAGTTGATCATTCGGCAGTTGCGACGTCCAAAGGCTGCCGCCATACTTCGTTGGCACCGACCCCGTATGCGGGGTAGTAGATTTATCAAATCGCGATCCATCGGGTCACCGGGCGATCGATAATTGCAAAGGGAGCGATCGCGCCAGCGTCAGCCGCGCAGCCGAGAACCGGGAAACAAGAGATTGCAGGCCGTAAACACTCCGTGGATGAGGTACAGGGCGCCGCAATCCGGTCGAATCAAAGGCATCGGCTCTTGCCGGAGCTTGCAGCCCTTGGCCAGAGGGCGGGTCGATGGCAACCAACAGGAAGAGGAACCACAGAGGGGTCATGCGTCCGAAGTGTGATTCGGCAACGTTGCCGACGAGCGTGGTCACGAGAGCAGCGAAGCGGATGAGGGCGTACCGACTCCCGGTGCTGAGTAACCGGTTGACCTTCCAAGCGACTGCCACCAGCAGGATGCTGAGGAAGAATAGGCCGAGCATGCCGCCGTCAATATAAGTCTCGAGATAGCCATTGTGAGCGGAGGACGATACCCACTCCGGAAGTTTCGATTGAAACGACTCATCAGACCAGAAGCTGCAGAAGCCGGTGCCAAAAATCGGATCGGTTCGAAGATCGAGCAGTTCACGCCAAACCTCAGTGCGTCCAGTGAGAGTTGCATCCCTGCCCATGCTTTCCAAGAGAGCTCCCCTGATCCCGAAGACTGAGTCGAGCACGAAGAAAGTGACAGTCGCGATCAGCGAATATACCCCTAAAGCACCAATCCTCCGCTGCAGAAGCGGCATGCGGGCGGAGAAGAGAATCACCCCCCCGATCCCGAGGCATAAGATTGAGGTCTTGCTGTCACAGAGATAGAGCAAGTAGAGGCCGAGGAGTAGAATTAAGAATGGCATGTATCGTTCGACTGCCTCCAGTTTCCGACTTTCCGGACGGGTCCGCTCAAGCCAATCCCAAATCAACACGAGTCCGACTACGAGCGCCAGTGCTCCCAGGGAGTTCTTCTGCGTTGTGACCCCAATCGCTTCCATTCCGCCGGAATGAATGTTGTAATTGCGTCCAATGTTCGGAAAGTAACGGATATAGATTACGGATAACGGAAGTAGCACGTAGGCACACCTGACAAAAACAGCGCGAAATGCCTCCTCCGGATTCTTTTCCGTCAAAATGACCAGGGCAATGGCAACATTGCCGAAATCCTTGAACCAACGTTTGAACGAGACAAATGGTGAGTCAGCCCAAAGGACGCTCACCAGGAAAAAGCTATAATATAAAAAGACAGGCCAGTTGGTGGAAAGTATCTGCGCCCAGTTTTGGGGTCGACGGGCAAGCACGACTAGCGCCAGCAGGATCATCCCGAAATAGAAATTTCGATCCATTGGGCTGCCTTCGAGGGAATTCTCCCCCCCCCCGAAACCGAGCCACATCGAGAGCGGCCGGGAAGCAATAATTCCCACCCAGAGGGTGGGAATCCAAACCGCGGCGGAAAGATCCGATCGTCGCGCAATGTCCCGCCGAATCAACCAGAATGCGAGGGCGATAAAGCCATAATAAACAAGGTTTCCCATGGGGGCGTCGCAAACGCAGCCGTATTTAGGCAGCAGACATTCCCTGCTGACAACGTGGAGTAAAGAGGAGCGACCGTTCGGATGCTGAATCAGGGGCGGCCTGCTACATTGGTCGAGTACGAATCGGAGTGATATGAAAGCCAGCCAGAAGAAGTCCGGCGTGATCGGAAAGCTTCACGAGATATCGCATGAAGTAATGGTGTCCCGCGAGTTGGAGGAAGGGCAGGGCAAATGTATAGCAGCCCAGCGCAAGGAGTGACTTTGCCACCTTTCGTCCCCGATGATCGGGCATGCGGAACGAATTGGCGCCACGCAGAAGCCCACGTTTGAGCAGCGTGCTGCGCTTCCAACGGGAGGGTGGCACGATCTCATACACAGGAGCTTCATTGCACCAGACAAACTTACAACCGGAGGCCATCATTCGCCGGAAAAAGTCCACATCACTTCCACCTGTACCGAACTCGGGCAAAAAAGCGGGTTCGTCTCTGCGCAAGATGCTTTTGTGGAATAGCACGTTGCCGGTCCGGCACTCCTGCCAGGGCATGGGATGCCCGGTTTCATGCTCCGGACGCTCGAAAAAGCCCCCCTTCCTTACCCACGACGGAGTGTCTTCCGGATAGTAGGGACGGACGGGACCAAGTACGCCGGCACAATCTTGGTGCATGAGGGTTCGAAAAAGGGCCAGCAGCCATCCGGGATCCGGGACTTCGTCGTCATCAATGAAGGCGATCAAGTCGCCGGTGGCTTCGGCCAGGCTCTTGTTGCGGACGAGGGCGATGCTGCGGCGCGACTCGACACAATAGGCGATCGCGGTGGGAAAATTTGCGGCGTGACGCTGGACGAGGGCGCGGGCGGATTCTTCCGCATCGTTATCGGCCACGACAACCGAATATGAAAACTTTCCGCCGGTGTTCTGGCGGGCGAGCGCACTCAGCAATTGATCAAGCAGGACGGGACGCTGAAATGTGCTGACGCAAACTGAGATGTGTTGCATGGCTGGGCTCGGATTGCGGATCAAGCAACTGACGTTGGATCAATTCGAACGTTAGAAGTTTGTGTATCGCTAGGGTGTGGTTCGCCGTGCCTTTTGTATGGCTCTCTACAATTCTCTCTATCTCCCGTCGGTTGAGTAGCGCACGGCTTAAAGTGCGGGGGTCGAGCAGAACGTCCTTGACCTGTGAGGCAAGCTCATGCCGGTACCACGTGCGAAAATGGTAATACTTCTGATGCCCCAGGAAGAGTCGATCGAGACCGGTAGCCGTGCGGGTCAATTTTGCCAGCCAGTTTGGCATTCCGTAGTCGAATCGATACTCGACGTGAGGCAGAAGCTCCAAAGCAGTCTCAAACAGGCGACGAGGAACGAAACGGGGGCAGGAGAGTGCACCTCGATCGGTCGGGAGGTGAGCTAGCGCTGGCCTCATGTCCGTGGTGTACCGATAGGCCAGTTCCTTGTTGGTCAGCGACTCGGCGGGTGCGCGGTAGGCAAGTGGGACCAATTCATTGTCCAAGTATGGCGCTCGGATGGTCAATTGGCTCTGTTCCTCCGCCAGCCGGGCGTAGTGATGCCAAGGGACCTGCTTGCCAAGGATGAATGACAGGCGCGATTGGTTCGCGCGTTCGCTCGCAAAGGTCTCCTGCGCGCGTTTGAGGTAAGGCGCCAGCTCAGGAGCGAACCCCGTCACTGGCGCAACGCCCGCCTTGAAGGCTATATTGGCGCGGAGAATCTCACTGCCATAGTTTCCGGTCATCCGCACCGGCGCAATCTGGCGGGCCCAGCGATTGGCATATAGCCCCACCGATCCGGTTACATCCATGTTTCCGTCGGTAATGTAAACGCACCGCTCCGCCAGAGCGATGAATCTGGGGAAGAAATGCGAGTCGACTGGAATTACGGAATGCGGCTGATGATTGAGCGCGGCGATTCTCCGCGCGAGTTTCACGTCAGCACACTCGCGATATGTGCCGCCAAACGTGTAGCACGGGAGATCGCCAGCCGGACGGCCAATGCCGGCAATGATCATGCGGCTATCGAGTCCGCCGGTCAGGGACAAAGCTACCGCCTGCGGTCCTCGAAAATATCTCGGGAGAATTCGGGTGAAAACCTCCTTGAGCGAGAGGTAGTACTCCTCAACTCCCAACCGAGTCTGGTTCTCCCAGGCATCCAGCGTAAAATAGTGGCGCCTTTCGATCCGTTTCGGGGTTGAGAAAGTCCAGCATGAGGCTGGCGGCAGGAGAACAACACCGGAAAATAGGCTCCGGTGTTGGAGAGTGCAGCCACAAACCAACAGTTCACCGAATCCCTGCCAGTCTAGCCGGCGCGCGGTTGGCACCGCCCGAAAGATAGCCTTGGCCTCGGAGGAAAAGTAATACGTCCCACCACCGTCGTATAGGTACAGCCGACCGAGGCCGTACCGGTCGTTGAAGACAACGACTTGGCGGATCCTGAGATCGATGACTATCCCGCAGAATGCACCATTGAGTCCGCGGACAAAGTCGGCTCCGCTGGTCTCATACAAATGGACAAGCGCGGTGGCGTCGTCGGTTTCGCACCGATGGCCGGCAGCCCTCATGCCCGCGGCCTCGGAGGACGCTGGGAAATGCTCTCCCGAGAAGACGAGACAGATATCCCGCGCCTCGTTCCAAACCGGAAGGCAATCATCATAGCCTCCGGGGTGGCAAATCCATCCAATCCCGACGCCAACGGTCGAATCCATGTAGGATCCAGAGCGATAGAACGGCTCGTGCTCCATGCTTTGCAGCATGCCTGCCAGCATCGAGGCGTGGTGATCGAGTAGACGCGGAGTGATGAAGCCGACGAGTCCTGGCATGAGGCAACGTGAATACTGGCCGGGTGCGCCGAAAATGACTTGGAGCCGGAAAGACTTGAACTTCCATCTGCATCCCCGAAGGAATGCCGCTCTACCATTGAGCTACGGCCCCGAAAATCAGTTGCCCCTTGCCGGCAGCCTCCGGGAATACCATTGACTGCGAAGGTTTGCCCCCCAGTCGAGCCAGCGCTCCGGGACCATGGCAAGAATATTTCGATGCAGGCCAAGCTTCAGCGCGATTGCACCACGCCTGTTCAGCGGCACGTAGAATCTCGGGACCCTGACTTTCTCGAAGCGATGGTGCCGCTTGAAGTCACCCATGCTTCGACGGCTCCACGAGCCATATAGGATATAGTGGATGTTTCTTTCGGCGCATATCTCGACCGCCTTTGCGAGCAGGGCGTTGGTGGGGGCCCGATCGCGATGCGCAATCATCGAAACAATCTGCATGATGGTGGCAGCGCCGCCGTTGTATATCATCTTGATGAAACCAATGAGTCTTTCATCGTGATAAGCTCCGATGAATTCACTCCGATCGGCAAAGGTTAGATGTGACTCGCGAAGAGCTGACAGGCTCTTATTATAGTGCTTGAAGGGTTTCCCTTGGCGCACCGGACTCTCGTCGTAAATCTCCTTCACCCCGGCAATGAAGTCATCGTTACAAGCACAGGTTCGAATGGCGACCCCTTTCTTTGCGGCTTTCCTCACCATGTTCCGCGTTTTGTCGTTCAACTGGTTTTTCCACCAGGAATCATAGGACTCAAAATGCAGAACGGCCAGTTCATCCCAAGCCAAGTGATACTTGTGCCGGGGGACGGGATCAGTTACCGGCTGTACGAAGGTGAATATATCGGCGTCCGTTGTCTCATTGAGCGTGGCAACGAAGGCTGCTGGGTCTTCCAATATGTTATGATGTTCGCCTGGGATGCGTGCGATCCGGGGAAAGAGGCCGGATGCGATGAGTGAGCGGCCCTGCGCTACCTGGAGCGGATCCGGTGCTGGAATCGGCGGGCGTTGTTCGGTGGGGACTAATTGCATGTTTAGGGCCGTCGGATCTGGAATGATTCAAGAAATTGGTTGCGCTGGTTTCCGTCGCCAAAGTGCGCGCAGACGACTCATCTGTTCCTGACGATGGAAGGTCATCAGTTCGGGGGACACTGGCCGCGGCATGCGGGTCAGCAACCCCCACAAGTAGCCGGCCTGGAACATCAGCCCTCCAACAATTCGTGGCTCTTGGCGCATCTGAAAGCAACCGCGGAGCAATTCCCATACGGGGTGGCCTCCGACATAGTAGGCCTTCTGGCCATACCGAAAGCGAACCATAAGGGTCCGGTCCGTTCCCGTGCCAATTTGTCGGTGGTGGAGGCAAGTTCTTTCGGGAAAGGTTCGGGTTTGCCACCCATTCATCCGTGCCGTTGTCACTGCGATCCAATCGATTGCCCCCCCCCTGACCGGAACATAGCCACCGACCTCAGCGAAACATTCGCGGCGAAAGAGCTGACAGGCGCCGGAGACATGTTGCAGGCTCGCGAAAGCGTGGGCATACGTGTGGCTGCCCGGCTCTTCGGCATTCTCAATGAACGGAGTTCCGGCAACACCGAGACGGCGGTTCTTCGAAAATTTGCGAAGCAGGAACTCGAAATAGCCTGCGTCCATCGTGATGTCGGCGTCGAGGTTGCCCACAATTTCGTATGCAACGTCTTTCAACAGGGAATACCCAGAGTTGAAGCAGTGGGCCTTGGCGGCAAACTGGCGGTCGCGCCGTTCGGGCATGCGGTGATAACGAATCCAGGAGTATTGAGCGGCGTATCGCTGGATGATTTCGTCGGTACCGTCGGTGGAACCATCACTCACCACTATCCATCGGAGCGGCAAAACGGTCTGAGTCACCACTGACTGGATGGTTGCCTCAATATACGCCGATTCGTTGCGTGCTGGCGTAACCAGAACATACGTGGGCAGGGACGCTGTCTCAGCAACTCCGGGTTGTTCCATGTGGAGTGTAACGTCAGGTTTTGCAGTCATGAGCGGCATGTCCCGAGCGCTGGGACGCTGAGGTTACTAATGGCGTGGCTGGGCGGTAAGGCCAATCGCAGGTTCAGGTGCGCCAGTGCCTTGAACATCGTTCCCTGGCCCCAGTGGAAATAGGGCGTCCGCGCCTTCAGCAGCGGATATTCCCGGTAATAGAAATAGCCGGTGCGGTCCTGCAGGTTCGAGATCGTCCATTCCGCCACCTTCCGCGCGAGCTCCAGGGCGTCCGGGTCCTCGTCGGAGAAGAAGGCAAACGTGTCGATCGCCTGCGCGGCGCACTGGATGTCGATCGGATACGTGCGATCGTGGTAGTAACGGGGCCGGCCGGTGTCCTCGAAGAACACGTCCTTGAAGTAGCGATAGCCCTTCGTGACGTGCTCCTGGAACTCGGTTTCGCCCGTGGCCGCCACGTAGCGCTTCAGGCTGTCGAGGTTGTAGCCGGTGTGAAAGTTGTCGATCCAGTGATATTTCGGATCCTCGCCGTACCACCAGGAACCGTCCGGCCGCTGCCGCAGGCAGCTGTACTCCACCGCGGCCCGCGCCGCGGCGCGGAAGGCCACGTTGGGCCGGTGCCGCGCGGTCCGCGCCAGCATGGCGGCGCCGAGCAGGTTTGAATTGTGGACCGACAGCTGCGATTCGCCCGTGTAGCTCAGGCAGCTGCCGGTGGTCGTCTGCTCGCGCGGAAGCGACAGGATCCAGCGGCAGATGCTCTCCGCGATGTCCAGGAACCGGGACTCGCCCCACTGCTCATAGGCCTCGAGGAACGCCTGGCCAATCAGTCCCGACCACACAATCGTGGGGGTGTGGGCCTTCATCCGGCCGCCCCGGGTGGTGAAGTCGAAATGATTGCCCCAGCAGTGGCCCGGATAGCCCGGCTCCCGCGCGCGGTCCAGCCACTCGAGGCAGGCGACGGCCTTCTCGCGATGCGAGCGATCGCCACCGGCCGCATGCAGCAGCGCGTGACCCCAGGCCATGAAGCCCCGGCCTTTGGTCGAGTCCAGCGGCACCACGCCCACCAGCGGGCGGACGTTGACCGGCGACTTCCAGATCGCCTGCTGGAGCAGCCGCTCGGCAAAGAGATTGCCGAAAGTGAGCGGCCGCAGGAACGAGGTCAGCCCGTCGCCGGGATCATAACCCTTGTAATTGTGGCGCTCGACCCACGCCTGGACGGCTTCGAGACTGGATTTAATCGAAACGGGCATACTGCAAAGAAGAGGAGGGTGGCTACTGTGATCGCACGCTTGGCTCGCGAATCGAGCTGGTAGCGCCGGTTTTCAACCGGCGAACGACGGTCAGTGCACCTTGAACGAGAACGATGAAATCGTCTTCCGGTTCAGAACTCCGGGTGCAGTCGGGCCGGCACATAGGTCCGCATCTTGTTCAGGACCACGCCGACATGGGCCTTTGAATCCGCCAGCAGCCCGGCGGCCTTCTGGACCAGATCGCGGTCGGTCTTTTCGGACTCAACGACCAGCAGCACCATGTCCATGAACGCGGCGAGCCGCGGGGTGATGCTGATCTGGCTGACCACGGGCATGTCGAAGATGATATAGTCGAAGTCGCTGGCCTTCAGCTTCGGCACGAGCTTCGTGAACCGCTGCGGGAGGTTCCGGGAAAGCTGGTTGCTGCGATCGCTGCCGGTGACGACATAGAGGTTTTCCTGGACGTGGGCGCTGTCGCGGGCGGTTAGGAGTTCGTCGAGATCGCAGACTTCACGGCCCTTGATGAACTGCTGGGCGGAGCCCTGTCCCGCCGTCATGTCGACCAGCAGCACATTGCCCTCGCCGGTTTCGGAAAGGCTGCGGGAAAGGCCGGCGGCGATGCTGGTGACGCCGGCGTTGTTCTCCAGCCCGGAAACCGCCACGAGCTTCGGCTTGTGCGTGAGGTTGCGGCTTTCGAAGTAGCCAATCAGCCGGTCGCGCAGCGTTTCATGAAAGGGGGCCAGCGCGGTGATCACCTCGCGATGGTTCCCGCCCGGCCCATGGGCGAAACCATTGGCCAGAGCGGAGCCATTGGTGCCATTGACGGGAAGCGGGGAGGAATCGCGCCGGCGGGACCGGCGGCCGCGCTTCAGCCGCTGGATCGGAATGGCGATGAAGAGCGGCAGGCCCAGCGAGCGTTCGACATCGATCGGCCGCCGGATCGAGCGATCAACGAACATTTCGATCAGGAACGCCCAGGCGATGCCCGCGCCAAAGCCGGCGCCGGCGATCATCACCACCATCTTGTAGAGCTTCATCCAGTCGGCGCTCGGCGGGGAGGGGGTCTGGATCGGGATGATATTGGCGATCCGGCCATTGCCGAGGGTCTCGTTGATCCGCGCCTGTTCCAGGCTGGCTGCATAATAACGGTAATTCGCCTCATCCAGTTCCTTCTTCCGTCGCAGTTCCAGGATGGTGCCGGCCAGTTCGTCGATCCGGGCGGCCTCGGTCCGCAACTGGCCCAGCTGGGAGTTCAGGACATTGATCTTGGCCCGCAGCCCGGTGATTTCGGCCGCGGCGGCACCGAGATCCACGGGATTGCTCGCGGGAGGCGCCATCGAACCTGCGACGGCGGGCATGGTTGGGACGGGCTGGAATGCTGTCGGGTGTTCCGCCTGCAGTGCGCGGCGCCGCCCCTCTGCCTCGTCCAGCTGCGCTCGGATCGCCTTCACCCGGGCATTTTCGGCGGTGAACTGGGTGAGGAGTTCCTGCTCGATTCGCTGCAGGTTGGCGATGTGGGTGATGACGTTGCGGTATTCGTTGACCGCCTCGGCGGAAAGCGGGGGCTCCGCGGGGGCTGCCGGGGAATCCTCCGAGGCGGGCGCCGCCGGAGCGCGCTTCGTGAGTTCCTGAAAGAGCGAGGTGCGTTCGGCGAGTTCCGCCTCGGCGGCGAAGATCTGCTGCCGGAGCCCGGCGATCTGTTCGCCGTACCGCTCCTGCGCCTCGTCCAGCGAAATGACGCCGGCCTTGTTGTTGGCCTTCCGCAATTCGTCCTCGGTTTGCAGCAGCCGTGCCCGCAGCTGATCGGTTTCCTGGAGGAGAAGGTCACCGAGCACGCCGGTGGTGCGGTGCGCGCTGACGTGCATCGTCAGATACCGATCGATGACCTCGCGCAGGATCGGCTGAATCACCTCGGGATCATGATAACGGAACGACAGCCGGATGACACTGGTGCGGGGAGGAATCGAGATCGTGAGGTTCTTCTTCACCTCCGTGGTCGCCCGGTTGAGCGTCTTTTCGCCGTCCATCTTGGCCAGGATCCGCTCCGGGCCGATTGCCTCGGCCACCGCGCGGGCCAGGTCGGTGCTGCCGAGGATCTCCGCCTCGGAGTTCATGATGGTTTCCCCGCGCTGATCGGGCGATTTCGCCACGGTTTCGCCGGCCGTGGGTCCGATGGCCCGCCCGTCGGACACGACGTACCTCACGAACAGCTTGGCGTCCGACTGGAATGCCGGCGGCCGCAGCTTGAAATAGGCGAGCCCTGCCGCGATGCCCGCGATCGAGCAGAGGACGATCTTCCACTTATGCCGGAAAAGGACATAGTAGATATCGCCCAGGTTGATCCCCGTGGTGGGCGGCGGTTGGAGCGGAGGTTGCATCGATGCTGAACGAATCGCGCGAGGAACGCCGGCGCAGCCGGCGGGCGCGCAATGAGCCGGAAATCAGCTGGCTCGAGCCAGGGTGGCGGCTGGGGATCCGAGGACTCCCTGCAGTTCCCGCACGACCACTTCAACTTGCCCGGCGGTGAGTTCGGGGAACATCGGCAGCGAGAGGATTTCCTGGGCGCAGCGCTCCGTCACCGGCAGCGCGCCCTTGCCGAGTCCGAGGCTTGCGTAGGCTGGCTGGAGGTGCACCGGAATTGGGTAATGGATGCCACAGGCGACGCCGCGTTCGCCGAGAGCGGCGAGCACGCGATCGCGATCCTGCAGCCGGATGACGTACAAATGAAACACCGGGATGCCGTGGGCGGCGACCACCGGCGTCGTGATTCCTTCGATACCGGCAAGCAGTCGCGTGTAGTGTTCCGCGTGCTGGCGGCGGGCCGCATTGCCGGCGGCGAGGGCCTTCAGCTTGATGCTCAGCGCCGCCCCCTGGATTCCGTCCATCCGGCCATTCCAGCCGATGCTGGCATGGTGATATTTGACCTTCTGGCCGTGATCGCGGAGAACCTTCATCTTCTCCGCCAGGGCTGCATCGTTGGTCGTGATGGCGCCGGCCTCTCCCAATGCCCCGAGGTTTTTCCCCGGGTACATGCTGAAGCAACCGGCGTCGCCGATCGCTCCTGCTTTCCGGCCCTTGTACTCGGCTCCGTGCGCCTGGCAGGCGTCCTCAACCACGTAAAGCTTGTGCCGGCGCGCGATGTCCATGATCGGGTCCATGTCGGCCATCTGGCCATAGAGATGGACCGGGATGATTGCCTTTGTCCGCGGGGTGATGGCGGCCACGATCAGCCGTGGGTCCATCGTGTAGGTGGCCTCGTCGATATCGACAAAGACCGGCTTCGCCCCGGTGAAGGAGATGGCTTCGGCCGTGGCCATGAACGTGGCGGAAACGGTGATGACCTCATCACCGGGGCCCACGCCAAGTGCGAGGAGCGCAAACCAGAGCGCGTCGGTGCCGTTGCCCACGCCCACGGCATGCCGCGTCTGGCAAAAGGCGGCGAACTCGGCCTCGAACCGGGCCACGAAGGGACCGCCCGCGAAGGCATTGGCATCGATGACCTGCGCGAAGGCGGCCAGCAGATCGACTTTGATCGGGTCGTGCTGCGCCCGAAGGTTGAGGAAGGGAACGTTATTGCTCACAAGATACAGAGGAGGGATGGATGGCAGGGTTTCGGACGAAACGGGGGAAACCAAATGAACGCAGGCCTGGCGTTCGCCCCGGGGCCCTGCGCTTCATTTGGATGACCGCCCGCCGACCGGCGGCGCGGCGATCCGTACGGTTCAAGCGGCCGGCGCGCCGGCGGAAACGGCCGGTCCGGCATTGAGCCGCTTGACCACCCGGGCGGGATTGCCCACCACGACGGCGTCGTCGGGCACATCCCGGGTCACGACGCTGCCCGCGCCGATCATCGCCCTTTCACCGATGGTGATGCCGCACAGCAGGGTCGCGTTCGAGCCGATGGAGGCGCCCCGTTTGACTCGCGTGGGCACGCACTCCCAGTCGGCCTCGGACTGCAGCGCGCCATCCGCATTGGTGGCGCGGGGAAACAGATCATTGGTGAACATCACGCCGTGGCCGACAAACACGTCGTCCTCCAGGGTGACGCCTTCGCAGATGAAGGTGTGGCTCGAGATCTTGCAACGGCGTCCGATCTTCGCGCCCTTCTGGATCTCCACGAAGGTGCCGACCTTGGTGTCGTCGCCAATTTCGCAGCCGTAAAGGTTCGTGAAGCCGAAGATCCGAACGCCCTCACCGAGCTTGACGCTCGGGGCGATCTGCCGGTTGGGCAGGTCGTGGGGATGGGTGCTCATGCGGGTTGGAAAGGGGGCCGCGGCCCGGGAGGCGCCCAGTTGCGCTCTCCCGGCTCGCCGGCCCCGCAAGATCTCAGCGCCCGGCGGCGGTGACCTTCGCAGCGTGGCCATTCCGGCCGGCCGCCTTGCCGTTGCCATTCTTGGCGAACGGAGCCGAGGTGCCGTTGCCACCGTTCTTGGCAAACGGGGCATGGGTGCCGTTGCCGTTGCCGCGGGAGGCGGCCACCGGGAACGGCGCGACCGTCTGACCGGAGCGTGCCATCAACGGGCTCATTGACTGGCCCGGGAAGGGACTGGCCGAGTAGCCGTTGTTCGGCTGGGGCCAAAGGTCAATCGGGCCGCCATTGAGTTTCAGCGACTCCGACGACGCCTCGAGAATCCTCACGACCTCCAGGCCGGCGGTGCCGGAAGTCAGCGGCACGGCGCCATCACGGATGCACTCGATATAGTGGCCACATTCCGTTTTCAGCGGTTCGTCCTGCTTGATGTGCGGACTGTAGGTGTCGCCGTAGTGATAGGCGTAGTGGAACTCGGCGAATGAATCGTAGTGCGGCGGGCGTTCCACACGGACGTCGTAGATCTTGATCTTCTCCTGGGCGGAGATGTCGTCGTACACGATCATCCGGCGGCTGCCGACAATCGTCATCTCGCGGATCTTGCGCGGATCGTGCCAGCTGCTGTGGATGATGGCCGAGCGCTCCTTGGAGAAATGCAGGCTCATCGAGGTGACGTCCTCGACTCCGCGGGTGATGTGGGCGCCACCGCGGCAGTTCACGCTGAAGGGCAGCTCCTGCATGACATAGAGGATGATCGAGATGTCGTGCGGCGCCAGATCCCAGGCGACGTTGATGTCCTTCTGGAAAAGGCCGAGGTTCAGCCGGCGGGCCGAGATGTAGCGCAGGTCGCCGATGTCGCGGTTGTCGACGATCTCCTTGATTTTCCGGACGGCGGCGGAGTACAGGAACGTGTGGCCCACCATCAGGACGAGGCCCTTGCGCTGGGCGATTTCGATCAGCTCCTCGCATTCGGCCGTGGACGTGGCCATCGGCTTCTCGATCAGCGTGTGCTTGCCGGCGGTGAGGCTCGCCTTGGCCATGGGATAGTGAAAGCGGACGGAGGTTGCGATCACCACGGCGTCGATTTCCGGGTTGTTCACCATCCGCTGGAAATCGGTTTCACCTTCCACTTCCGGATAGAGCGAACGGATGTGGCGGAGGCGCTCCTCATTGAGGTCACAGACCGTCTTCACGCGGCAGTCTGGAATGGACCGCAGGTTGCGGACGAGATTCGGGCCCCAATAGCCGAGACCGACGACGCCGACGTTGATTCTTTTTTTCATGATTGAGGTTCTGGGTGCTCGCAATGTGCGAAATTTCAGTTCTGGGCGACGGAAGAGGGGGAGTGGCTCAGCGCATCGTGCCGGCCGGCGGCGGGTACGGGGGCGGGGACGTCACGGCGCCGGCGCCTCGAATCGAGAATCTGGCCGGCCAATGCCGCGGGCGTGAGGCACAGGATCTTGAGGTCCAGCCAGAGCGATTTCCGCCGGCCGTACTCCACATCCAGCCGCACCATTTCCTCGAAGGTGGTGCGGTTCTTGCCCGAAACCTGCCAGAGACCGGTCAGCCCCGGGACGCTGTCGAAACGGTGCCGCTGCTCCTCGGTGTAGTTCTCGTACTCGTAGACAATGCAGGGGCGGGGACCCACCACACTCATCTCCCCGCGCAGGACATTGATGAACTGCGGCAGTTCATCGAAGCCCGAGGCGCGGAGCAGCCAGCCGCCGCGGATGACCCGGGCGTCGCCGCCGTCGAGCTTTTGCATCGGGCGGTTGGATTTCACGAGATCCGCGAAGTGGGTCTCGTGCGACCGGGTTTCCGCTCCGGTATGCATGGTGCGGAACTTGAAAATTCCGAAGCGGCGGCCGCGGTAACCGACGCGCTCCTGGCGGAAGAAGATCGGGCCGGGGGAGGTCAGCTTCAGGAGTATGGCAACCAGCACCGTGGCGAGTCCGACCACCGGCAGGGCCAGGGCGCAGACGCCGAGATCGACCAGGCGTTTCCAGAGGGGGAGCCCATCGTCGACGACGATGGCCTCGCTGGTCTGGGCGGTTTCGGTGGTTGCCATGACGGGAAGAAATTACGGGAGCAGCTGGGCCGGCTAGCCGATCCGGCGGACTTGGGAGCGGCTCAGGTGAACCTGGGCGCTGCCATTCAGGATGGAGAGGAGCACGGCCACCCGGTCACGCTCGTCATCCGCATGCAGGATGACGGCGGAGAGCCCGCGCATCGGGCCATCGACGACCTCGACGGCATCGCCGGAGCGCAGGGGCTTCTGCAGGGTGATGATGTCGAGCGCGTCGCCCGCCCACCCCTTGAGCTCGGCGATCAGCGTATCCTGGACCTCGGCCGGCCGGCCGCCGGCATGCACCAGGTCCAGGACGTCGGGTGCGTACCTGACTGCTCGATACGAGGTCGTCAGGCTGAGCCGGCAGAAGAGATAGCGGGGAAAGAGGGGGCCGGTCACGATGCGGCGGACCCGGCGGATGGTCCGGTGCTGGCGGAGCCGCGGATAGTAGGTCTCCAGGTTCAGCGTGTTCTGGCAATAGGCGGCGATCTGTGCCTCGCGCTGGGGCTTGGTGTGGATGCAATACCAGTGCACGGACAAGAATTTGAACAAGCTGCCGCCATTCCGGTGCATGCCTCCCTTTGGGAAGGGCGACCGGGTCGCTGGAATTGAGGCCGGGTGGGTCGGCTCGGTGAGCCGGTTCCGGCGGGAACACGATTACAGCACGCGCTGGTGCTGGGACTTTACAAACAACCGCCGCGGGGTTCGGGCGGGGAATTCTGGATGGGCCGGGCTCTCAGGCAGGCACTGCCAGACGGAAGATTGAAAACGGTTGCAGGGAGCCGGGTCGGTGTGGTGGGACGATGGCAGGAAACGATTCGACGGGACGGGCCGGGAAGGTCCGGCCTTGTAAGGATATCGAGAACACTGTGGGACGGAGGGGGGCTCCGTATGTGAGATGGGGAGGTTCTAAATGGCCCCCGCCTTTGCAAGTTTTTTTACATGCCATCGGAGAGCAAAGTTACGGATCGGGTCCGTAATTCCTGTAACGTCGAACGGGTATAATCCGCAAACGGCTGATGAGCAAAGGCTTTATGATCCGCTTCCGGCCGGGTGTGCAAGGGCGCCGCGCAAGCTGGCACGATGCAAGCGCCAGCCGATGGCAACAACTCGCGGTTCCGGCCCGCGGAATCTGCGTACATTATGTGTGGATACGCGCACCAGTCGTCGCTGTATCGACGGTTTACGGACAGCAATGCTGCCCGGGGCGTGCCGGGCAGGCGCCCTGCGGGCAGGAGAAGCGCTCAGGAGGCCGCGAAGAGCGCCGGTTCGGCGCCGAGCAGCGACCAGCCCCCGGCCCCGCTGGCCGCAGGGCGGCGGGCGGGGGCGGCCGGCTCCGGCGCCAGCGCCTCGAGGAGCGGCTGCCAGTTGTCACGGAAAGGCTCCAATTCCGCGGGCGCCCGCTGGTGGCGAATCGTCGCATAGCGACGCACGGACAGCCCCCGGTATTCCCGTTGCAGATACAGGGCCGGCAGGACGAAGACTTCCGGCGGGCGCAGCCCGTCCCGGCCGCGCAGATCGACAAAGCAGAACAGGGTGCCGGGGGCCGATTGCTCCACGGCGCGGTAGCTGAAGGGAAAATCGAGGGTGAGGGCCCCGTCGGCGTTCCGACGCTCGGCTTGCAGCGCGGTCTTGACGTGGACGCCCAGGCTCCGGCTGCCGTCGGCCGAGGTGGCGATCAGATCAATCGTCCGGCCATGCGCCGAGAGGACCGGAATGAATCCGAGTCGTGCGATTTTGAAGGCGACGAAATGTTCGCCGGCGGAGGTTGAAAAATGGGTCTCAGGGGGTGGCATCCGGCTGCGGGAATGGGAAGCCAGCCGCCCAAGCAGCCGGCGGGCCAAGGCGCCGGATCGAATCCGTAAGCCGCTGGATGAAAGCGGGAAAAAAATGCGGAAAACCGGCGTTGAACCCTGGTGATCGTCGGGTTGTAAGCTATTCCGACGAAACGCGGCGAGGGTGCCGCAGGCCATGATGGATGCGGGCTCGTCAGCCGGATGTGAATGGCCGTGCGCTCACGCCGCGCTCGAGCATGAAAAGACCATCCAGCGGGGTAAGCTCACGATGGGAGCCCAGCCGGCTCTTGATGAACCGGAACGGGTACACGATCGCATTGCTCATCCATGGCGCCTGCGAGTCGAACTGGCCAAAATCGCCGCCACGATAGAGGTTCCGCCGAATCGTATGAATCGCGTCCAGGAACTGCCCGCGGGGCGTGGGGATGGTGGTGCCGTCGACGGGGAGCAGGAGTTCGTCGCCACTGCCCAACAGGTCGAGGTACGCCGCGTAGGGGTTGGTGGGCGCGTTGTTCTTCTGCTGATCGAGCGCACTGATCACGTGGAAACGCGTGAGGATATTGCGGATTTCGGCTGCCGCCGCCTGGCGGGTGCGGAGGAACGGATCCTGCGAGAGCGACCCCCGCAGCGACTCGTTGGCCAGTTCCACGTCCTCGGGGATCAGCTGCTCCAGGAGGACCACCAGATCCAGGAGGTTTTCCGCCAGCAGCTGGTGGAAGGCGGAAAAGAAGAGCGGTTCGCGCATGTGGAGGCGGTCGAGCAGCGTGCGCACCACGGCCGGCTCGTTCACGCAGCCGGCCGCGAGGTCACCGCTGCGATGGGCTTCTGCGAACCGTTGCGCGATCCGGTGCGGCATCTTCGAATCGGCGAGTTCGCGGATCGATTCCCGCTGGGCCGGGGAACAACTCCGGAGCCGGCCGTCGATCCGGCGGGCGACATCGTCGAGCCAGTGGACCGCCGCCGGGCGATTCGGTGCATCCACAAAATAGAGCATCCACGCGTCGTCCTCGGTGAGGCCCTCCTCCCAGGCGAACGCCCCGCGGGCGTCGGCGAGCACTCGCTGCGCCAGGTCCCGCAGCCCGCGATCGGACGCCGGAACCGCGAGCAGGATCCACAGCCCGTCTTCAATCACGACATTGCCTCCGTACTGGTCCAGCTGCTGCCGGACAAATGCAGGCAGGCCCTCATCGAGGATTTCGAGCGCGGCCCTCGGGGCCGCCTCGTTCGGCGGCGGCGCGGTGAACGGGGGAGCTGTCTGCATCAGGAAATCCTAGCAGGTTTGACACCAACGATCTGACTCATGCGGGAACGTAGGCACGGCAAGCCAGATGGGCAAGCGGCGCTCGTGCCGGCGGTGGCGCTGCAGACTGCAAACTGGCAAGGTTTCCGACACGGGTAGCCGTGATCCCGGCTGAGTGAAAACGAGTGCGTTCGGTTGCCTCGGTGCCTGCAGCAGGGTATTTTGAACGACTCCGCGCGAATCTTTCTGTGAGACGCAACGTCAAGTTGACGTGGCGGGAAAAGTTTGACCGTAATCTCCAACTGCTACTCCCAATCTCCGCCGGTCATTTCTGGTTCCGGAGCATCTGAAATCCTCGAAACTCATCATGAACAACTGGACACGCAAAGATTTCCTCAAGGCATCAGTCGTCGGCGGCAGCGCCGCACTCCTGAGCAAAACCCCGCTGGCTGCTGCCTCTTCCGGCGGCAGTGCAAACGGCGATGTCCGCGTGGCGGTTGTCGGGCTGAATGGCCAGGGCCGCGGGCACATGCTGGACCACTGCAACAAGCTTCCCGGATCCAAGCTCGTCGCGATCTGCGATGTGGACACCAAGGTGCTCGAGGCTCGCAAGGCGCAATGCGTGGAACAGGGTGTGACGCCGAAGACCTACGTGGATTATCGCAAGCTTCTGGAAGACAAGGATATCGACGCCGTGGTCATCGCCTCCCCGAATCACCAGCATTCGCTGCAGACGATCTGGGCTTTGCAGGCGGGGAAGGACGTTTACTGCGAGAAGCCGCTTTCCCACAACGTGTGGGAGGGCCGTCAGGCGGTCGAGGCGTCCCGGAAATACAACAAGAATATCGTTTTTGCCGGAACCCAGAACCGCTCCTCGGAAGACGTGATGGAGGCCATCGCGTACGTTCGTTCCGGGAAGATTGGAAAGATCAAGTGGGCGCGCGGGCTGTGCTACAAACTGCGTGAAAGTATCGGCCGCACCTACGGTCCGCAAGCCGTCCCCGCCCATGTCGACTACGATCTTTGGACCGGGCCGGCATGGCTCACTCCGCCGCGCCGCAATGGCTCGAAGGGCCCGATCCATTATGACTGGCACTGGTTCTGGAATTACGGCGGTGGCGACATCACCAACCAGGGCATTCATCAAATGGACGTCGCCCGCTGGTTCCTCGGTGAACCGGGGCTGCCCCCGAACGTGATGAGCTTTGGTGGCCGTTTTGGCTACCAGGACGATGCCGAGACGCCCAACACCTTGATTTCGGTCTTTGGCTACGAAAAGGCCCCGTTGATTTTCGAGGTTCGTGGTCTGCCGATGCGCGCCGGGATGCGGGCGATGGATTCCTACTACGGCACCAACGTGGGTGTCGTCGTGCAGTGCGAGGGTGGTTTTGTCACCATCGGCTCAAACGGCGGTGCGATCATTTACGACAACAACAAGAAAAAGCTGCAGCAGTTCGCCAAGAACACGCTTGGGCAGCACCGGGCCAACTTCGTCAAGGCGATGCAATCCCGCAAGGTCACGATCGGCTCCGTGGAAGAGTGCCACTACTCCTCCGCGTTGTGCCATCTCGGGAATGTCTCGTACATGCTCGGCACCGAGAAGACCAACGCCGAACTGGCCGACGCCATCAGGGCCGACGCGGAGACGAGCGATTCGTTCGCGCGTTATGGCTCGTTTGTCCGGATGCTCGATCACCTGAAGGCGAACAATGTCGATCCCACCTCGACCCAGACGGTCGTGGGACCGCTGCTGAAGATCGACGGGAAGCAGGAGATCTTCGTCGGTTCCGAGCGCGAGATTGTCGACGCCGCCAACGCGAATCCGCTGCTCAAGCGCGAAGGCCGCGAGGGATTCAAGATTCCGCAGATTCAGGCCGGCGCGATCGCCCGCTCCTGAGGCCAATCGCGCCTCACCTTCCAGCCCCGCGGACCTCCGCGGGGCTTTTTTTTACCACCTCACCCGCCGCGGATCGGCGCCGGTCGGCCGGTCGTAACCAGGCGCGGTCGGTGGCATCGGCGGCAGGCAGGGTTCCGGCGCGGCGGACGACGCCTTCCGGCGCAAGTCCTCCACCAGATCGCAGACCGCCCCGCACATTTCGTCGGCTTCCGATCGTCCCCTGGGACCCGGCATGGTGGCGAGGACTTCGCCATTGCGAATCCGGACGGCGGCGGCGGTGACGGTGCGGAGTCGCCGCACCACCGGGGCGGCCAGGGACCAGCCCAAGGCGAGGAGCAGGACGGTGCACCCGAGCCCCCACCGGAGAATCGCGCGTCGGAACTCCCGCACCGGGGCGAAGGCGACTTCAGCCGGCTGGCGGACGGTCGTGAGCCAGCCCAGCCCGGGGTATCCGCCGGCGCCCCGACTCCGTGCGTATCCAGTGAGATAATGCGCCGTGCCTGCCCGCAGCTCCAGGAGGGTTCCGCGGAACCGGCGGGCTGCCGGCAGCGCGGGAACATCGGGCGGGTCAGCCCAGGCGGAGGTGCCGGAATCGAGCAGCGGCTCGCCCGTGGAAGCATAGATCGTGACGCCGATCCGGTTGCCGCGTGCGATCTCGGGAATAACGGCGACATCGGTGGCCCATTCCGAGCGCAGCCGTGCACCCAGTACGCCGGCAAACTGGAGGCCGGATCCAGTCACCGGAACCGCGAGTTCGACGAAGCGTTGCGTGTTTGCAGATTCGTCCGCGCCACTTCCGCCGCCAGGAATCGGAGGAGGACCGGCGGAAAACGGACGCTCACGTGCGGCCAGGAACCACCGCTGATTTCCCACCTCGGCCACATCGAGCGGATCGCCAGCCGCCGCCACCAGCCGCCCCTGTGGATCCGCAAAGCCGATCCACGCGAAGTGGGGGATGGTCTCCTGCAGGGTGGCCAGGATCTTGCGCAGCGCGGCCGGTTGGCCGCCGTCACGAAAAGGTTCCAGTCCGCCCACGAACTCCAGGTCTCGCAAGCGCTCGGACACCGCCTCGTCGACCTTGGCGTTGATTTGAACCGCAACGTCCTCGAACATGATGCCCAGCCGCTCTTCGAGCTGCCGCTGCAGGAGATTTCCCCCAATCCACGTCACCAGCACGGTGAACAGCGCGGCCCCGCCCCCGACGACGAGGGCGGCGCGGGCGCACAGGCTGCAGCGAGGATCAAATATCCGCCACCACACCGCGTCCCGGCGTGCTGCGGCGGATGGTGTCATGGCAGAAGCAAAGCTCCCGGCAGTTCAGTTGCGTTGAAGCCGCGCGGGAGTTTGGCCCCAGCGGGCGCGGAGCAAGTCGGTTTCCAGCGACAGCCGGCGGAACTCGCGTCGAAGCGCCTGCGGGTCGTCCGCCGGGGGGCGGGCGAGCAGCGAGAGGGCATGATCGACGAGGCGCAGCGCGTCGCGATAATCAGCGGCGTTCATTGAAGCTTGGCGCGATCAGGACACACGTCCGGATTCCCGGCGTCGAGTGTTTCCGGCGGGACCTGGTCGGGCGCTGGTCAATGACGTCGGTGCCGGCCGTGGGGCGGGAAGGGGAGCAGCAGGACGCAGCGCTCATTCGCTCGGCACGACCTGCGCCTGACCGGTTTCCGAGCCTCCGCTTCAGCGCCGCGGAAGCTTTGGGTTGCAATAGGGATTTTTTGGCAGACGCTTCTCCGTTTACCTATCGCCATGTTGAAGAAAATTTTCGCGAAGCTGCGTGAATCAATGTCGCCTTCGCGCCAGGAATCGGCCCGGCCAGGAACTCGGAGTGGTGCCGCCAAGGGATCGTCCACCAGCCATCGTTCCGAGCCCCGTGCGGAACGAGGCTCCACCCAGGCCCACAAGACTGGTGGGGGTCCCCGGGAGGAAAGAGGGCGCGGCGGACACGGTGCAGATGATTCCCGCCGTGGAGGTTCGGGTCGCGGCAGAGGCGAGACAGGACGCGGGCGCGGCGAGCCGGGACGGGCCGAGGCGGGGCGTTCCGGTCGCGGGCGCTCGTTCAGTGAGGGAGGCCGGGGGGAACGGTCGGGTGGCCATGGGCGCCGGGGGGACAGCGGTCATTCCCGCCGGCCACGCAAGGAGGAGACTTTCGAGCACCCCCGCCGCGAGCCGGTCAAGCCGCTCACGCCGGTGGACATCCCGAAGATGGAAACCGCATTCAGCCAGCTCGGTCTGATCGATCCGCTGGCGTTTGCCGTGCAGGAAATGGGCTATGTCGAGCCAACGCCCATTCAGAAGCAGGCGATCCCGATCGTCTTGCAGGGCGGTGATGTCATTGGATCGGCCCAGACCGGGACGGGCAAGACGGCGGCATTTGCGCTGCCCATCATCCAGCGGCTGGGCGGCCATGGGGCCCTGCGTTGCCTGATTCTCGAGCCGACGCGCGAACTCGCGCTGCAAGTCGAGGATGCCTTCCAAAAATATGCCAAGTTCACCGACCTGCGCGTGACCATCATCTACGGCGGCGTGGGCTACGGAAAGCAGATCGATGATCTGCGCCGCGGGGTCGACATCGTGGCGGCCACGCCGGGGCGGCTGCTCGATCATCTGGAGCAGGGCAACTGCGCGCTCGATCAGGTCGAAATCCTGGTGCTCGACGAGGTCGACCGGATGCTCGACATGGGATTCCTGCCGGACGTCAGGAAGATCGTGCAGAAGTGTCCCAAGGCGCGGCAAACCCTCTTCTTCACCGCCACGCTGCCGCCGGAGATCGAGCAACTCGCGGGCTGGGCGCTGCGCGACCCGGTGCGCGTGGAAATCGGCCGGCAGCGTTCCCCGGCCGAGACGGTTTCGCATGCCTTCTATCCGGTCGTGGCGACCCAGAAATTTGAGCTGCTGCAGCTGCTGCTCGAGCAGACCGAGTTCAAGAGCGTGCTCATCTTCTGCCGGACGCGGATGGGTGCGGATCGGATCGCCCACCGGTTGCAGGCGAAGGGCCACACCGTCGGGGTCCTGCATTCAGACCGCAGCCAGCGCGAGCGGATCGAGGCACTGGAGGGTTTCAAGAGCGGCCGTTTCGAGGTGCTCGTGGCGACCGACATTGCGGCGCGCGGGCTCGACATCGCCGGCGTGACTCACGTGATCAATTACGATGTGCCGGAGAACCCGGAGGACTACGTGCACCGGATAGGCCGCACCGGGCGGGCGCAGCATACGGGTGACGCCTTCACGCTCGTGACGGAGGAGGACGTGCGCGATGCCCGTTCCATCGAGCGTTACATGGGCCTGGCCGTGGAGCGAAAGAAGATCGAGGGGTTCCCCTACGTGTATTCGGCCTTATTCGACGAAAAGGCACTGGCCGAAGCGACACCGCCCAAGTCGACCAGCCGGCTGCATCGTGGCGTCCGACGCTAGTCCAGGCCGTTAATCTGGCGGCGACGTTTCCAAGCCATCGCGTCGAATGCCCGCCGGAAAATTGCAGCATTGAAAGTTGCGCCCAGGCTGCGAGGTTGGCCGGCTCGATGAAACTGGACATCCCGCCCGGCGCATTCGCCGGCTACATCTTCGATCTCGATGGCACGCTGGTGGACACCATGCCGCTGCATTTCCGGGCCTGGGATGCCGCCATGCGTCGGGCCGGACTCAAGGCTCCCTTGGATGAGGAGCTCTTCTATTCCCTCGGTGGCGTGCCCACGCGCCGCGTGGCCGAGCTGATCGCGCAGCACTACCAGCTGACGGTCGATACCGAGGCGATCTTTCATCACAAGGAGGCGTTGTTCACCGAACTCCAGGCCGATGCCCAGCTGATCGGGCCGGTGGTCGATTTTGCGCGGCGCGTCGCGCAGACGCATCCGGTGGCGATCGCTTCCGGCGGGCCGCGGTTCATCGTGCAGCGCTCGCTCGAGCTGGCGGGGCTGGCCCCGCTGTTCAAGGTCGTGATCTCCGCGGACGACGTTGCCCACGGCAAACCCGCACCCGACATGTTTCTTCTGGCGGCTTCGCGGATGGAAGTTCCCGCCGCGGCGTGCCTGGTTTTTGAGGACGCCGAGCCTGGAATGCGCGCCGCCGAAGCTGCCGGTATGAAGTGGGTGCGCGTCCCGAGCCGGCGCGCGGGCGGCCAGCGTTGAAGGCCCCGGGGCGAGGGAGGGAATCGGTCGGGGGCTCCAGGGGAATGTGCGGTGATCGCGTCGTTGATACGCTGATCGGGACGCGGAGCGCGGTGATGCCGAATCCATTTCGATCTTTCACGCGGCCGGCAATCCGTGTTCCAGTCGCGGGGATGAATCTTGAATCACTCGCCAACCGCGAAGTGCTCACCCAGCCGTTCTACGAGCCGGGCAAGCCGATTGAGCAGGTGGCGCGCGAATTGGGGCTCGACCCGGAAGCCATCATCAAGCTCGCCTCGAACGAGAATCCGTTCGGCCCCTCACCCAAGGCGCTGGCGGCCGCCCGGAAAGCCCTGGAGCACGGTGAACTGTACCCCGACGGCGGTTGTTTCGAACTGCGGCAGCGGCTGGCGGCCGCGCGGGCCCTTGCGCCCGATCAGTTCGTCATCGGGAATGGCTCCAACGAGATCATCGAATTGCTCGGGCATGCCTTTCTCGGCCGGGGTGACGAGGTGGTGATGGGCGCCCCGGCCTTTGTGGTCTACAAGCTGGTGACACTTCTGTTCGGCGCGCGGGCGGTTGAGATTCCCCTCCGCGAATGGCGCCACGATCTTCCGCGGATTGCCGCGGCCGTGACGCCGCGGACCAAGCTGGTCTACGTCTGCAGTCCGAACAATCCGACGGGCACCTCGAACACGGAGGCGGAACTGCTCGAGTTTGCCCGAGCGATGCCGGATCATGTCGTCACGGTCTTCGACGAGGCCTATGCCGATTTCCTGGAGCCCGCGCCGGATCTCCGGCCGCTGGTTGCCGAGGGGCGCAAGGTGGTGGGTTTGCGGACATTTTCCAAGATCTACGGACTGGCGTCGCTGCGCATCGGCTATGGCTATGCCAGCAGGGAGATGTGCGCCTTGCTCAACCGGGTCAGACAGCCTTTCAACGTGAACGCCATCGCGCAGGCGGCGGCCGTCGCGGCCCTCGAGGATCATGCGTTTGCGGCCGAGTGCGCCCGGCAGAACCGGGCCGGACTCGCGCAACTCGAGCGTGGCTGCCGGGACCTTGGGCTCGAATTTGTGCCGAGCGTCGCGAATTTCATGCTGGTCCGCGTGGGCGACGGGATGCGGGTCTTCGAGGCGCTCCAGCGCCGTGGCATCATCGTCCGGCCGGTGAAATCCTACGGGCTTCCCGAGTGGATCCGGATCACCGTGGGTTCCGGGGAACAAAATGCCCGGCTCTTGAAGGAGATTGGCCCGCTCACGTCCGTTGGCCAGCGGCCCCGGGGGCCATGATTCGCCCACGTTTGATGCGGTGGCGGCTGTCCGGCATGGCCGCAACCGTACCTGAGGCGAATCCATCATTGCGGATGGGAAAGCTACCGGGGTCGCATGGAAAAAAACGCTTGCGCCAACTAGTTGAAAATCGCTTTCATCCAATCGGCAACCGTCGACTATGGGTCTGCGCATGATGGACATGGGCCGACCGTTTGAATTCCCACTCCACCTTAACACCCACTCAATCTTTCCCGTGAAACCGCACGCAATGAAGAAACTAATTGGCGCCGCCATTCTATCCTCTCTCGTCACTGCCGGTCAGGCAGCTCCGTTCATGGCGATTGGCGATGGGGCTGAGCTCTTCCTCACCGGCACGCTCGGGGTGCGCGTGGACGACAATATCTTCCTGACCGGGAATGCGACCGACGACATCATCGTTGATGTCACGCCAGGCGTCGACCTGACCTTCGGCAAGGATGCCCAAGTGCAGGGCGCATTGACGTTGTCCCACGCCTTTGCGACCTATATCGATAACGATGAATTGAATACGAATCTCTTCTCGGGCGACTTCGTCACGCGTTTCGATGACGGGAAGATGAAGCTCAACTTCAACGTCGGTTTCCATGAGTTGAACCAGAACACGCCCGATGTCCAGCGGCTCACCCGCCGTGATGTGTTCAACACCGCAGCGAGCGGAGAGGTCGAGATCTCCCAACTCACCTCCGTGGGCGCCGGGGTGAATTTCAACCGGGAGGACTACAAGCGGACGGGCTACACTGATTCCGAAAGCCTGACGGTCCCGATCGATTTCTATTACAAATGGCGGCCGAAGGTCGACCTCAGCATCGGTTATCGCTACCGGGACTACGAGGTGGATATCGGACAGGACTCCAGCGACCATTACCTGAACGTGGGTGCGCGCGGTGACTTCACGCCGAAGCTGACCGGCCGGTTCACCGTGGGTTTCAACCGGCGCAGCCTCGACGTCAGCGGCGACAAGAATGGATTCGGACTCGATGCGAGCTTCGCCTACGAGGTTTCCCCGAAGACCAGCCTGCAGGTGGGTGCATCCAACGATTACGGCACCAGTCCGCAGGGTGCGCAGCAGGAGAACCTGACGTTCAACGCCCGGGTCGTTTCGAAGATTGCGGATGACTGGAGCGTCAACGGTGGCGTGAGCTTCCGGCAGATCGACTATTTCAGCCGGAAGGACGATTTCTGGGAGGCGACGCTGGGGACCTCCTACATCGTGAATGCTAACATCACGATCCTGGGCGCCTACGTGCATCGCGACTACGCTTCGGATCTCGGCGGCGCGGATTTTAAAAACAACGTGTTCAGCATCTCGGCGAATTTCCGCTACTGAGCGGCGCGAGACGGCTTGACCTGACTTGGGCGGAAAGGGATCGTGGCGGTCCTTTTTCGCCCTTTTTCGTCGTCACATGAATTTCCGCATGCGCTCCATCGTTGCCATCCTATTGGCAGCCATGCTTCAGGTGGGAGCCGCCGAATCGCCCCCTGCTTCCATCAGGGATGAGGCGGCGAAGAACGGCAAAGCAGGCGCCCCGCGCGAGTCGGGCAAGGTCGATTATGTCCTGCAGCCGGGCGACATGATCCGAGTCCATGTTTTTCAGGAAGAGGAGATTAACCGCGCCGGTGAAATCCGGGTATCCCAGGAATACACCATCAACCTGCCCTTGATCGGTTCCGTCGATCTGCACGGGAAGACTGTCCGCCAGACCGAGGAACTGGTCCGTGAGCTCTATGACCGCGATTATCTGGTCAACCCGCAGGTGTCGGTGACCGTCGTCAAGTACGTCCAGCGCGTGGTGAAGGTCTTCGGATCCGTGGGCAGCCCTGGGGTCGTGGCCTTTCCGGAAGAGGAGGAGTTGACGATTTCGGGCGCGATTTCGCGGGCGGGCGGGTTCAGTCGGCTCGCCGATCGCCGGAAGGTAACGCTCACGCGCACGAATCCGGACGGCAAAACCGAAACGTGGACCGTGAATGGCGACGACGTGCTGAAGGGCGGCTCCGATGACGTGGCGCTGCAGCCCGGCGACATCATCAATGTCGCGGAGCGGATCTTTTGATGTCCAGCCAGCCCATGCCCACAGACTCGGATCAGAAGCAGCCCCCCGGTTCCGGCGGGACCGGTTACGCCTACGGTGGCAATTATGCCGGGTATGCGGATGCCGGGTACGGTTATGGCGAGGCCACCGGCGGACACATGCAGCGGACGCTGCAGGATTACCTGCTGATTCTCCGGGAGCGGATCTGGTATATCGTCGTGGTCTTCCTGGTCGTCTTCTCGAGCGCGCTGGTCTACACGCTGAGCGAAACCAAGATCTACCAGGCGTCGTCGACCGTGCAGATCTTCCGGCGCGACCCGACGATCATGCAGGTCCAGCAGGTGATGGATAACGACATCCGCTCCGCGGAGGACCTCAACACCCAGATCAAGGTCATCGAGAGCGCAACCATCATCCGGATGGTGGCCGAACGGCTCACCGGCGCCGACCTGCGGGCCTTCCTCGCGCCCTACGAGGGGGCGGAGCCCGGCCTGAATTTCGTCGCCTCGACGCTTGCCGCCCACCGGAAGGTCGTTCCCCAGCGGCTCACGCTGGTCGTCAACATCGTCTACCAGCACCCCGATCGTTTTGTAGCCGCGAAAGTGGCCAACCTTTTTGCCGAGGCCTACCTCGACCACAACCAGCTGCTCCGCACCGGCGCCGGGGCCAAGGCCGTGGACGACCTGAAGGCCACGATCGAGCAGCAGCGCCGGTACGTCGAGCAGCTCGGGGCCGAACTCCAGATTTACAAGGAAAAGAACAACATGGTGTCGCTCGATTCGCGGAAGGACATCGTGAACGAGACGCTGAAGCAGGTGAACAACGAGCTCACCCGGGCGCAGCTGACACTGAGCAACGCGCAGATCCGGCTCAATCAGGTCAAGGAGCGGCGGGCGGCTGGTGGCGATCTCACCGAGCTGCCATTCATCGCCAGCGACCCGCTGATCGCCGGCCTCAAGCAGCAGATTGCGGCCAAGAACATCGAGATGGCCCAGCTGCGCGAACGGTTTCGCGCCAAGCATCCCGACATGATCAAGGCGGCGAATTCGCTGGCCGAAACGGAGACCGAATTGAAACGCGCGGTCGAAGCCGCTGCCAACCAGGTGGA
This sequence comes from Verrucomicrobiia bacterium, assembly GCA_011525695.1. GTDB lineage: Bacteria > Verrucomicrobiota > Verrucomicrobiia > Opitutales > Opitutaceae > ER46. The sequence goes on from WYBX01000084.1 coordinate 93,388, forward strand.
GGCGGATTACGAGACCGCCTTGCGAAGTTTCAAGCAGGCCACGGAGGAGCTGGCGCGGCGGAACAACGACTCGCTGGAACTCGACCGGCTCGCGCTCGACTACAATAACAAGGAACGGGAGTTCAAGACCCAGGAACAGCTGCTTCAGACCATCATTGCCCGGCAGACCGAGACCTCGATGACCAGCAGCTTCGCGATTCAGAGCGCCCGGATCGTCGACGTGGCCGTCCCCCCGCCGGAGGATCGGCCCGCCTCGCCCAACGTCCCGCTCAACCTCGGGCTCGGGCTCGTGGGCGGACTGGGGCTCGGGCTGGCCTTCGCCTTCTTCGTCGCGTTCATCGACGACCGCGTCAAGAGCTCCTTCGACATCGAAGGCGTCATCGGTCTCCCGCTGGTGGGAATCATTCCCCAGATCAAGCGGATGGAGCAGACGGAAAAGGCCCAGATTGTCCTGAACAACGCGGACCGGCAGGTCTCCGAGGCGTTTCTCACACTGCACTCCAGCCTCCGGCTGAAGGACGAAAGCAAGCACGCGAAGTGCCTCCTGGTGACCAGCACAATTCCCGGTGAGGGAAAGTCGTTCATGACCACGAACCTCGCGCTGACGTTCGCCCTACACGGCGAGAGGGTGGTCGTGGTGGACTGCGATCTCCGCAAGCCGAACATCCACAAGTCGCTCCGGCAGGAGAATCTTCGCGGGGTAATCGATGTCGCCGGAGGCAAGGCCGGCTTGGACGAGGTGCTGTTGCGCGGCGTCGGCCATGCCAACCTGGATGTGATTCCCGCCGGAGGCCGGGCCAAGAACCCGACCCAGGTGCTCAACAGCAAGGGCGTCGAGGCCATGATTTCCGAGCTGCGCAAGCGGTACGATCGCGTGTTCGTCGACACGCCGCCGCTGGCGGCCGTCAGCGACGCGCTGATTGTGCTGCCGCTCGTCGACGGTTCGGTGTTCACGATCTATTTCAACAAGGTCCGCCGGAAGGCGGCGCAGTTCGCCGCCAAGAAGCTGCTGGACGCCAACGTGCCTTGCTTTGGCGCCGTGCTCAATGGCCTCAACCTTGCCGTATCCGGGTATTATTACGCGCAGTACTACGACAAGTCCTACAAGGACTACTATGTCGTGATGCCCAAGACCGAGGGCGAGCCGGAGCCGCGGTAGCTGGAGCCGCGGCGCCGCGCCGCGGGATCTTGCGATTTGTCGCCGCCGGATCATGGAAGCGGCGTCCCGCCGCTTGCCGGTTGAGAAAGCCGTAAGATGCCGCTTCCACGTGGCACTGCGATGCCTGTCTCATTCTTGTGGGGCGAATGGAACGTCACCGCGGCGATCAGCTGCTGGCGGCCCGACGCAGCCGATCATTGATCGCTTCGCCCAGCCCGTCCTCCGGGGCGAGCTCGACGTGGACCTTCCTGAAACCGCCGGCATCGATTTGACGCAGTGCGGCAAAGAGCCGGCGGGCGACGCCAGCCAGTCTACCCCGGTGGTCGAGCCAGAATACGTTCGCCGCGGGTTTTTCTTTCGGCCGTCGCAGGAGGAGGTAGGCCTCATTGGGCAGCCGCCGTCCGGGCAGCCGGCGGTGGAGCTGCACGGGTGTCTTTGGGCTGTAGTGCCGTGCCATGAGCCCCGGGGCGACCTGGCTCCGTCCGCCATTCCCCGCATGGACCGGTTGCGGTTTCCGGATCGGCACGGGCTGGCCAAGCACGCGGGCGATTTCCTCCCGGGTGATTGCTCCGGGCCGCAGGACGGCGGGGCGGGTGGGATCGCGCAAATCGACAATGGTCGACTCGACGCCGATCCGGGCCGGCCCACCATCGAGGATGTGAGCGATCCTGGACCCCAGCCCCTGGCGCACATGCTCCGCCGTAGTGGGACTCACGTAGCCGAACGGGTTGGCACTTGGCACCGCAAGGGGGACGGCTGCGAGCCGGAGCAAACGCCGGAGCAGCGGATGGCTCGGCATCCGGACAGCGACGCTCGGGAGTCCCGCGGTCACGAGGTCGGGAATGAAGGCGGTCTTGGCCAGGACCAGCGTGAGCGGACCCGGCCAGAACTGCGCCGCAAGCCGTCGCGCGGGCCCGTTCAGCACACAAATCGCCTCGAGCTCGGCGCGGGCGTGCACATGCACAATCAGCGGGTCGGTCTGCGGGCGGCCCTTGGCCTTGAAGATGCGCCGGCAGGCGCGTGCATCGAGGGCATTCGCGGCGAGTCCGTAAACGGTTTCTGTCGGGACGGCGACGAGCTCGCCTTGTTGCAACCGCCGCGCCAGGAATCGCAGGTTGCGGGGTGTGCCGCGATAAATCCGGGCTGAACGCTTGGATGTCATGGCACGAAAAAGGCCGGAGCGATTCTCCGGCCGTCAAAGTGCAGGCTGGAAGGGGCGCTTATTGCGCAAGCAGCATGTTGCGCGAATGCTTGATCGTGCGGGTCACGGCGCGCTGATGCTTGGCGGAAAGCCCGGTGTACTTGCGCGGCAGGATCTTCCCCGTGTCGGTGACATAGCGGACCATCGCCTGCGGCGTCGTGAACGGGATTTCCGCGGGTGTCGGAGTCTGCTGGGTTTGTTCGGGAGTGCTCATGCTCGAAAAGAAAGGAAGAAGCTGGGTGCCGCCGAGGCGTTGTCAACGGGCTTTTTCGTCCCGGAGCGCCGCAGCGGGGGAGCGGAGCCCTGACCCTGCCAGATCGGTGTTACGATCGTAACATCGATCTGGCAGCGGCGCTCGATCCTACCGCCCGGGCAGCTTGGGCGACATCGTGGCGGGATCGGGGAGCGACATGAGCGGATTGGCCGGTGCCGCCTTGGTCGAAGCCGGTTCGTCGGACGGATGGGAGGATGGCGGCGGGAGGCTGGCGGCAATCGGGCTGTGCAACTGGTGCACGAGCGTGACGGCAGGCATGTGAGCGCGGCGTTTCAGGGTTTTCTGGAAGAAGAGATTGTTCGGGATCTGCACCAGACGGCCATCCTCGGCGAGGAGCGTGGTGAAGAAGTAGTTCAAGTCGATCACCCGCCCCTTCACGGGTTCGCCCGCGATCTCGATGTCATCTCCAATCTGGAACGGACGGAGAAACAGAATCAGGAAGACGGACGACGGGTTGCTCAGAAGGCTCCATACCGCGACAAAACCGATCGCGACCATCGCCAGGATGGTGGAAAGCATGCCCCAGATGCCGCCCAGTTCGAAGCCGAGCACCCCGAGCACGAGCACGGTTGCGAGGATCCGAACGACCCACTTGAGGACATTCCGGAACGGAAGGACATCCGCATCGGTAAGGCTGGTCCGGGCGGCAAGCAGCCGGAGTGCGCGGCCCAGCACAAAGTTGATGATCGTGGCGCCGACGATGATGGCCAGCGCCAGTGGCAGGGCGGCGACCAGGGTGGGGACGTAGGCGGTGATGCGTTCGATGATGAGGTTGGGTTCCATGACAAAGTACGGGCTAGACGGTGAGTGGCGGAACGCCCTGGACCGGCCGGTCATTCGCGATTCGAGCCGGCGCGAGGTGCATGCTGGTCTCCGGGGGGCAACGGCGGGGGCCGGTGGGAGACAGCGCCTTAAGATTCGCGCAGAACGGGGGGATGTCAACGCAGGGTCGCCAGTGGTTGTGCGCAGGTCTGGGAGAAACCGGACAACGACCGAAGCAAACGCTCAATTGAGCAGAGTGCGCAGGGCGTGGCTTTTTGCTGCGCCCCTCGGAAGCCCCTCTTGATACCGCTCCGCGTCTCCCCCTAGGATCGGAAACATGAGCCCGCGCCCCAAGGTCGTCGTCACCGATTTTCTGACCGAGCCGCTCGATTGCGAGCGGCGGATCCTGGGCGACGTGGCGGAAGTCAAGGCCCTGAACGCGCGGTCGGAGGAGGAACTCGTCGGCCGGGTCGAAGACGCCGATTGCATCATCCTTTTTCATCTCCTGCGGATCACCCGCCGGACCATCGAGCGGCTGCAAAAGTGCCGGCTGATCGTCCGGGCGGGCGTCGGGTTCGACAACGTGGATGTCGAGGCCGCGCGCGAACGCGGGATTCCGGTGGCGAACGTGCCGGATTACGGCACGGAGGAGGTGGCGGACTCCGCGCTGGGCATGGCGCTCACGCTCACCCGGGGCATCCATCAGCTCAACGGCCGTCTCCAGGGTGGTAATGGCCCCTGGAGCCACGTCCCGGCCGCACCCCTCCGGCGGCTGCGGGGACGCACCTTTGGCGTGATCGGACTCGGCCGGATCGGCACCGCCGCCGCCCTGCGGGCAAAGGCGTTCGGCATGGACGTGCTGTTCCATGATCCGTTTGTGCCTCAGGGACGCGACAAGTCATTGGGTGTGCGGCGGGCGGAAACGCTGGAGGAATTGCTCCGCCAGTCATGGATTGTCAGCGTTCATTGTCCGCTCACCCCGGCCACCCGGCACCTGTTGAATCGCGAGACACTGAAGCAAATGCCGCCGGGCGCTTACGTGGTGAATACTGCACGCGGTGCGGTGGTGGACACCGTGGCTGTCCTGGAGGCGGTGACCAGCGGACGGCTCGCCGGCGCGGGGCTTGACGTGCTGGAAACCGAGCCGCCGGCGGCGGACCACCCGCTGATAGCAGCGTGGCGTGATCCCGGGAACCCGTTGCGCGACCGGATCATCATCAATCCGCATGCCGCGTTTTATTCGGAGGAGGGAGCGGTTGAGATGCGGGAGAAGGCCGCGAAAAACTGCCGTCGGGTCCTGCAAGGCGAGTTGCCCTGGAATGTGGTGAGCTGATTGGCCAGCTGTACGCCTCGTTAGTGCTCGTTCAGGAGCGAGTCGAGATTCAGGGCGTCCGTGGACATCGCGAGCGAACCGTCGGCGTTGCGCGGCCACTGCTCGCGCGGGCGATCGCAGTAGAGTTCCAGTCCATTGCCGTCCGGATC
>WYBX01000085.1 GCA_011525695.1 Verrucomicrobiia bacterium
AGCCATTCGCTTCGCAGTCGCGCGCCCTCGCTGTCGCGGGAGCGATCCTCGCCGGCCACGCGTGCCAGGGTGAGATTGTCGGCCTTTCCGGATTGCGTGAGGATCCGGGCGAACTCGGTTCGGGTTTTTGGGGACTTGGCGAATTCCTGCCACAACCACGCCCGCAACTTTGGCGACTGCCGGCATAGCCGGGTGAAAAGCGCGATCGCGGCATCGTCGGGATCTTCGGCGAGCAGCTCGAGCACGAGCCGGTTGACGCGATCCTTGTCGGAGACACTCATGGGCAAAAGAAGCGTCGGGTGATTTTGAAAGAGAAGGATGCTCGCCCTGCTAAACGGACAACGGCTGCCCGCTGTTGATGTAGGCATGGACCTGTCGTTTCGAGACCCGTTTGTGTCGCAGCCCCGGGAGTGGCTTGAGCAGCCGCCGGGCGATCAGCCGGTAGACCGTGGGCAGCGAGACACCGAGCACCCGGGCCGTCTCAGTGACCGAGTACGTGAGTGGCTCGAGCGGAGGAACGGGCCGGATAACTTCGGCCATATTGGGGACCGTGGATTGGTTTTCCGAGCTCATGCGCCCACATTGGCATCCCCATGAAAAACAGAATAGTCCCTATCCGTGGAGCCTGAATTGTCCGCATTCCGGAACTGAGCGCTGCGCGTAACCGCGAAACCGACGACCACCTCGGAGCGGCGAGAAATCTGAAATTATCGATGGTCCCTCAGCGTCATTCGACCACAGACTTTCGGCGAGCAAGTTCCACACGAAGTCCGTCGAGTGTAATCGGCTTTGGCGCATAACCCGAAGATGCCAACGGGGCAAAATGCCGATCGTCGGTCACCACAAATTGGGCCTGCGCCGCAATCGCACAGTCGACAAACTTGTTGTCGTCCGGATCGGCGGTGATCACATGAAAACGGTAGGTCGAGTCGGTTCGATGGACGGTTCCGTGCAGCGCCTCCAGGTGATCGAAGAGGGCCGCTACTTGTCTCCAGCGTTCCCGTCCTGAGAGCCGTGTAATCACTTCCTCGTACTCGATCAGGATCGGCGTGGAAACGGCCAACTCCAAATCTCCCGTCAGGAGTGCGTTCTTGATGTCACCGAATGGACTCCGACTGCCGAAAAGCGGAAGCAGCGAGTTCGTGTCGAGACACACCCTCATCTATAGGGATGCTCTCGACGCACCGCCCGGATTGCATCCGCGACCTTGTCCGGCGTCAGGCTGCCTGCAGCCCGATCCCCATCGAACCCCCGGTCCGCCTCATCCGCCAACTCAAACAGCTTCAGTTGTTGGAGCAACCGGTTCAGGATTTCCAGACGCGATGGCTCCATCCGGTCGATCTCCTCGTGGAAAAAACGCCGCAGGTCGTCGGGATTGGCAGTCGCTGCTTGCATAACGGAGCAACGCTAACGCGTTCGTTTCCGATGACAAGTCCGGCCGACACTAACGGATATTTCACGCTTCGCGCTTCAGGCACTTGGCGAACATGCGGCGGGGATCCGGCTTCAATGCCGTGAACGTCTTGCAAGGTTACCCGCCCGTGCGCATTGTAGCGCCAACCTTTCTGATCCATGGCTACGAAGAAAAAGACCTTTGATGCGGTTGCGGCCTCACGCCGCTGGCGCATTAAGACCGGGCGAAAGCTGCGCGGCCTGACCTTCGAGCAACAGCAGGCATTGTTGCGGCGTACAACCGAAGCGTTTTTTGCCGAGAAGCCAAAGACCCGCGCAAACGCCGTCGCGCAGCGTTGAATCGCCGCCCGGCGGCACATCCGTGCGCGAACCGTGCATCGCCTTGTGGGCAAATTTAGGATCCGAACTCGAGGCGGTCATGAGTGACGCTCATCAGCGAACGCAAGGCCCGCAGTCCGCAATCAGAACACGACCTTGGCCGCCGCAGCGGCCGCATGGTCAGGCCTCACGTGTCCATAAGTGCGAAGCACGAGGACGCCGCCATCGGAATGTCCCAGCCATTCGGCCACCGTCTTGGGGTCCACGCCAACCTCGAGGCACCGAGTGGCGAATAGGTGTCTGAAATCGTGATGGGTCAGCCGGGCCAGCCCCAGTGATGTGCACGCCCTGTCGATGGACTTCTGGGCCTCCTTGACCTTTAGCAATGGCTCCGCCGGCCCGGGCTTCGGCCGGCCCTGCAGTGCGGCCTCCCGTTCACGGCGGGCACGGATCGCAGTGAGCAGCGTTCGCAGCGAGGGGTTCATCGGCACGACACGGTCAACCGACTTGAGCGACTTGGTGCCGTGAACGATGAGGTAGCCGCCGCGATCATCTCCCATCATCGCCCCACCCGCTTCCGAACGCCGGGCGCCACAATACGCCATGAACCGGCAAAACTCGCCCGCATCGAGACGGTGCGTGCGCTGGACCTCGACAACCCACTTGTCGTCGCTCTTTTCGGGTCGCTCGATTTCATCGAACAGCCGCTGCATCGCTTCATGGGGCGGCAGGTGGACGGGTTTTATCTCCGACTTCTTACGCAAGCGTCCGTAACCGGCGGGTGGCTTGTGGCGAGCAACGTTTGCGTGCACCGCTCCCACTTCCACGGCAATGTCGAGCAACTGCTGCAGGGCCGTGATCGCACGGTTCACCGCACTGCCGCTCGCCCCCTTCCTGGCGGGCTTCGTGGCATGGTTCGGACGGAAACCGGAGCCCTCGTTCTTGAGGCGATTCGCCCAGCCCCAGCACTGCTGGGCGGTGATCGCCTTGGGCTGGAGTTGCAGGAAGTCCGGCCAGGTGCGGATGAGCCGCTTCAGGGAGACATGGCGATCCCGCCTGCTCGCCGGTGAGATTTCCAGGGACTCGAACCGCTCGATGTACGTCTTGCAGAGATCCGCCATCGTGACATCGCCGGATTCGACTGCGAAGGACGAGCCGCGCTCCTGATGAATCTTGCCCGCCTCGTCGTGAAGCCTCAGTTTGGCCACGGAGAACACATTGGTGTTCAGGCAAATCAATTTCCGCTTGCCGCGCACTCGGAACCGCCCGTAGTAAGTGCCTCCTTTATGGCGGAGAAGATTCTCAACGTTGGTTGTCGCCCATACTCGCGGTTTCCCTCGACTCGGCATGTCGTGGGTATAAACTGCGGGTATAACGACATCAAGACTGAAAACGCAACTCCTTCATATATAACTAAGTGGCTCGGTAGCTCAGTTGGTAGAGCAGAGGACTGAAAATCCTTGTGTCCCCGGTTCGATTCCGGGCTGAGCCACCACTTTTAACCCGCTGTTCCCCAGGGAGCAGCGGGTTTTGTGTTTCTGGCGATCGGACGATCCGGCCTGCGTCATCCTGGCCACCCGTGGTTAACCGATCTGAATTTCGACATTAGCGGGCCTCAGGAAACCGGCTTGCCCGCGTTCCCGCTCGCGCTGCGCAACCAATGCTGCAATGCAACGTCCTTCACGACCATGGCTGATAAATCCCGCCCTGCCGCGCCGATGGCGCGCGATTCGGAAAAGAAAAGCGATGCCGGCACCACGCCCGATCCCTGGGCGGTATGCGCAAGGCTGGAATACGGAGGCGACCGCACCATCGCCTCCCATGTCCGCGAACAGGTCTCGGCCACACCGACGGAACATCGCGCCGGCACCGAACAGCGGCTGCTCGCCGTACTCGCGCAGCCGGGCGTCACCGAGGCGGGCCGCGCCTTCCTCTGCCAGATGCTCGCCCTGGTCGGCTCGCCCGCGAGTGTTCCCGCGCTCGTCCCGCTGCTGCGGGATCCGCAATCCGCGGACGCCGCCCGCTATGCGCTCCAGCCCATTGCCGGGGCCGAGGTCGACGCCGCGCTGCGCGACGCGCTCGGCGTGCTCACGGGACGGGCCAAGGCCGGATTGATCGGAACCATCGCCCGGCGCGGCGACGCCGCCGCCCGTCCTGCCCTGGCCGCCATCCGCGACAACACCGCCGAACCGCCGCTGGTCCGCGAAGCCGCCACCCGCGCCCTCGAACACCTCGCCACCTCAAGCGCCTAAGCCCATGCCCGCCTCCTCGCTCAATCGCCGCACCTTCCTCAAACAGTCCGCCGTGGCCGGCGCCGCGCTGGCCGCACCGCTGATCCTCCCCTCCGGTCTCCGGGCACAAGGGGCGCCCAGCAAAAAAATCACCATCGGGATCATCGGCTGCGGCAACATCTCCACCGGCCACTTCTCCACCCTGCTCGGCTATCCCGACACGGTCCGGATCCTCGCCGTGTGCGATGTCGATCGGGAACGCCGCGACGAGGCGGCCGCCCAGGTGGATCAGGCCTACGGCAGCCGGGGCTGCAAAGCCTACAACGATTTTCGCGAACTCAACCAGCGCCCCGACATCGACGCCGTCTTCATCTGCACGCCCGATCACTGGCATGCGCTGCTCGCCATCGACGCCATGCGTCACGGCAAGGACGTTTATGTCGAAAAACCGCTGACGCTGACGATCGAGGAAGGCCGCGCGATGGTGCACGCCGCCCGCAAGTACAACCGCGTGGCCCAGCATGGCACCCAGCATCGCTCGATGAAGCGGTTCCACGATGTCGCCGAGTTCATCCGCAACGACGGGCTGGGCCGGCTCGACCGGATCGAATGCTTCATCCCGCCCAACAACCGCCATGTCGACGCCACCTGGACCCCCGAACCGGTGCCCAGCGGGCTCGATTGGGACATGTGGCTCGGGCCGGCACCGTGGCGGCCGTATCACTCCCTGGGCTGCCATTATAATTTCCGGTTCATCAGCGAAAGCGCCTATGGCCAGGTGACCAACTGGGGCGCCCATTACCTCGACATCGGCCAGTGGGCGCTGGACATGGACAACAGCGGACCGGTGGAGGTCGAGGGCCACGGCGAGTTCCCAAGCTCGGGGCTCTTCACGAACGCTACAAACGTCGATTTCACCGTGCGCTATGCGAACGGCGTTCCGATGCACTGCCGCACCCGGTACGAGGGCGGCGGAACGGTGCGCTTCGTGGGCGAACGCGGCTGGCTCGACATCGCCCGCGGCAAGATGAGCGCTTCCGATAACGCGCTGCTGCGGGAAATGCAGGCCCCCGGAAAGAAAATCCAGCTGCCACTGAGCAACAATCACCACGAGAACTTCCTGGAGTGCGTGCGCAGCCGGAAACGGCCGATCGCCGACGTCGAACTCGGCCACCGCACGACCACGGTCTGCAACCTCGGGCAAATCGCGATGGTGCTCGGCCGGAAGCTGCGTTGGAATCCCGCCAATGAGGAGTTCATCGACGATCCGGGAGCCAATACCCTTCGCGGCCGGGCCATGCGCGCTCCCTGGGCGCTGATCTGAATCGGACCATTCGGAGGTCGAGGGTCTGGCGTCTGGGCTCTGGGGTCTGGCGTCTGGGGTCGGGCCTTCGCGGCTCTTCGCCATTCGCGGTTGCCGCAGGATCTTCCTGGCCACTGATGGCACGGGTCGTACGGATGCAGCGGCCCCATCCCTGCCCATCCGTGGAAACCGTGGCCCCGGCAGAGGCCGGTCGTCGGTGCTCGTGGTCGTGTCGCCAGTACCCCGTCCCGGACCGGCGCCTCGGTCAAATTTCAACGAGTCACGTCTCACCGATTTTGGCTCGCGGCCACTCCGTTGCCTTTCCAATATGGCGCCGCAACCCAACCTATGAACAAACTCCAGCTCCTCCGAGCCGTTCTGCTCTCCGCCATCCTGATCGCCGGTGCCAGCCGTCTGCCCGCCGACGTCGTGGAAACCAAAGATGGAGCCCGCATCGTCGGAAAAATCGTGCGCATCGCCGACGGCGCGATTGCGGTTGAAACCAGCTACGCCGGATTGCTCGCCGTGAAGCAATCCGAGGTCACCTCCTTCACCACCGACGCCCCGGTGTCCGTCCGGCTGGATACCGGCACGCGGCTCGACGGCCGGGTGTCCTCCGCCCAGCCGGGCAGCCTCCAGATTGCGGGCGCGGATGGATCGCTGACCACCACGGTCGAGCGAATCGCGGCCAGCTGGACCGCCGGGGAAAAGGACCCCGCCATCACCGCGCTCGAGCGCCACTGGAGCTATGAGGCGGCCATCGACGTGACCGGCAAGACCGGCAACCGCGAACAACTCGGCACCGCCGCGGCGCTCCGCGCCACCTTGAAGACTCCGGAGGACACCCTGCAGTTCTACACCGCCTACGATCGCCAGATGGTCGATGGCACGAAGTCCGCCGACCAGTTCAAGGCCGGTGTCGACTACCAGAACAATTTCTCGGGCCGGCTCTCCTGGTACGCCCGCGACGAGGGCGGCTTCGACCGGATTAAGGACATCGAGCTTTATAACGTCGCCGCCGCCGGTCTCGGCTACGATGCCATCAAGCGGGACAAGCAGCTCCTGACCCTCCGCGCCGGCTTCTCGTTCCGCTATGAGGGTTACCGGAACCCGCTCATCGAGGATGTGAAGAGCGCCGGTCTCGATTTCGGACTGGCCCACGAGCTCACGATGGAAAACTCGAAAATCGTGAACCGGCTCTCCTTCGTGCCCACCTTCGAGGATTTCGCGAACTACCGGTTCACCCACGAATCCTTCTACGAGGTCCCGCTCGCCATCCCGAGCTGGAAACTCCGGCTGGGCGTCAGCAACGACTTCAACAGCATGCCCGGTCCCGGCGTCGAGAAACTCGACACCGCCTACTTCGCCCGGCTCGTCCTGAACTGGCGCTGAGACGAATCGGGCCACGCGGCAGATCTCAGGATATCGATCGCTCATCCTGGAGGGACCGCATGTCAGCCATCAATCGTTGGGATTGTGGCGCCAACGCGGCGGGACGCCGCTCCCACAACGGTGGGCGCAGGCAAGACTGCGCCCCTACGAATCCAGGTATGAATTCTGGATTGAATACCGATCAATCGTAGGGGATCCGGCGTCCTCGCCACGTTGAATCCGTTCCAGAATCCTCCTTCCGCTAAAGCTCCGTCCTCCGCCCTCCGTCCTCAGTCGTCCGCCCTCAGTCCTCAGTCCGCCGCCCTCCGTCGTCTGTACCCCGTCCGTCCTCTGTCCCCAGTCCTCCGTCCTCCGTCCTCTGTCGTCCGTTCAACTCCCCAATGACCACTCCTCCCGCTTCCGCACACACCTGGAAATTCTTCCGCACCGGCGGTCTGGACCAGGTTTCCCTCGAGTCCGGCGCCGATCTCCTCGCCCTGGAGCACCTCGACCAGGAGCTCTGGGTGGCGCTCAGCTGCCCGGTCAAGGGCCTCGAACTCGACGAAAAGACGCTCGCCCTGATTGACCGCGACGGCGACGGCCGGATTGCCGTGCCCGACATCATCGCCGCCGTGAAGTGGGCCGCCGCCCGGCTGCGCGACAGCGGCCAGCTCCTGCAGGGCGCCGACGCCCTGCCCCTCGCCGCGATTGCGGAGGCGTCGCCAGAAGGCGCAGTGCTGCTGGGTTCCGCCCGGCAAATTCTGTCCCGGCTCGGGCGCCCGGACGCAGTGGCCATCACCGTCGCGGAGGCCAGCGACACCGCCCGGATCTTTGCCGCGAATCCATTGAATGGAGACGGCATCATCCCGCCGGAGGCCACCGAGGATCCAGCCCTCCAGGCGCTGATCAAGGACATCATCGCGGCCGGGGGGGGCACCGCGCGATCCTCGGGCGTGACCGGCGTGACGGTCACGGCCATCGACAAGTTCTTCAGTGAGATGGCAGGTTATGTCGCCTGGGCGGAGAAGAGCGCCACGAAGGAAATCGCGATCCTGGGCGACGCCACCGGGGCCGCCTGCCGGGCGGTCCAGGCCGTGCGCGCCAAGGTCGAGGACTACTTCGCCCGCTGCCGGCTGGCCGCCTTCGACTCTCGCGCAACGGCCGCCCTCAACCGCAGCGAGGCCGAATACCTCACGATTGCGGCCGCGGACATGAAGCTTTCGGCCGACGAAGTCCGCGGCTTTCCGCTGGCCAAGATCGATGCGGGCGGGGTGTTGCCGCTGTTCGCGGGCGTCAATCCCGCCTGGGCCCCGGCGCTCGCTGCGCTGCACGAGCAGGCGGTCGCGCCCGTGCTGGGCAACGGGCACACCAGCCTCACCGCGAAGGAGTGGGCGGAGCTGAATGCGCGGCTGGCCCCGTATGAAACGTGGCTCGGCTCGAAGGATGGCGCCGCGGTCGAGAAGCTCGGGCTGCCCCGGATGAAGGAGATCCTCGCCGGCAATGGCCGCGCCGCCCTCGCCGCGCTGGTGGAGCGGGACCAGGCCCTCCAGCCCGGCTTCAAGGCCATGAGCGACGTCGAACGGCTCGCGCGCTACCATCGCGACCTGCGCACGCTGCTGCACAATTTCGTCAACTTCGCCGATTTCTACTCCCGCGATCGATCTGCCACCTTCCAGGCCGGCACCCTGTTCCTCGACAGCCGCTCGACCGAGCTGTGCATCCGCGTCAATGGCGTCAGCCCGCTCGCGGCGATGAGCCGGATGTACATCGCCTACTGCAACTGCATCCCGGCCGGCGGCGGCGCGCCGATGACCATCGCGGCCTGCTTCACCCAGGGCGACAGCGATTTCCTCTTCGTGGGCCGGAACGGCATCTTCTACGATCGCCAGGGCCGCGTCTGGTACGCCGTCATCACCAGCATTTCCGAAAACCCGATCAGCATCCGCCAGGCGTTCTGGGCCCCGTACAAGAAATTCCTCCGGATGATCGAGGAGCAGATTGCCAAGCGGGCCGCGGCGGCCGATGCCGCCTCCAACAGCAAGCTTGCATCGGCGGCCGAGCAGACCGTTGCCACCGATCCCACCAAGCCGCCACCGCCGCCCAAGAAATTCGACCTCGCGCTCGTCACCGGGATCGGCGTCGCCCTCGGCGCGATCGGCACCTTCCTGGCGACCGTGTTCGCGAAGTTCGTCGATCTGCCGGCCTGGCAGCTCCCCCTGATCCTGCTCGGGCTCATCCTGGTGATCTCGCTGCCGTCGATGTTCATTGCCGCACTGAAGCTCAGGCAGCGGATTCTCGGACCAATCCTCGAGGGGAATGGCTGGGCCATCAACGGCCGGGTCAAGATCAACATCCCGTTCGGCGCCGCCCTCACCCGGGTCGCGACCATGCCGCCCGGCGCCCGCCGCTCGCTCGAGGATCCTTATGAGGACCGCGAGGCAGCGCGCCGAAAGCGCCGTTGGATCATCCTGCTCGTCGTCCTCGCGCTCACGGCGGCCGCCTCCTGGATCCGCTGGGATCACAATCGGAAGGGCCATTATTTCTGGCAGCCGGCGCCTGCGGCCGAGCCCGCCATTCCTCCTGAGGCGCCACCGCCACCAGCGCCATGAAAACGCACCCCCGACTCCTGCGCTGGCTGCTCATCGCCGCGGCCCTGGTGCTCGTATTCACGGTGACCGGATTCTTCATCCTGCCGCCGATCGTCAAGTCGCAGCTCGAACGTCGTGCATCCGAAACCCTGGGACGGAAGGTCACCGTGGAGCGCGTCCGCCTCAACCCCTACGCGCTCTCGCTCACGCTGGAGAATCTCGCCATCCGCGAATCCGACGGCACCGCGCATTTCCTCGGCTGGCGACGGCTCTATGTGAACGTCGAGGCCCTCGCCTCCATTCCCGGCGAGTGGGTGGTTGGCGCGATTGAACTCGACGGCTTTGACGCCCGGGCCCGGCTCCTGGCCGATCACTCGTTCAACTTCTCGGACTTGCTCACCCGGCTCGCCCCGCCGGCCGATGCGCCGTCGCCGGACCCGAAACCCGCGCGGCCGATTCGGATCGCGCGGCTCGAGGTGACCGACGCCCGGGTCGAAGTCGCCGACGACTCCCGCTCACAACCCTTCGCCACCGTCCTCGGGCCCACTTCATTTACGCTGACCGGTTTCCGCACCGTAAGCGAAGAGGGTGCACCCTATCGTTTCGCCGCGGTGACCGAATCGGGCGAGAAACTCTCCTGGTCGGGAACGCTGCAGGCCGAGCCGCTGCGGTCCGCGGGGGAACTCCAGATCGAAAACCTGGCGCTGCCGAAGTACGCGCCGTATTATGCCGATCAGTTCCTGGCCGATCTCGCGTCCGGGACCCTCTCGATCCGCGGGCGGTACGAGATGACGTGGAGCGAGTCCCAGCGGGCCTTGAAACTGGCGGAGGGACACGTGGCGCTGGAGGGACTGCTGGTCCGCGAGCGAGGCAAACCGGAGGTCCTCCTCGAACTGCCCAGAGTCGAAGTCAGCGGCATCGATGCCGACGCGCTCGCGCTCAAGTCCACCATCCGATCGATCAGTGTGCCAGGTGGACGCGTTCGGGTGCGGAGGGAGAAGGACGGCACGATCAACCTGCTGGCCGTGCTCCCGCCCGCAGCCGCACCGGCGCCCGCCGTGCCTGCTGCTGCCACGGCGATTCCCGCTGCGACCGCCGGCTCCGCGAAAGCGGTGCCTGATGTCACCGTGGCCGAAGTCTCGGTGTCGGATTTCGGGATCGAAGTGAACGACCTGGCCGCCCGACCGGCGCAGCTCGCGTTGAACCATGTGCGGCTAACCTTGAAGGATGGCACGCTCGCTCCCGGGGCGCAGATGCCGCTGCAACTCGGCTTCGACTGGGCGCCGCAAGGCACCGTGCAACTCGAGGGCACCGTCGCATTGAATCCACCGGCCGCGCAGTTGAACGCCGAGGTCGCCGGATTTGCGCTGCTGCCACTGAGCCCGTACCTCGAGCAGTTCGTCAACGCGCACCTGACCCAGGGCACCGTGTCGGCGAGCCTCGTAGCCGAGGCCGACCTGCCGGAAGCCAAGCCCCTGGCCGCCACGCTCACGGGCAAGATCACGCTGGATCAGTTCGGAATCGTGGATGGAGTCCAGAACGAGGAACTCGCCGGCTTTGGCCAGCTGGTGCTGAACGGGCTTCGCGCCAGCACCGCGCCCGAACTCACGGTATCTCTCGAGGAAGTCGCCGTCTCGGGCCCCTACGCCCGGGTGATCGTCAACGCCGACAAGTCACTGAACCTCGCGTCGCTCGGCGCCGTCACCGCCGAACCTCCAGCGGACGCCTCGGAACCTCCTGCCCCGACCGCCGCGGCAATGGCGGCGGCAACCGAACCCACGACCGCAGCACCGGCAGCCGCGTTGCCGAAGATCGAGATTGGACGCGTGGTGATTTCCGACGGCGACTACCGGTTCGTCGATCGCTCGATCGAACCCAACGTGCAGATGGCGATCAACCAGTTCGGTGGCACGGTGGCCGGGTTGTCGTCCGCCAACCTGGCGAAGGCCGATCTCGATCTGAAGGCGATGATCGACGGTGCGGGACCGATCGCCATCTCCGGGAAGATCAATCCGCTGGCGGAAAAGCGGCACCTCGATCTCGCGATCGACTTCAAGAACGTGGATCTGCAGCCGCTGAGCCCTTACAGCGGGAAATATGCGGGGTATGAACTGGCGCGGGGAAAGCTGCTGCTCGACGTGAAGCTGCTGCTTGACGATCGGAAAATCGACGCGACGAACGTCATCACGCTGAACCAGTTCACCTTTGGCGGACCAGTGAAGAGTCCCGACGCCACCAGCCTCCCCGTCCGGCTCGGCGTGGCGCTCCTCAAGGATACCGATGGCAAAATCGTCATCGATGTGCCGGTGCAGGGCAGCCTGGATGATCCCAGCTTCGGCGTGGGCCGGGTCGTGCTGCGGGTGATCGTCAACCTGCTGACGAAGGCGGCAGTTTCACCGTTTTCGCTTCTCGGCGCCGCGTTTGGAGGAGGCGGCGATGAACTCGCGTTCCAGGAATTCGCCCCCGGCTCGACTGCGCTCCAGCCGGCCGAGTTGAAAAAGCTCGAGACGATGACCAAGGCGCTGGCCAACCGGCCCGGGCTCAGCCTCGCGCTCGAGGGCAGCTATGACACCGCGGCAGACACCCATGCACTCAAGCGCACGAAGCTCGCAGACCGGGTCCGCCGCTCAATTTGGGAAACGAGGCGGGTTGCCGATCCCAACATCCCGCCGCCCGAGGCGCTGGAAATCAGTGCGGAGGCGCACGCGCAGGCGCTGAAAGAACTCTATGACCGGACCTTCCCGCCCGGCACCGAGTTTGGCGCGCCCGTGCCGCCGCCGCCGAAGGTGGTCGCCCCGCCTCCGCCGCCCGAGGGACTGTTCCAGCGGATTGGACGAGCGATCACGTTCCGCGCCCGGAAGGAGCAGCAACAGGCGGAAGCGGAGAATGCGCGGCTCGCCGCCGAGCATGAAGCGGCGGTCGCCGCCGCGCTCGCCACCGGCCTGCCGATCGAGGAGATGACCGCGCGGCTGGCGGAGACGGTGTCCGTCGGCGAGAACGATCTCCGAGAACTGGCGCAGGCACGCGCGCGCCAGGTCCGCGACTATTTCACCGGCACGGGACAGATCGACCCGGAACGGATCTTCCTGGCGAAGGCAGAGCCGGACGCCACGGCCAGTGCATCGGCCGCGACCGGCAAAGGCCCGCGCGTCTTCCTGGAATTGCAGTGACGGCTTCTGCCGCATGCGCAAGCTGGCTGCTGCCCGGAGGAACGCCCTCCGTGTCGTCCACAAACCCAATGTGACAAGCGTCCTGCGGAGCTCATCGAGCTCAATGGCCGTGACGGAGCACGGCCCTCCATTCGGAATGATCTTCATGATAGGGGTAGGAGTGGCGGGGTTAGCGCCACCCCTCCCTCCGAACCGGACGGGCGGATTTCCCGCATCCGGCTCTCCAGTCAGTGGTTTCTCAGCGAGACTAACCATAGGCACAGGAGCC
>WYBX01000086.1 GCA_011525695.1 Verrucomicrobiia bacterium
GAGATTGCCCGCCTCGCCCCTGACCTTGGCGGAATTGCCACTGGCACCCTTGAACGTGGTGTTGCCGCCCACCTTGATGAGCCCCGAACCGGCGGTGGCGAGTGTCCCGCCCTCGAACTCGTAGCCGACGGCACCGATCTCGAGCGTGGCGCCGTCGCCCACGGATACCTGGTTGGTACTCTTGCCGCCTCCGGAGAGCTTGAGCGTACCGGCGGTGGTGCTGAGTTCACCCGTGTTGTCGAACAGCGCTTCGATCTCAGTGGTATCAGCAGCCTGTTTGACGAAGCTTCCTTTGTTACGGAAGGTCGAATTGCCGCCTTCCCCCTTCGTGATCTTGCCACCGAAGTTGGTCGTAAGAGTGCCGTTGTTTTCAATGATGGCATCTTCTCCAGTGCTGAGATCGCCGCCGGTCCAAGACGTCGGCCCTGAGAGATTGAGACTGGCGTTCTTGAGCTTCTTTACTCCACCCGCGCCGATCACAAGACCGTTGGAATTCGTGGTCAGCGTTGCTCCGTCAATCTCTCCACCAGTCCAGAGGGAAGCGTCAACCGTGCCGAGGAGCGTAAGCGAACCACTGACCACGCCGCCAACAAACTCGAGTGAATCGGCTTCGGAAACCTCAGTATCGAAGATTACATTGCCATCCTCGACCTTGATCCGGTCGTTGCTACCGGGTGTGACCTCCTCAACCCACTTGCTGTTGTTACCCGCGTTTCCGGCTTCGCCTTTTTTCCAGTTCTTGCTGGGTTGAGCCGCGGGTAATTGCCAACAAAATGCGGCGGCAAAGGCCGCTGCCAAAACAAGCCAATGAACGTGTCGAGACTGGTGGGGCATAGGTGTCGCGGGGCGACGAATGCAAATCATTGATAAAAACTCCGGGTTTAGGCGATTCAATATTTGACCATGTCCGATCGGGCAGGTGGGGTGGGGGGATTTCCCTCGGAAGCCTGACAGGATTGAAACCGTGTAGAAGGAGCCTCTGCCTCTCCAAGATCACCTGACGACAGGCAGGAATAGTGGCCCGCCGGCTTCCGAAATAGGCAGCGGGGACGTCCAGGCGGGGTGGGTGTTTACTTGTAAGACGTTATGCCTTCGGGACGTGCGATGTCATCAGCGAGCGTCAGGCGGCATGAGCCAGTGGTTCCTCATGTCCCAGCGATTGCGGGCAGCGGCGGGCTTGGCGGCGACGAAGAATGAAGATGGCCGTACCGCTGAGTGCGAGCAGGGCGGGCGAGAACCCCCCGACGACGTAGGCCCACTTCACGAGTGGCGATCCGTAGAAGCCGAAGTGGAGCGGCGCCAGCATGGCGGCAAATTTCTGGCCCGCGGTGGCCGCCCGGGCGTCGTGGACGACGCGGATGGCGGCGGTGTCCGGATCGAAATCGATCCGGCTGAATTTTCGCCAGACCGGCGCTTCCCGGTGGAGCAGCAGGATCGTGAGCGGGCCGGTCGCGGTCGCCGGGAACGACACGCGCAGCAGTTCGGCGTCCGGAAACCGCTCGCGCGCCGCTGCGAGCGCCGGCTCGATCGGGCCGAGGCGATTCAGATCATACACCTCGACCGCCGGCTGGGGGGCGGCAATCTGGCCGGGCGCAATCTTGATGGTGTAGATGAGTCCGGTCAGCCCCAGGACGAGTGAGAAGTAGACCGAGCCGATGCCGAGCCATCCATGAAACGCCCCAACGGCGCTGCGCCAGCCTCGGATCCCGGACAGTCGGGTCAGGCTCGCGAGCCGCCGGCGATGAATCACGAGGCCAGTGACACCGAGCAGGAACAACCCGGCGCCGCCGAGGCCGGTGATCACATAACCCCAGCCGCCGAGCCGCAGATGCATGTGGAGGTGCAGCAGCCAGGAGGTGAAGAGCGACTGATCCGGTCCGCGCCAGAGAACCTCGCCGGAATGAGGGTTTATGACCGCGGTCCACCGGGTCCGCCCATCGGGGCCGACGAAGATCAGTTTTTCCGTTTCGCCCGGCGACTGCGCGAGCATGTGCCGCAGTGGACGATAACCCGCCGGAGCCTCCGCGGCGATCCCGCGGACGAGCGGGGCAAGTGCGGCACGATCCGGGTCTTCCGTGCTGCCCGCGGGAAGCAGATGCCGCTCCGGTTCGACGAGCCGTTCGATCTCACGATGCATCACGAGCACTCCGCCGGTCAGGCTCGACAGCAGGAGCAGCGCGCCGAAAACGAGCCCGAGCGTGCCGTGGATTGCCCACACCACCCGCCGGTAGCCCCGACAGCGGTTCGCAGCCGGGACCGGGTCGGCCGCGGAGTTCGCGCGCGAAGGAACGTTGTCGGGGTGGCCCGGCACGTCAGAACGAGAACCGGTACCGCAGCGTCAGGCTGCGCCCGCGGCCCGCAAAGAGATTGAAAGCATTCGCACTGCCGCCGGTGAGTGTCTGCGAGTGATAGGTGATGTACTGCCGGTCGAAGACATTCTCGATTCCGAGGCTCAGGGTTCCGCCGGCGACGGGAGTGGTCGCGAGCAGGTCAACGAGCGTGTAGCCCGAGAAGTCACCGGCCGGGATTCCGTCCGGATCGCTGCGACCGAGCACGGTCAGGCTTTGCAGCCGCGTGGTCAGTCGCGGCGACCACGTGCGATCCCAATGCAGCCCAATCTTCGGGGCGCTGATGTTTGCGCCCGGCAGCCGGCGATCGAGTGCGCCGTCGCCATCGCGATCGCTCTTGCCTTCGAGCACGGCAATGTAGCCGCCGAGATTGCCGAGGGCGTGCGGCAGCCGGGCGTCGCCGGCGAGTTCCAGCCCGTAGATTTCCGTCCGCTCCCGCGCCACGTCGTAAATTCCGGCGGCGTTGGCCACGAGCCGGCTGCCGAGCTTGGACGTGGAATAGAAGGCGCTCGCGCTGGCTTTCCAGCTGCCGCCAAAGAGGCGCACGCCCGCCTCCCAGTTGTCCGTCACCACCGGCTGCAGATCGAGGAAATCGTCAACGTCGGTTCCCGGCTGGTTGATGGCGCGCAGCACGCGGCCGACATCCGGCATGCCGAAGCCCTGGGTGTATCCGCCAAATGCCGTCACGCGCTCCGAGAGCTTGGCAGTCGCGCCGAGGTTGAACAATGGTTCGGAGAACGATGGATTCCCGCCGCGGACGAACGTGCTGCCGGCCGATTCGATGGTGTGGAAGTCATCCACCTGCAGCTCGGCGAACTCGTAGCGGAGTCCGCCGGTCAGTGTGATCGGGCCGAACCGCTTCTCGAGCTGAGCGTAGGGGGACCAGTCGGCAAAGGTCGTGAGCGGTACCCAGGAACGATTCGTCAGGACGAGCGACTGCTCGGTTTCGTCGCTGAGATAATCGAAGCCAGTGACGAGTCCCAGGTTGCCGAGTTCACTGAAGTTGCGAACCCAGGTGACGCGCGCGCCCCATTTCCTGGCCTCGACGCGCGATTGGTCGAGGGTGGGCACGCCGTTGACGCGAAAATTGTTGCGGGTCGAAGGCGTATCGCTGGCGCCATAGGTCGCCCCGAAATCCTGCCGGAACAGGTTGATCGTCAGCTCGCCGTCGAACAATTCGCGGTCGGTGAACGTGAGGGCCGCGCTGTCGACGGCATTCTCGGCCGGCTGGCCGCGTGCGTGGCCGCGAATGGACGACGTGGGCAGCCCGGTCGTGCGGTTGCCCGCGACGGCAATCCAGGAGAGGTTCTGCTCCAGATCGTAGCGATTGAGCATCAGCTCGGCGGAGTGGCGGGGGGAAAAATCGTAGCGGAGCTTGCCGAAAAAGCTTTTCGCATCGCTGTCGATCAGGTCGCCTTGGACATTGTCGACGCCGATTGGGCGGCCCTCGCCGTCATACGTCATCGGGTGATGGGCGAGCGTCGCACCGCCAACGAAGCTGAGCCCGCCGCGTCGCGCGGCGACACTGGCACCAACCTTGCCGCCCAGGCCCTCGTCACGGAACCGGGTGGACGTCGTGCCGGAAATCTCGAGCGTGCCGCGGAACCCATCGGTCTCCGGGGCGCGAACCGTCACGAAATTTATGATCCCTCCGGTGGCGCCGAGGCCCTGGGCAGCGGAGGAGCCGTGGACAACCTCGATCTTTTCCAGGAAATAGGGGTCGACCGTGAAGCTTTCGCGCTTGCCGGCCCGCAGCGGGTTGGACTGCGGAATCCCATCGAGCAGGTAAAGTGGTTCGCGTCCGCGGAAGGACTCGCCGTTGCTGGTAACCTTTTGACGCGAGGGCGAGTGGCTGGGGATCGACTGGGCAAGGGCCTGTCCGAGGTCGTTCGCGATGGCGAGCTGGGTCTGGAGCGAGTCCCCGCTGATCACCGTGGTGGTGACGGGGAGTGCGCTGGCCAGTTTTTCGGTGCGGGTGGCGGCCGAAACCGTGAGCTGCTCGAGCGTGATGATTTCTTCGTTGGCCGGGTCCGGCTTGGGAGAGGTGGGTGGTTCGGCGGCAAAGCCAGCGGCAGAACAGCCGGCTGAAAGGAGGAGGAGTAGGCGGGTGGTTTTCATATCGGGAGAGGGGGACGGCCGGGCGGCGGGCCATTTGCGAAAGGAAGCCGGTGCCGGTGTGCCGGGACTGGAAGTTTAAGGTCGGTGGCAGCGTCCGTGGGAACGCCGGCAGCAGTGGGTTCAGCCGGAACGGCGCACTGCGCGACAGGAGTGGAGTCGGATTTGGCCTTGCCGGGGCCGGAGGTCAGCAGTGGGCGGTGAAACGCGCCGGCGACAATGGCCTCACACCAGGCCAGCCAAGGAGCGACGGCACGGGCGAAGCGGCATGGACTATTCGGCCTGGGAAAGTGGCTCGAAGACTCGGTGGCGAAGTGGGAGCGGACGGATTCTCCGATTGGCGGCTCCGGATCGTATCGCGAAATCCCCGCGGCGGCGGCCAGCGCAATGAGCGCGGCGCAGTGGGTGGAGATTTGGCAGGTACGGGCCATGACGTATGCGGGGAGCCGCGCTGGAAATGAGACTCGATATCAGGTCATTCAAGGCAAAATATGCGCAGTGCTCAAACAACGCAGTACGAACTAACGATAAATTTCGGGAGGGTAATATGTTATATCGTGAGACCAAATCTCATTAAGGAAATTCCCTAGCAGGTCCCGGAATTGGGCGCTAGGGATGCTGACGAGCGAAGGCGGGGCGGGACTGTGCTGACACACTGCCATTCGCGAAAATGCCCCCGGTTATTTCGCCGATCTTTCTCGCCTCGACCCTGATGCGGGGCGCTCGTTTAACCAGACATGGCTGACACGCTGACGGTCGAACTTGGGGAGCGCAGTTATCCCATCCATTTTGGCGCCAATCTGACCAGTTCGGTTGCCACGCGAGTGGCGACACTTCAGGCGGATGATCGGCGCTGCGTTGTCGTCACGGATCGTGCCGTGGAGCGGGCGCAATCAGTCATCCTTCGGCAGATGTTCCAGGACGCCCCGCTGTTCGCGCTCGAGCCGGGCGAGGAAACCAAGTCGCTCGACGGGCTTGCTCGGGTGCTGGATTTTCTGGCCGCGGAGAAGGTCGATCGGCGTGGCGTCGTTTTTGCCGTCGGGGGCGGAGTCATCGGGGATCTGGCGGGATTTGCAGCGGCCACCTGGCTTCGCGGCATTGATTTCATCCAGGTGCCGACGACGCTGCTCGCGATGGTCGACAGCTCGGTTGGCGGGAAAACCGGCATCAATATCTCCGCGGGTAAGAACCTGGTCGGAGCGTTTCATCAGCCGCGGGAGGTTTTCATTTCCACCGGAATGCTGGGCACCCTGCCGGCGCGCGAATTTTCCGCCGGGATGGCGGAAGTCATCAAGACCGGGCTTCTGGGGGACGTCGGACTGTTCGAGTCACTGGAGGCCCGGCCGCTGGCCGTCGACAGCCCGGAACTCGCCGGGGTGATCCGGAGTTGCTGCCGACTCAAGGCCGCCGTTGTCCAGGCCGACGAACGCGAAACGGCAAAGTCCGGCGGTCGCGCGCTGCTCAACCTCGGCCACACCTTTGCCCATGCGATCGAGAACGTGGCCGGTTATGGCGAGTACCTGCACGGCGAGGCGGTGGGAATCGGGCTGGCCGCGGCATCGCGGCTGTCGCAGAAACTCGGGTACATCGATGCCGCGGCGGTGGCGCGGGTGGAGGCGGTGATTGCGCGCCATGCGCTCCCGACGCGGCTGCGCGAGCCCCTGGATTATGCCGCTCTGCAGGCGGCCATGACGCGGGACAAGAAGGTGCGGGCCGGCAGCCTGCGGTTTGTCGTACTCACCCGCCTGGGAACGGCGGCCGTGCACGAGCGCGTTGAGCCGATCCGGATCGAAGAGACCTTTCGCGAGGTGGGGGCCGGATAGGCGGCCCGCCGCGCCGGTCGATGCCAAGGGCGGTTCCGGGCTTGCCGGGCCGTCTCCCCGTGCGGAACGAGGATTGCCCTGCGTCCGTCTCCCTGCTCCCCTGTTGCTTCGTATATGTCCGCCATCGACGAAGGGATCGTTCGGGAATATTTCGAGCAAAACGGATTTCTGGTGCGTCAGGCGCGCAAGTATCAGGTCCAGTCGCGGCGCAAGGTGGGGGAGGAGGAAATCGATCTGATCGTCTACAACCCCGCCTGGCAGCGCGGCGCGCGCAAACCGGACTTCTTCCTCTTTTCTTCGGAATTGCCCTTCGTCCACAAGGCGGTGGTGGCCGTCAAGGGCTGGCACACCGGGGTGTTTTCGCCCGCGACGCTGAAAAGCAGCCCGGAGATCTTCCGTTTTCTCGAGGAGAATGTGCTGAAGGAGGTCTCGCGGCTGTTCGCGCCTGAGGCGGGTGGCGAGGATGCGGCGGCTTTGACGAAGATCCTCGTGTTGCCGAGCCTGCCGACCGCGGAGCCGTTTCGCACGCAGAGCGTAGAATTGCTGAAGGCGCGCGGCGTGGACGCCATTGTCTCCTTTCGCGCGATGCTGCTCGACCTCCTGGACAAGATCGAAATCAACCAGAACTACAGCAAGAGCGACACTCTCCAGGTCATGCGGATCCTGAAAAACTATGATTTGCTCAAGGATTCGCAACTCGACCTGCCCGGCACCCGGGACGTCTCCCCCCGCAGAATCCGTGCGTGAACGGAAGTGAAGTCTCGAGTTGCCAGACTCCCTGCCATGCCCGAACGCCCGCCTGAGCCAGGCGGTGCCAGATCCCGGCAATGCCCGGATTTGCTTTGGCGTCCGGCGGTTTGCTGTTTGAGATTCCAGAGGTGATCCATCCCACGGCCATTGTCGAACCCGGCGCGGAACTGGGGGCTGCATGCGAGATCATGGCACATGCCGTGGTCACGAAACATTGCGCGCTCGGCGCGGGTGTGGTGGTGCACCCCTTTGCCGTGGTCGGTGGCGATCCGCAGTACATGCAGTTCGATCCTGCCACCGTCTCCAGGGTCCGGATCGGGCCGGGAACGGTGATTCGGGAGCATGTAACCATCAACCGTTCGATCCACGGAGGGAAGGCCACCGTCCTGGGCGAAAAATGCTTCCTGATGGCGGCGAGTCATGTCGCCCACGACTGTGAGGTGGGGAACCAGGTTGTCCTGGCGAACGGGGCCTTGCTGGCGGGACATGTGAGCGTCGGCGATCACAGCTTCCTGGGCGGAGGTGCGGCGATCCACCAGTTTTGCCGGATTGGTGAAAGCGTGATGGTGGCGGGCCACGCCTCGATCACGCGCGACGTGCCCCATTACACGCTGGTCGCGGAGCGCGACGATGTGATCGGGTTCAATCTCGTCGGCCTGAAACGCCGCGGATTCACCCGCGCCGCAATCGCGGAGTTGAAGAGCGCCTTTCATGACGTGTATTTCTCCCCGGGCAATATACGGCAGCTCGCGCAGCAGGCACTGGCCGCGAATCGCTTCACGACGCCCGAGGCCCGCGGTTTCCTGGAATTCTTTGCCGGAGGGAAACGCAGTTTCGCGCGACCCGGCCGGGCCGCCAGTACCGGCCAGGATGGGTGAGTGCGAGCGTTCGTCCGGACCCGAACCACCAAGCCGATGATGCATCCAGCAGTTGCCCGATGAATACGACCGCCAGGCTTGCCATCACCTGCGGGGATCCGGCCGGGGTCGGGCCGGAGATCATAGCCGGATGGCTGCGGGCGCATCCGGACGAGGCCCCGGGCATTGCGGTCATCGGCCCGCGGCAATGGCTCAAAACGCTGGATCCTGCTGCAACGAAGGTCGCGGTGGGACTGGATGAGTTCCAGGCTGAGCCCGGACATCCAACGGGTGAAGGGGCACTGGTGGCGTGGGCGGCGCTGGAGCGGGCGGCGGCGGGCTGCCGGGAAGGCGAGTTTTCCGGGGTAGTGAGCGGCCCGGTCAGCAAGTCTGCGCTGGCGAAAATCGGCTTCGCCTTTCCCGGTCAGACGGAATTCTTCGCTGCGCGCTGGGGAGGGTTGCCCGTCATGGCGTTTTGTGGCGGAAGGCTTCGGGTGGTGCTTGCGACCTGGCATGTGCCGCTCCACCAGGTCGCCGGATTGCTTGGGCCGCATCTCCTGCACCGGACCATTGCCGCGGCGGCGTTCCTTGCCCAAGCGGATGGCATCGAGCGGCCGCGGATCGGGGTATGCGGGCTCAACCCGCACGCCGGGGAGGGCGGCCTGCTCGGTTACGAGGAGATCGACTTCCTGAACCCGGCAATGGACCATCTTCGCGGGGAGTTCCCCGGGCTCTCCGCATGTGAACCGGGTGACACTCTTTTTGCACGGCAGCTCCGAGGGGAGTTCGACGTGGTGGTGGCGCTGTATCACGACCAGGGGCTGGCCCCGCTCAAGGTGATTGATTTTGACGAGGCCGTGAACGTCACGCTCGGGCTTCCGCATGTGCGTACCAGCCCGGACCATGGGACAGCGTTCGGGATTGCCGGCAAAGGCCAGGCCCGGGGAACGAGTTTCGCCAACGCCGTGACCGTTGCCCACCGGCTCATCGCTGCACGGCGCGGCGATTCGGTGCACGCCGCCGGGAGCACGCATTAGGAGTCTGCCGGACTTGCGCGGACTGGTCTGAAAGAGGCGCACCGAGAGTTGCGCTTGAGGGAGCGACCGCATTAGTTGCGCCCAAGAATGCCCGATTTGAACGTCCTCTCCACGCCTGCCGCCGGTTCCGCCCGCCCCGTGGTGCTTCCCGACGGCGTCCGGGAGGGGAACGAAACGCTGGTCCGGCTGACGGCCGCGGCGGGCGCCAAGGTGGCGCAGCTGATCGCGCGGGAAAAGCAGGGCGATTTCCTCCGGATTGCCATTACGGGCGGGGGATGCAACGGGCTGAGCTACAAGATGAAGTTTGCGCTGGAGCCGCGGCGCGGCGACATCGTGGTGCCGACGGCTGGCGTCCGGGTGCTGGTGGACAGCAAGAGTGCGCTCTACCTGAGAGGCACCCACGTCGACCATTCGAATGCCCTGGTGGCGGGCGGATTCAAGTTCTCGAATCCGAACGCAAAGGCCAGCTGCTCGTGCGGGGAGAGCTTCAGCGTTTGACCCCCCGGACTGGTGGGATCCCCGGGGTGGAGCCGGGCATTTCCCCGACCAAATAACCCTTGCCCCCGCAGAACTTCCCGGCGAAAAGCCAAATCGACCGAACACAAGTCCAACCTATTTGATGGCCATCTCGTTCCCCTCCTCCGGTGGCGGCCGCCCCGGTTCCTACCAGCGTCGTAACAACGACCCGTTCGCGGCGATCCGCCGCAACCACCGCATCAAGGTTCCCCAGGTCCGCGTGATTTCGCCCGAAGGAAGACAGCTCGGGATTATGGATACGCCCAAGGCGATCAATCTCGCGCTCGAAGTGGGCCTCGACCTGGTGGAGTTCGCCCCCAATGCCAATCCGCCGGTCTGCAAGATCATCGATTTCGGCAAGTACGTGTACGAGGAGTCCAAGAAGACCTCCCACGCGAAGACAACCGGCAGCAAGATCAAGGAAATCGAGTTCACCGCGCGGATCGAGCAGCACGACTACGAGACGAAGCTGCGCCATGCGGAGGAATTCCTCGACCATGGCAACAAGGTTAAGATGCGGCTGAAGTTCCGCGGGCGCGAGATGGCGCACACGGACATCGGTTTCAACGTCATGAAGCGGGCCGTGGCCGACCTGGCGAGCATGGGCAATCCGGATGCGGAGCCGAAGCTGATTGGGCGGAACATCCATGTGATGCTCACGCCGCTGCCGCCGAACAAGCGCCGGCCGAAGTTTCACGTGCGGAGTGACGATCATCCCGGCGCGGGTGGCGCCCCCGGGGAAGCCGAGCCGCGCGAGGCGGGCAGCCTTTCGAAGCCGCCTTCAGGCTGAACGGGCGCCGCCATGGTCCCGGCGGCCCTCGGTCTCGTGGTCTTCAGTGCAGCGTTGCTGGCGGCTGCAGCGACCGCGGCAAACCCTGCCGGTTCGCGGTCGGCACCCACCCGGCCCGGGCTCTCCGCCAGCGAAATCGGCCCGCAGGATCCGAACGCGGCGGCTGCGAGGCTGCCCACGAAGCGGCTGGCCGGCATCGACTACGTCAGCGTGGCCGAGATTGCCCGCCGGCTCGATCTGAAGCTCGCGTGGACCGTGAAGGGGCGGAAGCTGGCGCTCAGTTCGCCAACAACGAAGGCCGTGCTCGAGCTGGATGCCCGCGAGGCCGAGATCAACGACCTGCGTGTGTTCCTCGGTGAGCCGGTGCGCGGCTCATCCGGCCAGTTGCATGTGAGCCGGGCCGATTTCGAGGCGTGCCTCGCTCCGCTGCTGCACCCGGGATGGGGCGCCCGGGCCGTGCCGGCGGCGAAGTTCATCGTGCTCGACCCGGGCCATGGCGGCAGGGACAATGGCACGAGCGTTCACGAAAAGAATTTTGCCCTCGATGTGGCGCGCCGAGCCCGGAAAGCGCTCGAGGCCTCCGGCTACCGGGTGGCCCTGACGCGCGAGGAGGACGTGTTCATGGCGCTCGCGCAACGCTCGGCCTTTGCGGCAGCCGCGCGGGCGGACCTGTTCGTCAGCATCCACTTCAACGCGCTGATCAACGACACGAGGACGTCGGGAGTGGAGGTTTACACCTTTCCGCCGCCGGGATTGCGGTCGACCAACTCCTGGAACGCGCTCCGCGAGAGCGATGCCGAGCCGAACGCCTCGCCTGCGAATCGCAACGATCACTGGAATGCCGTGCTCGCGGGTGCGCTGCATCGACGGCTGGTGAAGGACCTGGGGGCGACCGATCGCGGGAAGAAACTGATGCACCTGGGAGTGCTCCGCGGGCTGCCCTGTCCCGGCGTGCTGGTGGAGTGCGGGTTCCTCACCAGCGCGGTGGAGGCGCGAAAGATCGAGTCGGCCGCTTACCGGCAGCAGATTGCGGAGGTGCTGGCCGCGGGTATCGGCGATTACTCCCGCACGCTGGCACGGGTTGGCCGCCCCTGATGACCTGAAAAATCGGACTCCGGCGACAGTTCCGACTGGAATTCAGATCCGACGCTCCCCTAGGGTCGGGTTGATGATGTTGGCGGGAGTGCGTATCGCCTGGCTTGCAGGGTGCGGATTGCTGACGGCGTGCGGTCTCCTGCAGCTGTCGGAGGCATCGGCGCGCGCGGCGACTGATTCCGGCTATCCTGTCGTCAGCCTTGGTGGCGTCGAGTACATCGACCTCAATGCATTTTGCGCGCGATTCGGATTTTCCGCCGCCCCGCTGCGCAATCACAAGATCGTGTTCAAGAGCGCATGGACGACCTTGGAGTTGGAGGTGAATTCGCGGGAGCAGAGCATCAATGGCGTCCGGGTATTCTTTGGCGAACCACTGCGGACGAGCCGGGGCCGGGCGATGGTCTCGCGGATCGACGCGGATCTCCTGCTCGCGCCAATCCTGCGACCGGGGCTGGATCAGGCGAAAGTGCCCGCGCTGCGCACCATCATCCTCGACCCCGGGCATGGCGGGCGGGATTCGGGCATGGTCAACCCGAGGCTCAAGCTCCGGGAAAAGGTGCTCACGCTCGATACGGCCCGCCGCACCGCCCGGCTCCTCGAGGCCCAGGGCTACCGGGTGATACTCACGCGGACCGGCGACTCCTACGTCGACCTCGACAAGCGCGCGGCATTCGTCGCGCGCCACCGCGCCGACTTGTTCATCAGCCTGCATTTCAATGCCGTCGAATCGTCGGCTCACCAGGTGACGGGAATCGAGACCTTCACCCTGACGCCGCAACGCCAGTTCTCGACCGGTGATTCCTCGCGCAAGGGTGCCGCCGATGCGGCCAGGCAGAACCCCGGAAACCTCCATGATCATTGGAACACGGTGCTGGGGTACACCCTGCATCGCGGCTTGCGGGATGATTTGCAGGCCGCGGATCGCGGGCTGAAGCGCGCCCGGTTCAAGGTGCTGACGCTGGCGCGGTGCCCGTCGGTCCTGCTCGAGGCCGGGTATTTGTCGCACGACGGCGAAGCGCGGAAAATTGCCTCGCCAGCCTACCGGCAGAAAATCGCGGCGGCGGTGGCCAATGGCGTCAAGGCCTATGCGAACCTGCTGGCGGCGGCGGAAAAGCGTTAGGAGCCTGTCGGACTTATGGGGTCCGTCTTGGAAGCGACGTACCGAAAGGTGGGAAGCCGACAGGCTCCTTACCCAAATGCCTCGGGGCATCTTCGTTTAGCATCATGTCGGATCATTCGCCCTCAATTTCGGTCGCCTCAAGTCGAGCCACCTTATGGACGACAGGATGCTTGCGCGGCCCGTCAGGCCTGGTGCATGCCGCGATAATGCAGGACGCGCACGTTCTCGAGCGTGACCATGCCGCCTCCCATCATGCCTTCGAGTTCGGGAAGGAACGCGTCGATCTTGTCCGCGCTGTCGACGATCTCGATCACGATCGGGAGGTCGTCCGACAAGCGCAGGATTTTCGCGGTGTGCAGCCGGCTTGATTTCCCGAAGCCCATGGGCCCGCGCAGCACGGTCGCGCCGGCCAGGTGCCGTTCGCGCGCCTTCAATACAATCGCCTCGTGCAGGGGATGGCCCTCGTGGCGATCCGATTCGCCGAAGAAGATGCGCAGCAGGACGGATTCGTGCGGCAGTTCCATGTCAGGATCCTTTCATTTGGTTCAGAAAGCCGGCGGCAATGTGCCCGAGCCAGACGGCCAGGAGGCAGGCCGCGACCGATCCGAAGGTGTTGCCGCCGGCTCGAAACCATTCGCCTTCGCGGGCCAGGTTCAACGTTTGGAGGCTGAAGGAGGAAAAGGTCGTGTAACCGCCCAGCAGCCCGGTCATGAAGAACTGGCGCGTGGGGCCGCTGGCAAAAAACCTGCCTTCGGGGGCCGTGAGGGTCGCAAAAAAACCGATCGCGAATGAGCCGGAGACGTTCACGATCAGGGTGCCCCACGGAAAGGTGCCGCCAAAATGGTTGGCCACGACGCCGGACAGGAAGAACCGCGTGACGCTGCCGAGCGCTCCGCCGAGGGCGATGAGGAGATAGAGGAGCATGATGGCCTGTTGATGCCGTTGCACAGGAGTCATCAGCCTCGCCAGGAGCTCGGCGGTTTACCCTTGCGGGAGGGCGGAATCCATCGCCGCAGCCATCAAAGGGCCCTGGAGTGCTTTGGCAAGCCACGCGGAAGCATGCGGCGCGAGCCGAACGGAGCATCTTTGCGGCAGAGTCAGGATGGTTCGGAACGCCGGGCACGCGTGGCAGGGTTCGAAAGGGGCTCGAAATGCCGACCGGGAGTCCCATGCTGGCGGGCTTGAGGCAGCCTCACCGAACCCCTTCGGCCCGCAATCCGTACCGGCGATGGCCGGCGGCATTGATTGCGCTCCTCTTGCTCGCGGTGGGGTGTCGGGCGCTGCCGTCGATATCCTCCGCAGCGGAACTGGCTTCCCGCATCATCATTCTCGCAAATCGTGACGACCCCGGCTCGCTGCGGATTGCCCGTCATTATGCAGCCGCGCGGGGAGTGCCGGCCGAAAACCTGATTGCCCTGCCGTTGCCGGCGACGGAGGCGATGGAGTGGCGCGGGTTCATCGACCTGCTGTGGCAGCCACTGCTGGACGAACTGGTTCGCCGCGGCTGGATCGATGCGGTGCCCATGGCAGCCATGGACGCGATTGGCCGGCGAAAATTCGCGCCGAATGGCCATCGCATTGCCGCCCTGGTGGTGTGCCGCGGCGTTCCCCTGAAGATCTCCCACAACGCGGAGTATTATGCCGACTCGCCTCCGTTCACGCGTCGCGTGGAATTTCGGACGAATGCCGGCGCGATCGATGCCGAACTCAGCCTGTTGGCGCTGCCGAATTATTCGATCAATGCCTTCGTGCCGAATCCACTCTTTCACAACGAAAGGCCGAGTTCCTTCGAACTGGCCCAGGTCGTGAAGGTGTCACGGCTCGACGGGCCGGCGGTCGAGGATGCGCTGGCACTGGTGGATCGCGCCCTCGCGGCGGAACAGACGGGATTGCTCGGCCGCGCCTATGTCGACTTGAGTGATCGCGATCCGGTTGGCAACGAGTGGCTCGAGGGCGTGATGAGGCAACTGACGGATCTCGGGTTTCAGCCGGCGGTGGATTACGCGCCGGCGACCTGGGCGGCAGGCGCACGATTCGACGCACCGGTGCTGTACTTCGGCTGGTACGCGGCGGATCTCAACGGACCGTTTGCGCTGCCGGGCTTTCGGTTTCCGCCCGGCGCAATCGCGCTGCATATCCACAGCTATTCTGCGGCGACCCTGCGCGATCCGGGAGAAGGCTGGACCGGGCCGTTGGTCGCCCGGGGTGTCACGGCGACCGTCGGAAATGTACATGAGCCGTATCTGCAATTCACCCACCGCCCGAACCTGCTGCTGCGAGCACTGGCCCGGGGGGAGACCTGGGTGGACGCGGCGTATTATTCGCTCCAGGCGCTGAGCTGGCAGGGGGTCGTGATTGGCGATCCACTTTACCGGCCGTTTGCGCTGTCGCGGGCGGAGCAATGGCGCAACCGCGCCAGGTTGCCGTCGCGACTTGCGGGGTACGCCGTACTCCAGCAGATGTTCGCGATGGAGACGGCAGGACGCTCCCAGGAGGCGCTGGAGCTGGCTCGCGCCGGGATGAGCCACCAGCCAAACCTTGCCCTCGGCCTGGCACTCGCCGAGCGGCTGGCGGAGGCAGGTGACGGTGAGACCGCGGCAAGTGCGCTTGGCTTCGCGCGGTACCTTAATCGCCTGCCGGCGGACGAGTGGGCGCTGGCGCGGGAGGCCGCCCAGCTGCTAAGGCGCTGCGGGCACGATGACTGGGCGGTGGCGGTCTGGCGCAGCTTGCTCGGCCACGAGCGAATGCCCTCCGATTTGAGGCGGGCGTGGCTCCTGGACGCCACTGAAGCCGCCCGCGCGGCGGGCGATCGAACGCAGGCGGAAGCCTGGCAACGCGAAATCCAGCAACTCGACGTCAGCCCGCGCCCGCCGTAAGGCCATCAGGGCTGCAATGACGTCAACCCCGATATTTTCCCCATGAAACACCCCGCATTGATCATGAACTCGGTTGGAATCGCGGCCGCCCTGCTGGGCTCCGCGCCCGACCTGTCCGCCGCGCCGTCTGCCGATGTGCGGCAGGTCGTCGCGGCGAAAATCGCCGCCGAATATCCGTCGCTCGAGGCCATCCTCCACCGGCTGCATGCGAACCCTGAGCTCTCGTTCATGGAAAAATCCACCGCCGCCCTGGTGGCGGCGGAGTTGCGGGCGCTCGGGGTTGAGGTGACCGAGCAGATTGGCAACACGGGTGTGGTCGGCGTCCTGAAGAACGGCCGAGGCCCCACCGTGCTGCTCCGGGCGGACATGGACGCGCTCCCGGTTAAGGAAATGACCGGACTTCCCTGGGCGAGCAAGGCGGTGGTGCAGGATCTGGCAGGCAAAAGCCATCCGGCGATGCATGCCTGCGGGCATGATCTCCACGTGACGAATCTGATCGGCACGGCCCGCGCGCTGGTGGCGCTGAAGGACCGCTGGCAGGGAACAGTGGTGTTCGCGGCGCAGCCCGCCGAGGAGATCGTGGCCGGCGCTCGGGCGATGCTGAGCGACGGGCTTTACACGCGTTTTCCCAAACCGGACTTTGCCCTCGCGCTCCATGTTTCCGCGGTCCGGCCGGCCGGGGTCGTGAGTTATGTCGAACGCACACCGTATGCCAGCGTCAGCTCGGTCGACATCGTGGTCCGTGGGGTGGGCGGGCACGGTTCGCAGCCCCACACCGCCAGGGATCCGGTGCTGCTGGCGTCAGAGATCGTGGTTGCGCTGCAGTCAATCGTCAGCCGGGAGATAAAGCCGGGGACACCGGCGGTGATCACGGTGGGGACGATCCACGGCGGGACGAAACGCAATATCATTTCGGAGGAGGTGACGCTTGAACTGACCCTGCGTGCTTTCGAGGACAAGGTGATGGAGCAGATGATCGCGGCGATCCGGCGAATCTGCGCGGGAACGGCCCGGGCCGCGGGCCTGCCTGACGATCGGCTCCCGATCGTGAAGACTACCGCGGAATTCACGCCGGTGACGGTGAATGACGACGGGCTGACGCAGCGGCTGGTGGAAACCTTCAAGGCCTGGTTGGGGGCGGAACGGGTGGAACAACGTCCCCCGACGACGGGCGGCGAGGATTTCGCCGAGTTTGGTCGCACGGTTCACCGCGTGCCGATTTTCATCTGGGGGGTGGGGGCGGCGGATCCGGCGGCGTTCGCGGCCGCTGAACGCGCCGGAACCTCGCTGCCGTCGAATCACTCGCCGCTGGCGGCATTCCTGCCGGATCCGACGCTGCAGACGTGCATGACTTCGATGACCGCCGCCGCCCTCGAGTTGCTGCAGCCCGCACCGTGAGCACTGCCCTGGCGATTCGGTGTCGCAGCTGCGACATCGAATCGCACGGCCGTCGTGCTCAGACCTTGTCGACGATCCGGTCGGCCAGTCCGTAGTCGATGGCCTCCTTTGCGTTCAGGTAAAAATCCCGATCGGTATCCTGATTGATTCGCTCCAGGGGCTGGCCGGAGGCGTTGGCCAGGATGTGGTTCAGCTCGAGCCGCAGTTTCTCCATTTCCTTTGCCTGAATGTTAATGTCGCTGGCGGGTCCGATCATCCGGCCGGAGATCAATGGCTGGTGAATGAGCACACGGGAATGCGGATACAGCAGCCGGCGGCCCTTCGGCGCCCCGGAAAGAAGGATCGAGCCCATCGATGCCGCCATGCCGGTGACCACGACGGTGATGGGGGAGGTCACCAGTTTCATGGTGTCATATACGGCCATCCCCGCCGTGATCGATCCGCCAGGGGTATTGATATAAAACGTGATCGGTTCCCCGGGAGCCACGGCTTCCAGGTACAGGAGCTTTTCAGTGATGTCCTTGGCGGTTTCGTCGGTGATGGCACCCCAGAGGAATATCTTCCGTGCTTCCAGGAATTTCTTCTGAATCAGCATCGCAACCGGCGCATTCTTCCGCGTGAGCAGATCGTCCTGCTTGTCGTCATCATCGTCGTCGTCATCGAGACGCGGGACCGGCCCGGCGAGGCCGGGTTGGAGGTTGTCAAAATGCATAGGTCGCGAATGTTGCGAGGGCCCGGTGGATTGGCAAGTGCCGCCCGGGAGATTTCTGGCCGCGGGCGAATGGCATCTGCCGCTGGAGGGGTTTCCCCGGCTCAATACTTCACCTTGTCGGGCAGTGTCTCCCAGTTCCTGAAGGCGGCCTGCGCCTCGCCAGATAGCAGCGGTTGCATCGCGATTGCGCGCCGCTCGGCGGGCAGAGCCAGTTGCTGGTAGATGAAGTCATCAGCGAAGCCGATGGCCGCGGCATCAGCCCGCGTGTTGCCATAGAAGACGCGGGGAATCCGGGCCCAGTAGATTGCCGCGAGGCACATCGGGCATGGTTCGCAACTGGTGTAGAGCTCACAATCCGCAAGGGTGAAGGTGCGGAGTTCGCGGCAGGCTTCCCGGATGGCCATGATCTCGGCATGCGCCGTCGGATCATTGGCCGAGGTCACACAATTATGACCGCGGGCGATGACGGCGCCGCGGCGCGTGACCACGCAGCCGAAAGGTCCGCCCCGACCGCGGCGCATGCCGCTTTCGGCTTCCTTCAGGGCTTCGCGCATCAGCTCTTCGGAAGTCATGGTGGCGCGTGAGCGTGGATTCATGGCGGCCCGGCATCAACGCCGGGTTTTGCTCCGGCCGCAAGCGGCGGGGCAGGCCGCGTCTTGCCCGGTCTCGCTCGCGCGGGCCGGGGTCAGGCGTGATTGGCCGATTTTCCCGTGAGCCCAGAAAAAAGCCGCCCGGGGCCGGGCGGCGTTTTCCTACTGACAGCAAACACACAAGAACCACACAACTGACTCCGTCTTACCAGGACGGACTGACTACATCGGGAGAGACGGGCCGGCCGGAAAATCGCTCAAAAATTTCCCAGGAAAATCGAGGTTCCCAACCGGCCGGCGCGAAAATCCAGCCGGGATGGCTGAAGCCTTGGTGCCCGGGGCGGGGCTCGAACCCGCACGGCCTTGCGGCCAAGGGATTTTAAGTCCCTAGTGTCTGCCATTCCACCACCCGGGCGGATGGGCGTCGCGATAAGCAAGAAGAAGACGGCCATCAGATTCCAGCCAAACCGCCGGGCAAATCGGGTTCGTCATTGTGAGTTTCGGGCTCCATGGGTATCCATTTCCCATGGATCTTCGCGAACCCTCCGCCCAGCAGAGCCGCGCAATTGTCGCGCAGCTCAAGCGTTCGCAGATATTCAAGGATTATGAGCAGGCCTTTCGTGAGACCACGGGGCTGCCGATCAATCTCCGGCCGATCGAAGCTTTCGATCTGCCTTTCCGCGGAGATCCGAAGGAGAACCTCTTCTGCGCGTTGATGGGGAACAGCAACCAATCCTGCGCCGCCTGCCTGCAACTGCAGAAAAAGGTCGAGGAGGAGGCCAAGATGGAGGCCAAGACCCTGAAGTGTTTCGCCGGTTTCTGTGACTCCTCCGTGCCGGTGCGCGTGGGCGAAAACCTGATCGCGTTCCTGCAGACGGGGCAGATTATGCTGCACGAACCCTCCCGTGAGCAGTTCGATCGGACAACCCGGCAGCTGCTGAAATGGGGCGCCGAGGTGGATGTCAAGCGACTGGAGGAGGTGTATTTTCAATCGCGGGTGATCACCAAGAAGCAATACGCTTCCATCCTCCGCCTGCTGACGATTTTTGCCCAGCACCTGTCGACTCTGAGCAACGAGCTGATGGTGAAGGAGGCCGCGGCGGAGTCTCCGCCCGTGGCGAAGGCGCGGCAATTCATCACGGATCACCAGGCGGAGGAGCTTTCCCTCGCCCAGGTGGCGCAGTCCGTGAACATGAGCGCATTTTACTTCTGCAAGATGTTCAAGCGCGCCACCGGGATGACCTTCACGGACTACCTGGCGCGCGTGCGGGTGGAAAAGGTCAAGAACCTGCTCCTGAATCCGCACAAGCGGGTAAGCGAGGCCGCTTACGAAGCGGGATTCCAGTCGCTCTCGCAGTTCAACCGCGTGTTCCGGCGCATCGCCGGCGAATCACCCTCGACTTACCGCGACCGGCTGCACGGCCCCGGCAAGGGTTGATCGGTGGCGAGAGCGGCCGGTGAGCCGTCCGCCACGATGCCGGTTTCCGCCGCGCGGTACTGGCAGACGGCGCAGAACGACTCGATCTCCCGCCGGCTGATTTCGCGCAGGGTCAGCTGCAGTTCGTCGAACTCGGCATCCCGCAGTGCGGGGTCGAGGCCGGGCCGGCTGGCCTGTTCGAGGATGAGGGCCTCCTCCAGCGCCTGCTCCCCGGCGGCGAAGTAGATGAGCAGCGGGTTCCGCCCGCACGGACACTCCGCCCGGTTGCGCGCGTCGGCGCCGCGCGCGGGCCTTTTCCGGGCCGCGCCATGGCTCAACGCCGCGAAGATCTCGTCGCAGGTCCAGTCAATCATGAACACGAGCGCGTCCGGATTCGCCAGCGGCGTATTCACCCGCTCGATGCGCAGCAACGCTTCCCACCGGGCACGAATCTCGCCCCGCCGGCCGCGCAGCGCGCGAATGAAGTCGTCCTGCATGGGCGCATTATGCGGTGGCGAATACGCGGCTGCTCCGCGGAGATTGCCTAACCGTGCGCATGCTTTGCCTGCGGTGGCGCGGGTGTTGCCAAGATATGCACAGGGCTTGGCAAGTCGTGCGGAGTGAGGGCGTTGCTCGGGGCTTATATTCATCCCGTCCTCGAACCCACACGCATTCCCACCCTACCAACTTCGCCCCCTCATGGCCGTTGTTCCACTCACTCTCACGATCAGCCTGTGCCTGGTCTTCACCTTCGTGGTTTTCTTCCTGCGCGAGCATGGCCGGAGCAGCGTCAGCAGCGCCGAGCGCGATTCCCTGCTGCCGCTGGCGGAGGAACTGCCCCGCACGGTTGAATCGGCACCGGAACGGCAGGCGAAGCGCGGCTGACCGCACTTCCAGCCTCGGATTCATTCTGGCCTCCCCTCATGGCCGCGTCCAAGACCGTCCTCGAGTTCAACGACCGCGTCGTCCGGCAGTTTCTCCTCGCCACCCTCGTCTGGGGGATCGTCGGGATGCTGGTCGGCGTCCTCGTGGCATCGCAGCTCAACTTCTGGCAGCTTAACTTCCGGAGCGAGCTGCTCACGTTCGGGCGCCTCCGGCCGCTGCATACCAACGCAGTGATCTTCGCCTTTGTCGGCAACATGATGTTTGCCGGCATCTATTATTCGACGCAGCGGCTGGTGAAGGCGCGGCTGGCCAGCGATTTCCTTTCCGCGCTGCACTTCTGGGGCTGGCAGGCCATCATCGTCGCCGCGGCCATCACGCTGCCGCTCGGACTGACGCGCGGGAAGGAGTACGCGGAGCTCATCTGGCCGATCAATATCGCGGTCGCCTTCATCTGGGTCGTCTTCGGGGTGAATTTCTTCTGGACGCTGGCGCGCCGCCGCGAGCCGAGCCTGTATGTCGCGATCTGGTTCTATATCGCGACGATCATCACGGTGGCGATGCTCTACATCGTCAACCACCTGTCGCTCCCCACCAGCCTCACGCACAGCTACCCCCTGTTCGGCGGGGTGCAGGATGCACTCGTCCAGTGGTGGTACGGGCACAATGCCGTGGCATTCTTCCTGACGACCCCGATCCTGGGAATAATGTATTATTTCATACCAAAAGCCGCGGAGCGCCCGGTGTATTCATATCGGCTTTCGGTGATTCACTTCTGGTCGCTCGTCTTTGTATATATCTGGGCCGGTCCGCATCACCTGCTCAACACCTCCCTGCCCGAGTGGCTGCAGACGCTGGGCATGACGTTCTCGCTCATGCTCTGGGCGCCCTCCTGGGGAGGGATGCTGAACGGATTGCTTACCATGCGGGGCGCCTGGCACCGGTTGCGCACCGATCCGGTGCTGAAGTTCTTCGCCGCCGCCGTGACCTTCTACGGCATGGCGACGTTCGAGGGGCCGCTGCTCTCGATCAAGTCGGTCAATGCGCTGGGCCACTACACCGACTGGATCATCGGGCATGTGCATGCCGGCGCGCTGGGTTGGAACGGCTTCATGGCGGCCGGCATGATCTACTGGCTGCTGCCGCGGTTGTGGAACAAGCCGCTGCATTCCGAGGGACTGGCGAACCTGCACTTCTGGCTCGGGCTGGTGGGCATCCTGCTGTACGTCGCGGCGATGTGGACCAGCGGCATCACCCAGGGGTTGATGCTCAATGCCACGACCGAGAACGGCACGGTCCTCGCGTATCCCAACTTCCTCGATACGCTGAACTCGATCCGCCCGCTGATGCTGATGCGCGTGATTGGGGGTGCGCTCTACCTCACCGGCTTCGCGCTGCTCGGCTGGAATGTCTGGCGGACCGTGCGGGGCGCGCGGCCGGTCAACGGCACGATCGAAGTATGGACGGATCCCGTCGTTGAGACGGACCCGGCCGAGCCGAGGCTCGGGTTGATCGCGACGTTCGCCAATCCGCCCGTGTTCTTCTCGATTCTCGGCTTCGCCTTTGCCTGCGCCTGGATGTTTGGCGGCAGCCTCCTCAGCATCGCGGGGCTGGTCGGCACGATGCTCTGCGTGGCGCTGGCGTACGCGCATTTCGAGTCGCGGGGCAGGGCCTGGGCCGGATGGTATGATCGGCTGCTGGTCAACACGGCACCGTTCACCATCCTCACCTTCCTCGCCGTGGTGGCCGGCGGGCTGATTCAGATCGTTCCGCTCGTCCTGGCGCATCGCGCTGCCAACGTGGAGGACTGGAAGCAGGTGCCCTACACCCCGCTCGAACTGGCCGGTCGCGACATCTATGTGCGCGAGGGGTGCTATACCTGTCATTCGCAGATGATCCGCACCCTGGTGCCCGACGTGCTGCGCTATGGGGATTATTCCCGGCTGGGGGAATCCATTTACGATCATCCCTACCAGTGGGGCTCGAAGCGCAACGGCCCCGACCTCGCACGGGTGGGCGGAAAGTATCCGAATGTCTGGCACGTCCGGCACATGGAGGATCCTCGTTCGGTCTCGGTGGGCTCCAACATGCCCCCGTATCCGTCGCTGCTGCAGCGGGCGACTGACGTTGCGGCACTGCCCTCGAAGCTGGCGGTGCAGCGGACGCTGGGCATTCCCTATCCCGAATGGACCGCGGCGGAGGTCACCCGGCTGGTCGAGGAGCAGGCCCGGGCGATCACCACCGATCTCCGGGGCGCCGGCGTGGAGGTGGAGGCTGATCGGGAGATTGTCGCCTTGGTGGCCTATCTCCAGGCGCTCGGCCGCTCCGAGCCCACGGTCGTGCCCGACCTGCGCCACACCCAGTAAGACCCTCACGCTTGCCACGCTTCCCGTTCCCATGTTCCGCCGCCTCATCTTCGATTCCTCCGCCGCGCTGTTCACGGTCTCGGCCCTGATCACGGCGGTTTCGATCTACGTCGCCATCGCGTGGCGTGCGCTGCGGATGAAGCGCCCCCAGCTGCAGCGGTTTGGCAGCCTGCCCTTTGACGTGGAAACACGGGCAGCGGCGGCGCCATTGGCGGCCGCCCCGTGCGGCTCGCCGGGTCGCGCCGGCGCCGAGTCATCCGTCGACTGATGAAACCCAACTCCAAACCGTCCACCCCCCCCGCGGAGGATCCCACCCGTCCGCACGTTTACGACGGGATCCAGGAGTACGACAAGCGGCTCCCGAACTGGTGGCTCTACACACTCTACATCACCATCCTGTTCTGGATCGGATATTGGGGGTACTACGAATGGTTCCATGCCGGCCCCAGCAACCAGGAGCGCGTAACGCAGGCGCTAGCCCGAATCGAGACGCAGCGGCTGGCCTCGGCCAAGCTCGACGACGCGAGCCTTTGGCAAATGAGTCAGAACCCGGAGTTCGTCGCGGCGGGCAAGGCCGTGTACGACGCCAATTGCGCCGCCTGCCATCTCGCGAGCCTTCGCGGCAAGGGGGAAAGTCCGACGGCGATTGGCCCCGACCTAACCGATACGACCTGGCTGCACGGCGGCAGACCGACCGAGATTTACGATCTGATCACCAAGGGCGTCCTGACGAAAGGGATGCCGACCTGGGGGCCGGTCCTCGGCGCGAAGAAAATCAGCGAGGTGACGGCGTACATTCTCAGCAAACACAAGGAGGGGGAGCCGGCTCTGCGGGCGCAGACCGCGGCATTGATCCCGTAAGTCGCCACCAGGGCGCGTCGACCCCGCGCGCTCACCTTGGTGAATTGCTCACCCTGATTCGATGCCCGCGCCCACACACGAGCTGCCGAGTCGCGAGTCGGTCACGACCATCCGGTCGGACGGCTCCCGGCCATTCCTCTTTCCGGCAGATGTGCGAGGAAGTTTCGATCGCGCCCGCCGGGTTTCCGCCTGGGCGCTGATTGCGTTTTACCTGTCGCTTCCCTGGATCCAGCTGGGCGGCCATCCGGCCGTGTTTCTCGATGTGGCTGGCCGCCGGTTTCACCTGTTTGGCATCACGCTGGCAACGCAGGACATGTGGCTCCTGTTTTTTGTCATCACCGGGCTGGGATTCTCGCTGTTCTTCATCACGGCCCTGCTCGGCCGTCTCTGGTGCGGCTGGGCCTGTCCGCAAACGGTCTTTCTCGATCACGTGTATCGGCGGATCGAGCGCTGGATCGACGGGGATGCGCTGGCCCGCCGGGCGCTTCACGCGGCCCCCTGGTCTGCGGAGAAGGTCCTCAAGCGGGTCGCCAAACACGCGCTCTACCTGTTTGTCTCCGCGCTGATCACCCATCTATTCCTGGCCTATTTCGTCTCCCTCCCTGAGGTCTGGTCCATGATGCGGGACGCTCCGGCAGCGCACTGGGGCGCCTTCGGGTTCATCCTGATAGCCACGGGGCTGATTTATTTCAATTTTGCGTGGTTTCGCGAGCAGCTGTGCATCGTGATCTGCCCGTACGGACGCATCCAGTCCGCCCTGATCGACGATCACTCGCTCGTGATAGGCTACGATGCCTCGCGCGGTGAGCCGCGCGGACGGGCGGGAACTGCAGGCGCTGGCGATTGCGTCGCCTGCAACCGCTGCGTCCAGGTTTGCCCCACCGGAATCGACATCCGGCAGGGCCTCCAGATGGAGTGCATCGGCTGCACCGCCTGCATCGATGCCTGTGATGAGGTGATGACACGCCTGCGGCGACCTCGCGGGCTCATCCGCTACGATTCCCAGGAAGGCTTCCAGGGAAAAGCGACGCGCTGGGTTCGACCGCGCACCATCCTCTATTTCACGCTGCTGCTCATCGGAGCGGCGGTGGCCGCGCGGGCGTTGACCACCGTGAAGCCGGCGGATGCGAGCATCGCTCGCATGACCGGTGCGCCGTATATCCTGGACGAGACCTCCGTGCGGAACCAATTCCTGGTGCGGCTGGTGAACAAGCGGAACGAGCCGGTGGCATTTCAGCTCCGGCTGGTCGGCGTCCCCGGCGATGTCCGCCAGACGGGGTTCAACCTGGCAGTGGCCGTGCCGGCGCTGGGCGAGGTGGTCCAGCCGCTGGTGTTGCAGCAGCCGCGCGCGTCCTACGCCGGGCCGTTCCACTTTGAAGTGGAGATCGAGGACTCGACGAGGAGGATCGAGCTCAAACGCCAGGCAGAGTTCCTTGGTCCGGACTCCGCCGCCCACCGGCCCGCGGGAAAGGCAGCCCATGAATGAGGCGGGAAAGAAGTCACGACTCTGGCTGTGGGTGGTCGCGGCCTTCGCCCTCCAATGCGCGGCCTGGGCGGCCTGGTTCATCATCGCCGCGAACAACCGGGTGGCTGAAGTGCCGATTATGGCGCCAGGAGGATATTGAACCATGGAACTAGCCGCCGTAAATTCCCCGGGGACCGCGTTTGTGGCCGGCTTGATCACGAGCCTGCACTGCGCCGGAATGTGCGGTCCGCTCGCCTGTGCCCTGATGCCGGTGCGGGGTGACCGTGCCGACGCGGCGACAATCAGTACGGTATATCACGTGGCGCGCCTGGCAGGGTATGCCGCGCTGGGCGGGCTTGCCGGGGCGGTCGGTCAGGCTCCGTTGATGTGGATTTCTCATTCCGCCCTGCGCTGGCTTCCGTGGCTGCTGGTGCTCTTCTTCGTGGCGTTGGCGCTGCGGTGGGACCGCTATCTGCCAAGGATTGCAGCGCTCAGTCGTTTCACGCTGAAGCTGCAGGGCTGGATGCGAGAGCGGCCCCGCACCGAGGCGGCGGCGGCGCTTGGATTTGCCACGCCCCTGCTTCCCTGCGGTCCGCTTTACTTCATGGTGGTACTGGCGGTGCTCGCGGGTTCAGCCGTGCGCGGTATTGAGGTGTTGCTGGCCTTTGGCCTCGGGACGGTGCCGCTGTTGTGGCTGGCGCAGACCCAATTCCATTGGGTGCGGCAGAAGCTTTCCCCCCTCTGGCTCGGCCGCGTGCGCATCGGACTCGCGCTCATCACGGCCGCCGCGATCAGCTGGCGGCTGCGCGGCACGCTGGGCTTCCCCGGCCCCGACCCGACGAATTTCCTCTGTTCCTGATCCATGAGCAGAGCCCTGGGCGAGTCTCCCGCGGTGGAAAGGCGACCGCGACCGGTCTGCCGCCACTGCGGTGCGCCGCTGATTGACGACCGGATGCGGGCAAGCGGCTTTTGTTGCGCCGGCTGCAGCTATGTTTACCGGATCGTGCACGAGCATGGGCTTGCCGGGTATTATCGGATCAAGGACGATGTCACCGCTCCCGCCGATGCCGCAGTCTTTCAGCCGCGCGATTATTCCTGGCTGGAGACCCTCCAACGTGCGGCGGAGGCAACCCAGGGAAATGCCGGAAGCGGTTCGCCGACGGGCGAAGGCGCGCCGGTGGTTGTCCCCGAACTGACCCTGGATGTCCAGGGCATCTCCTGCGCCGGATGCGTCTGGCTGATCGAGCGAATCTACCAGCAGCAGCCCGGCGCCAGGGATATTTTCGTGAACGCCCAGTACGGGACCCTGCGCATGCGCTGGCTGAAGGGCCAGTTCTCCGCGGCGGAGTTTGCGCGGAAGCTTCAGGCCTTCGGTTACCTCGTGGGTCCGGCGGGAGAGGATCGGGGCGAGCCGGAAAGCCGCGATCTCGTCAAACGGATCGGCCTTTGCGCGGCCTTCGCGATGAACGTCATGCTGTTCTCGCTGCCGGTGTACTTCGGCATGGAGTCGACTTTTGAATGGGCGGGGCTTTTCGGGATCCTCAATGTTGCATTTGGCACGCTCAGCGTCCTGGTCGGCGGACTCTATTTCATCAGCCGGGCCGTGCGCGCGCTTCGGGAGCGTGCCCTGCACATCGATCTCCCCATTGCGGTCGGCATCATTGGCGCCTATGTTGGCTCCCTCTATGGCTGGCTCGCCGGTGAGGAGCATTTCGTCTATTTTGATTTTGTCGCGGTCTTCATCCTGTTGATGCTCGTCGGCCGCTGGGCGCAGGTTGCCGCGGTCGAGGTCAACCGCCGGCGGCTGTTGAGCCAGCAGGCCCGGCCGCAGCTGGTACGCCGGGCCGATGGGACCCGGGTTCCGCCCGAGCTG
Source organism: Verrucomicrobiia bacterium (assembly GCA_011525695.1). GTDB lineage: Bacteria > Verrucomicrobiota > Verrucomicrobiia > Opitutales > Opitutaceae > ER46. Next base: position 26,892 of record WYBX01000086.1, read on the forward strand.
CTCGGTTCCGGCGACGAGGTTTGCCTCGGCGCCGGCCAGACCCTGCCGGTGGAATCGCGGCTGGACGCCGAGGCGGGGACTTTTTCGCTGTCCTCGATCAGCGGGGAGGCAGAGCCACGTGTGTTTCGCCAAGGCCAGCGCGTGCCGGCGGGAGCCATCAACATCGGGCGCGGGGAGCTGCGCCTGACGGCGTTGCAGCCATGGAGCGAGTCGCTCCTGGCGCAATTGCTGGCCCCGGGTGAGCGCGAGAGCGAACGGCATCGCCTTCTCGAATGGATCGTTCGCGGCTACCTTGCCGGTATCTTCCTGATTGCTGCGGGGGCCGCCATCGGCTGGTGGGTGGCGACCGGAGACGCCTTGCGGACCTGGGGAGTCGTTACCGCCGTGCTCGTGGTTTCCTGCCCCTGTGCCATTGCGCTCGCTTTTCCGCTGGCGGACGAGATTGCCACGGTGGGGCTGCGCCGACGGGGAGTCTTCATCCGGCAGCCGGACCTGTGGTCGAGGCTTGGCCGGGTGCGGAAGCTCGTTTTCGACAAGACGGGCACGCTCACCCTCGAGACCCCGGTCCTGCAGAACCCCGAAGCGGTGGCGGCGCTCGACCGCGAATCCCGCGCAGCGTTGCTGGCCCTGGTGCGCGACAATCCCCACCCGGTGAGCCAGTCTTTGCTGGAGACGCTGCTGGCGCTCGGGCCGGTGGAGCCCCTGCCGGGGGACGTTGCCGAAACCATCGGTCACGGCGTGGCCGTCGGCGACTGGTCGCTCGGCCGTGTCGGCTGGCGTTCGGCCGTGAACGATGGCGCGGATGAAGCCGGGATTGGAGGACATGATGCGGAACTGGTACGGGCGGGCACACGCGTGGCTCGATTCCGGTTCAGAGACACGGCGCGGCCTGATGCCAGGGATGAGGTGGCGGCGCTCACGGCCTGGGGCTATGATGTCTTCATTCTCAGCGGTGACCGTCAGGAAAAAGTGGATATTTTGGCCCGTGAGTTGTCGCTCCCGCCGGAGCACGCACTCGGCGAACTTTCCCCCCAGCGCAAGGCGGCCTGGCTCGAGGCCTCAGGGCGGGGCGACGCGCTGATGTTGGGCGATGGGGCGAATGACAGCCTGGCCTTCGATTCGGCCCTTTGCCGGGGAACGCCCGTCATTCACCGCGGAATCCTGGAGCGGAAGGCCGATTTCTATTACCTCGGACGGGGCATCGGCGGACTCCGTGCGCTTTTCGCAGTGGACGCGCTCCGCCGGCGGACGCAACGGAGCATCCTGATCTTCTCGATTGCCTACAACCTGCTCGCGGTGGGTCTGGCGGTGGCCGGGAGGATGAATCCGTTGCTGGCCGCCGTGCTGATGCCGGCCAGTTCACTCTGCACGCTTGCCCTGGTCAGCGGGGGTATGCGGCGCGTATTGCAGCGGTAGCCTCGCGTTTCAGCCGCGCTGCAGCTTCGGATGGGCTGGGAAGAAAAACGGGCGTGAGCCCATGCCCACGCCCGGTGTTCCCACATACCCAAAAATCAATTGCTGCCGGGCCGGTGCCGTGCTGCCGGCAGGATGATGACCGCTTTCGCCTGGCGGGTGCCTTCTGCGACGACCCCCTCGGTCGCGACCGAGAAATCCATCGGGGCGAGGATCGTTTTCACGCCTGAAACGTACCAGTTGCCGGGATCTGCGGCTATGCACGCGTTGGCTGCCAATGCGCGGTTTTTGACTGCGGCCCATGTGGCCGGGCTCTCAAGGCAATTGAGCCTTGCCCGTCGGGACGGCCCACACCACGTTGCCGCGGGTGAAAATTGGATTTCTCGGAGGGAGCTTTGATCCGGTTCATTTCGGTCATCTCCTGGCTGCGCAGGATGCGTATGAGCAGCATCGGCTCGACCGCTTGATTCTGGTACCAGCCTCCCGCGCACCATTGAAATCCGGCGCCATCCACTCGTCCGCGGAGGATCGACTGGCCATGTTGCGGTCGGCGGTGCGCCTGGACGCTCGGTTTGAGGTTTCCGATTTTGAGCTGAAGCGTGGCGGCGTCAGCTACACCATCGATTCGGCCCGCCACTTCAGGAAGTTGTACCCCGACGACCAGCTTTATTGGATTATTGGGGGTGATCAGCTCCCGAAGCTGCACCTCTGGAAGGAGATTTCAGAGCTGGCAGCACTCGTCGAGTTCATCTTCCTGGAGCGTCCGGGATATCCGGTCCGTGCCGAGCCTGCCGTCCCGGGGCTTCGGCTTCATCGCTGTGACGGACATTTGCTGGCCATCAGCTCCACCGAACTGCGGGAACGAATCCGGCAGGGGCTGTCTCTGGAGTACTTTATGCCGCACAAGGCCATTGTTTACATTGAAGAGCACTCGCTTTATCGCGACTCCCGATGAAACCGAAGAAGTCGGCGGCTTTGGACCTGGTCAGGTTGTGCTGCCGCGTGCTCGATTCAAAGAAGGCGGACAATCTTGTCGTGTTGGATGTGTCGAAACAGTCGTCCATCACGGATTATCTGCTCATTGCCTCCGCCACTTCCGAACCGCACCTTCGGGCGCTGAGGGTCGAACTCGAGAAGGCGATTGATGCCGCGCAGGTAAGGCTGGTGGGAATGGAGGCCCGGCAGGAGAGCGGATGGCTCGTGATCGACGCATTTGACGTGATGATTCACCTATTCCTGCCGCACACCCGGGAACGGTTCGGCCTGGAGCGACTCTGGCAGGACGCCGCCCAGGTGTCCGTGGCTGAATTGCTGGAAGTCAAGCGGAAGGCGGGGGCTGCGCGGACTCGTGCCGGCACCGGCAAACGAACCCGGGTTGCCGCGAACAAGCCCAGAAAACCTCGCGGAAGTGCGTAGTTTCTTCTGCTGGTAAATACCCACTCGTGCGCAGTGAGTTACGCGAATTTCGGCTTGCCGGGATTCCGGTGATGGCTTTTGCTGCCCGGACTGCTCACAAATGAGCCGTTTATTATACATCAAAAAGTAAGGTCATCACCATGAAGAAAGTCCTCAACTCCAGTAAAGGTTTCACCCTCGTTGAAATCATGATCGTTGTCGTCATCATCGGCCTGCTCGCCGCGATGGCTATCCCTGCGTTCCAGAAGGTCCGTCAGTCCTCGCAGGACAAGGCGGTCATGAACAACGCCCGCCAGCTTTCAGCGGCGGCTGACCAGTACTTCCTCGAGAACGGTGTCTCGACCGTTGCCTCCACCGACCTCGTCGGTTCGGACAAGTATGTGAAGGCAGTCAACACGGTGGCGGGCGAGACCTATCCGGCTGGCTTCAGCCAGGGCGAGACCATCACGATCGGCGGCATTGCCGGTGTGCGGACGGTTACGTATTCGCCCTAAATCGGTCGGATTTCGTGGCATTCGAGCCGCCCTCACGGGCGGCTTTTTTTTGCCGGACCGGTCCGCTGCGGGCCATCGTCAAGGAACGGTTTTCTTATGAATTTCTCCGGATTGGTGTCAGGTCAGCGTCAGATCGGCTTGTTGCTCATCCTGAACGGCCTGCTCGCCCTGGTATTGGGATTTTTCGCTTTCGATTCCGACCAGTCAATGCGGCTCGTGATTTATGGCGGTTACTGGGCCATGCTGCTGTTGACCGGCCTTTTCGCATTTTCGCTTTGGCGGCTGGTGAAGTTTCCCCTCGATTGGAAGGCATGGCCAAGGATCCTCCGTTGGCCGGTCGCACTGATTCTGATCTGTGGGGGCATCCTGCTCGCGCACGAGCGGTACGGATTCAAGATCCTCATGGACGAGGCGATGCTGCTGGGCACGTCGATGACGATGCATCTCGAGAAGAGCGCGCTGGTTCCGATGCGGGGCAATGACATTCATGGAGCGTTCCAGGTCCTTAATGGTCAACTCGACAAGCGACCCCTGCTGCAGCCGTTCCTCACCTCGGTGCTGCACGACACCACGGGTTACCGGCCGGAGAACGTCTTCGTGCTGAACACCCTGCTGACCTTCGCTCTGCTCGGGCTCAGTTATCACATTGGCCGACGCATTGCCGGAAGGCCCGGGGGGACCCTGGCGGTCCTGCTGCTGACCACCCTGCCGCTCCTCGCCCAGAACGCCACTGGCGGCGGGTTCGAGGTGCTGAACCTCGTGATGATTCTGGCGACCCTGGCGCTCGGCATGCGGTATGCCGAACGGCGGGACGCCGATTCACAGCAGGCTTTCCTGCTTTCCGCCATCCTGCTCGCGCACACGCGCTACGAGTCGGTGCTCTTCCTGTTCCCGGTCGCAATCCTGATCGGCGTGGTGTGGTGGCATCGGCGCGCACCCCTCCTGACGCTCTCCCTGGCATGGTCGCCATTATTGCTTCTGCCCTATGCGTGGCATCACGCGGTTTTTAGCGCGCGGGAGTCATCGTGGGAGCTGGCGAGCCGTCCGGGGTTCGAACGCGCGTTCTCGTTGTCGTACATTCCGGACAACCTGTCCCATGCCCTGGCATTTTTCTTCGATCCCGCCGGTGAGCAGCCGAACTCGCTTGCGATTGCCGTGCTGGGGTTCATCGCCGTGCCGTTTTTCGCGCTGTGGTGCTTCAAGACCCTCCGCACCGCCCGGACCGCCACGCCGGCCCGCCTTTCCATGGCGATATTTGCCCTCGGGTTCGCCGCCCACACGGCGCTCCTGATGTGCTATTTTTGGGGGACGTTCGACGATCCGGTCATCCGCCGGCTCAGCCTGCCGCTCAATGTGGGACTCGTATTGGCCATCGTGGTTGCGGCGGCGGAACTGGGGGGGATTCGCACCCTTCGGAGTCTCACGGTCATCGCGATCATAGCCCTTTTCGCGCACGCGCTGCCTTCGATGGCGCGGCACGATTACACGCAGGACTATTATGTCGGGCGCGAGGGCGACTGGAAGCGGGAGTTCATGGCGGCGCATCCGGAAAAGGACTATCTGGTCATCGATCGGAATGCCATTTTCTGGCTGGGGCACCTGGTTTCCGCCACGCCTCAACCCCAGGCCCTGATTCGCAAGGAGGACGTGCGGTTTCATTATCGGAACCGCACGTTCAGCGAGATTTATGTCTTCCAACGCTTCAACGTGGAGCCGGAGTCCGGCGCACTGACGGTCGAACCGGAGGATGATCTGGGGCCGGACTATCATCTCGAGACCGTCTGGGAGCGTCGGTTCACTTTGCTCACCGTGAGCCGGATCAGCCGGGTCGTAGGCATCGAGGGCGGACCGGCATCACCACCGGTGGCGGCGGACCGGCCTTGGGATCGACTCTCCGCCGGAGAGCGGGAGAAGATCCGCAAGGCCTATCTCGAGCGCTTCTTCCAGCGGCTGCCGTGAGTTCTCCCCGCGCGTGAACCTGTCGTTGTCCCACCTGGCTCCCTGGCTCCGGCGCGCGGATCTCCGGCTCGCGGGCTTTGGAATCTCCGCGGTCGTTGCCGTATACGTCGGATTTGTGGCCGTCCCGGTAAGCACCGCAGAAGCGTGGGTGACCCGCGGCGGCTACTATGTGATGCTGGTGACCGTCGGCCTGTTTTGCCACGCGTTGTGGCGGTTGCGAGGGGAGTTCGCGCGACATAGTCGTGCGCTCACGGCGCGCGAGGCGGTGGTGACGGCTGCCCTCATCGCTGGATTTTCGTTCCTGGCGATCAACTCGGAACCCTACCGCGCGAAGATTCTGAACGATGAGTACGTGCTCCAGTCCACGGCGTTCAATCTGCACTACTACCGCGATGTCGCCACGATGGTGCGCGGGTACGACCTGCAGGGCTCATTCGTATCCACCGACAACTTCCTCGACAAGCGGCCCTTCTTTTATCCGTTCCTCGTTTCGCTGGCCCACGATCTCACCGGCTACCGGGTGGCAAACGCCTTTGTGATCAACTCGCTGATGCTGCCCGTGGCGCTGCTGCTGGCTTTCGCGATCGGGCGGCTGCTGGCCGGCTTCCGTGCCGGGTTGCTGGCAGTGCTGCTGCTGGGAACCCTTCCGCTCCTGGGCCAGAACGCCACCGGTTCCGGGATGGAACTCACCAACGCGGTCATGATCCTGGCCGCGATGCTGCTCGGCGCGGTGTTCCTGGCGGAGCCCGACGAACGCCGGTTGGCCGCCTTCCTGCTCGCCACGGTGCTCCTGGCCCAGTCGCGCTACGAATCGGCGCTGTTCGTGTTGTCCACCGCGCTCGTCGTCGGAGCCGCCTGGATCCAGCGTCGGCAGATCGTGCTGCCTTGGATCGGGGCCTTGGTGCCGTGGCTGCTGCTGCCGGTCGCCCTCCAGAACAAGGTGGTCTCCAACACGCCCATTTTGTGGGAACTCAACGAACGCGCCGAGACCCGGTTCGCGCTTTCCTACTTCCCGGAGAACCTGCGCGGGGCCGTTTCGTATCTGTTCAATCGTGACGCGGAGCGTTCCAACTCCCTGATCCTTTCCCTGCTTGGTGCGCTGGCGGTGCTCTGGGCGATCGGTTCCCTCATCCGGGCGTGGCGCAGGGGTGGGCCGGCAGACCCGGCGCGCGCTGCACTGGCAGCCTTTGGGCTGGTCATCCTGGCCAATACCCTCCTGGTCCTGTGCTACTATTGGGCGAGGTTCGATGATCCGATGGCTTCACGGTTCAGCCTGCCCTTTCATGTCCTGGCGGCATTCGCGATCGTCGTGATGATGGCGGATCTCGATCGGTGGCTGCCCGCGACGCGCGGGTTGATCGTGGTGGTTGGAATCTTCTCCACGGCGATGGCCGTCTCACGCTACAGTTATCATCATTACTCGTACCTCGGCGCGGAGGAGGTGGAGTGGCAGCGGCGTTTCGTCGCCGCGCTGCCTCCGGGCGAGCGCCTGATCATCACCGGGCTTTCGACCGTGCCGTGGTTGCTGGACAAGCACCCGTCCATACTGGTCGGTCGCGCGAGGCTGGTGCCGGATCGCCTGGAATATCAGCTCGGCCCGGGCGGGTTGTTTCACGAAATCCTGGTGATTCAGCAATTGCGGCCGACCACGCCCGAGGGCCGGCACGCGGTGCTGCCGGAGGACCGGTTGCCCGAGAGCTTCCGTCTCGAGCTGCTCGCCGAAAAGCGGTTTGGCACGCGAATTTCCCGCATCAGCCGGCTGGCCGCCGTCGACCTGCCTGCGGACTGGCGGCCGCCCGGGAGTTCCCCGGCGACCCCGGGATCACCGGCCCGAGCCGCAAAATGAAATGAGCCGCCCGCTGTTTTCTCCCCTGGGTCGGGTTGCGCGCGCGCGGTTGATCTTCATTGGGCTGACGGTCGCCGGCCTGGCCGCGTTCGCGCTGGCGCCATCGTTCAAGCGCCACCTGGGCATCACGGATCACGGGCGCTGGTTCATGGACTCGTTCGCGGTGCTCGCGGCGAGCGATGCCCTGCGCGCGGGCATCAACCCGGAAATCACGAACCCGCTGGATCCATTCGGGGTCGTGCACGCCTATACCGACTGGTGGTATGTACTGGGGGATCTCGGGCTGACGCGTCATGACAACTTTCTGGTCGGCGGCGGCTGGGTGCTCGGTTTTCTCGTGATCCTCTGGTTGACGCTGCGGCCACGGACCGAGGCGGAGGCGATCTGGTACGCGGTCCTGTCCCTCTCGCCGCCAGTACTGCTCGGATTCAACCGTGCCAATAGTGATTTGTTGATCTTTGCCATCCTCGGGCTCGGAGCGTTGGCGCTGCGCTCGACGGCCCGATGGAGATGGCCGCTGGCGCTCGCGGCCATCGCGGTGGCGACCGGGCTGAAATTCTATCCCGTCGTGGCGGCCTACACCTTTGTGCTCCTGCGTCCGGGACGCCGGCTGCTGGTGGCACTGGCAGCCAGCATCGTGGTGCTGGGGGCGGTGCTGCTCGACATCGCCCCAACGATGCATCGGGCAATGTTTTTCATGCCGACCGTCGTTCATCAATTCGGTGGGCCGATGATTTTTCGGGACTTCGGCTGGAATGGCTCGGGGCCAGTCTGGGTCGGGGTGCTCATCCTTGGAATCGGGGGAAGCCTCTGCGTTCGCCAGCGCTGGACCACCGGCCTCGCCGATGGATCCGATGCGCGCGATGAACGAATCCTTTTCACCCTGGGCGCCATCGTGATGACCGGCTGCTTCGTCCTGACCATCAACTACAGCTACCGGGCCATTTTCGGCCTCTGGCTTGCCCCGTGGCTGTGGCGTGAAGCGACGGCCAGTCAGCACGGCACCCGGCGGACGGCGGCGCGCGTTGCCGGGTGGCTGCTATTTGCCGTGATGTGGCTGGAGGGGATTTGCTGCTTGTTGCTCAACGCCCTGGTTGCGCCGGCACCCATCGAAATCCTGGATCGCGTCTACACCATGTGGCGGATCGGGCTGCAGCCGTTTGCGTGGGCACTTTTTGTCATGCTGTCCGGCTGGCTCCTGGATCTGGCGCTTCGAACCCGGCACGTGTTCTCTCCAGCGGTTGCCGTCGCCGGCCAGCCAGAAGAGTGCGAGCAATGACGATGACGGGCGGAATCACGCTGCTGGCGCCATCCGGCACGAAACTGGGGGCGGACGTGTCGTGCCATCGTCCCAAGATCACCGCGATCCCATGAGGCCTGAGCCACGCGCCCGGGGTTTGCTTGCAGCCATTCTGCTGCTCGGCGTGCTGCTGTCGGCTTTGTGGCCCGCGGCGCGCCTGTGGCTGGGGGTGACGGATATGGGCATATGGTTCGCGGACTCCTATGCCGTTCTCGCCGCCATCGATGCCACGAACCTGGGGTACGACATTGAGCAATCCAATGCGCTGGACCTGCTGAGCCGTCCCCACGTTTACAGCGACTGGTGGCTTGCCCTGGGGTGGTTGGGCTTGTCCCGGGACGACAATTTTCTGGTCGGTGGGACTTGGGTCCTGGCGTTCCTGGTGGCAACCTGGCTCACGCTCCGGCCGCGTGGAACCGCTGAGGCCGTCGGATTCTCGCTGCTCGCCGTGTCACCGCCGGTGTTGCTGGCGATTAACCGGGCAAACAATGACCTCGTCATCTTTGCCTTGCTCGCCCTGAGCGGGTGGGCGATGACGTGCCGGCCCAAGCGTGGATGGCTGGGCACGCTGGCCGGAATTGTCGTGGCGACAGGACTGAAAATCTATCCGGCCGTCGCCGTTCTGGTGTTCCTGTTGCTGCGCTCGCCGCGTGCCCGGATGGTTGCCGGGCTCGCCGCTGCATTGGCCATTACAATCGTGTTCGCCAGCATCGCGCCGGCGATTGCGCGCGCCAGCGTCCCGGCGCCGGAAACAATCCACACCTTCGGGGCAGCCATCCTGCTCGGGAAGCTCGGCTGGGACGGCCTGCAAGCGACGGTGATCGGAATTGTCATCATCGCAGTCGGCGCAGCGCTCCTGGTCCGGCTCGGGTTGGTCCCAGGGCTGGCGGATCCATCGCCACCGGAGGATCGACGCGTGTGGTTTGTCCTCGGTGCGGCCCTGCTGGTCGGATGCTTCGTCGCCGGGATGAGCTATGCCTACCGGGTCATTTTTGGACTCTGGCTCGCTCCGTGGCTTTGGCTGGAAATGCGCCAGACGGCGGGGTTCCGCCGGCTCGGCGCACAGCTGGGCGGATGGCTGCTGCTAGCCCTGATGTGGGGCGATGGTCTGTTCTGCCTCTTCGTGAATGCCACAATGACGCCGCTCTCCGAGGAGCGGTTGCAGCGTCTCAATCACCTCTGGCATTGGATCTCCCAGCCATTCGTCTGGATGCTGATGATGCTCCTGGCAGGGTGGCTGCTGGTGCTGGTGCGTGAAACGCTCCAGCGCTCCCGCCCGAGCGCGTGACCACGATGGCCGGCCCGCCCGCCGCGGTCATCCACCCGTCACGGTCCTCTCAATCAATGCACTCCAAGCCTTGAGCGATTCGCCGGTCGCCGCCGCGAGTTCCTCCGAGTCGAGCCGGTAAACCAGGATCGAATAGCCGATCATCGCATCGCATGGGCGGACCCGCAGGTAGTGGCAGAGCCGCGCGAACCGCAGTTGATCGTAGCGCTTCCAAACCTCGTCAGCCGGTCCTTCACCGGGAACGCGTTCGTGAGGCTTTCCGGAAGCTCCCAACGCCAGTAGCATTGGCTCGAGCGCCCGCAGTCGCTGGAACTCCTGCTCGCGATTGAGCGTCCAGTCTCCGCGATAAGGACTGTAAACCTGCTGCAGCATCGTCGCGCTGATGGCATACAGCCCGGGCTGCAGCGGGACCCACGGCCGGGGTTCACCGACAACGGGAAGGCAGGGAAGCGCAGCGGCTTGGAGGCCCTCGTACTCCGGATCGCCGGTCCCAAAATAGGACAGGTACACCCGGTCGCGCCGGGCGTGGCGATCGATCCAGTCCTTCAGACCGGACAGATCCTGGCCCCAATCCAGCGAACTGTCCACGAGGTGCCTCCAGCCATTCGCCGGGCCACCAACCAGCGGGTTGAAGTACGCGAGGCAGTGCGGGCGGATCCCTTGCGAGGCGGCGACCTGCCATGCCAGCAGGCCGGCGATCACGGTTGCCATCGCGCACTTGCGGCGGGCGAAATACCGGCCGGACCAGCCCGCGGCGATGAACAGCACCGGATAGGTGGGGAGGATGTGTCGGTGGCCGATGTTGAGATGACTTGCGAGCGAGGTGATCCAATAACCCGCGAACAGGACCGCGAGCGGAGTCAACGGCCACAACCGTTGGAGCAACGGGCTGGCGCCCTGGGCCAGCCTCGAGCGGGCTGCAGCGACGAGCGCCGCGACCGCTCCACCGACCGAAATGAGCAGGAACGGCAGCGTGGTCTTGATCAGAAACGTCCAGGGGAAAAACCAAACCCAGCCGTAGATGCTGTACTCGCCGCTCATGAAGGCGCCGCGGGCGCGGGAGAACTGGAGGACGAACGCCAGGCCGTAGAGCCAGGCCTCCGGCAGCAGGCGCGCCTCCTTGATCCACCAGATGACTTTCGCCGGAAAGCCGATGCCCGTGAGCGTCCATCCCCAGCCATGGTTGAACGTGGCGCCATCGCTGAATTCGGGCGCGAAGGCCGAGAAGCGGAATCCGTAGAAAAGCCAGATGATGGCCCAGGTCGCGATCGCATGGACGGCAATGGTGCGCGCCAGCCGCGAAAGTGGCGTCCGCCAGCCGGTCCGGCGCTGTTCGGCCACGAGCCATGGGATCGCGATGAGCGTCAGCATCGGCGGCAGCAGCACGGCGGAGAATTTTGCCACGAATGCCAGCCCCAGGGTTGCAGCACTGATCCCAGTCCAGACTGCGCCGGGATTTTGCAGGTGTCGCCACCAGGCGCCGACCGAGGCCAGGAAGAAGAAAGTCATGACCACGTCCGAGGTCGTGAGCGCACCATGGGCGAGAAAGGTCGGGCTGAAGGTGAACAGGACCAGTGACAGGAATCCGCCCCGCCAACCAAACAATGCCCGGGACCAGAAGAATACCAGCAGCCCCGTGGCCGCGCTGACCATTGCGATCATGGAGCGACCGAGGAAAAGCCACTCGCCGGTGGAAACTCCCTGCCGGTAGAAGAACCTGTGGCCGTAGTTCCAGATGTCTGCGGTCCGCCAGGATTCCGAATCGGAGGGGGGAAGCGGCACCCGCGCCACGGTCATCGGCAGTGCGGCGAGCCGCTGCGGCAGGTTGCCGTTCTCGGGATGGAGCCGGTAATCGTTGCGCACATTGTACGCCTGCCCTGCGGTCAGATGTGCGATTTCGTCGGCGGTCATCGACTTGTCGACCGTGGCGGTGACGGCGAGCACCGCGTGCAGCAGCGCCAGGAGAAGGGCGAGCGCCAGCAGGAACCCCCGCGAGGGCTTGTAGACGGCTCGCATCAGGAAGGGGAGTCTCCCTCCGCGGTCCGTGCAGACATGCCGAACATCCGCCGGCGCGGCGCGACGGCGGTGGCAAGAACGCCGGGAGGAAGTGCGCGCCGCCGCGAACGGGCAGGGGAAGCTGGCGTGGTCGCGGGACCGGGCATCGGTTTCAACTTGGACAAGCGGCGCGGAGAAAACAATGCTTTGGGGAGACACCCGATGGATCCCGCGGAATACACGAACCTGCAGTCGATCGAGGGGCGGCATTGGTATTACGCCGGCAAGCGCGAAATCGTGCGCCACTGGCTGGCGCGAACCGCCGGCCCGCGGCCGGACGACACGCTGCTCGATTGCGGCGCCGGCACCGGAATCTTTGCCCAGGAGATGGAGGCCCACTGCCGGGTGCTCGTCCTCGATGATCACGAGGAGGCGCTGCGGATCCTGCGCACGCGGTTCCGGCCGGAGCAGATCCTCAGCCTGACCGGCGACCGCGTGCCGCTGCCGGACGGCTCGCTCGAAATCATCACCGCGCTCGACGTGCTCGAACATGTCCCGGATGACGCTGCCGTAGTGAGGGGTTTTCACCGACTGCTCAAGCCGGGCGGGGTGGCGGTGATCACGGTGCCGGCCTGCATGGCATTGTGGAGCGACTGGGATGTGGCGCTGCATCATCACCGCCGCTATTCCCGCGGCCAGTTGCGCGGGCTTTTCGCGCCTGAGGATTGGGAAGTGGTGCATGTCAACTACACCAATGTCCTGGTGTTTCCCGCCGTCTGGCTCGTGCGCAAGGCACGCGCGCTGTTTCCCTCCTCCCGCGCGGGCGGGGCGGCGCGGGCGGAGGATCGGCTGCCTCCGGCGTGGTTGAACGCCCTCCTCCGGGCGGGCTTCGTCATCCCTGCCCGCTGGCGGCTGCCGCTGCCCTTTGGCGTGAGCCTGCTGCTCGTTGCGCGGAAACGCTGCTAAGGTTCCTGCTTCAGGCGCGCGAGCGCGACCTCTTCGCCTTCGGGGCCACGAAACGTGATCAGCGCACCGGCGATCGGCCGGGGTCCGGCATGCCGATCGAAGTGAACGTGGAGGGTGGCCGGACCGTCGAGCCGCAGCGGCCAGGGCAGATTCTGCGGCGCGGCAACCGGCCGGCCGGCGAAGTCCGTGGGCGTCGCTTCGACCCGGGCATTTGCCTCGTCAAGGACGAGCGCTTCGCCCGACGAACCGGGGACGGAGAGCACCTCGATCCGTGCGACTGTCCGACCGGGCGGAAGCAGCGCCCGCAGTTCGAGCCGGGTGTTTGCCTGTCCGGGTGCAGCGACATCGTCTCGCTGGATTCGCATCGCGCCGAGCATCAGGGGCGAGACTTCGCGACCATTGCGGACGCAGAACTCAAATCCATCGAGCGAGAAGACCGGGCTGAAGTGGCTGGCGATATAGTCATGCAGGGCCCCGGCAGGAGCGAACCCGCGCTGGCGGAGGAATTCGATGTGAGTACGCTGGACGATCACGCAGGCCCGCGGCTCCGCCTCCAGGACGTCGATGATCCGCTGCTGTTCGGACCGGTTGAGGAGCGAGAACCAGTGCGTGACATTGCCGAGAGTCGGGGTCCTCACGTTGCTCCACAGGTTGAAGCTGAACATCCCCGGTTCGGAAAAGAGGATCGCGCCATGCGCCTCCGCATTGAGACTGAGGATGCGGTACAGCGCCACGGAATCGGAGGGAAGCCGGAGCGGTCCCGCCCCGCGGAGATCCAAATCGCTGCCCTCCCGGTAGCGCGCCGCGACCTGGGTGAGCCCGAAGCCGAGCCAGAGCGTAACGAGCACCAGGCCGACATTCAGCGCAGCGAACGGAAGGTGCCACGGGACGGGCGATGAGTCGCGACCGGCGAACCATTGTGCCGCCTGGATCGTACCGATGGCCGCGAGCGGGAGGATTAGGAACGTGCCCCACGCGATCTGGCTGCCGGCGACGGGAAAGGCGTGCAGGAACTGGCCGAGCAGCAGGAGGCCCACCCAAGCGCGGGCTGAGACGAGCGGGGGTGTCTCGCTGGGCAGGGGCCAAAGGAAGAGCCAGAGCGCCGGAGCCCCATACCCGAAGAGCAGCCGATCCGGGCTCAACGCCGGAAACTGTATCATGGCCGTTGCGACACCGACGCCGGCGGCCAGCCGCAAACCTGCCACCAGCCGATCCGCGGTGCGGCTCCCGCGGTGCCGGAATACGCTGCAGGTGACGCACAGCAGCAGCGAACCGAACGCCGCGACGATCGTTCCCGGCGGCCAGAGGTAACGCAGGCTGAAGCTGGTCGGCTGTTGCAGCGGTCGAATCAGAATCCCGTGGATCAGCTCGGCCAAGGTCGTTCCGCGCGCCAGGGTGGTGCCCACCACCAGTGCGGCGATGGCCGCACCGGCACCCACGCCCCAGCTGACGGCTTGCCTGCCCACCCGCGGGGTCCCGGCCGGCCGCACAGCGAGCACGATGCTGATGCCGGAAAGGCCGAAGATCAGCGCATAGGTTTGAACCCAGCCGGTCTCGAGCAGCGGCCGCATCAGTGCCAGCGGAAGTGCGACCATGCCGGCGATGAGCAGCCCCGGAGCCCAGCGGCGGATCGTCGGGTTGCGCGCATGAAGCAGCATCCAGGCTGCGGCGGAGAGACCGGCCAGCCCGCCGACATTTATTTTCGTCAGGACGAGTGACGCGACGGCAGCGCCGGTGAGGATTGCCCAGCCTGCGACCCTGCCCCGGGCAAGCAACCAGTAGCCGGCTGCGGCCATGATGGCGGTGATTAGCGTGATCAACCCGCCGGGATGGGACGGCTCGCTCGCCATAATCCAGAGATACGCGAATGTTGCGGCCAGCGATGCCAGTGTCGCCGGCAGGCTGCGCGTGGCGTGCCGCACCAGGGCTGCCGCGAGGATGGCTGCTCCGCTCCACGCGGCGAGCGTCAGGAGCCGGCCGGCCGCATGGGTGAACGGAACGCCCAGTTTATGCAGCGCTGCATGGAGCACGTAGGGAAAGGGGCCGTATTGGCTGAAGACGTCCCGGTAGAGCCCGCCATGCTCGGCAAAACTCCGCAGCGACATGAGCACGTAGCCCTCGTCGTCGTAGTACATGAACGCGCTGAACATCACCAGCCCGGCGGCCGTTGCGAGCGCCGTGGCGGCAAGGGCAGCTATCAGGGTTGGCCAACCGGCGGTGCCGGTGGCTGGGTGCGGCTCAGTCACGCGGAGAGGAGGCCGGGCGCGATGCTGCCGAACCCGTATGGCGCTTCACGACGTAAAGCGGTCGTTGCTTCACCTCGTCATACATCCGGCCGAGGTATTCGCCGAGGACCCCGATGCCAATGAGCTGGACGCCGCCGAGGAATAGCACGAGGGAGATGATGGTGGTGAAGCCCGTGAACGCGATTTCGACCCCTAGCAGCCGGCGCACGATGAAGAAGAGCCCGACGGCGAAACCGACGCCTGCGATGAAAAGGCCGGAGTAGGTCAGGAGCCGCAGCGGGAGGTGGGAGAAGCTGAAGATTCCGTCCAGCGCATAACGCACCAGCCGGCGGAGTGTCTGCTGCGGCATGCCCGCTGCCCGCTCCTGCCGATCGTAGGCCACGTCGGCGACGGTGAAGCCAATCCAGGCCCGCAGTCCGGGGAAAAAGCGGTGCCGTTCCGGAAGCCGCTGCAGCGCCATGGCCGCTTCCTGGCTCAGGAGCCCGAAAGTGCCCGTGTTGGACTCGATCGGGAAATCGGACAACCGGCCAAAGAGAACGTGGAACAACTCGAACCCGGCCCGGCGCACGCCGGCTTCCGCTCGCGAGCGGCGCGCCGCCCGGACGATGTCGGCGCCTCGCTGCCAGGCGGCAACCAACTCGGGGATGAGTTCGGGGGGATCCTGCAGGTCGGCATCCATGGTCACGATCGCATCGGCGCCCTGCGCGTGGGCGAGACCGGCTGCGAGCGCGCTCTGGAAGCCGAAGTTACGTGAAAGCTCGACCAGTTCGAAACGCGGATCGCGCAGCGCCTGCGCCCGGAGGAGTTCGGCCGATCGGTCGCGGCTGCCGTCGTCGACAAGGACTGCCCGCCAGGTGCAGCCATGTCCGGCATCGAACAAGGCGGTCAGCCGGCGGCAGAGTTCGGGCGCGACCGCCTCTTCGTTGAATACAGGAATGACGACCGCGACAGTCGGGGAAGGATCAGCCATGGACGGCCTTAGCATGGAAACTGCCTGTCCAAGGGCGAGCAGAAGGTTGCGCCCTCCGGTAAGGGACAGGTCAATTTTGTGCCGCGGCCGTTAAGGGACAGGCTATTTCGAGATAGGGACAGGTTATTGCGGACTGCAGACGGCCGTAGGTAAGGGACAGGTTAATTGTGCCAGCGACGATACCACCCTGAGATCGCTGGAAAGTTATCGCAAGAGTCTTGTTGATATACGTTTAACAAAATTCGTCTTCGGCGGAAAAGCGTGCGAGCCCAGTTTAGGTCTTCGCCTCCGCTCCGGTGAACCATGCTACGCTAGCGAACCGTCATCAACTCCAGCGTCACGAGCACGGTCGCCATGAAAAGCCCGAAAACCGGAATGAAAACGGCGCGGCGCATATGCAGCACGTCCGGCAGCAGCAGTTTCCCCTTCTCGCCCCAACTCTCGACCGACGCGGCCCGGGCCAAGCCGGCACCCGGGTCCCTCCATCCGTCACCGACGCCGGCCGGCTTCAGCGTGCCGGCGGAGCAAGCGGCCCCCCGGCACGCAGCGGTCCGGCCTTACTCATCCGTCGCTCGCGTCGCGCGCCCGGACTCGGTCCAGCCCGGCAGCGATACCGCCGCACCGTAGTTGGACTCGTGCCACAGCGGGGTTCTCTCCGGCTTGTACAGGCGTCCCGCCTTTGGGCTGTCACTCTGGGTGTAAATCCAGATTTCGCCCGCATCCCAGACCACGAGTTCGTCGCGGGCATCGCCGGTGATGTCGAGTGCGGCATTGGCAAACTCCGGGTGCCCGTCTGCGGGGAAGCGGACAACCCGCCGTCCACGTCCGTCAAAGAGCCCGCCCTCGTCCACATTCGGCGAAAGCATGAAGTACTCCTCTGATTTTCCGGTCCAGTTCACGGGCGCCATGATGCTGGCGTGGCCCACTGGCTCGAAATCGAAGACGATGTTTCCGCTCGAGTCGAAGAGATGGATGATCCCCTGGTTGCCCCAGAAGTTGATGGTGTAGGTTTCAAGGCCGGGCAGATCGTTGCGGAAATTCGCGACGGTGGGGTTCTGGACGTGGCCGATGAAGTGGTGCTTCAGAATATTGCCCTTCGCATCCAGGAACAGCATGCCGTCATCGCTCGCGGCGTTGATCAGGATGGGCGGTGTGTTCGGGTTCAAGTCCAGGTCGACGGCAGCGATGCCGTCCGCATGGTCCTTGATCGTGTCGTCGAGGCTCCAGAGCCGCTTGCCGTCGTGATCGTAGAGAGAGTAACCGATGTACAGTTCGTCCTTTCCGTCGCCGTCAACGTCGTAAACGTGCGGGAAGTGGCCCGTATTACAGGAGCCGCTCCAGAGAATTTGGAGATTCTCGTCGTAGATCCAGAAATATTCATATCGGTCCTTAAGCAGGATGTCCTGGGGCGCGGCCCTGCCTCGGAAGTTCGCCACGAGGATACTGTCGCCGAGGATCTGGGGGAACTTGTTGCGCGGCGGCTTGGCGTGATTGGGCGGCGTGGGAACCTTGCGCTTCACCTTGCCGGTGGCGCCATCGGCAATCACCAGTTCGAGATCCCTCGCGTAGATCACCTCGCTCCGGCCGTCCTGGTCGATGTCGTAGATTTGAACGGCGACGTCGTTCGTCAGCAGGTCGTTCCACAAGTCCTCCTCGCCGCTCTGCCACAGGCGGTTCCCATCGAGGGTCAATGCGGTGAGGCAGCCCACCTCGCTGTTGCGGTCCTTCGGGCTGTGCCGCTTGACCTGGACCACGAGGACGTCGAGCTGGCCGTCGCCGTTGAGATCGCCGAAGCGGAGTTGGCGGCCGGTGCCGAAGCCATCGGTGGAGATTTTCTTCCAGAGGACGGGCTTCGGATTGGCGGCCTCGAGCCGCGCGATGTCCGCGTCGCGGGCCTGGGCGGCGCTCCGAAAGGCCATCGCGCTGCCGGACTCCATCGCGACGCTGACCTGCTCATAGCGGGTGGGAACGTCGGACATCAGGCCGATTTTTCCAGCGGGGAAGGTCCGGTCCTGCGCGGCAAGCCTCACCTTGCCGTCGATATCGGCCGCGATGGAGGCGCCACTGACCGTCACCGTGGCCACCAAAGCGCGACCCGGCTGCCATGAATAGGGCTTTTCGGCCAGGATGGTCTCGGTTGCGGACCGGTACTTCGTGGCGTGGTTCACGCTCTTGAGCACCGCCCTTTCACCCACGACGCCGAAGAAATAATAGCAGCGGTTGTTCCGGTACCGGAAGAGGACCCCGCTCTGCTGGTCGGCCGACTCCGGCGTGAACTTCACCGTGAGGGTGTAATCCTGCCAGAGGGGATCCCCAGCCACGACCATCGGATGCGTGTAGGCGGCCTCGTTCTTCACGGAAGTGTACGTCTGGTACATCTGGGGCACCCCGGCATCGCGCACGACGCGCCAGGCCCGCTGCGATTCGTTGCTGCGGAACGCCGCCACGCGCCAGTTCCCCTTCGGCGCCGTGGCATCGAGGTAGTGGTACTCGGCGTGCGCCCCAATCACGTCGCTGGAGAACATCCCCGGCTTCAGGCCGGAAAAGTCGTCCTGGAAGATGACCTCGCCAGCGGCTGCCGATCCGGAGAGGAGCGAGAAGGCCACGGCGGTGAGAGCGAATCGGAACAGTGAATACTTCATGGCGGGGAGGGGAGCAGGTTGGAGCAGCCACGAGGGCCGCCGCGGAAAAGGTGGGCGGGCCCCGCGCCGCCAGCGAGCCGGTAGTGCTCCGGAACGGACGGTTGAAGGAGACCTTCGGCAGCCGCTGCGCGGCCCTAATTTCTCGCCGGGAATCGCCGGCGGTGGTTGCATTCGGACAGCTGTCCCTTTTAACCCGAACATTTCACGCCAAGCGTGAGCTGTTCGCGCTTCGGTTCGGTTTATCGCCTCAGGGGAATCGGCCGGAGGGAATACGCCTGGCCGGACTCTGCCGCGAACTCAATCACACCCGGCGCCACGGTCCGGCTGGCAATGACCCCGGCATTGCCATGGAGCTGGAGCGGCTGATCGCTCCGAATCCGGCAGGGGCCGCTCCGGCTGGCCCGGACGGTGGCCATGCGAAGCCGGGCATCCTGCCAGGCCAGATCGACTTCGAAACCGCCGCGGGCCCGCAGCCCGCGGACGCTGCCGTCACTCCACTCCGGCGGCAAGGCGGGCAGCAGGTGGAGTTCCTCATGGCTCTGCAGCAGCATCTCCGCGATGGCGGCAGTCCCGCCAAAATTGCCGTCGATCTGGAACGTGGGATCGGGCTGGGCCGGAACGGTATCGAGCAGGTTGGGGAGCGTCATCTCCCGCAGGAGCAGGTAGAGCATCTCACGGGCGCGCTGGGGCTCCTCGAGCCGGGCCCAGCAGGCCGCCTTCCAGGCGATCGACCATCCCATCGCATAGCCGCCACGGTGCTCGAGCGTAACCTTGGCGGCGCCCGCGAGATTGGGCGTGCGGCGCAGGCTGATTTCATCGCCCGGGAAGAGGGCATAGAGATGAGAAATGTGCCGGTGTTTGTCGTCGGGCCGGTCGAGATCCGCCAGCCACTCCTGGACTTGCCCGAAACGGCCGACCAGCACCGGGGGCAGCCGCCCACGCATCGTTGCCAGGGTTTCCCGCAGCTCCGGATCGACCCCCAGGATCTCCGCGGCCGCGATGCAGTTGCCGAAGAGTTCGCGGACGAGCTGCGAATCGATCGCGGGCCCGATGGCGAGCCCGTAGCCGGGCGGCGTCTCTTCCGAGGCGTAGGGATTGTTTTCGGGTGAACTCGAGGTGCTGGTCACCAGGTAGCCGGTGCCGGGATCCTCGACGAGATAGTCGACGAAGAACTCCGCGGCTCCCTTCAGCATCGGGTACGCCCGCCGCAGCGCCTCCACATCGCCACCATAAGTATAGTGCTCCCACAGGTGATCGCTGAGCCAGGCGCCGCCGCCGACCCAGGTCCCGTAATATACCCGCCGGAACGGTTCCGAAAAGCCCCAGGGTGTCCCGTTGACATGAGCCACCCAGCCGCGGGCGCCGTAGGTTTCCATGGCGGTGACCCGGCCGGAATCGCTCGTCAGCTTGATGAGGTCGAAGAGCGGTTCATGCAGTTCGGCCAGGTTGGTGACCTCGGCCGGCCAATAGTTCATCTGTACATTGACGTTCAGATGGTAGTCGCCGAACCAGCGAGGCTGCACCAGATCGCACCAGATTCCCTGCAGGTTGGCGGCGAGCGTTCCGGGACGGGAACTGCTGATGAGCAGATAACGTCCGAGCTGGAAGTACTGCTCCAGCAGCCGGGGATCCGTGCCGCCGGCCTTGATCGCCTGCAATCGCCGGTCCGTGGGGACTCCCTTGCGGTCCTCGCCGCCGAGATCGAGCGTGACTCGCCGGAAGAGTCGCTGGTAATCCCACACATGATCGCGGCGCAGCAGTTCAATCTGCCGTCGCACCACGGAAAACGCCGTTGCCTGTGCGCTCCGCACCGGATCATGGACGCGATAATCGGTATGGGCAGTGACGAACAGGGTGACGGCATCGGCATTCTCGACCCGCAGCACCGATCCATCGCTGCTGATGGTGCCGCCCTCGTTGACTGCGGTGAGCACCGCCGCGAAACGCAGCCCGTCGTCCGGGCCGCGGTCCGTCCCGGCGCGACCTTCGAGCAGCAGCGACCGTTCATCGAGCGGTCGTGCGGCCAGCAGCGGGGCTCCAGCGTCACGGAGGATCCGGGTGTTCGGCGGCTCCTTTTCGCCCGGAGATCGCGGGTTGCGGGTGGGCCGATCAAGCCGCACCCGAAAGCCAATCCGGCCCGGCTGGTCACAGCCGAGCCGGATGACGATGGCCTGATCGACCGCGGTGGAAAACACCTCCCGCGTGAAGGAGGCCCCTCCGCTCCGGAAGGTCGTGCGGACAATTGCAGTATCCAGATCCAGCTCACGCCGGTATCCGGTGACGTCGGTGAGCCCCTCGAAATCGAACCAGAGGTTCCCGAGCACGGAGTAGCTGCCGAAGATGCGCTTGTCGCGCGGCTGGGCGGAAATGATCTTCTCCGCCGCCGCATGCGCCTCGTCGATCTTACCGGCGAAGAGCAGCCGCCTCGTCTCGGACACCGCCGCCTGCGCCTCGGGATGGTTCGCATGCAGCGGGCGCCCGCGCCAGACACTGTCCTCGTTCAGCACGATCCGTTCGTCGGCCACCCCGCCGTAAACCATCGCTCCGAGTCGGCCGTTCCCGACCGGCAGCGCCTCGATCCATTGGTTCGCGGGCTGCTCGTACCAGAGCCGGAGATCGGGGGCGGCTTTGGCGATCGAAACTGCCGAAAAAAGCGAGAGCAGGGTCAGGACGCGGACGCTAATATTGGCGTTCATTCGCGGTTCTCCAAAATAAATACGGCTGAGGCTGGCCACCGTCTCTCCTGGCCCGTCTCCAACCCGTTTAGCCGCGCGGGTCGGTATCGTTCAGAAACTCCTCGAGATTCGTGTAGCCGTTGCCGTTGGAATCGGTGGCACCATCGGTGGGATCGCGGGGGTCGAATCCATGCTTCCGCTCCCAAGAGTCTGGCATCCCGTCACCGTCCGCATCTTTCGCGGGCTCGCCTGGCGCGAGCACCGGCCAGCCACCGACCTCGTTCTGGGAGTTGATGATCTTGCCGCTGCCTTCCTGGATTTGCCGGACCACGCGCTGGTCCACCGAATCCCGGGCGGGCCTGGTTGCGCCGGCGCCCTCGAGCAGCTTGTCGTAGGCTGCCAGGGGCGTGTCCGTCCGCACGGCAGCAATGGGGAACGGCTGCTCGATGCGGGTTTCGGGCCGGACACTCCCAATCATCTTCCAGTTATCCGCATTGGCGACGGACGCGCCGACCAGGAAATTGTCGGCGACATAAAGCCGCGTCTTCGTGCCGCCGACGTTGAAGGCCTGATCGGGCGTCTTGCTGGAGGCGTTCGGCTTCAGGTAATTGCCGACGTAATTGATGTTGGCGCGATCAGCCGAGCTGTAACCGGCGCGGGAGCCCCAGCCGTAGACGAGGTTGTTGCGAAAATCCATGACGATGCCGCGCTTGTTCTGATCCTCGTAGGTTCCCGGGCGTGGATTGCGGCTGCTGTGGTGCGCGAAGATATTGTGATGGTAGGTGACATCGCCATCGGCCCGCACGAGCGCCCCGTACCCGTGGGGACCCTTGTGGTGCACACTGCGATTCAAGCTCTCGGCAATCAGGCACCATTGCACAGTGATGGCGTCGATGTCGCCTCCGGAGACGGAAAGGCATTCGTCGACCGACCAGCTGACCGAGCAGTGATCCACGACCACGTTGTGGGAGCCGCTGCCGATCGAAATGCCGTCGACCACCTTGTTCATCTGGTCGCCGGGACGCATCCGCAGATGTCGGACGATGACCTCGTGGGTGCTGACGATGAGATCGAAGTTCTTGAGGCAGATCCCGCCGCCGGGAGCGCTCTGGCCGGCGATCGTGATGAACGGTTCCTTGATCTCGAGTGGGGTGGCCAGCTCGATCGTGCCGGCGACGGCAAAAAGGACGGTGCGGGGACCGGGTGTCGCAATCGCCGCCCGCAGGCTGCCCGGGCCGGCATCCCCCAGATTGGTGACATAAATGACGCGGCCGCTCCGGCCCCCGCGCGTCATGGCTCCAGCGCCCTCCGCCCCCGGAAATGCAGGGACGGGTGCGGCCGTGGCGGTAGCGGCAGTGAGACTGAGAATGACGGCGAGGAGGCGCAGGTGCATGAGGCAGGAATCAGGAGGCAGGAGCCAATGAAGGCAGAGGAGGGGGGATTTCGATGGCCGCAAGAAGGCGCAGAAGGCTCAAAGAGGAGATTGGGTTTCTTGCGCATTTTGAGCCTTCTTTGCGGCTCTTTGCTTGGTTTGAACTTTGGTTGCGGCCGTAAACCGCGGAAGAAAAATTTCCGGGCAAAACGGCAGGCGGCCGCGGGTCGGAGCCCGCGGCCGCAGCCTGGCGAGGGGTTAGCGGAAGAAGTAACGGAGTCCGACGCGGGCGGTCCGTCCCTGGAATTCCGAATTCCTCACGAAGTTCGGCAGACCGGCATACGTGACGAGCGGCTCGTCGGTGAGGTTGATTACACTGGCCGTCAGCACCCAGCGACGGGCGAAGGCGTAGTTGACGATGACATCGTAGCGCCAGCGCGACATGTTGTACTGGTCGTCCAGCGGATTGCTGTCGCTCCAGCTGCGGAGGTTCTTGCCGGTGTAATTGGCGGTGTATCGCGCATCCAGGCCCCAGCGGTTGAAGCTGATATAATAATTGCCCGAATGTTTCGGCTGGCGCGGATAGGAGACCTTCTCGCCGACGCGCGCGGGCTGGTCGGGATGATCGAGGGGAAGGGTCTGGATCGGGGGAATGATCTCCTCGGAATCGGCATAGGTGAAATTCCCGCCGAGACCGAGGCCGCCGAGGAATCCGGGCAGGAAGGTCAGTTCCATCCGCCAGTCGATCTCCGCGCCGAAGATCTTGGTCGAGTCGGCGTTGCCGCGGCGCACCACCTGCATGATGTCGCCGACGGCGAAGCCATTCGAGGCCGTGCCGTAGAGCGCGACGTCTTCCGCGGTCGCCTCGCGGAGCGTGACCTCCTTGAAAACGCGGCCATCGATGGTCTTGTAGAACGCGCCAAACTCGAGCAACCCCAGCGGACGGAGTCCGAAGTAGGAGAACGTCAGGTCGTAATTGACGGACTCCGCTGCCTTCAGGTCGGGATTCCCCGTCACCAGGCGGTAGGAGCTGCCGTCGTCATCCACGCTGGCCCGGAAGCTCGCGAGCCCCGTGAGATCGGTGAATTTCGGCCGGCCGACATTCGTGGAGATGGCGGAACGGATAACCCAGTTGTCGCTGGGCTGGTAGCGGGCATGGATCGAGGGAAGGAAATTCGAGAACGAGCCCGATCCTTCGACGATCTTGACCGTGTCCGGATAGACCGACGCGGGATCGACGTCATAGCCCGGGAACGGGGCGGAGCCTGGAAGGTCGTCATAGGCGTCCTCGTCGTATCCGTAGTTGGTGTACTCGCCCGACAGGTTCTCGTACCGGACCCCGCCTTCGAGCCGCAGCTTCCGGAAATCCATCACCGCCGACGCATAGAAGGCGAAGAGATCCTCCGTGGCGCTGAAGTCCTCCTCGATGGAATCACTGATGGATCCCTCGACGTCGTACTCGAACAGATCGTCGCGATCCGGGCCGTTGAACAGATCGAGCATGTACCGCTTGTCGAGCACGAAGACGTGCCAGTTGTCCTGGATCCGGGTCGACGGCAGGGTGGGGAACGAATTGTAGTCCAGCGTCGTGTCCCCGCCGCCGAAGACGTAGGACCAGGCGTCGTCAAACTTGCTCGTCGTCGTGTACTTCGCGCCCAGCTTCAGCTTGGTCGGCCGGGACATGAAGGTGACGTCACGCGAATAGTCCACGAACGCCGTCTTCCGGGTCTCCTCCTGGCGGTTGCCGCGGAACTTGGCCTCATCGAGGGTGAAGAGCGCCTTTTCGTCCTCGGTGCTCGGGACGCCGTCACCGGCGCTGAAGCTGGACAGCACGGGATACGGCTTGATCGGGTCGTCCTGGTTGAAGGTGACATTGATGCGGTTGTTGCCCGTGCGGAAGATGTGCTTCTGGTTCTCCGGCTTCACCTCATCGGAGAAGGAGTAGAGACCGCCGAACTTCAGCCGGTTGCTGCCCCACTTGGTCTCGGTGCTGAGGTCGAGCGTGTAGAGTGACTTCTCCCGGTGATCCTTGACGTACTCGTTCTGGTAGCGGCGCTGGTCGGCGTGGATCTGCGCGCGGTCGTAGTCGGAGGCATCGTCGTATTCGGCATAGGTAGGCTTGAACGAGATGAGCGTGTCCTCGCTGAGCTTGTAATCGAAGGAGGCCATGTAGGAGGTGCGATCCAGCGTCTGGTTGTAGCCATTGGCCCGGGCCCGCCGGATGAGACCCGCGCTGTCGTAGGATTGCGGGATCACCCGTTCGACTCGGCGGTCGCGTTCCTCCTTGGTGACGGAAAACAGGGCGCCGAACTGCTTGTTGGCACCGAACACATCGCTGTAGGTGGCCGTCGCCCGATAGCCTTCGCGGCCCTCGTTGAGATCGGCGTAGGTGTATTCACCGGAAGCGGAGAACTCGCGGCCGCCGCGGGAAAAGGCCGTCTTGGTCTTGACGTTGACCGCGCCACCGAGGCCGTTGCCATCCATGTCGGGCGTGGTGGCCTTCGCGACCTCGATCGACTCGATCAGATCCACCGAGAAGATGTCGAGGCCGACCGGTCGGGAGGCCTGGTTGCTGACGCCGGCGCCGGGGGTGCCGGCGGATGCGACCTCCATGCCATTGATCGTGATGTTATTGAAGTCGGGTTCGATGCCCCGGATTGTCACGCCGGTCGCCTCGCCCTGATCCTCCTCCACGACGATGCCGACCAGCCGGCGGAGGGCGTCGCCAACATACGCGTCCGGGAACTTTCCGACGGCGTCGGCGGAGACGACGGTCATCAGGTTGTTCGCGTTCTTTTGCTGGGTGAGCGCACGGGCCTGGCCCTCACGGGTGCCTTCGACGACGAACGCGCCCAGTTGGACGACATCCGTGCCAAGCCGGAAATCATGCTGGGCTGGCGCACCGGTGCCGACGCTGAGCCGGGTCGTGCTCTCGTCATAGCCGACGGAGGACGCCACGAGTTCGATCGGTCCGACGGGCACATTGGCCAGATAGTATTCACCACGGGAATCCGTGATGGTATTCATGGCGGTGCCGGTGACGCTGATGGCGGCACCGACGATGGGCACACCGGCGGCGTCGGTTACGCGGCCGCGGACGACGCCGCGTTGCGACGATTCCTGGGCAAGGGCCGGCGGGCCGAGGAGCATGCCGGCGGCGAACAGGGCTGCGGAAAGGAGGAATCCCATCCGTCGGATTGGTGTCTTCATGTTCATGCTGGGGTTATGGTTTGTACGGTTCGGTCGAGAGTCGGATTGATTGGATGCGAACAAGGTGGATTTCGATTGAGGACAAGGAAGTCACCTGCCTGAGGGCTGGGTGGCGACGATGGCTGAAGCGGGGCAGCCGGTGAAGTAGCGGGAGTCCGGCTGCAGCGAGACGGAGAGGATTCGGTCGGGGCGCGCACCCGCCAGCAGCGGAATTTCGAGGGTGGCCGCGCTGGCGCCGGCGGGGATCGTGCATTCGCGCGACGGCGCTGCCACGTCAACGCCTGGTTCGGCGGAACCGCCGGGCGCGAAGCGGACAACCAGCGGCGCCCGGGTGTCGCCGGTGCGGGTGATCCGGATTTCACCGGGCTGCCCGTGCTTGGCGCGCGAAACGGAGGCGGCGACAAAGATCACTGGCTTCGACTCGCCGGGGCGCAGCGAGTTGTTGAGATAATGTTCCACATTCGCGTAATCCCCGGCGAGCGCCATGGCGTCGGCGGGATCGGCGGGGTTCAGTCCGCGTTCGCGCTCCCATCCATCGGGAATCCCGTCCTGATCCGCATCGACCGGCGCGGGCAGCGAGAAGTATTCGGGCCAGCGTTCTTCCGGATCCAGATCGGTTTCCTTCCCGATGACCCGTCCGGTGCCGTCGCGGGCGTCGCGGGTGACCCGCAGGTCCACGCTGTCGCGCGACGGCAGGGTGGCGCCGGCGCCGGCCAGGACAAGTTCCCGCGCCGTGGCCGCATCCTGGGTCGTCACCGCCGGGACCGCAAAGGGAGTGTGCACCCGCATCGCGGGATTGGGTTCCAGCCCGCGCTCGAAGCGCACGGCCAGCCAGTTGTCGCGGGTGGCCGCCGCGTTGCCGGCGATGATGTTGCCCTCGGCGTACATCCGGCTCTTCGGATTGTTGAAGAAGGTGAACATCACGTCCCGGAGCTCGGGGCGGGTGCTCGGACCGGACTGGTAATAGTTGCCGACCCAGTTGAGGGAGACCACCTCCTTGCCGGTGTGTCCGTTGTATCGGGCGGAGTTGTACACGACATTGTTGCGGAAATCCATGACGGCGGGCGGCGTGCCGCCGCCCACCACGCGGGGCGCGCGCATGCCCTGGTGGGCATAAAGGCTGTGATGCAGCGAAACCCGGCCGTCGTCCCAGCCGGAACCCCAGATCGAGCCGAAGCCATGGTTCTTCGGCGTCTGCCGCGGGTTCGCGTAGTCCAGCCCCTCGCTGATGATGCAATACTGGATCGTGACGTGGTTGATCCGCCCATACGAGGTGAGCGTCTCGTCCGTCGCCCACCCGGCGGAAACGTGGTCGAGCAGGACGTGCTGCATTTCCGTCTGATCGCCGAGCGCGCTGATGGCGTCACCGCGGTCGCCCTCCTGCCGGAAGCCCCGCCGCACGCGCAGGTGGCGCACGATCACGTCCCCGGCGGTGATGTCGAGACTGCCGCCCCGCAGGCAGATGCCCTCGCCCGGCGCACTCTGCCCCGCGATGGTCAGGTTGGGCTGGGCCACCAGCAGCTGGCCGCCGGCCGGCTCGAGATCGATGATGCCTGAAACCGCGAAGACGATGATCCGGCCCGGCCGGCTCACGGCGTCGGCCAGGCTGCCCGGTCCCGAGGTGGCGAGCGTCGTGACGCGGTACACCTCGCCCCCGCGGCCACCGATGGCGAACGCCCCGGCGCCCTCGGCGCCCGGAAAGCCCGGGATGGTTCGGGGAGCTGCCGCGGCCATCGACGCGGCCAACACCCAGGCGCCCAGCCACGACCATTTGCCGGCGATCCGGCTGCGCTCTTTCGAGGGGCTGTGGTGGTCTGTATGCATCAGCGCCTGGCCGGCTTTTTCAGGGTGAAACTGTCGTAGAGTTCGCCAGTCACCGTCCTCGATTCATAACGGAGGGTCTCGCCGTCCACCTCGATGACCTGGAAGAGCTGCTTTCCGGTATCGATCTTCGCCATGAGCTTTTCGTGCTGGGGGTTCACCCGGTAGAACTTCGGGCCGGATACCGAGACGACGTAGACCGTGCCGCGCGCATCGTCGTCCACCCGCCGGCCTTCGCGCAGCTTGTACGTGCGCCCGTAGCTGTGGTCATGTCCCTGGAGCACGAGATCGACGGCGTGCTTGTCGTACACGGGCAGGAGGGCCTCGCGCAGCTTCGGATTGTCACGCTCCTTGCCCGTCGAATATACCGGCTGGTGCATCATCACGATCGTCCAGCGATTCGGGTTGTCCTGGAGGAGCCGGTCGAGCCAAGCCATTTGCTCCGGGACGCGTTCGTTCCCATTGAGCGAGACCATCCGGACGCCCTGGTAATCGACATAATAGGTCGTTTCCTCGAGCCCCTCGGGCCCGTTCTCGGGCTGGGTGAAATGGGCGCGGAAGAGGGGTGAGGCCATCTTGGTCTTCTGGCCGCGCAGCAGGAATTGGCCGTAGTCGTGGTTGCCAGGGGTGTTCATCCCTGGCATCACACGCCCGAGCGGATTGAGCGCGTAAAACAACTCGCCCCAGAGTTCGTCGATGATTGTCGTGGTGACGAGATCGCCGGCGATGAGATAGAACGCGCTGTCGGGCGCCGAGGCGAATCCCGCGCGGAAAACACGCGTGCAATACTCCTTCACGCCATTCTGCGGATCGCCAAAATACAGGAACCGGAATGGCGCCGGGCCGGCCTTGGCCGTGCGAAACTGGCTCCACTCGCTCCAGGTGGTGCCATCGCCGACCCGGTACGCATGCAGCGTATCGGGCTCGAGCCGCTCGAGGATCGCAGAGTGATGCCAGACCGTGGTGCTGGCGTCGGCGGCCACCTGCTCGGTCCGGGCCGGCACGAGCCGGGCTTCGTCCGCGAGCGTCGAGCCGGCATGCGCGCGGGCAACCTGCACCGAGGCGGCGCCGACCGGCAGGGTTGTCCGCCAGGTGACGGCGACGCTGGTTGCGGGCGACGGCGTGAGGCTCAACACGAGCCGCTCCGGAACCGGCTGTGGGCCGGCGGGGGCGGTGGTCTCGCCGGCCGGTGCCAGGGCAGCGGCCAGCCCGGTGGCGGCAAGGAGGATTAGGAAACGACGGGCGATCATGTTGGCAGGCTTTGGCGGGCGGTTCGTAATGCGGCGATTCAATAGGTCCACTGCCGATTGTGCACCGGCTGCAGAATTTCCTGCACTGCGGCCACCAGCGAGCGATCGACGGGCATCTCGTGCCAGCGCACGTTGCGGCGAATGGACTCGACGCTGGCCGAGCTGAAGAGCGTCGTGGGAATGTCGGGATGCTGGCTCGAGAACTGGAGTGCAACCTGCGCAATCGATACGCCCTGCTGCCGGCAAAAGGCGGCCGCCTGCTTGAAGACGCTCCGCTCCTCCGGCCGGGCCGGGTGCCAAGTGGGAGGATCACGCTCGGTGAGCAGCCCGCTCGCAAACGGCGAGCCGTTGATGACGCCGATGCCCTTGTCCGCCGCGAGCGGCAGGAGTTCCAGCAGCCGGGTGTCGTTCAGGCAGTAGTGATTGTGCACGAGGGCGGCATCGATCGGATAGGTCGCGAAGATCCGGTGCCACAGATCCATCGGATAAATGCCGAAGCTGACCGCCCCGATTCGGCCTTCGCGCTTCAGTTCTAACAGCGAGTCGAGCCCCTCCGTGAGCGCCCACTCGGTGAACATCGCGCCGCCGTACTCGATGTCGTGGACATGCACGATGTCGAAATAGCCGGTGCCGAGCCGCGCCGCGCTTTCCTCGAGCGAGGCGCGGATCCGCTGGCGGGAGTAATCGAAAACATCGTCACCGTAGCGCGCCGGATTGGTGTACTTGCCGACCTTGGTGGAGAGATGGTAACGCTCGCGCGGCACGCCCCGCAGCGCCTTCCCCAGCACGGTTTCGGCGCGGGTTCCACCATAGGCCGGGGCGACATCGAAATAATTGATCCCGGCGTGCAGGGCGGCATGCACCGCCGCGATGGCTTCCGTCTCCTCCACATCCCGAAACACGCCCCCAAGCGACGATGCGCCGAGGCTCAGCCGCGAGACGAGGATGCCGGTATTGCCGAGTGGACCCAGTTTCATGTTTGGCTCAGCGGAAGATCGCGTAAAGGACGGTCATGGCGCCGAGCAGGAGACCGGCGAGAAGCCGCGGATCGGACCAGCCGGTAAGCCGGGATCCGGCAACGAACGCCCAGGGGCTTTCCCACGTGATGCCCTCGACCTGGGCGGCCGCCGGCCGTGGCGTGAGCCAGCTGACGCCAGCGTAGATCGCGCTGCACAGGCAGAATCCCCACCACGCCTGCATCATGAAGGAGACGCCGAGGCCGTGGACGGGATCGGTGATCCATTGTGTTTCGCCAAAGGCGGGAAGGTCGACGAGGAACGCAATTAGGCCGAGCCCGAACCCGAGCCCCAGCGTGGTGAGCGCGGCGGCGTTGGTGCCACGGCGGAAGAAAACGCCCCAGACGAAGACGGTCGTGATCGGCGGGGCGAGGAACTGCGCGGGCATCTTGTTGATCGCCTCGAAAATCGATCCGAACCGGCCCCCCTGTGTCGACCAGGCCATGGCCATGCACATGAGGACGACGGCGCTTACGCCGCCAATCCGCACGAGCGCGCGGTCGGATGTCATTGGCCGGAGCTGCTTCACCACGTCGAGCGCGACCAGGGTGCCGACACTGTTCAGGGCGGCGGCTATCGTGCTCATCAGCGCGGCCAGCATGCCGGCGGCGAGCAGCCCGCGGAGCCCCTCGGGCACGAGCCGGGTGATCATCACCGGAAACGTCTGGCTGGCGTCGGCGCCAATCACGTCCCGGAACAGCACGTAGGCGAGGGCGCCCGGCAGCACCATGAGGAAGACCGGCAGGATCTTGAGCAGTCCGGCAAAAAGCGCGCCATGCTGCGCATCGCGCTCGCTTCGTGCCCCGAGCACGCGTTGAACGATGGTCTGATCCGAGCACCAGTACCAGACGCCGAGCACAGGGTAGCCGAGCAGTATGGCGTACCACGCGAACCCCTCGTGATTGGAGGCGTGAAGCATGCTGAGCTGGCCCGGCCGCAAGGCCGAGCGCAGATCCGCCCAGTCATCCACGCCCGCGGCCGGCAGCGCCGCGATTGCCAGCCAGGTGACCAGCACGGCGCCGAACAGCAGCAGGACCGTCTGGATGGTTTCGGTGACGACCACGGCCCGGAGTCCGCCCGCCACGGTGTACACCGCGGTGGCGAGCGAGATGATGGCGATCGAGGCCACCACGTTGATGCCGAAGAATTCGCGGAAGACCACGGCGCCGGCGTACAGGCTGATCCCGATGTGGATCAACAGGGCGGCGATGATGGCCATGCCAGCCATGACGGAACGGGCCAGCCGGGAATAGCGCCGCTCGAGGAACTCAGGCAGCGTCGCGATTCGCGAGCGGAAGTAGAACGGGGCGAACACGAGCGCGAGCAGGATGAGCGTGAGCGTCGCCATCCACTCGAAGTTCCCGATCACCAGTCCGTGCTTGTAGCCGCCCTCCGCCAGCCCGACGAGGTGGATCGTGGAGATATTGGAGGCGAACAACGCGGCCCCCACGACCGGCCAGCGCAGCGCGCGGCCCGCCAGGAAGTAGTGCTCGCCCGTCACCGGATGCCGGCGCGCCGCCAGCAGGCCGGCGGCGATGATGCCGGCGAAATAGGCGATGATGACGGCCAGATCGAGCAACGAGAAATTCACACGCGGAGAAAAGCGCGGCGGCTGGCCAGGTGTCGATCTCCGTCGGCGCTGGACGGACAGCTGTCCTGCCAGGCAGCCAACGGCCCGTGCGGCGGGCAGGGAGGGACGGCGTCGCGGTGCCGGGTGAGCGGAGGAGGGGCGAGTGCCACGGATTTGCTGGGGACCAGGCCGAGCGTAGCAGCGCCTGCCAAAGCCGTGAAGGCCCCATTTTGCGGCTTGATCTGATTCAATTTGCGTCCGCGACTGGGGAAAGTATTCGTGTCGCGGCATTCCGCAGCGTGCCGGGGCCGGCCCAGCAGCGACTGCACCTGAGTTGACCATGTCCAGACTTCCCAAGCCTCCGACGCCGCCGGTGCGGCGCAATGTGCTGCTCGCGCTGGGGATCGCGCAGCACAGTTACTACCAGGGGGTCGCGCGGTACGCACGCGAGCATCACTGGCACCTGGTGCCCGACATGGTGTACACGGGAAAGATTCCGCATCGCTGGCGCGGCGACGGCATCATCTCCTTTCTGGGCCAGCGGAATGATCTGGTGGACTTTGTCCTGTCCGCCTCGGTGCCGGTGGTGGAGATCTCGCTGGTGCGTTCGGAGATCGATCTGCCGCGGGTCGAGGGTGACAACGAGCTGATCGGCCGGATGGCGGCCGAGCATTTTCTCGAACGTGGCTTCGAGCATTTTGCCTGGGCGCCGTTTGCCGATGACGCGGTGAACACCGAGCGCCGGCAAGGCTTCACGCGCCGGCTGCGGCGGGCGGGGTTCGGATGCGAGCGGCTCCCGCCGGCGCATGCGCGGGAGAGTGATCCCTGGGAGATGGATTGGATCGAACGCCGGCAGCAGCTCACGGCCACGCTGCGCGCGCTGCCCCTGCCGGTGGGCGTGCTCTGCTACAACGACTGCATCGCCGCCGACGTGATCAGCGCGTGCGAGGAGGCCGGGCTGAAGGTCCCGGAGCAGGTGGCGGTGCTGGGCGTCGACAACGATCCCTTCATCTGCGAGTCGATTTCGGTGCCGCTATCCAGCGTGTGGCACGACCTGGAACGGATGGCCTACGAGGCGGCGGCATTGCTGGACCACCTGATGGCCGGCGGCAGGGCCCCGCGGGAGGTCCGGCGGATCCCGCCCAAGGGGCTCGTCGTGCGCAAGAGCACCGACATCCTCGCCGTCCCCAACCGGCACGTCGCCTCCGCCCTCCGCTACGTCTGGGAAAACTTCACCAACCCGCTGCTGTCGGTGCCGGATGTCGTGACGGCGACCGGCATTTCGCGCCGCCCGCTCGAGAAGGCCTTCCGGCAGCACCTGGCCCGGTCCATTCACAGTGAGATTGCACGAGTGCGGATGGAAATGGCGGTGGATTTGTTCACGCGCACAAAGGCCTCGGCCGGGATGATTGCACGTGATGCGGGTTTCGCCCGGCCCAATCACCTTTTCCGATCCTTCCGGAAGAAATTCGGGATGAGCCCCAAGCAGTTCCGGCAAGCCCTTGCTGCCGCCCCGGCGCGCGGGACCGGCGGGGCGTCCGGGGGTCGGCGGACGGCGACCTGACGGCGGGGGGGTGCACGCGTTGGGGCGGAGGGCGGCATGGCAACTCCTTTGTGCCAATATCGATCGGGATCGTGCATGATCGCGACGATCTTCCTCCTTCTCGCTTTTCGCGATCGTTCTCGTTCTCTCCCCGGCAAAGCGTTCGTGAACGCTTCGGTTGCGGCGCCCGCATTGCGAAGCTTGCGGGTTTACTCGGACAGCTGTCCATTTTGCTTGAAACCGGGCGGATCTCGCCGAGGTAATGCGGCGCTCGTTTTCGGCTTTCGTCCGTTCCCATGCGAACCAACCTCCCCAGATTCCGACGCCGCCATGCTGCCGGTTCGGCAATTGCGATCGCGGCTGGGCTCGCTTTTCTCGCCGGGCCGGCGGTCTCCGCGGCGCCAGCGCCGGCCGGAAAGCCGTGGGTCCGGCACACGATTGACGCCGAGACCAGCGGCGCCGATGGCGTGAAGCTGGGCGACATCAATGGCGATGGGCACCTGGATATCGTCACTGGCTGGGAGGAGGGGGACAATACACGCCTTTATCTCAATCCAGGACCGAAGGCGGCCCGGCAGCCCTGGCCGCGAGTCGTGGTGGGCTCCACGCCATCAGTGGAGGATGCGGTTTTTGCCGATCTGGATGGCGACGGGATGCTGGACATCGTGAGTTCGACCGAGGGAAGTTCCAGAAAGGTGTTCGTGCACTGGGCTCCGGGTTCGGACGACCGGTTGCTGGATTCCGCGGCCTGGCGGCAGGATGTCTTTCCGACCTTGAGCGGGCTGAGCGGTTGGATGTTTGCCGAGCCGATGCAAATCGACGGCCGGCACGGCGCTGATCTCGTGATCGGCAGCCGGGTGGGCCGCGACACTCCGCGCGCGATGCTGGGCTGGCTCGAGGCGCCGGCCAATCCGCGTGATGCCGCCGCGTGGCGGTGGCACCCGCTCATCGCCATGCAATGGACCATGTCGATCAATCTCGAGGACATGGACGGCGATGGCGATCGCGACATCCTCTATGGTGAGCGGCGGAAAGCCGGCGGCGGCGTTCACTGGCTGGAGAATCCCGGTCCGGCGCAGGTCACGGCGCCGACGGCCTGGAAGAAGCATCTGGTAGGCGCTGCGGGAGTGGAGGAGGTCATGCTGCTGGACACCGGCGATGTGGATGGCGACGGGTTGCGCGATGTGGCGGTGGCCATCCGGCTGGCGCGAGCGGACAACAGCGATCCATCCCGGCACAGCCGGATCGCATGGTATCGGCGGGTCGATCGCTCGGGCCGAAACTGGCAGGAGCACCAGGTGATCGCGCCGGGCAACACCGGTCCGGTGAAGAGCGTGGCGATCGGCGATGTCGATCGTGACGGAAAGTCGGATTTCGTGGTGTCCTGCGAGGCGGCCGTGGATGGCCGGATTGGCGTCTACTGGCTGCGCCAGGGAACGGGCCGGGCGGACGGCGAATGGACGGCGCATGACATCGGCGGTCCGGCGGGGATAAAATTCGATCTCGTGCGACTGCTGGATCTGGACGCGGATGGCGATCTGGACGTGGCGACCTGCGAGGAGCGCGAAGCGGGCCGCGGGCTCGGCGTGTTCTGGTACGAGAATCCCGGCGCACCCGGTGGCCGGGCGACGGCCGTCCCAGCGCGGTAACGGCGGAAGGCTCCCTCTCATGAACCGATTTCTACATCAGTTGCTCCCGGGAATTCTGCTCTTGGCCCTGCTGCCGGATGCAGTCGGAGCCGCGGATGGTGCGAGGCGGCCGAACATTCTCCTGGCGATTTCCGACGACCAGTCCTGGGCCCACACCTCGGCCCACGGCGCCAAGGGCGTCTCGACTCCCGCCTTCGATCGGGTGGCGCGGGATGGCGTCCTTTTCCGGAACGCCATTTCGGGCTCGCCCGGCTGCAGCCCGAGCCGGGCGGCGTTGCTCACCGGCCGCCACGACTGGATGATCGAGCAGGCGGGGACCCACGCGAGCTCGTTTCCGCGCAAGTACGCGGTGTACACCGAGCTGTTGGAGAAATCCGGATACCATGTCGGCATGACGAACAAGGGTTGGGGGCCGGGCAACTGGCAGCTGGATGGCTGGCCGAAGAACCCGGCGGGAGCCGCTTTCGACCAGCGCGAGGCGGAGCCGCCGTACTCGGGGATCAAGCGCAACGATTACGCGGCGAACTTCGAGGACTTCCTCGCGCAGAAGGCGCCGGATCAGCCGTTCTGTTTCTGGTATGGCTCGGGCGAGCCGCACCGGGGCTTCGAGAAGGGCTCGGGACTGGCGGCGGGAAAGAAACTCGACGAGGTCGACGTGCCCTCCTTCCTGCCGGACACGCCCGAAATCCGGTCCGACATCCTCGATTACCTGGTGGAAATCGAGCATTTCGACCGGCACCTCGGGCGGATGCTGCGGCTGCTGGAGGAGAGGGGCGAGCTCGAGAATACGCTGGTCATTGTGACCAGCGACAACGGCATGGCCTTCCCGCGGGCGAAGGCGAACGGCTATGAGTATGGCATTCACGTGCCGCTCGCGATCATGTGGCCGGCACGCGTGCCCCGCGGGCGGACCGTCGACGATCCGGTCGGTTTCGTCGATCTCACAGCCACGATCCTGGAGGCCACGCGAGTGACGTTTCCATCGGCCGCGCCGCCGCCGGCGGGCCGGAGCATCCTGCCAATCCTGCTGGCCCGGGAACAGGGTATCGTGGATCCCAGCCGCGAGCGGGTGTTCGCCTCGCGGGAGCGCCATTCGTCGGCCCGCTACGACAACCTGGGTTACCCGCAGCGGATCATGCGGACGCGGGACTTCCTTTATATCCGCAACTTTGCGCCCGACCGCTGGCCGGCTGGCCAGCCGCAGACGCTGCGCGATGACGGCATGCCCAACCCGATGCACGAGGCCTATCATGACATCGACAAGAGCCCGTCGCTCGCGCTGCTGGTGCGCCGGCGCGACGATCCGTCGGTCCGGCGGTATTTTGAACTCGCGGTGGGCAAGCGGCCGGCCGAGGAGCTCTATGACATCCGGAAGGATCCCGGCTGCCTGAACAACCTCGCGACGGACCCGGCCTACGCCGACACCCGGCGCCGGCTCGCGGGGGAACTCGAGCGATATCTGAAGGAAACGGGCGACGCACGAGTCACTGGCAATGGCGACGTCTGGGAGTCGTACATCCGCTACAGTCCCCTGCGGCAGTTTCCGAAACCATGACGCGAATCGGCAACCATCCCGTGAGAAACCGCGAAGTCCGCGAGGAATCGCAAAGGCGAATGAACGGGTGGGGCGGAACGACCTGAAGGCCCGGCCCTCGCGGCGACACAGCAATAAATCTCGTATGCACACCTCCCTAAGAACTCTTTTCTGCCTCATCGTCTTCCTGGGCGCTTTCATGGCGCGGCTGCACGCCGCCAGCGCG
The DNA here is from genome assembly GCA_011525695.1 of Verrucomicrobiia bacterium. Classification (GTDB taxonomy): domain Bacteria; phylum Verrucomicrobiota; class Verrucomicrobiia; order Opitutales; family Opitutaceae; genus ER46. Next base: position 63,293 of record WYBX01000086.1, read on the forward strand.
CCCAACATCGTCCTGATCATGGCCGACGACATGGGGTTTTCCGACATCGGTTGCACGGGCAGTGAAATCAGCACGCCGAACATCGATCGGCTGGCGCGCGAGGGGATGATGTTCACCCAATTCTACAACAACGCGAAGTGCACCACGACGCGGGCCTCGCTCCTGACCGGCATGTACCCGCGGAAGAATGGCAACAGCATCCCGCTGGAAATCCCGACCATCGGCGAGACGATGCGGGCGGCGGGCTACCAGACGGCGATGAGCGGCAAATGGCACCTGGGAAACAAGCCGCCGCAGCGCCCGTTCGATCGGGGCTTCGACGAATATTACGGCGTGATGGACGGCGCGGTGAACTACTTCAACCCCGCGCAACCGGATCCCGAATACAAGGGTGGCCGGGTGCGCCCCTTTGGCCACAACGACACGCTCGTGAAGGAATTCCCCCCGGGCTTCTACACCACCGACGCGTTCACCGAGCATGCCATCACCACGATGCGACGGTTCGCCCGCGAGCGGAAGCCGTTCTTCATCCACCTGGCCTACAACGCGCCCCATTACCCGCTCCACGCCTTCCCCGAGGACATCGCAAAATATCGCGGCAAGTACCGCCAGGGGTGGGAGGCCCTGCGGCAGCAACGTCATGCCCGGCAAATCGCGGCCGGCCTGGTGGACCCAAAGTGGAAGCTGCCCCCCGCCGATGTCCGTTCCTACGACTGGTCCGGTGCCAACCAGGACTGGGAGGATCTGCGGATGGCCACCTACGCGGCCATGGTCGACCGGATGGATCAGAACATCGGCAGGGTGCTCCGGACGCTGGCGGAACTGGGAATCGAGGAGAACACGATCGTGATGTTTCTCTCGGACAATGGCGGCTGCACCGAGGAGCCCGGCGGCCGCGACGACACCCAGCAGCCGGGTATCGTCAGCACGTATACGACCGTCGGGCCCGCCTGGGGGTTCGCCCAGAACACCCCCTTCCGCCGGTACAAGAGCTGGGCCAACGAAGGCGGCATCAGCACGCCCTTCATCGTGCGGTGGCCGGGCCAGGTGAAGCCGGGGACGCGCACCAACCAGGTCGCGCACATCATCGACATTCTGCCGACCTGCCTCGAGGCCGCGGGCGCCCGCCCGCTCCGGGAGATTCGCGGCCAGCCCACCCAGCCGCTCGAGGGCCGGAGCCTCGCAGCCGTCTTCCGCGGCGGCGAGCGCGAGCCGCACCCGCAGCTCTTCTGGGAATGGGCGGGCAACTGCGCGGTCCGCGAGGGCCGCTGGAAGGCGGTCTGGGACACGCTCAACCCCGAGGGAAAATGGCAGCTCTACGATCTGGAGGCGGACCGGACTGAGCTGAACGACTTGGCGGCGAAGCATCCGGAATTGGTTCAGAAGCTGAGTGCTGACTATGTGGAATGGGCCAAGGCGCTCGGCCGTCGGTTGCCCGGGGAAAAAGGCAAAAAGGACGACGATTGAACTGGGATCTGCACATCTTTCGATCCGGGCGGATCCCGACCGGTAGCTCAGGTCTCCGACCTGACCCAAGGCAGGTCAGAGACCTGCCCTACCTTGGTCGGAGCAGGCATTTTGGGATCACAAGGGTGCGGAGGATGCGCGCGATGGCTGCGCTCCTGCTCGCGCTGCCGCTCGTCGCTGCGGGAAACCCGGCGGGCTCGGAGTCACCCGCGCGGATCCCTGGCTTTCCGGGCGCGGAAGGCGCGGGGAAGTTCACCTCGGGCGGCCGCGGCGGCACCGTGGTGCGCGTCACGAACCTGAACGCCAGCGGTCCGGGGAGCCTGGCAGAGGCCGTCAGCGGACCCGATCGAATCGTGGTCTTCGAGGTCTCGGGGATCATCGATCTCGCGCGTGACGGCAAGGGCGGCCGGATCGAGGTGGCTCATCCGAACATCACCATCGCCGGCCAGAGCGCACCGGGCGAGGGGATCTGCCTCCGCGGCGGCGCGCTGGATATCTCGGCGCCGAACGTGATCGTCCGGCACCTGCGGATTCGCCGTGGCTACATCAGCGAGGGCGACATGGGCGACGGGCTCACGGTGAAACCGGAGCCGATCGGCGAAATGACGACCTCCGCCGGGCGGACCGTGGAGGAGTTCGAGAAGATCCGGATCAAGAAGATCGAGCGCGGCCGGCAGGTGAAGGCGTTTGCCGACATCGACAACATCCTGATCGACCACGTCTCCACCTCGTGGGCCACGGACGAGAACCTGACCGTGACGCACGCCGGGCATTCGACGATTTCGTATTCGATCGCGGCGGAGGGGCTGGACTATACGAACGCGCTGCAGACGCCGCCCAACCATTCCGAGGGCGGGCTCTGGGGCAGTGCGGCCCCCGATGGGCGGGCGACGATGCATCACGTGCTTTATGCCCACAACCGGCTGCGGAACCCGCGGACGACGGCCGGCTCGGACATCCCGCCGGTCCTGACCATGTACAATTGCGTCGTATACAACTGGTCAGAGTTGGCGACGCACACGGGCAGCCAGCGCGTGTTTGTGCAGTGGCTCGCCAACAATTACCTGCCGGGGCCCGACACGCCGGCGGAGAGCCGGGGCATCGGGTTTCACTTCATGGGCGACCCCGGCGCGCGCGTGTTCGCGCAGGGAAATCATTTCGAGGGCTCGCCGGCCGCCACGGCGGACAACCGGCTGGGGATTGCCCACAACCGGAAGTTCAAGGACCTTTCCGAGGCCGAACGGACCGCGATGATCGTCAACCAGCCCTTCACCCGGCTGCCGCCAGGGGTGCAGCCGGCGGGCGAGGCGCTGGCGACGGTGCTGGCCGAGGCCGGTGCCACGCTGCCGGCGCGCGACAGCGTCGATTTGCGGATTGTGGAGAATGTCCGGTCGCGCGGCGGCCGGGTGATCGAAAAGGAGACCGATCTGGCCGGGGCGGATCGCTGGCCCGATTACCGTTCGCTGCCGCCGCCGGCCGATTCCGACCGCGATGGCGTGCCGGATTTTTGGGAAACGCAGTTTGGGCTGAACCCGCGCGATTCCGCGGATGGCCCGGCGATCGGGGCGAACGGGTACGCCAACATCGAGCACTATCTCAACAACACGGATCCCCGCGCCGCGACCGCCGGGGAAAGCGGTTCCGCGAATGTCGTCCTGATTGCGGCTTCCGTCTCGCGGGCCGGCACCGGACGGCACGGGATCTGGCGGGTCACCCGCTCGGGCGATGTCACCCGGCCGCTCACGGTGGCTTATCGGGTTGGAGGCGACGCGGTGCCCGGACGCGATTTCGTGGCCTTGCCCGGCACGATTACCATTCCCGCGGGTGCCCGTTCAGCTGAAATCACCCTGACGCCGCTGGCTGGCGCCACCGGCGGGCGCATGGTAACCGTCAACCTTGAACCGGCACCGGACCGCTATTATCCCGGCTTACCGGCCCAGTCGCTCATCGTCCTTCGCGGCTAACCGGGATGCATCACCTGCAACCTCGACATCCATTCCCCCGCCTTCATTCATCGCTCGCCCCTTTCGTCAGTAAATGAGAACCATCAAACCCATGAAAACCGTGACCGATTCGTCATCCCATCCGCAGGCGGTCAGGCCCTGCGCGCGTCATCGTGAACTTCACACCCCAAACCGGCCCGTGGCGGCGGCACATTCTGTTGTCGGCCGGATGATCTCCGGTGCAATCTGGCTGCTCGCGCTCGGGCTTGCACACATTCCCGCGACCGGGCTGGCCCAGGCTGAGGACCACGGGATTGTCATCGGCAGCGTCGTCAACCTGGCCACCGGCGACTACCTCGGCGGCGCCGTCGTCAGCGTCAAGGGCACGGCATTGTCCGCGGTCACGGACCGGACGGGCCGCTTCCAGCTCAACCGGGTGCCGGTCGGGACGCAGTCGCTCGAGATCACGTATCCCGGGTTGGATCCGATGTCGAAAACGGTGGCGGTGGTGCCGGGGCAGACCACGATGCCGCCCATCAGCCTGAGCTCCGACGTGTATCAACTTGGCGAGTTCGTGGTGGCCGGGATCCGGGAGGGCAACGCGCAGGCGATCGCCCTCCAGCAGCAGGCGCCGAACATGAAGACCGTGATCGCGACCGATGCGTATGGCCACATCGCGGACGGCAACCTGGGCGAATTCCTGAAGCGGCTGTCCGGAATCAGCACCGGCGGCAGCATTGACGAGGTGACGACCGTGCGGGTCCGCGGCGCCGCGCCGGAGCACACGGCGGTGACGCTCGATGGCACCCGGCTGCCAAGCCCCGGGGGCGACAAGACCAGCCGCGAGTTCGAGGTCGACAAGCTGCCGGCGGACTTCATCGAGAGCATCGAGGTGGTGAAGGCCCCGACGCCGGACATGGATGCGGACGCGATCGGGGGGACGGTGAACCTGATCACCAAGTCCGCCTTCGACACCCAGGGCCGGTATTTCAGCTATCGTTTCGGCATCAACCACCAGACGCTCTTCGACAACACGGGCTCCTTCGGCAACGTCCAGTATTCCGAGGCGTTCGGCAAGGAGCGGAAGCTGGGGGTGTTCATCAACCTGAATTACAGCAAGTCGTATCGCGACCGCGATGCGGCCAGCTCGTTCTATGCCGGCCCGGCCGAGGGGCCAAATCCGGCCTGGCGCGTCCGGTTCCAGCCGGATGAACGGCAGCGCGAACGGATCGGGGGCGGCGTGAAGTTCGATTATCGGTTCAGCGACACGTCTTCGATGTACGTGAGCATCATGTACAACGATTACGAGCAGGACAACCGGGCCCGCGAGTTCACGGTCGAGGTTCGCGAGGATCGGGCGGTGCCGGGCGATGATGTGCGGGACCTGAGCCAGACCGAGCCATCGACCAACCTCAGGACGGTGTACGCGCTCGGCCGGGAGGCCACGCAGTCGAACACAACACTCGACACGCAGAAGACGTGGTCCTTCCAGGTGGGCGGCAAAAAGCAGTGGGTGGATTCCGGCTACAGCCTCGATTATTCGGCCGCCTACGCGCCGGCCAACGGGCATCAGGATCGCTGGCTCTTCAATGTGCAGGGCGCGCGGAACACGCCCTGGGTCGTGGAGCGGGAGGAGGATCTCGACTACTTCCCCACGATGACCCGCAGTTCTGGATTGGGACTGATGGGGGATTGGAATCAGAGCAACATCAGCAAGTCGCCCTTCTTCCGTTACCAGGACTCCGAGGAGGCGGTCTGGGCCGGCCACGTCAATCTCAGCAAGGAACTGGACACCAGGATTCCGGTGACGCTGAAGACCGGGCTGCGCTACCGCGGGCAGGAGCTCGAAAAGCAGTTCTTCGAGGATGGCCGGCGCGATCGGAGGTACAATGCGCCCGACTGGAACATCTTCAAGGAGACGGCGGCGGTGCAGGAGCGGCCATTCTTCGGGATCGATCGGTATGCGGATCTCGCGCTTTTCGCCGATGCGCGCGCGATTTTCGAATATACCCAGGAAAACCCTCAGTACTGGGCGCAGACATTCTCACCCCGTGAGATTCGCGAATCGTATCAGGACAATGGGACGGCGCGTGAGGAAGTGACGGCGGCGTTTCTCCAGGCCACCGCGCGTTTCGGAAAATTACAGGTTCTGGGCGGGCTCCGGATGGAGGAGACCGACGTGACCGGCGCGGGCTGGGAGTATGACCAGAATGAGGATGGACCGCCCGCCGGAGCCACCGACGAGGAACTGATCGAATTCTACCGTTCCGAGTGGTCCTTCCGCGAAAACAACCGCAACTATCGCAATTGGTTCCCGGGTCTCCACCTCCGGTACGAGATTCGGCCCAACCTCCTTGCCCGGGCGAGCTACTCGGGCGGGATTGGCCGGCCGGATTTCGCGCGGCTCATTCCGAAAACCTCGATCAACGACTCAGAGAGCGAGGACGGGGATCCGGCGCAGAGCATCCGGATGAACAACACCGGGCTGCTCCCGCAGGAATCGGAAAACTTCGATGCCAGCCTCGAATATTATTTCCAGCCCGTGGGCATGTTCGGCATTGGGATATTCCAGAAGGACATCACGAACTTCATCTACCGGATCGAAAGCAACCTGACCCCGGCACTGCTGGCGGAATTCGGGCTCGATGCGCAGTATGAAGGCTGGGAAATCCGCACTGACGCCAACCGCGGCCGCGGACGGATTCGCGGCTACGAGGTCGACTACAGCCAGCACCTGAGCGGCATCGCCAGCTGGCTGAAGGGCTTCAGCGTCTACGCCAACTACACGCACGTGTACTCGGAGGGTGATCTCACCGACATCATTGGCGATTCCTGGAACGTCGGGTTCGCCTATGAACGGCGGCCATGGACCCTCCGGTACCACGTGAACTACAACAGCGCGTATCAGACGAGCTTCGACGAGCGCCCGACCTACAACGAGTTCAAGGAAAGCCAGCTCAACGGTGAGATCAGTGTCTCGTACCGGTTCCGTCCGTGGCTGACGATATTCGCCGACATGAACAACACCTTCCAGCGGGACATCCGTGAAAACGTCGGTGGCCCGATGCTGAACGGACGGCTGCTGGCGGGGCAGGTCCAGGACATCGGCCAGCGGATCATGGTCGGTGTCAGTGGTCGGTTCTGACGCGGATTCGGATGAAATGGGTCTGAACCGCCGCCACAAATTGCACGGGTCCCGGGATCGATATGGCCGGGATCCGTGCGATTAGGGCCGGCGTTCCAACTTGGAGCCCCATGTGATTCTCGCGACGATCCAGTCGATTCACATGGGTCAGGGACTGACGTGAATCGTTCTACGCACATAATTGAGCCAAACTCCAGAGGCAGGTCAGAGACCTGCCCTACGGTGCGGCACAGCTTTCAGTGAGCAGCGGAAACTCAGCCCGTCCAGCCATGCGTTCGATCCATTCCCGATTTCTCACCGGTCTCCTCGTGATCGTTGCCAGTTGCGATCTCGGGGCGCACGGAGATTCCACCGGACATCCGCCCCAGGATGCCGTTTACCTGCCGAGTCCGATTCCCGACCGGGTCATGCTCGGATGGGATGACGACCCGGCGACGACACAGGCCGTCACTTGGAGGACGTCGCCGGGGGCGGGGCACCCGGTGGCCGAGATCGCCCTGGCGACCCCGGGTCCGGAATTCCGGAAGCAGGCGCAGCGGCTGATGGCCAGGGAGTCGCATGCGATCGAAACCTCCAATGGTTCCGCGCTGATCCACACCGCGGCGTTCTCGGGGCTGCAGCCCGACACCCTCTACGCCTATCGGGTCGGCGACTCCGAACTCGGGCTATGGAGCGAATGGCTTCAATTCCGGACGGCCCATCGTGAGGCACGTCCGTTCTCCTTCATCTACTACGGCGACGCCCAGGAAGAGGTGAAGTCCCACTGGTCACGCGTGGTCCGCGCGGCATTCCAGGACGCGCCTCGGCCGCGTTTCATCCTCCATGGAGGCGATCTGGTGGACTTGGGGAAGCCGAACGGCTACGTGATCGACGATGATACGCCCCGGGTGCAGCACGATTCGCAATGGGGCCAGTGGTTCGAGGCGGCCGGCTGGATCAACGGGATGATTCCCGTTCTCGCCACGCCCGGAAATCACGAATACTTCGAAGGCGGCACGAAGCTGAACCCGCACTGGCGGCCGCAGTTTGCGCTGCCGTTGAATGGACCGAAGGGCCTCGAGGAGGCTGCCTGGTACCTCGATATCCAGGGAGTCAGGCTGATTTCGCTCTCTTCCACGCGGATTGTCCAGGACGCCGCAGCGGCCAGAGTGCAGGCAGAATGGCTGGACCGGGTGCTGCGCGAGAATTCCCAGCGCTGGGCAATTGTGACGCACCACCATCCGATCTTCAGCACGACTGGGGAGAAGCCGGAGCAGATGATTCACCTCAACGAATACATCCTGCCGGTCTATGAGCGCCACCACGTCGACCTGGTCCTCCAGGGACACGATCACACCTATGCCCGGGGTCTCAACCTTTCCTCCGGCGCCTCCCGCTTCGAGGAAGCCACCGGCACGATGTATGTGGTATCCGTCAGCGGCCCGAAGCTCGGCCGGATGAACTCTACCTGGCAGGGCCGCCAGATCGAAGGCGTCCAGCTCTATCAAATCATCTCGATTGACGGTGATCGGCTGCGGTTTCGCGCCTTCAATCCGACCGGGGCACTCGCCGATGCCTTCGACTTGATCAAGCGCGCCGACGGTCGTTCGCGACTGGTCGAACAACCAGTCTTCTAGCCCGAGAATTTCGCGACGGCCGCAACCAAAATTCGAATCAGGCAAACAGCCGCAAAAAGCTCATTATGAAAACATTCCTGCTCGCCGCGTGCGCGGCATCCATGGTGTTGACGGCCGCCGCCGATCAACCCGCCTTTCCCGGAGCCGAGGGCTTCGGACGATATGCCCAGGGAGGACGGGGCGGTGATGTCTACAAGGTGACCAGCCTGGCCGACTCTGGGCCTGGCTCGCTGCGCGAAGGGATCCGCTCGGCCACGGGGCCCCGCACCATTGTCTTCGAGCTCTCGGGGACAATCGCGCTTGAATCGCCGCTGACGATCGATCGGCCCAATATCACGATCGCTGGTCAAACCGCGCCGGGTGACGGGATCACGCTGCGGAACCATGCGCTGCAGATTGCGGCGGATCATGTGATTGTTCGGTTCATCCGTTCGCGGCTGGGGGATCTCGGTGGCAAGAGCCAGGACGCCATTTCCGTCAGCGCGGGGCACAACATCATCCTGGATCACCTCAGCGCGAGCTGGAGCATCGACGAGACGCTTTCGGCACAATCCGCCAAGGTGGATTTGCTGACGGTCCAGTGGTGTCTGGTGGCGGAAAGCCTGCACAAATCGATCCACCACGAGGGTGCGCACGGCAAGGGCGGGATAGTCGGGTCCCTCCGGCAGACCTATCATCACAATCTCTTCGCCCACCACATGGATCGCAGCCCGAAGGTCAGCTGGCGGCGCTACTGCCAGGTCGATCAACGCAACAGCGTCATGTTCAACTGGGGCGGGGCGAGCTGCCATGACGCCGCCCGGTCGCACGTCAACTGGGTGGGGAACTATTACAAGCCCGGTCCGGCGACCCGTGACAACGTCCGCACCTGCATCTTCCGGATTCTGAAGAAGGCGGATCAGGGGGTGACCGAGCACGCGCTGCTGTATATCGAGGGGAACTATCTGGAGGGTTACCCCGAAATTTCCGCCGACAACTGGGCGGGTGGCGTCTTCTATGGCGAGGGAGCCGGGCCGGAAAACCGGACCCGCGAGCCGTTCCCCTATCCGAAGATTTCCTACGAGACTTCGGCGGAGGAGGCGTATCCGCTGGTGCTCGCCGCGACCGGGGCTTCGCTCGTCCGGGATGCGATCGATCTGCGGGTGATCGAGGAGACCCGCACGGGCAAGCCGAAGTTTGGTCGCGACGGGATTATCGACAGCCAGAACGACGTGGGCGGCTGGCCGGAGCTGAAGTCACTGCCGGCACCGCGGGACACCGACAACGATGGGGTTCCGGATGCCTGGGAAAAGGAACACGGGCTGAATCCGAATGACCCGGCCGATCGGAACCTGGATCGCGATCGCGACGGCTACACGAATCTCGAGGAATACCTGAACTGGATCGTGCGGGATGTCGCTGTGCCGGTGAAGGGGACGACGACATAAGCCAGAGGACGGACGACGGAGGACAGAGGGCGGCGGTCGGAGCTCAGAGGTCAGAAGTCAGCGGTCAGAGATCAGAAACATCCTCACGTGCCTTCGCGTTCATTGGCGCCCATTCGCGGTTGGCCCGCTTGGGCCAAGCCATTGCCACAAAAAACACAACAGGCTCGCGGTGGATCCCCCGGGTGGCCATAGCCGCCTCCCTGCGGTCAGCCCTCCCATGCCCGGGCGGCCACGGGATCGCGGCCCTCATCGAAATCGATGTAATCGAACATCGTCTCGATCGGCCTGCCCTCGAGTTTGGACTCGCTGATCCGGCGCTCGAGCAGCGCCCGGATCTCGTCGCGCCAGCCGCGCTTCATCATGAACCCGTTCCAGACTTCACACTGTTCCTCGGTCCGCGTTCCGCCACGCTCGTGACACCAGGCGATCGCCTGCTCGTCGCCCACGCTGCCGGCGAGCACGTGCGCCTTCAGCTCGTCATAATTCACACCCAGGAAGGCGCAGCAGCGGCCATCGAACCCCTTGCCGAGGTTCGCGCCGTACTCCTCGAGCGGCAACCGACCGGAAGCCTGGAGCCGAATCTTGTCGAGCATCCGGCCGAAATAGACGATTCGACCGACGCGGGCATAGGGACTGCGGAGACCGGGGACGTTGGGCATGGGGGTATCTTCTGCCCTCTGGGATCTCCGGCCGGCGAGCCAAAAAATCGGCCGCGAAGGGACGCGAATCGGCCTCCCAGTAACCGCGAATGGATGCGAATGGACGCGAATCGGGCGGTGATGAAGAAAGAATGTAGATTCGAATTCGAGGTCGGCGTTTGAAGAAACGATTTGAAAACCTCCCAAGCCGGCACTCTCCATTCGCGTCCATTGGCGTCTATTCGCGGTTGAACCAGTAACTCTCATTCATTTGGCAATTTTGACCAATGATTTGGCGAAATCTGCATGGGCGCCGGCCGGGATTCCGGCTAACATCGCGCCCGCCCATCCCCCAAATTCCCATGTTGCTTCCCCGCCTCGCCGCCCTGCTGACGCTCCTCATTTCATGCGCCACGATCGCAACGGCCGCCGATCCTAGTGCGGCCTCGTCATCGAAATCCGGCCTCGACTGGACCCTCGAGAAGGACCGGCTGATCATTCGCGACAGCGCCGGCCAGCCGGTCGCCACCTATGTCTTCCGCGACCCGGACACGCTCCGGCCGCATTTTCAGAACGTGCACGCGCCGGATGGCCGGCTGGTGACGCGGCGCCACCCGGCGCAGGCGCCCGATCTGGTGGATCACCCCACCATGCATCCCGGGCTGTGGATGGCATTCGGTGACATCAACGGGCAGGACTTCTGGCGGAACAAGGCGCGGATCGAGCACGTCCGGTTCATCGATGATCCCCGGCTAAAGGATGGCCGGCTGCACTTTGCCACCGAGAACCGGCTGGTTGCCACCGATGGGAGCGTGATGGGAACGCAGATCTCGCGCTTCATTGTGTGGCGCGAGCCGTATGCGAACTGGATCGTCTGGGAGGCAGCGCTGCGGGCGGGGGACAAGCCGCTCGTCTTCGGCGCACAGGAGGAGATGGGGCTCGGCGTCCGGCTCACCGGCGGCTTGATCGAGAAGAACGGCCCCGGCGTGGCGGTGAACAGCCAGGGTGATCGCGGAGCGAAGACTGCCTGGGGGAAAGTGGCCGACTGGTGCGAATATTCCGCCGTCATCGATGGCCGGCGGATCGGGGCGAGCATCTTTCCGGATCCCGCGAACCCACAGCGGACGTGGTGGCATGTGCGGGATTACGGGCTGATGCTCGCGAATTCCTTCGGCCCGCTGGTCCTGCCGCCAGAGGCGGAGGGCAAGGTCACGGTGAAGCCGGGTGACGAACTGCGGCTGCGATTCGGCGTGCGTTTTTTCAGCCAGCCGGCTGCGGAGCCGGCGGATGCCGCCGCGGCGTATCGCAAGTTTGTCGACAGCGGAGGGCGCGGCGCCAGGTGAAGGTTGGGATAGGGGAGGTGGATTCGTAGGGGCGCAGTGCCCTTGCTGCGCCCTGAGGATCATCCGACTGCAATTGAGGGCGCAGCAAGTCTGCGCCCGTACGGGGCCGAGTGACTAAACGTGGATATGCGGGTGCAGACAAGGTTGCGCCCCTACGGCTGCATCTTCGAATCAGCTTCGGCCGTTCGCGTGAATTGGCGTTCATTCGCGGTTGGGCGGATTGGATTCTTTGATCCTTGCCTGCAGCGCCTCGAACCGCGTGCGCTGCGCCTCATCAGGCGCCAGCGTCAGTCCGAGGTTGATCAGCCACCGGGCGGTGTCGGTGAAGCCATGCCGCAGGCTCAGCTCGGCCGTCCGCGAGACGAGCTCCGAGTGGTGCGGAAACAGCCGGACACCCTCCTCGAGGACTGCCAACTGGGTGCTGGTCGGCTGCTGGCTCGAGGCCGTCCAGACATCGGCAATCAATTCGTAAACCTCGGCCAGCGGTGGCTGCTGCGCGCGCGCGGCCAGCAGTGGCGCGAGCACCTCGTCCAACTGCGCGGTTCCCAACCGGGCTCCGGTGTCGGAGCCCGGCCCGCGCAGTGCGGCGAACCGCAGCCGCGCGAGTTCGAACGCTGCACGCGGCCGGAGGATCTCGCCGCCCGCGGCCGCCTCCTCGAGGAACCGGCGTGCGGCGGCATCATCGCCGGCATCGACCTCGCAGAGCCCGATCACGGCGAGCAGCCTCGGGTCGCGATGGCCTCGGTCATAGGCGCGCATCAGCGTGCGTCGCGCCTGCTCCGCGTATTTCGAGGTGAGGACCGGGAACTGCGCCTTCACATAACTGATTTCGAGCCGCTCCCAGTCACCCTTGAGCCGCGCGATTTCAACGTCGGTTGCCGGCCGCAAGGTGTAGTCGGGCAGCCGCGTCCGCTCCGGCCGGAGTTCCAGCCGCTCGCTTTGCGCTTCCGGGAGATGAGCGGTGAGCTGCGCCTGCGCGGTCGCAAAATCCAACCCGAAGCACTCCTGGAAGAGCGCCTCGGTGAGCGGTTCGACCGCCGCCCGCTCCACAAACTTCCCCAGTGCCTCGCGTCTCGGTGCGCCGCGGCCGGCCACTCCCCAGTGCACGAACAACGCGGCCTGCGCCTGCCACAGCGACATCGCCCGGTCCGTCCCGGTGTCAGCCGACGAGAGATCGCCGGCAAAAAACTCCGCCAGCGGCAGGAGCGCGCGGTTGGACTCCGGGCCGGGCAGCAACGCCGCGCTGCCAATTTCAAGCGGCCAGTCCAACGGTCCGAGCGTGAGCTCGCGCTCGGTGAACTCGGACCGTGAAAACAGCGTGAGCACGCCGCTGATGAACCACGGCGGCAGCGCGGGCAATCGCTGCTGCAGGATGTAGCCGACGTAATCCGCGGTGAGCGCGACCCGGTTTGGGTCGAACTTGCTTTCCTCCACCACGGCAAAGAGCACGCTGCCGTCGCGGTCCCACAGCCGCAGGTTGGGCAGGAAGGCGTAGCGCGGCGGTGGCGGGCGGCGGCGCAGCCGGCCATCGTCGATCGGCTCGATCGCAGCGTCGAGCTTGTCCTGCTCCGCCGCCGTCAGGGCCATCCGGGCCACGACTTCGCGGGAGCTCGGCGGCTGGTGCGCGCTGTCGACGAAGATCAGGGTATGTCCGCCCGACATCTTCAACTGGAGCGAAGGCGGCAGCAGTTCGGCGAGGAGTTCCTGCAGCCGGTGATGATTGGCAATGAGCGCGCGGGTCAGGCGTTCGGGGCAGGTCGACAACACCTCCCAGCCGGCCACCTCGGCATGGCGCCACGGCAGCGGTTGCGCCGGCTCCTCGACGAGGAACGGCGGCAGCGCGATGATCTTGGGCTCCGCCGCCCCGGCCACGACCGCACCCATCGTCAGCGCGGCGGCCAGGTTATGAAGAATGCGGGATCGGTTCATGAGCGTAAGGAATGGCGTTTGCCGTGCCCGGGATTTGTGAAAGAACCAAACGGGTTTTCCCGATGAGATCAAAATTTACCCTGCAGGGTGCCGGTTCGCGGAACGGGCTCCGCTCCATCCGGTACACCATTGAGCTGGCGTACCTGCGGAAATGGACCACGGAGAAGGGCGTGCCGCTGCCAATAAAATAGCCGGATCTCGCAGATTAATCCGGGATCCAGCTTCCGCCATCCCTTCGATTTCAGCAAAGGAACCGGAGGCGCGCCCAGTCAGCCGGAGCTTTTGGAAAAGGAATCGGCGAGCCAATCCGCGTTTCTTCGCGCTGCTTCGCGGTTGAATTCCGATTGCCGGGGCACGGGTTCTGAATGATTGACGGCGAGGACGCGCATTCTGTCTTTTCGGCGCTGCGTGCGATGTTCATGGTTTCGGGGTGTCCATCTCCTTCGCCCGGCTCCGTGTCCTGAACCCCTCGCGTGCGGCGCGGCGACTGCTCTGGCATGTGCTCTCGATCGGTTCGGTGTCCCGGGACGAGCCCGAGGAGCATGCGGGCATGGACAAGGCCGGCTGGTTTCTTTTCCGGGTGAAGTCCGGCCGCGGGACGGTCGAGCTGCCCGACACGAGCCTTGAATTGAAGCCGGGCGGCACCTGGTGGCTGCTGGATCTGAGCCGGTCGCGGCGCTATGTGCCGGCCGCCGGCTCCCGGCTCGTGACGATGAGCGTGCGGTTCAGCGGGCCGGCCATCGACACCTGGCGCGATGAGATCTTCCGCGGGCGCAGCGGGTTCGTGCTGGGCGCGCCGCGGCAGTCCGCCCGGCTGCAGAAGGCTTGTGACGAGTTGATGCGACTGGCCGCCGACGCGCCGGCCCAGGCCGAGTGGCGGATGCACGAGATCATCACGAGTGTCCTCGGACTTCTCTACCTGGCGCACGAGCTGCCCGACAGCGCGCAGGCCCAGCCGAATTCGCCCACCCGCCGGGTGGTGGAGGCGGTGCAGGCCAATCCCCTTCGCGACTGGCGCGCGGACGAGTTGTCGGGCGTGGCCGGGATCAGCTATTCGAGCCTGCGCAAGCATTTCAAGGAGTCGCAGGGGGAGACGCTGCACGCGTTCCTCCAGCGGATCCGGCTCGAGCAGGCGCGGCTGCGACTGACGGACATGCGGCTTGCGGTGAAGGAGATCGCGCAGCAGCTGAATTTTTCCAGCGAGTTCTATTTCAGCCGGTGGTTTCACCATGCGACCGGCATGAGTCCCTCCCGCTTCCGCACGATGCTGCGGGGCTGAGGTCGGATTCGTAGGGGCGCCCGCACCGGTGATTCATCCGTCCTGAGGGCGCAGACAAGGCTGCGCCCCTACGCTGCGTGGTTAAGTGACCCCATGGCAGTTTTCACAAGAAAAACGGCGGATTCTGCATGGCGGTTGTCAGCGGCGTGCCCTAGAGTCTTCATGCTCGAGCGGCCGCACCCACGCGGCCGTGCCCCCATCCGTCAACCTCTCCGCCCGACACCCGTCATGAAGCCCCCATTCCTTTCCCGCCGCCAGTTTCTCCAGCGTTCGGCCATCGCCGGCGCTCTCACCTTCCCGATGCTCCGAACCGCCCGCGCGGCCGGCAGCGCCAATGGTGACGTGCGCGTCGCCATCATCGGGCTCGGCAACAAGGGGAAGGGCCATGTCAGGAAGTTCAAGGAGCTCGCCGGGGCGCGAGTGGCGGCCCTGTGCGATGTCGATCCGCAGCGGCTCGCCGAGGCGGCCAAGCTCCTCGACGACAGCGGCACCAAGCCCTACACGACCACCGATGCCCGGAGGATCATCGAGCGGAAGGACATCGATGCCGTCGTCATCGCCACGCCCAACCACTGGCACGCGCTGCTCGGCGTCTGGGCCATCCGGTCCGGCAAGGACGTTTATGTGGAAAAGCCGGTTTCGCACAGCATCTGGGAGGGGGCGCAGCTCACGGCCGAGGCGAAGCAGCACCGGCGGATTGTGCAGGCCGGCACGCAGTACCGTTCCGATGAGGGGCTCCTGGCCGCCGCCGAGTGGCTGCGCGCCGGCAACCTGGGTGCGCTGCAATGGGCGCACGTCCTCTGGTACGAGTACCGGCCCGGCATCGGCCGGGTCGCGCCGCACATACCTGACTGGCTCGATTATGATCTTTACTGCGGCCCCGCGCCGGTCGAGCCGCTGACGCGTTCGAGGCTGCATTACGACTGGCACTGGTTCTGGTCGACCGGCGACGGCGACCTCGGCAACAGCGGTATCCATGCCATTGATGCCTGCCGGATGGTCAGCGGCGCGGCCGGGATGCCGCGGCGAGCCCGCTGCCTGGGCGGCCGGTTCGCGGTGGACGACGCGGCGCAGACGCCCAACACCCAGCTTACGCTGCTCGATTATCCGGGGATCCCGATGCTGGTCGAGAACCGGAACCTGCCGGCCAAGCCGGGGATGAAGGCGATGGATTCGTTCCGCGGACTTCGCGACGGCTTCGTGCTCCAGTATGCGGACGGCTACTTCGGCGGACTGCGTGGCGGCGGCAACGCGTACGACAACGCCGGCAAGAAAATCAAGGCGTTCCCGGGCGACAGCGGCGGCGGACATGCCGCCAATTTCATCGCGGCGGTCAAGAGTCGGCGGACCTCCGATCTGCGGGCGCCGATCGCCGAGGGCCACATCTCCACCTCGGGCTGCCATCTCGGCAACATCTCCTGGCGGCTGGGCCAGCCGGCGACGGTCGCCGCCTGTCGCGAGGCGGTGAGCCTGCATCCGCGCGGCGGGGAAACGCTGGCCGGGCTCGAGCAGAATGTCGCGATCAACGGGGTCGACCTGAAGCAGCAGCCATTCGTCCTCGGGCCCTGGCTGGAGATTGCGTCGGGCACGGACGAGATTCGCGCCGTGGAAGGCGACCGCAATCTGCTCGAGGCGGCGCGCCGGCTGGCCCGCGGCTCGCATCGTCCGGGCTATGACTTCAGGGCCTCGGCGTGAGGGCATCATATACAAGGGCAACAGTGCTTTGTCGTAGGGGCGCAGACTTGCTGCGCCCGTATTGGGGGTCGAGTGGTTGTGAGGGCGCAGCAAGACTGCGCCCCTACGGAGCATGAAGACAACGGACAGCAACGTGGACTCGTCGCCGCTTGGCTTGATTGGCGTCGGCTTGCTCGGAAGCGTCATGGCCGGCCGACTCCTGGCCGGTGGTTTTTCCGTCTTGGGCTACGATCTCGATGCCGCGCGGCTGGCGGGATTGCGCCGGCTGGGTGGTGAGCCGGCGGCCGATGCGGGGACGGTGTTCCGCCGTTGCACCCGCGTGATCCTGAGCCTGCCCAGCCATGTGGAGGTCGACGCCCTGCTGCGCGAACACGGGCCGGCGCTGCGCGCGGGCTCGGTGATCATCGACACGACGACGGGTGACCCCGAGACCGCCGAGACGATGGCGGCGGCCTTCGCTCTGCGCGATGTCGCCTACCTGGATGCGACCGTCTCCGGCAGCAGCGCGCAGGTCCGCGACGGCCGGGCGGTGATGATGGTCGGGGGCGAGGCCGCGGCCTTCGCCGCCTGCAACGACGTCTTCGCCCGGCTGGGATGCGAGACCTTTCACACCGGCGGCCCGGGCAGCGGCGCGCGGATGAAACTCGCGACCAACATCGTCCTCGGGCTCAACCGGGCCGCGCTGGCCGAGGGGCTGGCCTTTGCGGCCGCGGTCGGCGCCGATCCGGCCCAGGCCCTGGCGGTCATGCGGGCCGGCCCGGCGTATTCTCGGATCATGGACGCCAAGGGCAGCAAGATGCTGGCGGGGGAGTTCACGCCGGAGGCGCGGCTTTCGCAGCATCTCAAGGACGTCCGGCTCATCCTGCAGGAGGGGACGCGCGCGGGGCTGCCGATGCCGCTGAGCACGGTGCATCGCGACCTGCTCGAGTCGGCCGAGGCGGCCGGGCTCGGTGCGCTCGACAACAGTGCAATCATCCAGGTTCTGCAGGCGCCGCAACCCCAGTCCCCGCGATCATGACCAGTCCTCTCTCCCGCGGCGCCCGCTTCGCCGTGCTCGCCGCCGCCTTTGGCGGGCTCCTCTTCGACGGTTTTGAACTGGGGCTGATGCCGCTGGCGTCGTTGTCGGTCTCCCGCGACCTGTTGGGCGCGGACTACACGCCGACGCTGGGTGGCGACTGGTTCGCGCGTTTCACGGCATCGCTGATGCTCGGCGCCGCGATTGGCGGCATCCTCCTCGGGAGCCTGGGCGATCGGATTGGCCGATCGCGCGCGATGGGCGTGAGCATCCTGTTTTATTCGATCTTCGCGGGGCTGGGCGCATGGGTGCAGACCCAGGAGCAGATGCTGGTCCTGCGGTTCTTCGTGGGACTTGGCGTCGGCGGCGTGTGGCCGAACGCGGTCGCACTCGTTGCCGAATCGTGGCCCGACAAGGCTCGGCCGACGGTTGCCGGGTTGATGGGTGCGGCGATCAACACGGGCATCCTGATGCTTTCGCAGATTGCGCAGATCTGGTCGGTGACCGCGCAGGATTGGCGCTGGCTCTTTCACGTTGCCGCCGCGCCCGCGGCGCTGGGGCTGCTGGTGTTGTTCTTCCTGCCGGAATCGCCCTCGTGGCTGGCCAACCGCGGGCGTGATCCGAAGAAGAAGCCGGCGACGCCGCTGCGCGAACTGTTCCGGCCGCCGCTGCTGCGAATCACGCTGGTGGGGATCATGCTCGGATCGATCCCGCTGGTGGGGGCGTGGGCCGCGAGCAAGTGGATGATTCCGTGGGCCGATCGAATCGGCGGGGTGGTCCAGGCCGATTACAAGGCGATGACGCAGGGCTGGTGGGCCTTTGGGGCGATCCTCGGGAGCCTGGCGGGAGCGCAAATCGCGAGCCTGCTTGGCCGCCGGCTCTCGTACTTCCTGATTAGCGTCGGGGCGCTGACGCTCACGGTGTCGATGTTCCAGCTGACGGCTCCCTTGCGCCCCTCGTTCTTACCGATTGTCTTTGCGCAGGGCTTCGTCGCGACGCTGTTCTTCGGCTGGCTGCCGCTGTACCTGCCGGAGCTCTTCCCAACGCATGTCCGGGCCACCGGCAGCGGGATCTCGTATAACGTGGGCCGGTTTGCGACTGCGGGTGGCGTGCTCGCCGCCGGGTTCTTCTTCACGATGTTTGGTGGCAGCTATCCCGCGGTTGGCGCGGCCGCCGCCATGATCTATGGGCTCGGGATATTCGTGATCTGGTTCGCCCCTGACACGGGCAAGAAGTCGCTGGAAGGGTAGCGTTCACCCGGCTTGAAGCGGCAGCGGCAACCGAGCGGGCGGCTCCGCCTCGTACTCGTTGCTCGTGCTCCGTTGAGTTCTCGATCTGATCGCGCGCACCAGAGAGAACGACGAGACACTGCGCGAGCGGAAGATCAGGGGGTGTGCCGTTGGTCGCGAAGGTTTCGCTTGAACCTATTGTCACGTTCATGAACTACTCTGAAGTGCAATGAACAAACCCATTTCCGATACCGCGGGAGCAGGCTCACCAGTTGAACGTGATGCAGCAGCCGGTTCGGGGGAGGCGAAGGTGACGCTGGCAGATGTTGCCCGGGCAGCAGGGGTGGCATTGGGCACGGCTTCGCGGGTCATGAACAATTTTCCGGATGTTGCGCCGGATGCGAGGGCCCGGGTCCTGAAGGCGGCGAACCGGCTGCAGTATCGGCCGCTGCGCCGGCGGCGCTCGGGATCACGGGAGGCGGCGCGCGGCGGTGTCCGGGGTCGCAACATCGGGCTGATCCTTCTCGGGATGGATGATTCATTGGTTCATCTGCCCGTGCTTTCGGAGGTGCTGCACGGGATCGAATCTGCCGTCACGCAGGTGAATGGAAACCTGCTGCTGGCGAACCTGCCCAATGCTGATCGGGTGCCGGCCTTTCTTCGCGACAACCAGGTCGAGGGACTGATCCTCAAGATCTCGCAGTACAACGAACTTCCCGACCCTGAATCGAGTCCGTTGGTGAAGCACATGCTCCGGTTCCCGCTGGTATGGGTCTGGGGACGGCCCGAGTCGGCGCCCGGCGATGTTTGCGGGTTCAACCATGAGACGGCAGCGCTGCTGGTGGCCAGGCATCTTGCGGCGAAGGGCCATCGGCGGGTGGCGTTTCTCAATCCGAAGAAGGGAAAATCGTCGCTCGAGCATTTGAAGAACCAGTTTCAGCTGGCCTGTACCCAGCGTGAGTTGCAGTTCAGCGCTCTGGAATCCGCCTCCGCGTGGGCTGCCACCTGGCCGGAATCCGCGCTCAGCAACGAGGACGATTTGCTCCCGCTGGTTCATCAATGGAAGGCCATGGCAGCAGAACGGCGGCCGACCGCCATCTTCGTGCCCGCCGACAACATTGCGCTGCTCCTCTATAATGCTCTGGCGCAAAATTCAATCGAGGTGGGCCGCGACATCAGCGTTATCTCCTGCAACAACGAGAAGTCGCTCGTCCGGGCCTCCAAGCCGACGCTGACCACCATCGACGTCAATGCGGCCCAGATCGGGGCGAAGACCGTCGAACAGTTGCTCGCGAGAATGCGGAACCCGCTCGAGGCCGCGGTCCAGACAGTGCTCTTCGAGCCGACGCTGGTTGAAGGGGCTTCCGTTGCGCAGCTCTGAAACACCGGCCCCGAGCAAGCCATGAAGCGTATTCCCCAAGTCCTCTCCCTGCTGGCCGGGCTGGCGATGGCGTGCCCTGGAGCCGGCGCAGTGCCCTGGCGGTTCAACCCGCCGGAACTGGAGGACGTCACGCTCGGCGCCCCGGGCGAGGATGCCGGGTTCAATATCCGCGCCACGCTGGACGGCGGGTATGTCGTTGCCGGATGCATGTCTGTCCCCGGGTTCGGCCGCCAGATGGCGCTCTATAAGCTTCGGCCGGATCTCTCGCTCGATCCGGGATTCGGCCGGGAGGGACGATGGATTTTTGGCGGCCGGGGCGATGATCAGGCGGTCGATGTGATTGAGCTGCCGGGTGCCTCGGGCGGATCCGCCGGCTACCTCGTCGCCGGGTACACCAAACAGCCGGATGGCGATTTCGCGGGACGGCAGTCGCACGGGGCCATCGATATCGTCCTTGTCCGGCTGTCGGCGGACGGGGCGCTGGATCCCGGCTTTGGCGAGGGCGGAGTCAGGCTTTACGGCGGCAGCGGTGACGACGAGGTGCTGGTCCACCTCGACAACTTCTCCGAACCGGGCGATCGGATCGCTGCCGTGCCGCAGGGGTTCATCATTGCCGCGATGACGCGATCGAAGGATGGCGATCTGGCAGGTATCCGGGGGATAGGGACGCAGGTGTCGCGCGATCTGATGATCTTCATGGTCGACCACCGTGGCGAGTACCACTCCGGTTTCGGCGAGCGCGGGATCCTGCGGCTTGGCTCGACCCCCGTGGCGCGCGCTGACCCCCGGGAGCCAAACGATTTCGTCTTCTCGATGAAGCCGGCGCCGGCCGGCGACTTTATCGCCGCCGGATATCATCTCGGTTCAGGTCTGACGCTGGCTGACGGTACGGCCATTTCCCAGGGCAACACCGGGGAGCCGCTCCTCGCGGAGGGCGAATCCCGCCAGAAGCACCAGATGGACGGCTGGGTTCTCCGTTTCGACGAACATGGCCGGCTGAAATCGTCCTGGGGAGACCGGGGCTTGGCCTTTGTGGGCGGCACGCGCCAGGAAAAGATCTACGACGTGGCCGTTGCGCCGGATGGTGGATGCTTCGTCACCGGGCGGACCGCATCCTGGGATCAGCAGTTCTCCCGCGCCCAGCCGGGCGTGGACGATTTTGACATGGTGCTGGTCAAGCTCCGGGCGGACGGCCGACTTGACGAGGGCTTTGGGGCAAAGGGCTGCGTCTACTTTGGCGGGGCTGCCGGTGACCAGGGGCTGCGGGTGGCGGCCGATGGAGATCGGGTGTTCTGGCTTGGCCAGTCGGCCTCCATCCCGACCGAACTCTCCGGGCACATGTCGGCGGGGCACTTTCGACAGGTGATACTCCTGCAGCTTTCCGCCAAGGGTGTCACCGAGGCGGCTTGGAACCTGGGGGGCTTGGGCGAGGAGAAGGTTGGGGGAATGACCATCGATCGTGCCGGGCGGGTGGTGATCACCGGCTACCGCGATACTTCCGTGGTGGTCGAGCAGGAGGAGAAGGAGGGCCGTGGCCGCGACATGTTCGTCATGAGGCTGACGGTCTCTGATCCGGCCCGTAAAGGTTCGGGTGGCACTCGCCGGTAAGTCACTCGGCCTGGGACGGTTGTAGCTACACGCCAGCCGGAACAGCGGATAACCCGTGGGTGTGATGCGGACTAATGACGGGCTGGTTCTGTGTCACCGAGCGCCTGTAGTTCATTTTACTTCATAAAATAACTCTAGCAATTGGACTTCAGTGGACTATTTCCATTGAAACTAGCCGCGCACAAGACACGGCTCAATTCGGCTCCCGTAACCAGTCCCTGACCTAGAGCAGTTCGACGGCCCAACCCCGCCCTCCGATGACTCATCCACTCGTTCGTTGCACGTATCCGACCGGAAGCGTTCGCACCAGCGCTTCCTTGGTTTCGCTCCTGTTCTCGCTCGGTTTCCTCTGTAGCCCACTCCTGGGTCAGTCGACCAGTTCCACCGGCGGCCCAGCGCCGGGGCCGACCGCCGAGGAGATTGTCCAGATGGAGAAATTCGAAGTTTTCGCCCAGACGCAGGAAAGTGCGCTGCAGCGCCGGAAGGAGGCGGAGACGGTGAGCAGTTTCCTGAGTTCCGATCTGATTGGCGCGCTGCCGGACGACACCTTGGGTGATGCGCTGACCCGGCTGGCCGGAGCCAATGTCGTGGGTGCGGGCGAGGCGCGTGCCGCCCAAATCAGCATCCGGGGGATGGAAGGGAAGCTGAACCTGGTTCAAATCAATGGAGTCGGGATGGCGCAGGCGAATGCGCTGATTTCCGGCAACCTCGATGACACGCGAAATTTTGATCCCAGCGGCATCCCGGCCGAGATGGTCCAGAGCGTGGAGGTGGTGAAATCGATCACTGCGGACCGCGATGCCGAGGCGATCGGCGGGCTCGTAAACGTTGAAACCGCGAATTCGCTGTCGCTGACGAAGCGGGTGAGCAATGCGAAGGCCGAGTGGCGCTATCGCGAGCAGGGTGGCGAGACGGGTTACGGCTTTAGTGCGACCTACGGGGATGTCTTCGGCGCCCGGCGCAATTTCGGCGCCTACGTCAATGTCACCTACAAGGACGACGAGTCACGTTCATGGCGGACGGAGTTTCGGCAGGCCAATACACCGGCGGCAGGCGTCATTCCCGAACTGGAACGGTTTGACCTGCGCGACATCGCCAAGCGCAACCGCAGCCTGATCGTCACCGGAAGCCTCGACTACCGGCTGGGCGCGGACACGACGCTGTTTTTCCGCCCCTACGTGTCGCGGCGGACGCTGGATGAGTTCGTGAACCAGAAGCGGCTGTACAACATGGGAGCCCGCAGCGGGAACTGGTACTTCCTGGACGAAAACAATCAGCCGCTGGGAACGTGGACCGATCTGGACAACGACGGCACGCTCGGATCGGCGGGCGACCGGTTCACGCAGCAGCGCGACGCGCAGGGCAACATCGTCATCACGCCCCGGAAGGAGTCGGCTGGGTTTCGGGTCCAGCTCCTCGACCGGGATCGGCCGGATCGGAAATACGAGACCAACGCGCTCGATCTTGGAGGCAGGACGAAGCTGGAAAAGGGCCGGCTGGAGTATCGGGTCAACTGGAGCGAGGATTCCCACCGGTATACGGGCACGCAGGTGCAGTGGGACACGCCGAACGCCGAGCGCAGCATCCACCGGTTCCGTTACGACAATTCCAACATCCACTTTCCCACGATCGAGGCGTTTCGGGTGACCGCGAGCAACGGGCACGTGGCCGTGTCGCCCCGGATGGATCGTTTTGACGCCACCAATGCCGACCTGCTGAACCGAATCCGATTCCAGTCGGGCGATTTCAACGAGAGCCAATGGGTCGGCCAGGCCGACTACACGCGCGACATCGGGAGCACGCTCACCTTGAAGCTGGGAGCGAAGGTGCGGTGGCGGGACCGTGAAAGCTCGCCGACCACGGTTGATTGGTCGCCCAGTGGAATCAGCATCCCGCGCTCCCAGTTCCAGGCTTCGTACGGGGAGTCGATCACGGCCTTCGACGACCGCTATGCCTATGCGGGCCGGCTGCTGCCCACCGAGCCGGTCCTGCAATTCTTCGAGACTCACCGCGCGGCGAATCCCGGCAACTGGCGGCTGCAGGGTCTGGACATCAACGACATTGCGCGCCGTTACGGGATCGATGAGCGTGTCAGTGCCGCCTATGCCCTGCTCACCTGGCGGCTCAAGGGGCTCACGGTGCTCGGCGGCCTCCGGGCCGAGGCGACCAACCTGAAGGCGACCTGGCGCGCCTCGACGGTGGATCCGTTGCAGCCGGGGTTGCCGCGGCTGGACGACATCGTCCGGAGTTCCGATTACACGAACGTTTTCCCGAGCCTGGTCGCGACGTATCGGCTCGGCGATCGCCACGTATTCCGGGCGGCGGCGACTTCGACGATTTCGCGGCCCGACTATGTGGACATCATTCCCTATCGCACATCGGAAGTCAGCGAAGTCTACGCGGAGTCGCTCGGAGAATTCGACACGTTCCCGCTGGGCAATCCTGATCTCTCGCCCCAGACCGCGACGAACTTCGATCTCGGCTGGGAGTACTACCACAGCGAGAATATCAGCTTTTCGGTGACGGGCTTCTACAAGCAGCTGGACGACTTCCTGCTCGATAACGTCTTTGAGCATGAGATCCTGGTGCCGTCGGATCCCTTCAATCCGTCATCGCCGAAGGTTCCGACCACCGTGGAGTCCTCCTTTGTCTCGAACAGTTCGAGCCAGGAGATCCGGGGCCTCGAGTTCACGCTGAATGGCAGCCTGGCCAAGCTGCCGAAGCCGCTCAATGGGCTCGGCTGGGTGTTGAACTACACGCTGGTCGATGGTGAACAGACGCAGCCGATCTTTGATCCGGACGAACTTGCGGCGGGCCGGTTCGTGAAGACGGGGGAACTCACCGGGCAGGGGCTGACGAACCAGCCGGAGCGGATTGCCAATCTCCAGGTCTACTATGACCAGGGACGCTTCAGCCTGCGTTTCGCCTACAACTATGTGGACGATTTCAAGCTCGATGCCTTTACGGTCGGTTTCGCCGGGCGGCAGGCGGAGCAGAAGTCGCTCGACGGATCGCTGCAGGTCCGGCTTTCGAAGAAGAACGACTGGCGGCTGCTGGTGAACGTATCGAACATCACGGAGGAGCCGGCCAACATCCTTTATGTGGATCGTTGGGAGTTCCCTGAAGCCTACGAGGAGAGCGGTCGCTCCTGGGTTGTGGGAATCCGCGGCTCATTCTAGTCTTCCCGCATGATGGTTTCCCACTGTTCCCGCCGCTCCGCGATCGATTGCATTTCCTGGTTTCGTCGCGGCGGCACCCCGCTGCTTTTCCTTTGCGCCCTGGCGACGGCGGCGGCCGCCCCGCCGAACATCCTCTGGATCATCGCAGAGGACATGGGCGTGAATTTCAGCTGCTACGGTGAGACCGCGCTGCAAACCCCCGTGGTGGACCGGATGGCCCGTGAAGGAGTCCGCTTTGCCAATGCATTCGCGACCGCGCCGGTGTGTTCCGCCGCGCGCTCGGCTCTCATCACCGGGATGTATCAAACCACGCTCGGCGCCCACAACCACCAGAGCAGCCGCGGCAGCCACAAGATATTCCTCCCGCAGAATGTCCGGCTCGTGCCGGAGTTGTTCAAGGCGGCGGGATATTACGTCACGAACCAGGAAAAGGCGGATTATAATTTCGAGTGGGATCCCTCGGTGTATGCGGGCGAGGACTGGAGCGGCCGCGCGCCGGGGCAGCCCTTCTTTGCGCAGGTGCAGCTGCGGGGGGGGAAGCTGCGCGACGACAAGGCCGATCTGGCGCGGATTCGGAAGGAATTGCCCCGGCTGGTCGGACCGCAGGACGTGCGGATTCCGCCCTATTATCCGGATCATCCCGAAATTCGGCAGGACTGGGCCGATTACCTGAATGCCGTGGCGTACACGGATCGCGAAGTGGGCGTTGTGCTCGAGCGACTGCGCAAGGACGGCGACGCCGCCAACACCTACGTCTTCTTCATCACGGATCACGGCATCAGCCACGCCCGCGGCAAACAGTTCCTTTATGACGAGGGCATTCATGTGCCGCTCGTACTCTGGGGCCCTGGGCTGCCGGCCGGGACAGTTCGGGAGGATTTGGCTGAGCTCATTGATTTGGGTCCGACTTCGCTGGCGCTCGCGGGCATTCCGATCCCGGCGGTAATGCAGGGCAGGGATCTGCTGGCAGGGCTTCCGCCTCTTGAGGTGTCGTTTGCGGCCCGTGACCGCTGCGATGAGACGGTGGATCGAATCCGGAGTGTCCGCACGTCGCAGTACAAGTACATCCGCAACTACTATCCCGAGCGGCCATATCTCCAGCCGAGCAGTTACAAGGATGGGAAGCCCTTCATCCAGCTCATCCGGAGGCTCGATCGGGAGGGGCGGCTCGACCCGGTGCAGTCGTTGATCACGGCGCCGCGGCGTCCACCGGAGGAACTCTATGACCTGCGGAATGACCCGTGGGAAATCCACAACCTCGCCGGGGATGCCGGCAGCCGGCCGGTGCTCGAGCAATTGCGTACCCGGCTCGATCGCTGGATCGTCGATACGCGCGATCAGGGCGAGATTCCCGAATCCGAGGCGGCGTATGACAGCGAGATGGAAGTCTACCTGGCGGACAAGCCGAGCGAGGAGCGGCGGGCGCAGATCCGCCGGAATATCGCGCAGATGAAGGCATGGCAGGCGGCCGGCAGGTAAGTTTTTCTTCGATGAGCATCTTCAACGGTCCAATCCGGGGCCTGCTGGCGGCTGTCGCTGCCGCAGGGCTTGGCTTCCCAGCCGCCGCGGCGGAACCCACCGGCTTCACCAATTCGCTCGGCATGCGGATGATTCCGATCCCAGCCGGTTCCTTCCTGATGGGCGAGGCCGAGCCGATGATCGACTGCTGGGACGAGGGCCCGGCGCGACGCGTGACGCTCAGCACGCCTTTCCTGATGGCCGAGACGGAGGTCACGCTGGAGCAGTTCAGGGCGTTTCGGGCCGAATTTGCCGGTACCGCTGAATTCCGGCCGGCGGCGGCTGGCGTCAGCTGGAACGAGGCGGTTGCCTTTTGCGAATGGCTCAGCCGTCGCGAGGGCAGGCCTTACCGGCTGCCGACGGAGGCGGAGTGGGAATATGCCTGTCGGGCGGGCAGCCGGACCGCCTACTGGTCCGGCGACACCGTGCCGGCGCCTGATGCGCCCAGCCCCTGGGGGCTCAAGGGCATGCATACGGGAGCACGGGAGTGGTGCCTCGACTGGTATGGACCTTATCCGCACTTCGATGAGACCGATCCGGTGGGGATGGTGTCCGGCATCGCGCGGGTGGTGCGGGGCGGCGGGCTGGACGACACTTCGCGAAAGTCGTATCCGCCGGATCATTATGCCCGCTCAGCCAACCGGGCCGCGATGGCGCCGGATTTCGCCATCATGCCGGGGGATCCGACCGGCGGCCGGCTCTATCATGCCGTCCTCGGTGTGGTGGACGGCGCGGAAGGCGCGGGCATCGGGTACCATCCGATTGGATTCCGGGTCGTGCAGGCGCCTCCACCGGCCGGCGCCCCGCGCGTGGCCTTGCGGCCGCTGCCGTTCGATGCCGTGAAGTCGGCCACTGCCAGCCAGGCCGCACGCGGCCCGGATCCGTCCCGTCCCTGGTATGTGCGCCGGAATCTCTTCCCGGTACCCCCGGACGATGTCCGGGATCGAAACCTGATCCGCGCCGCCGGCTTCGACCCCGGCATCATGGATCACAACCACAGCCCGGGGATGGAAATCTGCGCCAACGGCGATCTGCTGGTGATCATGTACACCTCGCAGCGCGAGCGCGAACCCGAGGTGTCGCTCATCGCGACCCGGCTGCGCTTCGGAGCGGAGGAGTGGGATTTTCCGGAGATCGCAATCGATCAAGCCGATGTCAACGAGCACGCGCCGATGCTCTGGAACGATCGCGGCCGGATCTGGTTGATCTGGGGCAATGCCAGCATGTCCTCGGCCTATCCGTTCAACTGGATGACCTCGGACGACCATGGGGAGACCTGGAGCCGGATTCACTTCCCACACTTCACCGGGCCGCTCGGCCCCTTCAAGCGCCAGCCGATCAACACGGTGGTCCGCGGACTGGACGGCACGATCTACGTGCCCGGCGACGGGGATCCGCGGAAGGTCGGGGGCAATGATTCCGTGCTCTTCGCGAGCAAGGATGGCGGCCGGACGTGGTACGATCCGGCGGGCCGGATCACGCCGCTGCGGCCGGAGGATTTCCGGCTTCGGCCCGGCATGGTTCTCGATGACGGCCGCACCGCCGGACGACACTCCACGATCGCCGTCCTGCGGGACGGAAGTTTGCTGGCGATGGGCGGAAAGAACACCGAGATCGACGGGTACATGCCCAAGGCGGTGTCGACGGACGGCGGACGCAACTGGACGGTTGGCACCACGCCGTTCGCCATGCTCGGCTCCAACCAGCGTCCGAGCATCCTGCGTCTGGCCAGCGGCCGGCTGTTCTTCACGGGTGACTTCCAGGAGCGAAAGACCAACGTGCAGCCGCCGGGCATCACGCAGCGCGGCGCGTACGTTGCCCTTTCGGAGGACGAGGGCGAGACGTGGCGGATCAAGCCGCTGCCCGGCGCGCTGCCGCATGAGGAGGACAACGACGCTGGCACCGTCGGCTATTCCGTCGCGCGGCAGGCGCCCAATGGCGTGATTCACCTGATTGCGACGATGACGACGCCGAACCAGCACTTTGAGCTCAATGAGGCATGGATCCTGTCCGACGCGGGTGCGCTCGATGCACCGGTGGCCAAGCCCGGGCAGGTGCAAACGCATGAGGAGCGGTTCGCGTCGGGCGCCCCGAAGGCGCGTTGGGGCACCATGATTGCCGGTGACGGGCGCGTGCTCCTGCACGGGGTGGAAACGCACTGGTTCGAGAACGGACGAAAGAAATGGGAGGTCACATGGGATGTGGGGCGGAAGATCGGCACGGAGACGCGCTGGGACGAGGATGGGAAGCGACTGTGGGCGTGGGAGCGCCAGCCTTCCGGCCAGGGCCGCTGGACGCGCTGGTGGCCCAATGGCAACAAGCGGTCCGAATCGGAGTGGCTCAATGGCGTTTGTCACGGCTATGCCCGACTCTGGCGGCCCTCAGGGCGGCTGATTGTCGACCGCGTCTTTGTCCGTGGCGTGAGCGAATGATTGCCGTGGGCAGATGGCTGAGGCCTGGGCTCGCCCTGATCGCGGGGCTGGTCGGACCGATGATATTCGCCGGGGTGCCGGCGCGGCCGAACATGATCTTCGTGCTGGCCGACGATCTGGGCTACGGCGACATCGGCGCATTCGGGCAGACGCGAATCCGCACACCGCATCTGGATCGGATGGCCCGCGAAGGCGCAGTCTTTACGCACTTCTATCCCGGCGCGGCAGTCTGCGCACCGACGCGCAGTTGCCTGATGACGGGCCAGCACACCGGCCATACCCGGGTCCGCGGCAATCGCGGAAGCGCCGGCCTCGAACGCGTGCCGCTCCGGCCAGAGGACGTCACGGTGGCCGAGGTGCTGAAGGGAGCCGGTTATCGGACCGCGCTGATTGGCAAGTGGGGACTGGGTGAAGCGGGGACGACCGGGATCCCGCGGCGCCAGGGATTCGATTATTTCCTGGGATATCTCAACCAGGACCACGCGGCAGTCTACTATCCGGAGACGCTGTGGCGGAACGAGGAGGAACTCGTCATCGCGGCCAATGCCGATGGACGAAAGGGCGAGTTTTCGAATGATCGATTCTGCGAAGAGGCGCTCGCATTCATCAGCGAAGACCGCGGCGCGCCTTTCTTCCTCTACCTCGCGTTCACGATTCCTCACGCCGTCTGGGAGGTGCCGGACGATTCACTGCAGGAGTATGCCGGTGCCTTTCCCGGGGATTTCCCCGTCGATGATCCCGAGGTGCTGACGCGGACTCCCCGTGCGATGTATGCCGCGATGGTGACGCGACTCGACCGCTACCTGGGCCGGTTGTTTGCCCGGCTGCAGGAACTGGGCTTGGACGAAAACACCATCGTGTGCTTCGCGAGTGACAACGGGCCAGCTGAGACAGCGGGTCTGCATGCGTTCTTCGACAGCAATGGCCCGTTGAAGGGACTCAAGGGCACGCTGTATGAAGGAGGGATTCGGGCGCCGATGATCGTCCGCTGGCCGGGCCGGGTGCGGGCCGGGGCCGTCTCGGATTATCCCTGGGCGGGCTGGGATTTCCTGCCGACCGCCGCAGCGCTTGCGCAGATCGAGCCGCCGTCGGGGATCGACGGGATTTCGGTAGCGCCGGCGCTGCTGGGACAGTCTGTGCCCGCCCGACGCGCGCCGATGTATTGGGAAACCCATGCGAAGGGTGTCTTTTCACAGGCGATCCGTATTGGCTCCCGGAAGGCGCTGCGGATCGGCCAGACCGCTCCCATCGCAGTCTATGACCTGGCGGAGGATCCTGGGGAAATGCAGGACATTTCCAGCCAGGATCCCGGATTTGTCCGCGAGGCGGAAACGCATTTCCGGACGGATCGGACCCCCTCCGCCGACTGGCCCGTGCCGCCGGTCAAGCAGTGACCGGCGGGAGGGCGGGAATTGCCGCAGGCGTGCGGAGGAGGCCCCAATGCGCAGGGCCTCTCCGGATTCTGTCAGCTCTTCGTCTTCTTGCTTCCGTAGTCCTTGCTCTGGGCGCTCGAGGGAATCTCGCCCTTGAACCGGGGTATCCGGTGAAGGAGCGCCTTCATATCCGCGACCTGCTTTGCATGGGCCGGATCCCCTGCCAGGTTGTGGAGTTCGCCGGCATCCGCGGGATGGGCATACAGTTCGTTGGCAACCACCCGCTGGCCATCGGTCCATTCCGTGTAGCGCCAGCGATCCGTGCGCACGGAGAGCCCGAGCACGCCGTCGTGAATGGCATTCGAGTAGGCCGCGCCGTCCCACGGGCCGTTGGGATTCTTCAACAGGGGCATCAGGCTGCGTCCCTCGACGGCAGGCGGTCTTGGCAGCCCGCAGAATTCGGCGAGGGTGGGATAGATGTCGACAAGCTCGACAACCTGCGAACTGACCCCGGCACGTCCCTGCGGCGGAATGATCGCGAAGGGCACCCGGGCGGCGCGCTCGAACAGCGACAGCTTTGCCCAGAGCCCGCCGTGGTCACCGAGGTGAAATCCGTGATCGCTCACGAAAACAATCACGGTATTGTCGCGGAGCTTGAGCTGATCGAGCGTGTCGAGGACAAGTCCGACCTGCGCATCGATGAAGGAGACGCAGGCGTAATAGGCGCCGACGGCCTCGCGCTCGGAAAACGGGTACCCGAAGATGCCCTCGAATTCCTCGAGCCAGCGGGGCGATCGCGGGGTGATGTCCGTCATCAAGGCAATCTTGGGAATGCCGATCATCGCGGGCTGCGTAACCTCGGGGATCGCGCTCTTCGGATACATCGCGAAGTACTTCCTCGGCGCGGTCCACGGCAGGTGCGGCTTGCGGAAGCCGGCCGCGATGAAAAACGGCTTCTTTTCGCCCGCTGCCTCGCGGAGATAGTCCACCGCCGTCCGGGCCACGATGCCGTCGCCCAATGTCTCCTCCGGATCGTCAATCGGGTGCCACTGGACGCCATGCGCCTCTCGTTCTTCCGCCTCGTTCCGGATCCGGTAGGCCTCATTCTCCTGCGGCGACTTCGGCTTCGCGTCCTCGAATGAGTCCCAGGTCACGGTCTTGTTGCCGTGATAGACCTTGCCCACGGCCCGGGTGGTGTAGCCGTGATTGCGGAAGTGCTCGTGGAGGTAGGTCACGTCGGGAATCATGTCGCGGACCTTGTTGAGCTGCGAAACCACGCCGGAGGATTCGGGACGCCGCCCGCTGAGGAAGGATTCGCGGGACGGGCTGCAGAGCGTGAACTGGCTGTAGGCGCGGTCGAACCGCACCCCCCGGGATACCAGTCGCTCGATGTTGGGCGTCCGCACGATCGGGTGGCCGAAGGCCATGAGATCGACGTTCAGGTCGTCGACCACGATCATGAGGACATTGGGCCGTTCGGGGGCGGCAGCGGAGGCTGACAGCGCCATGCCCAGGAGCAGGCCGAGGGTGGCAACGAATGAGCAGCGCCCGCGGGAGCGCTGATGGAAGCGATGGTTCATATGCGTCGTTTTTGAAACCCGCTCAAAGCGGGCGATTGATTTCCTAGGGGAGACGATGCCAGGCGCCTCCGCGGCCCAAGGCAGTGCGGTCTGTGGCGTGCCCAAGGGTCAGGTCGTAGGAGACCTGACCCCAAGGAGAGGCACTTCTGCCTGTGATGCAACCGGAGGATCCTGGATCTCAGTGGCCAAATGGTGCGTTCAGAACCGGCCGCTGACGCCGAAGTTGATCCGGCTGCCATTGTACCGGGCCGTCTGTGGCCAGTACCGCCCATAGCCCTGGGAGCGGATAATTGTTTCGTCGAAGGCATTGGTCATGTCTGCGAACACGGCGAACTTCTGGGAGAAGGTGTACTTCACGCTGACCTCGGCATCCAGCCGGTCGTCGTCGTAAATCCGTTCGAGCGGGTCCTCGACATACTCCTTGAGGTAGCGGTCGTTGAAATTCACCTGGAAACGAACGGTCCACTTGCGGCTGTCGTAGACGATTCCTGCATTCCAGGTGTTCGGGACGAACTCCACGAGTTGATCACTGGAGGCTGCTCCCTCGGTGTTGTAGTCCCCTTCGGCATCAATCCGCGTGTAGTTGGCGTAAACACTGAAACCCTGCAGCCATCGCGCCAGGGCACCGAGTTGCTGGCTGTAATTGAGCTCAATCCCCTTCACGTCGGCGGACCCGCCGTTCAGCTGGGTCCTCAGCTCGTAGCCCTCGTAGCGGCCGCCAAACCCGTTGCCCGTTCCCGACCCGACAGTGGTCTCATTGCTGAAGATGAAGTTCTTGATGTCCTTCTGGAAAAGACCGACGGAGAGGACGCCTGCCGGCTCGAAGTAATATTCCAGGCTGACGTCGAAGTTGCTGGATTCCTGTGGATTCAGGCCGGTGTTGTTGGTCTGGACGGTGAGATTGGTGTCGTTGACCACAGTCGCCGGAATGATGTCGCCGAAATTGGGTCGGCCAATGCTCTTGTTCCAGCTCGCGCGACCAATGAGCCCCGGCCGGAACTCGTAGCGCAGGTGAACCCCGGGGAAGACGTTGTCATAGCTGCTCTTGTTCGTCTGCCGCCCGCCGAATTCCTGGCGCGCTCGCTCGGCCAGCTGTTCCTCCGTGGCGCCCGCCGGCGGCGGTGTCGGCAGTGCCTCCTGCAGCGAGCCCGACGCGACGACATCCGTCTTCTCGATCCGCAGGCCGGCCAGCAAACCCAGCTTGCCCAGCTTCACATCGCCCATCAGGTAAGCGGCATAGATGTCCTCGCGAACCGTGCCGTCACCGGTGAGCGAATCTTCGGCCTGCCCCACGAGATCCACATCCCACTGGGACGGATTCTCGTTGAAGTGCGAGGCGCCTTTCTTCGCATCAGGCCACTGCGGCAGTGGGTAACGGCCATCCGCCGGCGCAGTGTTGTAGCCCTCGAGGGCGAACTGGTTCCGGTCGCCGCCACCGGTGTAGGTGGCTCCGAACTCGTTGACATCAACGGTAAGCTTCTGGGTCCGCCACCGGACCCCCGTCTTGATGAAGGCGGGATGCTCGGTCTGGAGGACGCGTTTCGCGTTGAACTGACCGCCCCAGACCGACTCCTCCGACGGATTGTGCTGCAGGGAAAGGGTGGGAACACCGACATTGTTGAAGTTGTTCATGTCGGCCCCCGAGAGCTGCGTGCCGGTGGGATACCAGTCGCCGATGGAATCCTTGACGATTTGATACCGGAGGTTGCGGCCGGTCTGCATCACGAGGTTCCAGCGCTCCTCGCCCCCGGTGGACGGTGCGTACGACCCCGAATAGTCCAAGTCCCAGTTCTCCAACTTGGTCCGTCCCCCAGCCTGGATTTGGAAGGTCTCCTGGTCGATCTGGTTCCAGCTGCCTTGGACGGTGTAGCGCGCGGATTTGTGGATGGTGTTCAGTTCGCTGTAGCCGGCCTCGTAGTCCGAGGGCCGGTTGTCGCGTCCATCGTAGGTATAGCGCCTGAGATCGAGATCATCGGTGTAGTAATTGTACATCAGGCTCGTGAAGAGCGTGGTGCCTTCGCTGGGACGGTATTCGAGCTTCAGCCCATGCCCCGTGCGCACCCGCACATGGTCATTGTCGGCCACTCGGAACCGGTAGATCCAACTCGAGGGTTCCGGCGCGTAGTCCGTCTGGGAATTGCTCTGCGGCACGTCGACCTCGCTGTAGTTGAAGGAGTAGAACACCGCGAAGTTGTTCTTCGGCCCAATGACGTCCGAGTACTGCAGCCCACCATAATAGCCGGTGAGGCTCTTGAACGTGCGGTGATTCAGCCCGAAGGTGTACTGCAGGTAGCGGTCCTTGCTGTCGAAGGCCGACTTCGTGATCAGGTTCACCGTGCCGCCGATGGAGTCCGCGTCCATGTCCGGCGTCGGCGCCTTGAAGACCTCGATGCTCTCGATGTAGTCGGCGGGAAGCTTGTCGACCTCGAAGCTGCGATCCCGCTTGTCGGGCCCGGGGCTGGGCAGCCGCGTGCCGTCCAAGGTCACGGCGTTGAAGGCCGCGGAGATGCCTCGGACAAAGATCCGGTCCACCTCGCCCTCGTTCAACTGCGTGGCGATGCCGGAGGAGCGCTTCAGAAACTCGCCGAGGTTGCCGTCCGAGATGTTCCCGAAGGCCTCGGTGGCCACCACCGTCTTGATGTTGCTGGCGATCCGCTGCGCCGTGATCGCCCGGGCACTGCCTTCGCGCTCGCCTGCGACCGTGAACGGGTCGAGCAGGTAGATGTCCGACGTCAGCTCAATCGCGGGCACGAGCGTCTCTCCCGCGCCGACATCGACCGGAACCCGCCCTTGATCGAGCCCGGTGTAGTTCACCAGCAGCACCTGGGGCCCGGTGGGGACCCGGGGCAGCTCGAACCGGCCGGAACGGTCCGTGACAGTGGTGAGGGCGGTGCCCTGCACCTGGACGGTGGCGCCCTGCAGGAAGCTGCCGCTCGCGGCGTTGATCACGGTTCCGGTGATCCGACCGATGGCAGGCTCGGCGGCGAAAAGTCCAGGCAGGGTGAGCACTGCGATCGCGGCGGCGGCGGAACGCAGGACAGACGAGATCCAGCCGGTCAGGCGGCGGGAGCGTAGCGCAAGGTTGTGGTTCATGATGGAGGGGGGTACTGCAGGCGCAAATGGTCCGGCAGGGTCGCGCGAGCGTGCAAGGACAGCTGTCCCAGTCAAGACCGGACTGGCGCGAAACGCTTCATCCGGCCCGGCCCGATCAATTCCACCGTGCGGCTTGATTTTCTCGCAACGCTGCGGCGTTCTCCTCGTCTTCCCCATCCGCATGCCCTCACGAATCCTCAAATTGAACCTCCGCCCATTCCTGGTTGGCACGATTGCCCTCACCGCTGCCATGCCGCTTTCCGCCAGGTCCCTCGCCGAGTACGCGCGGACAAACGAGATCAAGCTGTTCGTACCGACGAAGGGTGCGGTGATGCCCAACCATCTCGACAATCCGGGACACCTCAAGCTCGACACCCCGGCACTCCTCCTTTCGGGGCTGGACCTCACGGATCTCACTGGCATCAGCCGGCTCATGGTCGAGTACCAGGGTCGGAAGGTTCCCGTAACCTCCGTGAAGAAGCTGTTCGTCTACCTGAATGCCAACGGGCTCACCGAGCTACCTGACGAAATCGGCGAGTTGAAGAACGTCATTTTTCTCTACCTGGAGCGCAACCGGCTGAGCAGCCTCCCGCGCGGATTCCTCGGACTGGAAAACCTCGTCGCCGTCTACTTCACCGAGAACGAGTTCACCGAGATTCCCCGGCTGATTTACGAAATGACGTGGCTGAGCAAGCTGCAGTTCTCCTGGAACCGGATCACCGAGCTTCCCGCCGACATCGGCCGGCTCAATGAGCTCCGGCACTTCAACATCGCCGGCAACCGGATCGAAGTCCTGCCCGACAGCATCGCGAGGATGACCAAGATTCGCGTCTGCGATTTCTCGGACAATCCCATTCGCGTGATCCCGGAGTCCTTCGGTGACGTGGGCATCGTCAACCAACTCCGGGTCCGAAACACGAACCTCACGACGCTGCCGGCCGGATTTGCAGCCATGCGGGCCACGATCGACATCACCGGCTCGAAGATCGATCCGGCCCGGCTGCCCGCCAGCCTGCAGGCAAAGATCAATGTGGAAAAGCCACCCGGCTCGAAGGACGATGAACCGGTCGTCCTGAAACCGCAGAAATCCTAAGGTCGGGCAGCGGTCGTCACCAATCTTGCCAGGTGGCGCGCATCGAGCTCGACGACGGGCCGGGAATTGGGCGCGGCCCGGTAGCGGGATTGCACGTCCGCTTCGGGCAGCCGCCGGCCCATTTCGTCGACCGTATTGACCAGGAGCACCTGCCGCGGCGCGATCGAAGCGCAGACCTGGGGCAGATCGAAATGCTCGAGAATCCGAGGAATGAAAAGGCTGGCCGGTTGCGCATACATCCGATTGGCAGCCAGGGAGTGGAAGTCGGCCAGCATCCGATACGTGATCACTTGGGACACCCGCGGGTCCACGGCCGCGGCGAACATCGCCAGCACGCCGCCCTCGCCCAAGCCGATTACGCGCAGGTCTCCGGTTGCGACATCGCCCCGCCCGGCGAGGTAATCCAAAGCGACCAGACTATCGTGAGTCCGCAGCGCGGGCAAGGGTCGTGCGAGATTGATCGCAGCCCGGGCCTGGACTGACGCCGAACTCCTCAGGAAGAAGTGGTTGTAAAGCAGCTCGTGGGTGGTCTTTTTCGCGGTCCGCGGGTCCGGCGCGGGGGCAGTTTCCCCAAACCCGCGCGCGTCGATCGCCACCACAACGCGGCCGGCTTGCGCCAGTTGTTCCATCAGCCCGCCGGCAGCCGCATGCCGGTCCTTGCCGAGATCGTCGACGATCAGAACCGCCGGCAAACGTCCGCCGCGATTCGGCGCGAGCACCAGCGCCGGAATCCAGACCCCGGCCTCGGATTCGAGCGCGACCCTTTCCATCCGGAACGCCCCGCGATCCTCGGTTGCGACGACCCGGACCGAACGCGGCCGGATTACCTCGGGCAGATTGAGAAATTCACGGATGGCGTCGCGTGTGGCCGGTCCGGAAGCCTCCTTCGAGCGGCGCGCGTCGATCTGCTCGAGGTTGACGTCAAAACTCGTCCTGCCGCCGAGCGAGAGCGCGATTTGCCCCGTTTCCGTCGCCCACAGATCCTCCTGCTTCTCCAGATCCCCGTCGCCGATGACGACCGGTCGCAGTTCGGTGACGCCGCGCCAGTGGCGATCGATGAATTCATAAGCCGCCTTCCGGAGTTCGGGCAGCAGCCCGTGTTTGCCCTCCGCCTCGATCGCCACGGCTGCGTCCTTCAGACCGAAAAGATCGTAGGCGCGCTGCACGTCCGAGATCGACCGTTTCGCATCGGCGAAATAGTTGTCGACGGTGGCGAGCAGGTTGATCACGGGCCGTGGCGGCAGCAGCCACATCTGATCCTGCAGCCAGATGCCGGCGGCGACGCTTCCGGCTATGTTCTGCTCGCCGTCATTGGATCCGCCGGGGCCGCCCTTGGTGGCCACGCTCACGATGGGAATCGAGATCTTCACACGCTCATCGAGTGCACTGATGAGTCGGGTGAGGGTGCCGCCGCCGGATCCGCCGATTGAGCCAACATGATCGCCGTCGATCTCGGACCGCGACTGCAGGTAGTCGATGGCGCGAATTCCATCCCAGGCGAAATAACGTGCGAGCGAGTTGCCCGCCAGGAAGCACTGGTAACCCACGATGGTGTGCGAGGTGGTGGATTTCGGCCCGCCGCGGTCGTGGCCGGTGACGGGATCGAAGTACTCCATCCGTTCCCCCTGGCCAGGGGGATCGTAGGTGAAGAGGGCATAGCCATGCTTCGCCATCTCGATGCCGAGCCGCTGGTAGTCCTCGTAGGACTTGCCCTCCAGCCAGTGGCCGACCGGCCCGATGAAGGCCGGCGACTTTTTCTTCCAGGTCGGAAGATAGAAATTCGCGGTGACGAAGTAGCCCGGCAGGCTTTCGTAGACGATCTTCTCGACCCGGTAGTCGCCGCGTTCGAGAACGCCCGTGATCCGCGCGTTCAAGGGCGTACGCGGCGGGAGTCCGCCGAGGAGTTCGATCAGCCGCGCGCGGGTCTTCCGCTGCCAGGCCTGCAATTGCGGCACGGTCCTGATGGCGGCGACTTCAGCATCACGCTCCGCCTCGCGCTCCGCAGCCAATCCCGACAGGTACCGCGCAACCATCCCCTCCGCCGGCGCCGCCTCGGGAACGGCCGGAAGAACGGCGAAGGAATCGGCGTGCGGCGGCGGGACGGCTGCGGGCGCGGCGGCGACGCTGGCGGCACAGGTTACGATCAGCGAGACCCAGCACCCGGACAAAGGACGGAGGCAAGATGCGAACATGGCGGGATTGGAGATAGTGAGACGGACGGAATGGGCGGGGGTAGGAATGGGCGATTGCTCGTCGTCAGGGGAGCACGGGTTCGGTGCAGGAGCCATTCCGTTGTGAGGACGGAACATGCATCCGGCAGGGCCACTATGGGAACGCTACGGCCGCAGAATTTGCAATGAGTAAGGACACCTGTCCGAATTTTGATTGACCCCCGCCGGCCGCTCCCGGTCTGCTGGCGCGGTTTCGATCCCATTTCACGCCCGTGCACCTCCCTCCCTTCCCCTGGAAACCTGTGAACTCAAATTGCGCCGGTGCCTCCCGTCCGCTGTGGGTGGCCGGCCTGCTGGCCAGCGTAGTCCTGGCGGCGCTGCCGGCCCTCGCCTCCGCCGCGGCTGTCGGTTCCGCGGCTGCCTGGGAGCGCGTGCCGCAAATCCTGGCGCGAATCGTGCCGCCGACCTTCCCGGCGCGCGATTTCCCGATTGGCGACTTCGGCGCCCGGCCGGGCGGAGAATTCGACAACACCGCGGCGATTCGTGACGCGATCGCCGCCGCCCACGCCGCAGGCGGCGGGCGGGTCGTCGTGCCGCCCGGGGTCTTCCTCACGGGCGCGATTCACCTCCGCAGCAACGTCAACCTGCATGTGGCCAAGGGGGCGACGCTCCGGTTCAGCACCGATCCGAAGGCCTACGAGCCGCTCGTCCGGACCCGCTGGAACGGGATGGATTTGATGAACTATTCCTCGCTGGTCCATGCCGACGGCCAGGAGAACATCGCCATCACCGGCGGCGGGGAGCTGGACGGCCAGGGCAGCTACGAGACCTGGTGGAGCTGGAGCCGAAACAAGATCCTGGATACCAAATTCAAGAAATCGGACGCGGCGCGGGACCGGCTGCTCGAGATGGTGGCGAAGGGCGTGCCGGTCGAGCAGCGGGTCTTTGGCGACGGATGGTTCGTCCGGCCGAACTTCGTCACGCTCGCGCGATGCCGGAACATCCTCATCGAAGGGGTGACCTTCCGGAATTCACCAATGTGGCAGCTCCACCCGCTCTTCAGCTCCAACATCACCGTTCGCGGGGTCACGGTCACCGGCTACGGGCCGAACAACGACGGCTGTGATCCCGAGTCGTGCCGCGACGTCCTGATCGAGAACTGCACCTTCGACACGGGCGACGACTGCATCGCGATCAAGTCGGGCCGCAACGACGACGGCCGCCGGGCGGGGATGCCCTCGGAGAACATCATCGTGCGCGGCTGCACCATGAAGGCCGGCCACGGTGGCGTGGTGGTGGGAAGCGAGATTTCGGGTGATTGCCGGAATGTGTTTGTCGAGAACTGCCGGATGGACAGCCCGGAGCTGGCGCGCGCATTACGCTTCAAGTCGAACGCGGCCCGCGGCGGCGTGGTCGAGAATGTCTTCATGCGGAACGTCACGGTCGGGCGCGTGAGCGATGCGGTGCTCCAGGTGGACTTCGTTTATGATGAGGGTCCGAAGGGCCCGCACCGGCCGATCGTCCGGAACGTGGTGATGGAAAACGTCACCAGCCAGTCCAGCCCGAAGGTCCTTTCGATCCAGGGGCTGCCCCAGGCGCCCGTCGGGAACATTCGGATCGAGAACTGCACGTTCCGCGGGGTGGAGGGGGCGGATCTCATCCGTCACGCCGGCGAAATCACCCAAGTCAACGTATCCGTCGAACCGGTCGGCGCCAAGAAACCAAAAACCGAGTGAAGCTTATGAATCCCTCACTGACCCGTCGCGACTTTGGCAAGCAACTGCTGGCCGGCCTGGGAGGGGCGGCGCTGGGGCCGGCCCTGTCGGGAGCGGCCGGCACGACGTCCACCGGCGCCATGCCCCGGCAGCCGAACATCGTGCTGATCCTTTCCGATCAGCATTCCTACAGGTATGCCGGATTCATGGGACATCCGCTAGTCCGGACCCCGGCCATGGATCGGGTCGCCCGCTCCGGAGTCGTCTTCCGCAGCACGTATTGCGGCAACCCCGTTTGCGCCCCGTCGCGCGCCGGGATGGTGTCGGGGGTCTATCCCTCCGACTGCAATTCGTTCTGCAATGCGACCGCCTGGGACGGCAGCCTCCCGGCCTGGCCGGCGCTGCTCCGCGACGCCGGTTACCGGACTTTCGGGACGGGCAAGATGGATACGAGTGACGAATTTGACAACGGGTTTGCCGAGGCGCCGAACCTGGCGAACAGCCACTGGAAGAAACCCGACATCACCGCTTTCTTCCGCCGGCCGCTGTGTGTGCGGCCGGGCGAGCGCGACGTGGTCGAAGGCCGGGCGCGGAACGAGCGGCACAGCGACCAGGAGAAGGCGGTGAAGACGATCGAGTTCATCCGGAGACAGCAGCCGGGCGGCGCGCCATGGGCGGCCTACTGTGGGTTGCACATGCCGCATCCGAAGTTCCTGGGGCTGCAGGAATACTATGATTATTACCTGCCGCGGATTGACCTGCCGAACGTCCCGCCCGCCCATCTCGAGGAGCAGCACCTGATGTTCCGGCAGCTGCGGCATTTCAAGGACATCGCCACACCGATACCGGAGGATCGGATCCGCCGGGCCCGCGCCGCCTATCTGGCGATGATCCAGGAGGTCGATGATTATGTTGGCCGGATTTGGAAGGCCTTGGAGGAAACGGGCCAACTCGAGAACACGATCTTCGTTTACACCTCGGATCACGGCGAGTCGCTCGGCGAGCATGGGTTGTGGCTGAAGAATAATCTCTACGATGTCGCCGCCCGCGTCCCGATGGTGGTGGCCGGCCCGGGAATACCGAGCGGGCGCGTCGTGGACACCCC
Organism: Verrucomicrobiia bacterium; assembly: GCA_011525695.1. Classification (GTDB taxonomy): domain Bacteria; phylum Verrucomicrobiota; class Verrucomicrobiia; order Opitutales; family Opitutaceae; genus ER46. Next base: position 104,267 of record WYBX01000086.1, read on the forward strand.
GGTGGCGCATGTGGATCTGATCCGCACCTTCCTGGAGGCCGGCGGCGCGAAGCTGCACGATCGGCTCCGCGGCCATTCGCTCCTGCCGCTGATGCACGGGCGGGCGGGGAATCATCCCGGCTGGGCCTACAGCGAGAGCCACTCCGAGGGCAACTGCACCGGATCATTCATGATCCGGAAAGGGCCGTGGAAATACATCCACTTCACGTGGTACGACGACCTGTTGTTCAATCTCGAGGATGACCCCGGCGAATTCATCAATCGTGCCGCTGATCCGGCGGCGCAGCCAGTGTTGGAGGAGCTGAAGGCGATTCTGCGTTCGCAGGTCGATCCGCTCGAGGTCACGCAGCGGGCGTTTGCCACCCAGCGAAAGCGGATGGATCGGATGGCCGCCGAGCTCGACGAGAACGCGATGCTGGATCAGTTCCGCGGACGGCTCGGCGAAGGCCAGGCGGTGGCGCTGCTGACGGCGTATTACGGCCGGACCTTCGCGTACAAGCACAAGCAGGCGAAGGCCACGGACGATTAGACGAGCATCCGGTCTGTCTTACGGCTGTTCGACGTGAAGATGCCGCCGGTGAGGCCGACGCATCCGACATGCTGCTGATTGAAAATGCCTGCGGCATTTTCGGGGAGCCGGCCATTTTTTGCTGTGCCGCACCCCGGGAGCTGCTGCAATCGCCCGATGAGCGAATCCGGGCCAACTCCGCTGGCGGTGTATTTCGAGGATTTGGCGGTGGGGAAGACCTACCGAAATGGAACCGTCCCGGTGACCGCGGAGGAGGTGCGGGAGTTCGCGTCGCGGTATGATCCGCAGCCGTTCCACACGGACGAGAATGCGGCGCGGGGCAGCGTTTTTGGTGGACTGGTCGCCAGCGGCTGGCTGACGGCGGCGCTCACGATGCGGCTGATGGTTGGCAGCGAATTCAGCTTTGGCAGCGGAGTGATCGGACTCGGGGTCGATTCACTGCAATGGCCGAGGCCGGTCCGGCCGGGTGACGTGCTGGCGGTCGCCGTCGAGGTCGTGGCGATGCGCGCGTCGCAGTCGAAGCCGGGATTCGGGGTCGTGAAGATTCGGACGACAACGCTGAATCAGCGCAACGAGGTCGTGCAGGTGATGGTGTCCAATACGCTGGTGCGGCGCAAACCGCCTGTCACTTGAGAGGCGTCGCTGCCACGTCCCCGCAAATTCTCCATTTCTGATCCAGGATTCTCATTCCCTGGTCAATACGACGTTCCTGAAGCGACGACCTCCGTGTCGTCCATGTTTCGGTCGGAATGACTATCATGAAGGGACGACCCCCGTGTCGTCCTCAGACCCGATGGGAAAGTCATTCTGCGCAGCCCATCTCATTGGCCGTGACGGAGCACGGCCCTCCATGAATCCATTTCCGATCCATAGATTCTCGTTTCTCATTCCGGATCACGTTCATGGAGGGACGACCCCCGTGTCGTCCTCAGACCCGATGGGAAAGTCATTCTGCGCAGCCCATCTCATTGGCCGTGACGGAGCACGGCCCTCCAGGAATCGAACAGACGGAGAGAATGGGAATTGGGTTCAGCGCAGGTGCTGCCAGAGGAACGTGAAGGTCCGCGCAATCCGCGTTGCCAGCTGCTCGTTCGTGACACTGCCACGGTGCCCGCCCTCGGTGTTTTCGTAATAATCCACCTCATAACCGAGCGCGATCATCCTGGCGGCCATCTTTCGTGCATGGCCTGGATGCACGCGATCATCCCGGGTCGACGTGAAGAACATCACCGGCGGCAGGTTCATCCCGGCGCGCACATTCTGGTAGGGCGAGTAGCGGGACAGGTACGCCCACTCCGAGGCGACCTCCGGGTTGCCGTACTCATCGACCCAGCTGGCGCCTGCCAGCAGCCGGTGATACCGCTGCAGGTCGGTCAGCGGCACGCCGCACACCACTGCGCCGTACAATTCCGGATGGCGCAGCATCGTGGCCGCCACCAGCAGACCGCCATTGCTGCGGCCCTCGATCCCGATTCGCCCGGGCACCGTGATCTTCCGGGCCACCAGATCGCGCGCGATGGCTTCGAAATCCTCGAACGCGCGATGCCGGTTCTCCTTCAGCGCGGCCTGGTGCCAGCGCGGGCCGAATTCACCGCCGCCCCGGATGTTGGCCAGAACAAAGACCCCGCCGCGTTCGAGCCACAGCTTCCCGTAGGCCCCGTAATGGGGCTCGTACGAACCGGAGTAGGACGGCGTCAGCGCATTTTCAAAACCGCCATACGAGAACATCCACACCGGATTGGAGCCGTCGCGCTTCAGCTCGCGGGGTCCGACCAGGAAGTAGGGCACGTTCGTGCCATCAGCGGATCGCGCCCAGAGCTGCTCGACGGCAAACCGCGAGCCGTCGAAACTCGGCGGCTGGGCCTTGAGTTCCACCGGTCGCGTGCTTGCGGCGGGCAGCAGGAAGAGGGCGGGGGGCGTCAGGAAGGTTTCAAACTGCACGAAGGCATCGCCATTCCGTTCGTCGACGGAGACCACCGCAATCCGGCCATGGTCTGGAAATACGACTGGCAGCCGCTCCCAGCCGCGCCGGTGCGGTACAAACCGATACAGCCGGCCGCGGACATTTTCCAGCATCGTGACCAGCAACCCTTCGGTTGTGACATTCACGGCGGTAACCACGTCCGTGGCGGAGGGCGTGACAATCGGATCGACGCGGCCATGCGCTCGGCCGCGAAGTGCCGCCGGGTCGGCGATCACGACTGATCCCGCAGCATGGGTATGTCCGGCGAACGTCCAATCGTCCTTCAGCCACAGGACGAGCCGCCCCGCGAAGGCATCGATGATGCTGGCGCGTTCCGGAATGCGGAGCGAATGCAGTTTTCCGTTGAGCAGCTGCCAGTGACGCTGCGTCCAGAATGTCACCAGTTCGGTCACCAAGTCCACGTCACCGCTGCTCGAGCGAAGCCGGTGGCCGAACGCGGCCACCGAGCTGGTGGCCGCCTCATGCAGGGTCTCGGCGGCCGAGAGCGGCGTCCCGCGCTGCCAGAGCTTCACGAGCCGTGGGTATCCGGATGCCGTGAGTGATTCCGCACCGAAGTCGGTCCCGACGAAAATGGTGTCGGCGTCGCGCCAGCCCACCCGCACCTTGGCCGGCGGGAGCACGAAACCGCCACGGACGAATTCCAGTTCTTCCGCATCGAACTCGCGCACCTCGACCGCATCGCCGCCACCGGGTGAAAGCTGGATCAGGCAGCGGCGGGCCGCGGGGGCATGCCAGATCGCGCCTGCAAACACCCACGGGCGGCCTTCGCGCCGGGCCAGCTCGTCCACATCGAGGACGGTCTCCCATCGCGGATTGGCCGCGCGGAATTCCTCGAGTGTTGTCCGCCGGTACAGCCCTCGGGGATGTTCGCCATCCCGCCATAGATTATAGAAATAGCCGCCATGGACCTCGATTGCGGGGAGCCGCTCGCTGGAATCGAGGATGGCCCGGGCATCGCGATACAGCCCGGCATATTCCGGATCCGCGGCGAGCCGCCGGGCGGTTGCGTCGTTTTGTTTTTCAACCCACGCCAGGGCATGCGGATCGTCGATCGCCTCGAGCCATTGGTACGGATCGGCGGGTGCGCCCGCGACCGTCTGGGGGAGCAGCATTCCGCCGGAGAGGGCGGTGAGAAGAGTGACGGCAAGGGTCCGCATCTCCCATGAGCTACTGGCGGGGGCAGCGGTGCTGAAGGTTTTTTTATCCATTCCGAAAGCCGGCGCCCGTAGGGCAAGTCTCTGCGGTGGCGTCTGGTCAGGGAGGGAGACCTGATTCACGATCGAAAGCGCCCGCGCCAGCGATGGATTCACGCTCTGTTCTCATCTCCTACGCCATCTCCCGACGTCCGAATGGGGGCTTGGCCCACTATCGGGAACGCGGCGGAAAAGCCACCGTCTATGCGGCCGAACTCTGTGCTCCCACTGCCGACATTCCTGGTCATCGATTTTCATGCGGAGAGTCGCTATCTCCTCGCGAAGACGCTGCTGCGCAAGTTTCCCGGAGCGACCATCCTTGAGATGGACGATGCCGAGCTGGCGGTGGATGCCGCGCGCAAGCGGAAACTCACCGCCATCATCACCCATCGCACGTTCGATGTCGGGGGCATCGAATTGCTGCAGCAATTGCGCGAGGCGGACCCGGCCGTGCCGATCGTGATGGTCTCGGGCATCGATCGCGCAGAGGCCGCGATGGCTTCCGGCGCGACGAGCTTCCTGCACTATGACGAATGGCTCCGGCTGGGCAGCGTGGTCGAGGCGCATCTGATTTCCCGCAGCGAGCCGCCGGAGCCCAGTCGCGAACACAACTCGGGCAGTCGCACCTGAGCCGAACATCCACGGTAATCGTGAGATGCAGTCGGCAGGTGCCGCAGTTGGGGCTGGCAAGCGGCGAGTCGGCGGCCGGGCTGGCATGAAGGGCCGCAGGAGAAAAACCCGCTGCAGCCGAGAACCGAATTCCAGCTTTGCTCGAACCGTTTCCGAGCCGGACGGTCCGTTTCCGCATGGGCGCGCTTCCTCCCATTCTCGCAGTCGATGACGATCCGGACGACCTGTTCATCGTCAAGCGACTGCTCACGCGGGCCGGGGTGGAGAACAAGCTCGTCACTTTCGAGGATCCTGCCGCAGCGCTGGATCACCTGGAACTGGAGAGCCGCAACCCGGATATCCGCTACGTGCCCTGCGTGATCCTGTCGGACCTGCACATGCCGGGCATGGATGGAATTGAGCTGACCAAACGGGTGCGAGCCCATCCCCGGCTGGGCGCCTTGCCGGTGGTGATCATCACGAGTTCCGAGGATCCGGCTGACGAGGCCAATGCCAGGGCGGCAGGGGCGACGCAGTTTCTCCGGAAGTATCCCTCTTCGGAAGGCATGCGCCGGTTGATTGCGAGCCTCCCTTGCCAGACGATCGGTTGAGCACGCGCACCTGGAAAGAGCGGCGGGGGGACTTGCCTTGGACGGAGCCGGGAAATCCGGGGCGCTGAAGCGGCAGGCCGCCAATGCCCCTGGCGTCCATTCGCGTTCACTCGCGGATCTCCGCCCTGGTCCCTAGTCCCTGGTCCCTGGTCCTTGATCCTTGGTCCAAAGCTGCGCCGCGTCAGATCCTGAGGAAAATCTTCCTCCGGTACATCCAGTAGCAGACCAGCCAGAACAGCAGGCCAACGAGGGTGGCCTGGACGAAGGGCGCGTTGGCAGCGCCGAGCACCTTGAAGACATCCTCGCCGAAATGAGTCTGCAGCGTTCTTGCCGTCCAGCCGCGCAGCAACATGCCCATGACATAGATGGCGATTGAATTCATCCCGACGACGACGAGCGGGAAGCTCCAGGCCCGCCACTGCCGGAGGTCGATGATGGCATAGAGCGCTGCCAGGATCAGCACGCACCAGCCGGTCGAGAACAGCGTCCAGGAGGGAGTCCAGATTCGCTTCACCAGCGGAACACCGAGCCAGTGCCAGATCACGCCGGCCAGCAGCAGCGTCGCGCCGCCTGCGAGCAGCAGCCGCAGCCTGGCCCGCGACGTGCGGTTCGAGCGGAGAACCTCGCCGCACATCAGCCCGAAGAGCATCGTCGCCAGCGAGGGGAGGAAGTTCAGCGTCTGGTAGCCGCCGGGATTGAAGGTGAACGGCTCGCGGCGCGGCAGCAGATTCAGGAGCCAGGTGTCGACCGCGTGGCCGACATTGGCGTTCTTGTGCCAGGCCGGGCTGACGTTGGCGAGGTGCTCCTGCGCCCAGGCGGCCGGCACGCCAACTTCGGGCGCGCCGCGCCCCGGATCGATTCCGGGAGCGGGATAAAAGGCATACAGGGCCCACGTCACAAGCAGGAGGGCCGCGGCCGTGATCAGATGCGTCCGGACCGATCGGCCCCAGAGCAGGAAGAGGAACGCGTAGCCGAGGCCGATCTGGGTGAGGACATTCGTCAGCAGCCAGTTGGTGGAGGGCCGGGAATTGGAAATCAGGAAAATGCCGAGGAGGATCAGGATGACGGAACGCCACGCGGCATGGCCAAACATCCGGCGCCAGGACTGCCCCTCGCGCTGCCGCTTCACGTAGGAATAGGCCATCGAGACGCCGACCATGAACATGAACGACGGCTGGATCAGGTCCCAGAACCCGCAGCCGACCCACTCTACGTGTTCGAACTGATGATACACGGCCTGCCAGAAACCGGAGTCGGGGGCCGCCTTGAGGTGATTCTGGGCGGTGGCGGCGAGGCCGAAACCATTGAACGCAAGCGCGACCATGATCAGCCCGCGGTAGGCATCGAGCGACTGGAGCCGGCCGGCCGCGGCCGGTTCGCCACCAGAAGCGGCGGGGCGGATTCCTGGCGCCGGTGCCAGGGGCGCCGGGACGTCCGACGCGGGGGCGGGGGTGGAGGTGCTCATGAGGCGGTCGGGTGGCGGCGGCCGGTCGCCGTCGCGGTTAAGACGAACGAAACCGATCGATGGGCGATCGCGATCCAGAAAAATCATCCGGGAAGGGAATTTGCCGGCCGCCGGCTAGACTTGCGACGAATCCCGGTGTATGGGGCTGATGTGAGTGCGTCCGAATCCCCTCGCGCGCCGGTCTCTCGTTCAATCCACCCACTTGAGCATTCCAACGGGAATTCGGGGGCGTCGGATTGGGCGGGCGCGGGCGTGGCGCGATGGCCAGGCCCGAGCCTGTCGAGCGGGCCTGCCTCGAGCGTTTCGAGATGGTTCGCCGAGGAGGTGCAGCCGCACGAGTCCTCGCTGCGTTCCTACCTGCGCAATGTCTTTCCCTCGCTGCCGGACATCGACGACCTGGTGCAGGAATCGTACGCCCGGCTGATCCGGGCGCGGGAGGCCGGGCGGGTGAGTTATGCCAAGGCATTCCTCTTTACCACCGCCCGCAATGCCGCGCTCGATTTTATTCGGCGCCGGAAGGTCGTGGCGATCGACGGCGTAGCCGATCTCGAGGAGTTGCCCGTCATTGAAGAAAGAGCGAATGTCACCGAGGCGATCAATCGACAGCAGGAGCTGGAACTGCTCGCCGAGGCGGTTCGCGCGTTGCCGCAACGTTGCTGCCAGGTCATGACGCTCCGCCTGCTTTATGGGATGCCACAAAAGGAGATCGCCGCCGAACTGCGGATCTCCGAGCACACGGTCAAGGCCCAGCTGGCCAAGGGCATGCGCCGATGCGCGGAGTATCTCGCGGCGCGCGGGCTGCCATGAATCCAGATTTTCGCTGCTGAACGAATGAAACGCCCATCCTCCCACCGACCATCCGACGAAGAGGCCATTGAGGCGACGGCGGCTGCATGGCTGGCGCAGCGCGATGACGGATTCTCGGGTGCTCAGGAGTCCGAGTTCATCCAGTGGCGATCGGCCGATCCGCGCCATGAAGCGGCGGTGAACAGGCTGGAGGCGGTCTGGCGCAGCCTGCAGCGGTTGCGGGAGTATCGGCCCGAGGCACGCATGCATCCCGACCGCGATTTGCTGCGGCCCGCCGCCACCCGACGGATGATTCGATTCCCGGTGGCGGCGGCGGCAGGCGGATTGGCGGCGGCACTGGCAATTGCCGGGTGGTGGTGGATGGCGCCGCAAGAGCGGGTGCAGCCTGTCGCCGCGCCGGCGCAACATTACGCCACGACCGCGGACGGCTATCAGACGGTGGCACTCGAGGACGGATCCGTCGTGGAACTGAATGCGCGGAGCGAGATTCGGGTGCGGTTTACCGCGGCGGAGCGTGGCGTGCAGCTCCTGCGCGGTGAGGCCCACTTCACGGTCGCCAAGGATCCCGGTCGCCCGTTCGTGGTCGAGGCGGAGACCGTCGCGATGCGGGCCGTCGGTACGGCCTTCAATGTGCGGCTGGGAGCCGACCGCGTCGAGGTCCTCGTCACCGAGGGCCGTGTCGAAGTCGCGAAGAAGGTGGAGGAGTGGGCGGACCGCGGCCGCCCGGCACGGGCGGCGGAAGATGACGGCCGGGCCGAGCCGGAGCCGGTCGTGCCGCTGCTGCTGACGGCGAACGAGCGGGCGGTGATCCCTACGATGAAGGTGGCACCCATGCCTGCGTTCGGTCGCGACGCGGTCGAGAGGGTCTCTCCCGAGGCCATCCGGGAGACGCTCGCCTGGCAGGGAGCAAGGCTGGTCTTCGTGGATACGCCGCTGGGCGATGCCATCGCGCAATTCAACCGGCGGAACCTGGTGCAATTGGAAATTGCCGATATGGAACTGGCGACGCTGCCGATCGGCGGCAGCTTCCGGCCGGAAAACGTGGATGCTTTTGTCCGGCTGTTGGTCTCCGGCGGGGACATTATCGTCGAGCGGCCGGATCCGATGCGCATTGTGTTGCGCAAGGTGAATTGAAATTTTTTCCGGCGGATAGCCCGCCTTGCTTCGTGGTTCGTCTGAAACGATGAACGCCCGCGCGTCCTCCCTCGCAGCCAATCCCACCCGGGCGTTCATGAATGCTGCAAACCCTAACTCCATTCATTCTCCGCGTGTGCCGCTCGGCTGATCTCTGGCGACGGATGCTGCTGCTGCTGGTGCTGGCCGCGGCCGCCACGATTGCGCGCGGCGCGCCGGCCAGACGGCATTACGAAGTCCCGGCGGGCGACGCGGCACGGACGCTCCGGCAATTTGTCCAGCAGTCGGGTGAGCAGGTGCTTTATGTCGTGCCGAAGGTGCGCGGAGTGAAGACCAACCCGGTCAAGGGCGAGTACACCGCCCGGCAGGTAATCGAGCTTATGGTGGCGAACACGGAGCTGATCGTTGGGCAGGATGAGAAGACCGGGGCGCTGGTGGTGAACCGGGCGACATCACCCAAGCCGCCCGCCGCGAATCCGCCGCCTTCATCCCGCTCTTCCAACCAAGAACCCACCCGACCCATGAAACGAAGGAACCTGATTGCCATGTTCGCGGCCTGGCTTGGCTTCGCCGCCGCTCCAGCCGCCCCCGCGCAAACCACCCCGACCGGCTCGATCCGGGGCGTCGTCACGAATGATTCCACAGGCGCCTTCGTTGAGGGCGCGGAAGTGGTCCTTTCGACGACGCCGGCCCGGACGGATGTGACCGATAGCCAAGGCCGGTTTTTCGTTGGTGGCATCCCTGCCGGCAACTACCGCGTGCGGGTGATCTCGTCCGGCTACGCCACCGCCGAACGGAACGTGAACGTAACCGCGGGTCCCGCCCAGTCGATGGCCGTGGCGCTGAAGTCCGACATCGTGACGATGGAACCGCTGATGGTCACCGCGCAGGCCGAAGGCCAGGCACAGAGCCTCAACATCCAGCGCACGTCGGAGAACATCCGGAATGTCCTGTCGGAAGACGCGCTGGCAAACTCCCGGCTTGGGGAAGTGGGCGAGGTGCTCCAGGCGATCCCGGGCATCTATCTCGAGGCCAGCACGCACCAGCCGACGCGGCCATCGATTCGCGGGCTCTCGTCCGAATTCAATTCCGTCACATTCGACGGGGTTCGGATCGGGACCTGGCAGGGCACGCGCGACGCGCAGGTCGGCACTTTCCCGGCGGAGAACCTCTCCCGGGTCGAGGTGATGAAGAGCGCCACCCCTGACCAGGAAGGCGATGCGATCGGCGGGAGCATCAATCTCGTCTCGAAGCGCGCGTTCGACCTGCCGGGCCGCCAGTTGCGGCTAGGTGCGGGACTGACCTTCAACAACCAACTCCGAAATTGGGATAAGCAGGTCAGCCTCGATTACGGCGATCGTTTCGGGGCGGAGAAACGGCTCGGGATCTTTTCCTCGATCAACTACTACCGGACGGATCGGGCCTACCACGATGCCGCGCAGACCTACCAGGTGAATGCGGTGGACGAATACAACATTGCCACCCAGACGCTGCTGGACCGGATCGAGGAGGGCTCCTGGAAGCTCAAGTACACCGGCAGCATCGATTACAAGCTGAGCGAAGCCACCATTGTCTCGTTACGGGGCCTCTATAGCAATGATCGTCGGTTCCTGGCGGATTATCGCACGATTTACCGCCCGGGGTCCCGCACCAACATCACGCCGGACAGCGCCACTGCCAATCCGGGTCGGATCGATTTGACGCGGCCGTACCGCGAGCCGGAAACCATCAACTACCAGATTTCGCTCAACCTGGAGCATACGCATGACCTCTGGAAGCTGGATTCCACGCTGGGATTCAGTCGGATCAGCAATACGTACAGCGAAACCATGACGCCGATCATGTCCTATAACGGCGTGCGGCTCGCTTACGATCGCACCGATCGCGATCATCCGCTCTTCACGGTGACGGACGGGACGGACCTTTCCGATCCATCGCGCCTTTCCCAGCGCGAGCTATCACGGACGCAGTTCAATTCGCGCAACCTCAACTACAATTACAGCCTGAACGCGCGCCGGGATCTATTGAACCTGCCATTCAAGGCCTATTTGAAGGTCGGCACCCGGCTCAAGTATAGCGACTGGCGGCAGGACACCGGCAACCATGGCTGGTGGAATTACACCGGACCGCAGAGTCCGACGGATTTCGTCATTCCCTACACGAACGACCGCTTCATGCGCGAATCCAATGGCCGCGTCCGGATGGCGCCGCTGGCGGCCGATATCGACGCGTTTATCGACGCGTTCCATAATCGTCCTGGCGAGTTCACCCGCCAGGACAACCGTTCCGATATCCGGATCGCGGAGGAGAATTCGTCATTTCAAGAGGGGGTTTATGCCGCCTACCTCATGGGCGGCGCGACTTTCGGCCGGCTGCACGTCGTGACCGGTGCTCGCTTCGAGCGCACGGAGTTCACGGGCAACTCGAACCAACTGGACACTCCTGACGGCGTCCTGACCGGCGTCACGCGGCTGCAGACGACCAGCCGGTCGGACAATCTCCTGCCGTCAGTCAATTTCACCTACAGCATCACGCCGGATTTCCTGCTTCGCGGGGCGGTGACTAAGACCATCGCCCGCCCCAACCCGCAGTACCTGCTGCCAATTCGCACGGTGGATGCCGACGAACTCGAGATCTCGGACGGCAATCCGGATTTGGGTGTGACCGAGTCGGTCAACTACGATCTGAGCCTGGAGCATTACCTCAAACCGCTGGGCGTGATTTCAGTGGGCGTCTTCCAGAAGGAAATCGATGGATTCTTCGTGAACCAGACGAGCACGATCCAGAGCGGAGAGTTTGCCGGTTATGAATTGACCCGTCGCGAATTGGGCACTGGCGGACGAATCAAGGGCTTGGAAGTCGATTTCCAGAAGCGGCTGACATTCTTGCCGGGATTTCTGAGCGGGCTTGGCGTCGGCACAAATTACACCTTCATCGATGCCGAAGGTACGTATTCGAATCGAGACGGCACGCTGCCGTTCGTCAGGACCGCCAAGCGGATCGGCAACATCAATGTCTTCTATGCCCGCGGGCCGCTCGATCTCCGCGTGTTCATGAACTACCGGGGGCCGTATCTCAACAGTGTCGGCAGCCGGGCCGCGCTGGATGTCTACGAGGACGAGCGCACGACCCTGAGCGCCTTCGGAAAGTACCGATTTAACGATCGGATCAGTTTTTACATCGACGCCAACAATATCACTGATTCTGCGAAGCGCTCGTACCAGGGAGATCCCTCGAATCCGCGCGCCGTCCGCTATTACGACTGGGCGGTGAACTTCCGGGTCAGTTATAATCTCTGAGCACGACCTGGCCTCGAGGACCCCGGCGGAAGGTGCGGACCGGATGGGCTTCCCTGAATCCTGGTCCCGCAGTCACGGATTCAGCTTCACTAAGATAAACTTAGACGTCCGGCGGCGGGTTTCGGGTTATTCGCGAGCGAATTTATTTTTCAGGACCGAAATTGCCACGAATCCACTCGACTTGGGAGAGGACCGGGCCGATGCAACTGTCCCGCCGGTCGACCCCATGCCTCCTACTGATCAGGCCCAATCGACGAGTCCAGGCCAAACCCGCTGGTTTGCCGAGGAGGTTCAGCCGCATGAACCCGCCTTGCGCGCTTATCTCCACGCCCGGTTCCCATCGCTGACCGATCACGACGATCTCGTGCAGGAGGCCTACTCGCGGCTGTTGCGCGCCCACGCCTCGGGCAAGGTTCGTTACGCGCGGGCATTTCTCTTCACCACGGCCCGTAACGCCGCGCTCGATCTCTTCCGCCGGCGCCGCGCCCTTCCGGTCGAAGCCGTCACTGAGGCAATCGAATCCATCCTGCTGGAGCCCCAGCCGGGAGCGGCCGAAATCATCAACCACCAGCACGAACGCGCGGTGCTGGCCGAGGCGGTCCGCGCCCTGCCGGATCGTTGCCGGGAGGTCATCCTGCTGCGGTATCTCGATGGCCTTTCCTACAAGGAGATCGCCGTCCGGCTCGGCATTTCGCCCGAAACCGTGAAGGTGCACATGGCGAAAGGCCTGCGGCGCTGCACCGCTTTTTTCGCGGCGCGCGGATTCCCGCCGGCAGATGTCCGCGCGGAGGAGGCGGCATCATGAACGACCCGGTAAATCAGCAGGGTTTTCAACCCGACGATCCGATTGAGGAGGCCGCGGCAGCCTGGCTGGTGCAGCGGGATGAGGGATTTACGCCGCAGCAGGCGGGCGAGTTCGAGCAATGGTGCCGGCTGGACCCGAGGCATGCGAATGCCGTGGCGCGATTGGAAAGTACCTGCGCACTGCTCGAGCGGCTTCCCTTTTCGCGGGAACAGCTTCTGCCGGCTGAGGAGATGGGTGTGCCGGCCGGGCCGACGGGCGGCACTCGCGGCATCGTGCGATCCTGGGCGGCGGGAATCGCGGCCATGATTGCGTTTGCCGCGATCGCCTGGTGGCAATGGCCAGGCGGGGAAATCTCATCCGCGCAGTATACGACCGCGGCCAATGGATACGATCAGGTCGCCATGGAGGATGGATCCGTGATGGAGTTGAATGCCGGCAGCGCGGCGAGCGTGCACTTCTCGGCCGCGGAGCGGCGGGTCACGCTGGCGGCGGGCGAAGCGCATTTCGAGGTGAAGCCCGATCCAGGCCGCCCGTTCATTGTCGTAGCCGACACCGTGTCGGTGCGCGCAGTGGGCACCGCCTTCAGCGTCCGGCTGGCCGAGGCGGCCGTCGAGGTCTTGGTCACGGAGGGCAAAGTGAGCCTTGCGCCCCAGAACCCGGCTCTCGACGGTGCTGAAAGAAGTCCCACCGTGGCACCCGCACTGCCGGATGATTCAATGGTTCAGGCCGGGCAGCGGGCGACCGTGGCGCGGCATGGGGCCGATTCCTGGCCGAAAATCGAGATGATTGAGCCGTCCGGGATCCGGGAGGCGCTGGCATGGCAGAAGCGGAAGCTGGAGTTTGTCGAAACGCCCTTGCGGGAAGTCGTCGCGCAATTCAACCGCCGCAACGAGATCCAGCTGATCGTCGCCGATGACGAACTCGCCGAGCGACGCGTGGGCGGGACATTTGCCGCGGACAACGTGGAGGCATTCGTGCGCCTGCTCGAGAGCAGCGGGGACATCGTTGCGTCCCCGCGGGGGGCAAGGGAAATCCTGTTGCGCCGGGCGCGCTAGGCACCCTTGAAGACCAGAGGAGGTTGGGAGCGGACGAGTTCCCTTCGCCCCCAGAGGCGGCTCGAAGGTGCATCACCCGCGGTGCGCTGGAACCTCACCCCGAAATTGAACGGGGTTCCAACCTTGGCAGGCATGCGCCACGCTTCCAGCTTTCGGGGTCGTGACAGGACGTTGCGGAACGCAGCCTGGCACTATTTGGAGCTAAATCCTGCCGCGTGATAACCCATTTCATCCATTGCTGCGTCTGGGGAGCAAAGCTGGTGCTCCGCATGACGAATTCCCACTTGCCTGGCAGCCCGATGGTGGCGACCGCATTCTGGTGCGCGATGTGCGCGACCACGTCGGCGATCGGCGCGGAGGTGCAGAAGCGGAACTAAGATCTGCCGAGAGGCGACGCGGCCGCCACCCTGAAGCAATTTGCGACGGAGTCGGATGAGCAGCTGGTCTTCATGCTCGATGCCGTTCGTGGCGTGACCACGAATCCGGTGAAGGGCAAGTTCACCGCCGGCGAGGCCATCACGCGAATGCTCGCGAACACCGAACTCGTCGTCCTGCGAGACGACAAGACTGGCGCGCTGATGGTGAATCGCGCCGAGCCGCCCGCGCCCACGCCTGTTCCGGAGGCCGCACCTCCGCCCCGCCGGTCTTCGAATTCCCATCAACCCCCACCCCCCACCATGAAACGTAGAAACCTGATCGCCATTTTGAGCGCTTGGATCGGCTTGAGCGTCGCTCCCCTGGCTCCGGCCCAAACGCCCGTCGCCCCGGGCTCGATTCGCGGCGTAGTCACGAACGATTCCTCCGGCGCTTTCGTGGAAGGCGCGGAGGTCATCCTCGAAACCACGCCGGCCCGCACGGATGTGACCGACAGCCAGGGCCGGTTCTTCATCGGCGGCATCGCGCCAGGCAGCTACCGGCTGCGCATCGCCTCCGCCGGCACTGCCACCAGCGACTTGACTGTGGCTGTCGAGTCCGGCGGGGTCCAGGTGCTGACCGTCAGGTTGAAATCGGACATCGTGATGATGGAGCCGCTGATGGTGACGGAGCAGGTCGCCGGCCAGGCACAGAGCCTGAACATCCAGCGTACGTCTGAAAACATCCGCAATGTCCTTTCGGAAGACGCGCTCGCAAACTCCCGGCTCGGCGAGGTGGGCGAAGTGCTGCAGGCAATTTCCGGAATTTACCTCGAGGCCAGCACGCACTTCCCCGTGCGTCCGGTGATTCGCGGGCTGAGTTCGGATTTCAATTCGGTGACCTACGATGGCGTGCGGATCGGCACCTGGCAGGGAACCCGTGATGCGCAGGTGGGCACGTTCCCGGCCGAGAATCTCTCGCGCGTGGAGGTGATGAAGTCGGTGACCCCCGACATGGAGGGCGATGCGATTGGGGGCAGCATCAACCTGGTCTCCAAACGCGCCTTCGATCTGACGAGCCGGCAACTGCGGTTCGGCGGGGGCCTGACCTACAACAACCAGCTCAGGAATTGGGACCGGCAGGTCAGCTTCGACTACGGGGATCGGTTTGGTCGCGACAACCGCTGGGGGGTATTTTCCTCGATCAATTACTACCGGACGGACCGGGCGTACCACAACGTCGCGGAGACTTATCAGGTCAATGCGTCGGATGAGTTCAACATTGCCACCCAGACGATCCTCGATCGCATCGAGGAAGGGTCGTGGAAATTGAAGTACACCGGCAGCATTGATTTCAAGTTGAGCGAGGCGACCGTCTTCTCGCTCCGCGGCATCTATAGCAACGATCACCGGTTCCTGGCCGATTATCGCACGATTTACCGGCCGGGTGCTCGGACCAACATCACCCCGGACAGTGCAACCGCCAACAACGGCCGGGTCGACATCGATCGCCCCTACCGCGAGCCGGAAACAATCAACTACCAGATTTCGCTGAACCTGGAGCACACGCGCGACCTGTGGAAGATCGATTCGACGCTGGGCTTCAACCGGATCAGCAACGTCTACCTCGAGACCATCACTCCGCTGATGTCTTTCAACAACGTCCTGCTGGCCTACGATCGCGCGGATCGCGATCATCCGACCTTCACCGTGACGAATGGAGTCGACCTGTCCGATCCGAGCCGGGTCTCCCAGCGTGAAATTTCGCGTACCCAGTTCAATTCGCGAAACATCGGTTACAACTTCAGTTTGAATGCGCGACGTGACCTGCTGAACCTCCCCTTCAAGGCGTACGTGAAGACTGGCACGCGCTTGAAGTACAACGACTGGCGGCAGGATACCGGTGATCACGGCTGGTGGAACTATACTGGATCGATGAGCCCGGCGGAATTCACCATGCCCTACACCAATGACCGGTTCATGCGCGAGGCCAACGGCCGCGTGCGGATGGCGGGGGTGGCGGTGGATGTCGAGAAGTTCATCGACATCTTCCACAGCCGGCGGGGGGAGTTTACGCGTCAGGACAACCGCTCTGACATCCGGATCGCACAGGAGAACGCATCGTGGCAGGAGGGCATCTACGCCGCCTACCTGATGGGCAGCGCGAACATCGGCCGGCTTCATGTCGTGACGGGCGGGCGCATCGAACGCACGGAGTACACTGGCAATTCCAACCAGGTCGACACGCCGAACGGAATTCTGACTTCCGTGAAGCGGGTGCGAACCACCGCCGAGTCGGATAATTTCCTGCCCGGGATCAATTTCACCTATGCCGTGACTCCACAGTTCCTGGTCCGAGCGGCGGTGACCAAGACCATCGCCCGTCCCAGTCAGCAGTTCCTGCTGCCGATCCGGACGGTCGATTCCACGGAGCTCGAGATCACGGATGGAAATCCCGACCTTGGGGTCACGGAATCGACGAACTACGATTTGAGCGTCGAGTATTATCTCAAACCGATCGGCGTCCTGTCGGCCGGTGCGTTTCAGAAGGAAATCGATGGCTTCTACTTCAACCAGACCAGCACGGTGCAGAGCGGGGAGTTCGCCGGTTATGAACTGGAACGCCCCGAACTGGGGACTGGCGGCCGGATCAAAGGTCTCGAACTCGACCTGCAGAAGCGGCTGACCTTCCTGCCCGGGTTGCTCAGCGGGTTGGGCATCGGTACGAATTACACCTACATTGATGCCGAGGGAACCTACCCGAATCGACCCGGAACGACGCTGCCCTTCATCGATACGGCCAAGAAGATCGGCAATCTCAATGTGTTCTATGCCCGCGGTCCGCTCGACCTGCGCGTGTTCATGAACTATCGCGGACCCTATCTGACGGGAGTCGGCAGCCGGGCCGCGCTGGATGTTTACGAGGACGAGCGCACGACCTGGAACTTCTTCGCGAAGTACAAGGTGAACAACCGGCTTATCCTGAATCTCGACGTGAATAATCTCACCGATTCAGCGAAGCGGAGCTACCAGGGAGACCCTTCGAACCCGCGATCCGTGCGTTATTATGACTGGGCAGTGAACTTCCGGGTGTCGTACAACCTGTAAAGCGGAGTGCCTGGCGGAGCGCAGCGAACGGCGCGCCCCTGCAGGATCGAATATTACAATGCCAATCCGGAACGGCTCGTTGCCTCGTGCGTTTCGGATTTGAATCCTCCCTCCGCCGACTTGATTCTGCAACCAAGATGCCATCCTCGATCCCGCTCCGAATCGCGCGCGTTTTTTGTGCCCTGCTGCTCGCCGCCACCTGCGGTTTCGCGGCCCAGCTGGACCTTCCGCCACCGGGCGCATTCACCATCGTCGTCATCCCGGACACGCAGGGCTATCGCGGCCGCGCCACCAAGGCGACGCCCGATAGCACCGATCCGCTGACAAATCCGGTGTTCCAGAACCATACCCGCTGGATCGTCGAGAACCGGCAGGAGCAGGCGATCGTCTTCGTCAGCCACGTGGGCGACATCGTCGACATCAACAATGACGAACAGTGGCAGCTGGCCCGCGAATGCCTGGACCGGCTGCATGGGGTGGTGCCCTACAGCCTCACCGTGGGCAACCATGACATGACCAAGGCGGGCGACTCGTCGCGGTTTCAGCACCAGTTCGGGGCGGAGCGGTTCAAGGCGTTCCCGTGGTACGGCGGGACCTTTGCCGCACGGCCGGCGACGCCGGCGGTCTCGGGCAACAACGCCAACAGCTTCCAGCTCTTCTCGGCCGGCGGACTCGACTTCGTCCACCTGTCGCTGGAGTGCAATGCCCCCGACGATGTCCTGGCCTGGGCCGACGGGCTGTTGCGAAAGCATTCCAGCCGGCGTGCGCTGATCACGACGCACATGGATCTGGGACCGCTCGAGCAGCCGAAATCCAACGAGGGATTCATCAAGGATCCCAAGGGCCGGATGCGCTGGGTGAAGATCCACGGAGCCCGCGGCAACTCCGCCGTGCAGATGTGGGACAAGCTTTACCGCCGGCATGCCAACCTCGGATTCATCTTCTCGGGCGATCAGAGCCGGACCACCGCGATGCGACTCACGGCGCGCGGCGATGCCGGCAACGTGGTGCATTCGCTGCTTTCCGACTACACCTCATCGGGGCCGCTGCGGCTGTATCGTTTCCTGCCGGCCGAAAACAAGGTGAGAGTCATCACGTACGACACGACCAAGCGTGAGATCGTGGAATCGACCCAGCACGTGAAGGATCGCGCGGAGCACCAGTTCACGATCGATTATCCGATGGGCCGGGGCCGGTAGAACGATTGGCCGGGACGGGCTGCCCTCCGACTCGTCCTCCGTAGGCCTGGCGAAGGAGGAAGGCCCGGCGGAGGAGGAAGGCTCGGCGACGGGGGTCGGCCTTCCATGATTCCAAATCCGATCCCAGGATCTCATTTCCCCGTACAGATCACGTACCTGGAGGGACGCCCTCCGTGGCGTCCACAAACCCGATGGAAGTTTCATTCTGTGCAGCGGATTGATCTTCATGGCCGTGACGGAGCACGGCCCTCCATGTACGAAGTTCGGAACGTTATGGCCGTGACGGCCTGCCCTCCGACTTGTCCTCCGTAGGCCTGGCGAAGGAGGAAGGCTTGGCGACGGGGGTCGGCCTTCTATGAATCCAAATCCGACCCCAGGATCTCATTTCCCCGTACAGATCACATACCTGGAGGGACGCCCTCCGTGGCGTCCACAAACCCGATGGAAGTTTCATTCTGCGCAGCGGATTGATCTTCATGGCCGTGACGGAGCACGGCCCTCCATGTACGAAGTTCGGAACGTTATGGCCGTGACGGAGCACGGCCCTCCATGATCCACTTTCGATTTCGGGTTCGAAGTCGCACTGAACACAGAAGCCACGTGGCCACGGCGTCCCGCCGTGGAAATGCGTTCGGAAACGCTGTGGAGGATTTACACTGCCGTTCCATCGGGCGATGCTCATCCATGCGCCGATTCCTCCCTGCCGTTTTCCACACCCCATCGCGCCGCTTCCTTTCGCTCCTTACGGCGGTTTTCGCCAGTGTTGCCAGCGTTGGCTCCGCCGCCGCCCAGGTCACGGCTGCCACCCCGCGCGAGCGGGTTTCGCTGAACTCAGGCTGGCGCTTTGAAAAGCTGCCCACCGGCATGGCCGACGGGCTCGCCCGCGCCCAGCCGGGCTATGACGACGCCCGCTGGCGCAAGCTCGACCTGCCGCACGACTGGGGAATCGAGGGACCGTTCCGGCCCGAATTGCCCAACTCCACGGCGAAGCTGCCGTGGGCCGGCATCGGCTGGTATCGGCTCCAGGTCACGGCCCCCGAATCGGATCGCGGCCGGCACGTCTTCCTCGATCTCGATGGTGCCATGTCCCACGCGCAGATCTGGCTCAATGGCCAGCAGGTCGGCGAATGGGCTTTCGGATACACTTCGTTCCGCGTGGATTTGACGCGGCACTGGCGCCCCGGGGCTCCCAACGTCATCGCGATCCGGCTCGACAACCCGCCGGAATCCTCACGGTGGTATCCCGGCGGCGGCCTGTATCGGAATGTCTGGCTCGTGCGCACCGGGCCCGTCCGGGTCGCCCATAACGGGGTGTTTGTCACCACTCCCGAGATTTCGCCGGAGCGGGCGAAGGTCGACTTGCGGGTATGGCTGGAGAACCGGTCGGGCCGGGCAGCCCGGATCGTGGTCCGCCACGAAATCGTCCCGCGGACGGAACCGTCACGGATCCTCGCCCGCACCGAAATGCCCGTCCGACTGATCCCTCCGGGCCGCGAGCTCGACCTGCAAACGCAGCTCGAAATCGAACGGCCGGCACTCTGGGACCTCGCGTCGCCGCAGCTTCACCTCGCGCGAACGTCCGTGGTCGTTGATGGCACGGTGGTGGACACGGTCGAGACCAGTTTCGGAATCCGCCGGGTTGAGATCCACCCGGCGAATGGAATCACCCTGAACGGCCGGCCTCTGCGGCTCAATGGAGTGTGCCATCACAGCGACATCGGGCCGCTCGGCACGGTCGTGAACATCCGGGCAATCGAACGGCAGCTCGAGATCCTGCGCGAACTGGGCGCCAACGCGATTCGCGGAGCCCACAACCCGCTCGCGCCGGAGTTCCTCGATCTCTGCGACCGGATGGGATTCCTCGTGATCGCCGAGGCCTTCGACGCCTGGCGATTCCCGGCCCGCGACTGGGTCCCGAACGACTATGCGCGCGACTTTGCCACCTGGAGCGAGTGGGACGTTCGCGCACTGGTCCGCCGTGATCGCAATCACCCCAGCATCATCATGTGGAGTTCCGGCAATGAAATCCAGGATCAGCGGAAGCCGGACGGCGTCGAGGTCGCCAAGCGGCTGCGGAGTCTCTTCCATGAAGAGGATCCGACCCGGCCGGTGACCGGCGGGCTTGACGATCCGAATGTGGTCAAGAACGGGTTCCACCGCGGCTTCGATGTCATCGGGTACAATTACAAGCCGCACCTCTATGCCGAGACGCGAAGGCTTGCGCCGGAATGGCCGGTTTTCGGCTCGGAGACCGCTTCGACGGTCACATCCCGCGGCGAGTATTTCTTCCCGGTTGAACAGAAGCTCGGCGACGGTGCGGACGTGTTCCAGGTCAGTTCGTATGATTTGTATCATCCCCCATGGGCTTCGACTCCGGATGTGGAGTTTGCGCATCAGGACGACACGCCATCGGTCTTGGGCGAGTTTGTCTGGACGGGATTCGACTATCTCGGCGAACCGACCCCGTATGATCCCACGCGGTATCTCAGTTACACTCCCGATCCCGAGGATCGCCGGCGGATGGTCGCCGCCACGGAGAAGAACGGCGGATTCGCGCCTTCGCGCAGTTCCTACTTCGGCATCGTCGATCTCTGCGGTTTTCCGAAGGACCGGTTTTATCTCTACCAGGCGCGCTGGCGGCCGGATCACCCAATGGCGCACCTGCTGCCGCACTGGACCTGGCCGGAGCGCGTGGGCCACGTCACGCCGGTCCATATCTATACCAGCGGCGACGAAGCTGAGCTTTTCCTGAATGGTCGTTCGCTCGGACGGAAGCAGCGCGGGCCGCGCGATTACCGGCTGAGGTGGGATGACGTCGTGTACCAGCCGGGTGAACTGCGCGTCGTCGCCTACAAGGGTGGCCGCGAATGGGCGACGGATGTCCAGCGCACATCGGGGGCAGCCACCGCCGTGGCGCTGACGGCCGACCGGGCGGCGTTGCGGGCGGACGGTGAGGACCTGGCCTTCATCACCGCGAGCATTCGCGACGCGGAAGGCCGGCTGGCGCCGCGGGCGTCGGATCGCGTGCGGTTCCGGATCGAGGGACCGGCGGATCTCGTCGCGGTGGACAACGGCGATGCCACGCGGCTGGAGTCCTTCCAGGCGGACAATTGCCGGGCTTTCAATGGGCTCTGCCTTGCGATTATCCAGCCAAGGGCCGGACAACCGGGCACGATCATAGTGCATGCCGAGGCCGGGGGGCTCGCTCCGGCCAGGGTGGTGTTGCGGTCGGCCCGGTGAATCGGCTGCGCGTCGTCCGCGATTCGAACCGACGAAGTTCGGAACGTTGTGGCCGTGACGGAGCCCGGCCCTCCATGATTGCAGCGCTCACATTTCGGTCGGAATGACTCGTTCGGCATGACCGTCCTGGAGGGACGACTCCCTCGGCAGGCTCGGGACCGTGAGCTCGTCGAACCGGCTTCGTGTCGTCCACAGGATTCTCGGTTCCTGGTCAGATTGAAACGCTTCGCGGCGACGAGACGCTGCTGCCACTTGAAGCAAGGTCCCCGGCCTCCATGAATCCTTCTCCGGCAGGTCAGTGACTGGGCTGTTCCCCGGGATTCTTCAGCTGTTCCTTCCAACCCTGGATCCGGGCTTGCGCGCCATAATGCTCCGCGCGCGCCTTGTCCCCGCGCTCCATCCAGATTCGCGAGAGCGTGGTGTTGATGAACAGATCCTGGGGCTGAAGCGCGTGCGCCTTCCCGGCCGCCGCGAGGGCCTCGTCGAGCCGGCGCAAGGAGAAGTTCACCTCGGCCAGCGCATGCCACGCCTCGAAACAATCGGGGGCGGCGTCCGTCGCACGCGCCAGCTTGGCGAGCGCGGCGTCGCTGTCCCCGCCCGCGAAGTCCGCGGTCGCTTCCTCCACCAGGCTCTGCAGTTCATCAGCTGTCATGCGCGGCAATGTGCGCAAAGTCCGGGAAAAAGAAAGGCCGGAGCTCCGGGTCAGAGAACCAGCATGGCGTCTCCGTAGCTGAAAAAACGATACTCACGGCGGATCGCCTCGGCATAGATGGAGCGGACCCAGGCGATGCCATCGGTCGTGCCGGGGGAGAGAAAGGCGGCGACCAGGCAGAGCAGCGTCGAGCGGGGCTGGTGAAAATTCGTGATCAATGCGTCCACCCCTGCGAAATGGCGCGGCGGATGGATGTAGATTTCCGCCTCCGCGCAGCAGGTGCCCCCTTCCGGCAACAGGGCCGCATGGCGGGCGAGAAAATCCTCGATCGTCCGGACACTGGTGGTGCCGACCGCGATCCGGCGGGCACCGCCCGGCTCCAGCAGGACCTGCTGCGTGGCCGCCGGCACTTCGTACACTTCGCGGTGGATGGCATGCTCCTCCACCGTGGGGGTGGTGATTGGCTTGAAGGTGCCCAGGCCGACGTGGAGCGTCACGTCGGCGTTGCGAACGCCCAGGTCCGCGATCCGGGAGAGTAGTTCCGGCGTGAAGTGCAATCCGGCGGTCGGCGCCGCGACCGCCACCTGCCGGTCCCGGTCGGCATAGACGGTCTGGTATCGCTCGCGATCCAATGCCTGCATCGAATCTCGTTCGGGATCGGCCTCGCGTTCGATGTAGGGTGGCAGCGGAACCGCGCCGATCCTGCTGGCCACGGTGACAATCGATTCGTGGCTTGCAGTCGTGAACCGAACGATGGCCGAGCCATCCGGCTCCTTGTGCTGCACCTCGGCCATGAACCGGCCGCCGGGGTCTGCAAACACGGCTCCGGGGGAAAGGCGCCGGCCAGGCTTCACGAGGCATCGCCAGGTGCTGCCGGCATCGACCGGCCGCAGGAGGAAACATTCCACCGCTCCGCCCGTGGGCCGGACCGCCCGTAACCGGGCGGGAAGGACGGCGGCATTATTGCGAATCAGGATGTCGCCGGCGCGGAGGAACTCCGGCAGGTCGGCAAAGACCCGGTGCTCGATCTGCCGCGTTGCACGGTGCACCACCAGCAGCCGGGATTGATCGCGGCGTGCGGCAGGCGTCTGCGCGATCAAATGTGGCGGCAGGGTGTAATCGAAAAGTTCGGAGGCAAGCGGCACGAGGCCCGCAACTGAACCTCGTCGGCCGCCGGAGGCGAGCCTGACCTTGAGCGGAGCCAGCGGTTGCGGGGGCGTCGGGCTTACAACTGCAGGGGCGCAAACTTGCTGCTCCCGAAATCGGTGCGGCTTTCCTTGTGCAACCAAGCATTCGTAGGGGCACAGCCTTGCCTGCGCCCTCAGGACGATTGGATTACCCGGGCGGGCGCAGGCAAGGCTGCGCGCCTACGAGGAAGAACGGTCCAACGTGTGCAGGCGGGCGCAGGCCACGCCGTTTGACGTACGCGGGCGCCGGAGTAGGGCAGGTCTATTTGACCCGACCCACCCTGCGCCAGTGCGTCCGCCGGAACCCGAACAACCGTCAGGCAACCAGCTTCAGCAGCGCGCGTCGGACCAGCACCTTTGCGAGCGGCACCTTGTAGCCATTGGTCGAGAACGGCCTTGCCTCGCGCAGCAGAAGGTCCGCCGCGGCGTCCGCCAGCGCGGGGGTGAGCGGCTTCCCTTCCAGCGAGGCATTCGCGGCATCGACCTGCCAGGGCGTCGGCGCCACGGCGCCGAGCACGATTCGAACCTGGCTGAGCGAGGTGCCGTTGACGCTGGCCGAGGCGGCGCAGCTGACGAGCGCCCAGTCGAAATCGGCCTTTTCGCCGAGCTGCAGGTAAGTGCTGCGACGGGCGGCCACGACCGGGAGTTCGACCCGCAGGATCAGATCGTCCGCCCGGAGTGAATTGTGGGCGGGAGGCGAGCGCCAGGCATCGGCATAAAGCTGCGCGATCGTGAGCGTCTCCGACTTCGCGCCCCGCTGGACGACGATCCGCGCATCGAGCGATGCCAGCGCGACCGCGAGGTTCGAAACGCACGGGCTGATGCACATGTTGCCCGTGAACAGCGAGTGGTACTTGTTCTCGCCGCCGCGGGCCAGGCAGGTTGTCCCGCCTTTCTTCCGGCACTTCACATCGCGATGCCGATAGTACCAGCAGCGGGAGTGCTGCGCCAGGTTGCCGCCCACGGTGGCGACATTCCTGATTTGCGGGGAGCCGACCTCGGCGGCGGCCTCCGCCAGCCCGGGAAACGAGCGAACAATCTCGGGATGCGCGGCGAGTGCGGTGAGTGTGACGTTCGCGCCGACGCTCCAGACCTGGCCGCTGGCCTGGATGGCCGCGATACCCGGGAGCGACTTCACGTTCACGAGGGTCGCGGGGGCGGCGATGCCCTCCTTGATCTCGCCCAGCAGGTCCATGCCGCCGGCGAGGAAACGCCCGTTGGTCCGGACCAGCTGGACCGCGGATTCGGGGGTCTGCGCAGTGACATAGGAAAACGCGTTCATGCGTGGATCTCCTCCCTGGCGGTTGTGGCCGGCGCCGCGGCGAGCCGGGCGAAGGCCTGTTCGATTTCAAGCGCGGTGGTGTCCTGACGGCCGGCGCCGGGCACCTTGCCCAGGGCGGCCAGGACCTTGTCCGGGGTGATGGGCAGACTGGCGACGCGCACGCCGATGGCATTGGCGACGGCGTTGGCGATCGCGGAAGCGGTGGGAACGGTGCACGGTTCGCCGATTCCAATCACGCCACGCTCGGGTTGATCGATCATCAGGATGTCGATCTCGGGCATGTCAGCCGGCCCGGGAAGCTTGTAGGTCTCGAAGTTCGGATTGAGCACGACGCCGGTGGTGCGATCCATCATCCGCTGCTCATAGAGCGCGTAGCCGAGGCCCATGATGACGCCACCGTTGATCTGGCTTTCGCAAGTCAGGGAATTGACGACCTGTCCGCAGTCCTGGACGACGAGGACGCGGCGGACCTTCACGAACCCGGTCTCGGTATCGACCTCGACCTCGGCGAACTGGACGCCACCCTGGGCGACCTTGGATCCGCCGTCGGCCAAGCCTTCCCGCCATCGTCCGTGGCCCTGGACCGGGAAGGCGGCCAGTTTCTCGCAGGCTGCCTTCCAGTTGGCACCGCGGGGATCCTCGATCCCGCTGCGCTCCTTCAGCTCCGCCAGCGCCTTCTCACAGGCATCGTAGACGGCGGGGGCGATGGAGGAGGTGGTCCGGCTTCCGCCGCTGGACGGTCCGGGTGGGAAATGCGTGTCCCCCACATGGGCGGTCACGAGCGCGAGATCGATGCCGAGCATCTCGGCGGCCACGACCTGGACGACGCTGCGCGACCCGGTGCCAAGATCCTGGATGCCGCAGTGGACATCGACGGTGCCATCGGAGTTGATCTGCACCTCGGCCTGGGTTTCGCGGACCATGCCGCTGTTCCAGGCGGAGCCGGCGCAGCCCACGCCGATCTTGACGGGACCGGATGACGATCCGGGCTGGCGGTACTTTTCCTTCCAGCCGAAGCGTTCCGCGCCAACCTGGTATTCGCGGCGGCGGATTTCCAGGGGATCATTCAGAATTCGGATCGCCACCGGATCGACGCCGAGTTTCACGGCGAGATCATCCAGTGCCGATTCGATCCCAAAGGATGCGACCGGATGACCGGGGGCCCGGAAAGCGCAGGATTGTCCGGCGTTGATGGCGACGCTGCCCTGTTTGATCCGGGTGGCAGGCGCCTGGTAGATGTAGGGAGCCGGGAAGGCGGCTCCGCCGCTGCCGCCGCCGGTGGACGCACCGGAGCGATGGCCCGGGGTCCCGAAGGACTCCAATTGGATGGCCGTGAGCTTGCCGGTGGCATCGGCGCCGAGCTTGATCTTCTGGTGTGAGGACGGGCGGTTGCCAACCGCGAGGGCCTGCTCGAAGCGGGTGATCATCAGCTTGACCGGCGCGCCGGCCGCCTTGGCGAGCCGGGCGCAAAGGATGCCCTGGACCCCGGGCATGAACTTGGAACCGAAGCCGCCGCCCATGTATTCGCACAGGACGCGAATCTTGTTTTGGGGCACCTCGAGGCTGCTGGCGAAGGCGGTGCGCACGCCATGGACGCCCTGGGTCGACGACCATGCGGTCATCTCGTCGCCATCCCACAGGACGGCGCTGCCCTGGGGTTCGAGCGGGTGGTGGAGTTCCACCTGGGTCTCATACAGCCCCTCGATGACTCCAGCGGAGGAGGCGAAAGCGGCATCGACATCGCCGGTTTCCCTGGCCTTGCCCTCGCCGAGGTTTGGGCTGTCCGGCACGACGCGGGGGGCGTCCGGCTTGATCGCATCGAGTTCCTGGGTGACAAAGGCGCGCGGGCGGGCATCGACCTGGATGAGTTCCAGTGCGTCGAGCACGGCCTGCCGACTGGTCCCGGCGACCGCCGCCAGTTCATCGCCATAATAGTTGACGATGAAGGGGACGGGCTGGGCGGTGATGGCGGCTTTGATTCCAGGCGCGGCCAGCGCCTTCTCCAGATTGATGGCGCGGACTTCCGCGGCGGGCCATTTGGAGCGCAGGATGGCACCGAACAGCATGCCGGGCTTCACCACATCGGCCGTGTATTTGGCGCGGCCCGTGACTTTTGCCGGCGCGTCGGCCCGGGGGGTCGGCTTGCCGAGGTAACGGTTCTTTTCAGGCCAGGGCATGGTCGTGGGAGATGAGGTTGATCTTGGAGACGGGACGCCCACCGCTGGCGGCCAGCGCGGCGGCAAAGATATGGGGATACGAACCGCAGCGGCACAGGTGGCCGGAGCAGGCTTTCCTTACCTGCTCCTCGGTCGGGTGCGGATTGCTCTTCAGCAAGGCAGTCAGGCTCATCACGAAACCGGGGCTGCAGAATCCGCACTGCAGCCCGTCGTGCTCGACCATCGCCTTCTGCACCGGGGTCAGGCCCTCCCGTGAAAGCCCTTCCACGGTGGTGATCGCCCGGCCCTGGGCCTCGATCGCGAGGATCATGCAGGCGTAGACCGGGACGCCATCGAGCAGCACGGTGCAGGCGCCGCAGGTCGCACGTTCACAGACCTCCTTCGGGCTGGTGATTCCCGCACTCTGACGGAGCGCCTCGAGCAGCGTGACCCGGGGCTCCAGGGAGAAGGTGCGTTTCTCGCCATTGATGGTGAGGACAACCGGCAGGGCGGCTGGCCCGCGCGGCTGCTCGGCATTTCCCTGGGCGAGCTCCGCTGCGACGCTTTCCGCGCCGAGCGTCGCCGCCGTCAGGGCGGTGGTGCTCAGGCCGCGCAGAAAAGCGCGGCGCGATACGGGTGTGGAGAGCCCAGTCGGGGATCCGGGACCTGTCGGGGGAGGGGTGCTTTTCATCGGGAATCCGATCGCGGCGATCCTGAT
Source organism: Verrucomicrobiia bacterium (assembly GCA_011525695.1). Taxonomy (GTDB): domain Bacteria; phylum Verrucomicrobiota; class Verrucomicrobiia; order Opitutales; family Opitutaceae; genus ER46. Next base: position 131,653 of record WYBX01000086.1, read on the forward strand.
TTTGGCCCGGGAGGCGTAAAGGGCCATTGCTGCGCAAGTATTGTCCATTCGTGGGCAATAAATGGGCATGCTTGCGACCGGGATGCCCCACGAACCATCAGGGAGGCAGGGGATGCACGCGGTTGCGGGCTCCCAACGTTGCTGGCCGCGTTCGACCAGGCGGGTCAGTATATAATCTGGATTTGACGGCGTTTCGGCGGTCAGCTCCCGCGTGGACATCATGAAATCCAAGTGTCTCCGGTTCCTCGCCATCTTCTCCCTGACCGCCGCCAGTGTCATTGCCGCTGAGCTTCGCATCGGCATCATCGGCACCGACACCTCGCACGTGCCGGCCTTTGCCCGGACCTTCAATGATCCGGGTTACCCCGGCCACCTCGCTGGAGCCCGGGTCACCGTCGCGTTCAAGGGGGGAAGTCCCGATGTCGAATCCAGCCGCACGCGCGTCGACCGGTTTGCCCGGGAAATTGCGGAGAAGTATGGGGTGAAGATCGTGCCGACCATCGCGGAACTCGTCCGGGAGGTGGATGCGATCATGATCGAGAGCGTCGATGGCCGCGTGCACTTGGAGCAGGCGAAGGCGGTGTTTCCCGCCGGCAAGCCGGTGTTCATCGACAAGCCGATCGCCGGCAGCCTGCGTGATGCCATCGAGCTGGTCCGGCTGGCGCGGGAGATGAAGGTGCCCCTCTTCAGCAGTTCCTCGCTGCGCTATCGCGCGTCACTGGAGGGATTGAAGGCGGCACCTTACGGTGAACTGCGGGGGGCCATTTCGACGGGCCCGGCCACGCTGGAGGAGCATCATCCCGATCTCTATTGGTACGGGGTTCATCCCACCGAGGCGCTTTATACCATCATGGGCACCGGCTGCACCAGCGTGGTCCGGACTGCCACGGAGAACACGGACGTCGTCACCGGCACCTGGCCGGGCGGCAGGGTGGGGGTGCTCTATGGCATCCGTGCCGCCGCTGCGCCGTATCGTGTGACCGTGTACGGAACGAAGGCCGTGATCGATCAGGAAGCCGAACCGCGTGGCAGCGGGGCCTACGATCGGCTGGCGCAGGAGGTGTTGCAGTTCTTCCGTTCACGGGTTTCGCCCGTGCCGCTCGACGAGACGCTCGAGATCTTTGCCTTCATGGAAGCGGCGGATGAAAGCAAGCGGCGTGGAGGCGCGCCGGTGACGCTGGCCGAGGTGATGGCCCTGCATGCGGGGAAGCGTTGATGCCGGAGAAAGCGGCCGTGGCGTTTTCCTTCAGGGCCATTGGCTCGTAATCGCCGACACGCGACCGTCCGTCTCCCGTGAAAACATCGCAATCCATGGGTCACAGAACGTGGCGCGGCGCAGCCGCAACCGCTTGAGTGAATTCAATCCATGGTCACAGAGCGCACAGAGGCCAAACCGGAGGTCACAGAGCGGGATTCAGGGTCGGGTTCCTCGAGAACCTCTGTGTCTTCCGGCCCGCTACCTGTCTGACGCGCGGATTCTCAGCGGGTTCGAAATATCCGGGTTAGTAGGAGAGGATTCTGAGTTGGCCCGCGATGGCGGCCAGTGCCAGCTCCGCCGGCGGGATTTGCAGCAGGGGGATCCCGGGCTGGAGTTCACGCAGCGCCAGGGCATACGGGCGCGCCAGCGGCTCTGGAGCTGCAAGCACGATTTGCGGACACCCCGCCGCGGCCAGCGTCGCCACCTCGGCACCAATGAGGACGCCGCTCAGGAACGCCCGGGTGTGGGTCGGATCGAGCAGTCCGAGGACGGTCCGCGCCCGCGCCTGGAAAAGGGCCGCCGTCAAGCCCATCGCCCGTCCGGCGTACAAGCCGGCCCGGAACCCGGCCGCATCGAATTCATCGCCATCCGGCGTATCCAGGCTGCTGTTGCGGCATAGCAGCCCGTACAGTTCGCCGGTCAGGTGCGTCGTGAAGTCGACGATCCGGGCATCGCGCAGCCGGACGTGTTTGGAGTGGGTGCCGGGCATCACCACGAGGCAGTCCGCCGCCAGTGCGCGCCGCGCCGGATCATCGAAGAGCCCGATCAATTCGGTTTCCTCGCCCCGCATGACATCGCTCTCCGCCCGCAAGCCGGAGATCAGCCGGACGGGATGGCCGGCGTGAGAGAAGTCGGCCCAGCGCAGGGTGCTGCCGTCCATCGGCGCCGGCAGCCGGGCGTACGGCAACGACTGCCAGCCAAGGGTGGATGAGGCCATGCCCGAGATCACCACCCGGGTGCCGGAGGCCTGGTCCAGCCCGAGTTCGCGGATCCCCTCCTCGAGCACCCGGCCCAGTGCCCGTCGGCGCGCCATTGGATCCCGCTGCGCCGCGGCCACCGTCTGGATGCCCTGGTCCGAGGTATATTCCCTGACGACGCGGCGGGTTGGGCGCTCGACCAGGCGCAGCCGGAACCGGGAAGTGCCCCAATCACAGGAAAGGATCGGTTTCATGAGGATGGTTTTGTCGTCGCCTGCGGCCAGGGGGGCAGCTAGTGGGAAGTGCGTCCGGTCACTTTCCTCAACCAGTCCCGCCCCATGATGACAAGCCGCCGCGCCTTCCTGTCGACCGCCGCCGCCGGTCTCGCCTCCGCCACCTCCAGCCTGTGCCCCGGGGCGGAAAGAAAAGGTCGGGACGATTCCGGGGTCGCGGCGCGCCAGGCCGCGATCGACGCGGCATTCGCCCGGCCGGTGCTCAAGCGGGAGCTTTTCCGCAGCCCGGTGATCCTCGAGCGCGTGGAACTCCTCCGGCTGGACGATCGCTACCTCTGCCGGGTGCGCTCCACGGACGGGGCCATCGGGATTTCCGTTGCGCATAGCGGGATGAGCCAGTTGTATCCGATTTTCCTTCACAACCTCCAGCCCTTCTTCGTCGGCAAGGACGCCCGCGAACTGGATCGGATCCTGGAGAAGGTCTTCATCTACCGGTTCAATTTCCGCTACAACGGGATTTCCCTCGGCCTGCCGCTCGCCACGATCGAGTTCGCGATTCTCGACCTGCTGGGCCGGATGGCCGGGCTCCCGCTGGGGCGGCTGATCGGCGAGATTCATAATCCCGAGGTGCCCGTCTACGTCGCCACCGAGTTCCGGGAGCGGCCGCTGGAAGAGCATTTCGAGCGGATCAAGGCGGCGGTGGCCGAGTACGATGCGCAGGCGCTCAAGATCAAGGTGGGCTATCTCATGTACATGACCACGGACATGTACAATCCCGGGCCCGTCGGGAAAACCGAACGGTTGATTCCGCTCGTGCGCGAGACCTTTGGCGACCGGATGACGCTCTACGCCGATGCGAACAGTTATTACAGCGTGCCGGAGGCCATCCGCGTGGGAAAGCTGCTCCAGGAAAACAAATTCGCCTACTTCGAGGAGCCGGTGATGTACGACGACTTCGAGGCCATCAAGGCGGTCGCCGATGCCCTCGAACTGCCGATCGCGAACGGGGAACAGGATCAGAGCTTCGTGAACTTCCGCTGGCTCCTCGCCAACGAGGGTCTCGAGGTGGTGCAGCCCGACAACTATTACTTCGGCGGGCTGATCCGATCGGTGAAGGTGGCGCGGATGGCCGCCGCCTGTGGCAAGACGATCATCCCGCACATGTCGGGCGGCGGCCTCGGCTTTCTGTACAATATTCATCTGGTCTCGGCTTTGCCCAATGCGGGCGGGCACCACGAATTCAAGGGGCTCCGCACGCACGTACCTTTCGAATGCAGCACCTCGCCGCTGAAGGTGGTGAATGGCAGCATAAAGGTGCCCACCGGCCCCGGACTCGGCGTGGAAATCGATCCGGACTTCGTCCGAAGGCACGAGGTCGTCACCGCATGACACTGTATGCACACCGAACAGTCCGCGTCTCCCCGCGATCCTGAGCGGGTCGACACTGCGGCGGAGTTTCGCCGCACGCATCCCGAGACCTTCGCCCGCTATCTCGCCCGGCGCAGGGTCGTCTTCGCCGTCGCCTACGTCGGCTATGTCTGCGCCTACCTTGTCCGCAATAATTTCAAGCTGACCAGCGAGGAGATGCGCCTGGCCAACGGCTGGTCGCTGACCCAGGTGGGGCTGATCCTCACGGCCTTCACGATCACGTACGGCTTCGGAAAATTTTTCATGGGCATGGTGGTCGACCGGACCAGCCTGCGGAAGACCTTCTCCCTGGCCCTGGGCGTCAGTGCGGCGATTTGCATCGGGATTGGCTTCATCCAGAGCCTGCCGCTGCTCTTCGCCGCAATGCTGATGCTGGGCATGGTGCAGGGGGCGCTGGCACCGGCATCGATGACCATGATCGCGAACTGGTATCCCAACCAGACCCGCGGTTCGGGGATCGCCATCTGGAACACCTCCCAAAACCTCGGGGGCGCCGGCCTCCCGCTGATTATCGCCGGCCTGCTGGGCTGGTCCGGGCCCGGCAATCTCGCCATCGCCTTCTGGGTGCCGGGCCTCGTGGTGCTGGCAATTAGCTTCCTGTTCTGGAGAATCGGCGGGGATCGCCCGGAGGTGGAAAACCTGGGAACGCTCAACGACCTCTACGGCGACGCCGGGACACCGCAGGTGCACCATGAGGCCGACGCCTCCTACTGGTCGATCGTGAAGACGGATGTCTTCACCAATCCGGTCGTCCTGACCGTCGCCGTCATCAACGCGCTGCTGTATTTCCTCCGGTTTGGCATCCTCAACTGGATGCCGGCCTTCCTGGGCACGGAAATGGGCTTCAGCCTCGCCCAGTACTCGATGGCGTTCAGCATCCTCGAGTGGATCGCGATCCCGGGCTCCTTCTTCTTCGCCTGGCTCTCGGTGAAGATGCCCAACCGGCAGTCCGTGGTCGGCTGCTGCGGGCTCGTGCTGCTGGGTGCGCTGATTGTGTTCTACATGGGCAACCGGAGCTACCCGCTGCTGCTCATCTGCACCGGGCTCATGGGCGCCCTGATTTACGGGCCACAGCTCATCGTGAACATCCTCACCCTGAATTTTGTGTCGCTGCGGACGGCCGGAGTCGCCGTCGGTTTCGTCGGGCTCTTTGGATACATTGTCGGCGAAATGGGCGCGAACCTCATCATGCCCGCGCTGGCCGAGCGGTTCAGCTGGGTGACTTCGCTCACCTTTCTCGCGGCGCTGGCCGTCGCGGCGGGCGGGTTGTATCTGACCCTCCGCAAGCGCGAGGCCAGCACGGTCCAGGTCGCACCCGGCTGAGCCGGCACGCTATTCAGTTGCCTCGGCGCTGCTGCCAATTAGAACCTGGCGGGAGGTAATGTCCTGCGGAGGCACACCGCTTGGCTCGCGGGCATCGCCGGCACCAGGCCGGACACACGATCCTGTTGCCCCACGCCGGGGTTGGCAATTCCGCATCCCCGGGCCGGACGGAGGATCCCGACCCGTGAGCGTGATCGTTCCGCAACTTGGCGCCGCAGCTGCGGCGCGATTGATGCCGGCCGGATCCGAGGTCCCAAGCCCGCCGGGCCGGTGATCCGGCGGCGGTCATCATTTTTGGTTCTAAATTCCTGAGCCGAAATCCCAAGAACCCTCAACCTGGGTCTGTCATGCAAAAATTCCGACGACTGTTCATGCCGAGCCTCTGCGGGCTCTTCAGTGTCGCAACCTCCTTCGCAGCCTCGCTCACCGGCTTGGTGCAGGATTCAGGCGCCAATCGCCCGATGCCAAATGCGACTGTGACGATTCCTGCGGCTGGTCGCACCACGTCAACCGACCAATACGGTCGCTATTCCATTCCCAACCTCGCTCCCGGAACCTACCTCGTCTCGGTCCAGTTCCTGGGCTTTGACGACCTGACCAGGGAGGTGATTGTCACTCCCGCACCCGAAACGCGGGCGGACTTCGAGATTGGCTACGGCAAGGTGGTCACGCTCGACAAGTTCGTGGTCGAGGGCATTCGCGAAGGCCAGGCCCGTGCCCTGCAGCAGAAACTGAATGCCGCGAATATCATGGATATTGTCTCGGCCGACGCCGTCGGCAAGTTCCCCGACGGCAATGCCGCCGAGTCGCTCCGCCGGATGCCGGGCATCTCGGTGGAAATCGACCAGGATGAAGGCCGCTACGTTGTTCTCCGCGGCATCGATTCCGCCCTCAACAACGTCACGCTGAACAACCAGGTGCTCGGCACGCCGTCCGAGGCGGGAAACCGTGGCGTGGCCATGGATTCGGTGCCAGCCGAGCTTATCTCCCGGCTGGAAGTCACCAAGGCGGTGACACCGGATTTGGACGGGACGGCCATCGGCGGTTCCGTCAATATTGTCACCAAGAGCGCCTTCGATACGCCCGATGGCTTTTTTTACGGATCGGTGGCTGGCTTCTACGACAACTTCAGTGGGCGGACCTCCCCCAATGGGAACCTGACTTACGGTCGCGTCCTCGGCGAGGCCGGCAAGTGGGGCATCGTCGCTGCGGCCAGCTACTCGGAGAAGCGTTTTCAGTCACAGACGTCCGACAACCTGAGCTGGACCCAGGTCAACGGGTTCTGGGTGCCGCTTTCGCAGGAGTCCTTCAATTACGATATCATGCGCGAGCGACTTGGGGTCAACGTGGCCCTGCAGCATCGTCCGCGTCCCGACACCGAGCTTTCGCTGCGGTTGAATCACAACCAGTTCACGGACGAGGAGGGCCGCCAGAAGAGCGGCTATGAGTTCCGGCTTGGAACCCTGACCAACCAGACGGCCACCAGCGGCACCAACAGCCAGGGGCGATCGACCCGCGAGTTCCGCTCGTATCATCAGACGGGCAGCATCGATGCCCTGTCGCTTTCGGGCACGCACAAGCTGGCGGCGAATTATCATCTGAGCTGGCAGCTTGGCGGGAGCCGTGGCGAGCGTGATGTCCCGAAGCGCGACGACTGGGAATATCGGTCGTCTTCCGGGGCCTTCCCGAACACCTACGATCTCTCCGGCGAGAGCGCCGTGATCACGCCTTCGGCCAACTTCTATGATCCGGCTGCCTACCCCTTCCGGCGGGTGCGGTTCCGCAGCGATCTCGAGCGGGAGGATGTGTTATCCGCCCAGGTCGATCTTAAGCGCGATGCCGAGTTCGGCGCCCGGCCGGGTTATTGGAAGGTCGGCGCAAAGTACGTCAGCCGCGACAAGCAGGACGATCGCGAAAACGACAACTACACCCTGCTGGGGACCGCCTGGACCCTGGCCGAGCCGGGACTGGCCGGAACCGCAGGTGACTCAATGATCAACCGGGAGCCGGATGATTACTTCCGGGGGCTTTATCGCTACGGTCCGACCCTGCATCTCGAGAACAACGAGGCGTTCTTCCTGGCCAATCCCACCCGGTTCCAGCGGGACGCGAACGGCTCACGCGACAACTCGCTGTCCGGTGACTACGAGGGATCCGAGGAAGTGATGGCCGCATATGCGATGGCGAGCATCAACCTCACCCCGAAGGCCATGTTGCTGGGCGGAGTCCGGGTCGAGCAAACCGATGCGGAATACACCGCGAACGAGCGGCGCAATGGCGTCTGGGGTATCGGGGCCGCGAAAGGTTCGGTTGATTATACCAGCGTGCTCCCCGGGCTGCACCTCGTCTGGCGCCCGAGCGACAAGGCCGTCGCCCGCTTCGCCTGGACCAATACGCTGGGCCGCCCGAGCTACTCGGATCTGGCCCCGCGGCGGCAGGTGGATGACGTCGAGACCGCGGTCGGCAGCGGCGTATACACGGGAAGCATCAGCGACGGAAACCCGGAGCTGGAACCGTACGAGTCGATGAACTTCGACGTGTCGTTGGAATATTACCTGCCCAGGGCCGGCATCGTTTCCATCGGTGCCTTTCACAAGGACATCGACAATCCGGTCTATGGCAACCGAACGACACTCACGAACGTCACCGTCGAGGGCCGGAATTATCAGACGCTCACCATGTCGCGCCCGGAGAATGCGAAGAGCGGCCGGGTCACGGGGGTGGAGCTGAACTCCAGTCGGTGTCGGTGGCAATGATCGCGGTGAGCGCCCGGCGTCCGAGGTGATAGGTGGCTCCCGGCCTGGACTTGACCGGCAGCCCATGGGCATTGGCGAAGGCGTGGGCTTCGACGATGGCAGGCAGGTCATCGGCCAGGCCGTCGCCGATCGCACCGAACGTCTCGTAACTGACCGGGCGATCGGTGGAGGCCGGGCGCCTGTTTTCCGGCGACGCGAAAACGGAAGCCGCGACCGTCGCAAAGCCGAGGAGGAGCAGCATGGGAAACGCCATGCGGTGGAGCATGGTTCACCTTCCCAGTCCGCACCAGTGCCGAGATCGTCTGCCCCCCGGAGGTTTTGGAAAAGAAATCAAGGGGCCAATCCGAAAACCAATCAGGGGCGGGCGGTTTGATTGGTTTTCGGATGGTTCTAAAGATTCCTTTTCCTCCAGGCCCGGAGGTTGCCACGAAACGCCAGACATCATTCCAGCAGCGGGTTCTCCCAATTGACATCGTTGAATCTGGCGAAATCCGTGTCGGCTGTGTGCACCTTCGCACCGTACTCCATCGCCAGTGCCGCGATTTGGGCATCGGTCACGAGGTTGCCGGCCGTGCCAGCCGTGATCAGCAACCGGCATACTGTCTCCACGTGGCTTGGTCCTGCGACCAGCAGGCGCACATTGGGCCGGGCAAGCCATGAGGCGATGCGCTGGCTCGCTTCAACAACAGTGAGCGGTCGCTCAAAGATCCTGGGGTGTGTGGCCAGGCGGAGAAAAGCGAAGGTCACGACCGGGCAGAGGCCCACGGGTTCGTTCGCGGAGAGCAAGCCGGCCCACCATTTTGCGGCGGCGCGATGAAAGGGACTCTCGGCGTCGTAGGCGTAAAGCAGCAGGTTGGCGTCCGGTACGATCATTTTCCAAGCGTCTTGCGGAGTTGGCCGGTGGTGGCAACGAATGCCTCGGCGTCAAGGTCACCGGCGAGATCGTGAAGCTTGATCGGGTCGAGACCAGCCCTCAGACCCATGGGGCGGGCCTCCACGACAAATGGCGCGATTGTTCCTGCTGGAACCAGATGAGCCAGTCCCCGGCGCAGCCCGTCGTTCAGCGCTTCCTTGAAACTCATCCCGGAGCCACTGGTGGCATGGCGCAGCAGTTCCTCGACATCAGGATCAATCGTTACTGTTGTTCGCATGGAAGCATCATGATGCTTAATATTGGAGGCGTCAAGATGCCGAAAAGAAATCAGGGGGGCCAATCCGCGAACCAATCAGATCAGATGGGTTGATTGGTTTTAAGATGGTTTGAAGATTACTTTTCCCCGCCCTCCGCCTCGCCTGCTACGCCAGGGCGGCGTGCAAGATCTCGACCGGATGCAGCGCGCGCCGGCCGGTGCCATCCTTGATTTGGTGGCGGCAACTGGTGCCACCGGCGGCAATCAGCTCATCGGGCGCAGCCGCCCGCACGGCCGGAAACAGGACGAGTTCTGCGATTTGCTGGGAGACCGCGAAATGCTCCGCCTCGTATCCGAAGGAACCGGCCATGCCGCAGCAGCCGGACGGGATGACCTGCACCTTATAATTAACTGGAAGCTCCAGCATCTTCACGGTCGGCGCCACGGAGGACAGCGCCTTCTGGTGGCAATGGCCGTGAAGCTTGATCACCTGCGAACGGGTGGTGAACGCTTCGCGGCGAACCCTTCCGGCCGCGGCCTCGCGGGCGATGAATTCGTCGATCAGCCAGGCCCGGCCGGCCAGCGCGCGGGCGGCCGCCTTGAGCGGCTCGGGCATCAAGTCGGGATACTCGTCGCGGAATCCGAGAATTGCGGAAGGTTCAATGCCGATCAGCGGTTCACGGTCGCTGATGACGTCCTTCAGCAACTCCACATTCCGGATCGCGAGTTTCCGGGCCGATCGAACCAAGCCTTTCGAAAAGTGGGCGCGTCCGCTTTCGACGTGCCGGGGCACGATCACTTCGTAGCCCAGCCGGTTGAGCAGTTCGACCGCCTTGATGCCGATGGGCGTGTCGTTGTAATTCGTGAACTCGTCGCAGAAGAGATGCACCCGGCCGTTCGGATACGGGTGCGACGCGGGGTTGGCATGGCGCGCGTGCCAGGCCGCGAGCGTCGTAGCGTGCAGCGTCGGCAGGCTGCGGTCCGGGGCGAAACGGGCGAGCCGCTTGATCGTTCCGGAGAGGGCGGGGGAGGTGACCACCGCGTTGTAGATCGAGGGCGCGAGCGCAGCCAGCCGCATGCTGCGGGTGAACCCGGCGACCAGCCGCGAGCGGAGCGGCACACCATGCGTGTCGTAATAATGCTGCTGCCATTCGGCCTTGAGCCGGGCCAGGTCGACGTTCGAGGGACACTCGGATTTGCAGCCCTTGCAGGACAGGCACAGGTCCATCACCGCCTTCACTTCCTCGCTGTCCCAGGCATTGGTGACGTCGCGCGGGTGAGTGAGCACCTGACGGAGCATGTTGGCGCGGCCGCGGGTGGTGTCCTGCTCGTTGCGCGTGGCCATGTAACTCGGGCACATCGTGCCGCCGATCAGATGTGACTTTCGGCATTCGCCCACGCCGGTGCAGCGTTCGGTGGCGGCCAGCACGCCGCCGACTGCACTGAAGTCAAAGAGGGTCCTGTACTCGGGTGCCACATGGCCGACGTCGTGCCGGAGGTGCGTGTCCATCGGCGGCGTGTCGATGATCTTGCCGGGATTGAGGATGCCGCGCGGATCGAAGGTTTCCTTCACGCGGCGCATCATCGCATAGCACTCCGGCCCGACCATGAAGGGGATGAACTCGCCCCGCAGCCGGCCGTCGCCGTGCTCGCCGGAGAGCGAACCCCGATACTTCTTCACCAGCGCGGCGACGTCGGTGGCAATCCCGCGGAACATCTTCAGGCCCGCCTCGGTTTTCAGGTTGAAGAGCGGCCGGGTGTGCAGTTCACCCGCGCCGGCGTGCGCATAATACACGCTGCTGATGCCATATTTCTCCCGCATCAGCCGATCGAATTCGCCGATGTAGTCCGGCAGGTCCTCGACGGCGACCGCCGTATCCTCGACCACCTCACGCGGCTTGGCATCGCCCACGACATTGTTCATGAGCCCCTGGCCCGCCTTGCGCAGATCCCAGACGCGCGTGCAGTCGGCGCCCCAGAGGACGGGAAACGCATAGCCGAGACCCGCCGCCCGGAAATCGGCCTCGAGCGCACGCATCGTCGCCTCGATCCGCGTGCGGTCCGGTTGCCGGATTTCGATCACCAGCACGGCCCCGGGATCCCCCTGGACAAAGAAGCGGTTTTTCGCGTGCTCGAGGTTGGCCTTGGTGCACTCGAGGATGTGGCGGTCGATCAGCTCGCAGCCGAACGGCCGGTGCTGCATGGCGATCAATGTCCCGCGGAGCGAGTCGTGGACGCTGGCAAAGTGGGCGCACATCAGCGCGCCCGGCGGTGGCAGCGGTTCGCAATTGAGTTCAAACTCAACGCCGAGGAAGAGCGTGCCTTCCGAGCCGGCGAGCAGCCGGCAGAGGTTGAAGGGTTGCTCCGAGGCGGGATCGAACACCGCGCAGTCCATCAGCTGATCCAGCGCGTAGCCGGTGTTCCGGCGCGTGACGGTCGGCTTCGGGAAATTGTCGCGAATCAGCCGGCGGTTCTCCGGTGTGGAGAGAAGTTCGCGGACCATGCGGTAGATCCGGGTTTCGAGCGAGTCGGCGGCGGCGCACTTGGCGGCAAACTCCTCCCGGCTGAGCGGGCCGAAGGTCACGAGCGAGCCGTCGCTGAGGAAGCCGCGGGTCGAAACGAGGTGATCGCGCGTGGCGCCATGGACGATCGAGTTCGCGCCGCAGGAATTGTTGCCCACCATCCCGCCGATCATCGCGCGATTGGCGGTGGAGGTCTCCGGCGTGAAGAAGACGCCGTGCGGTTTGAGGTGGAGGTTGAGATCGTCGCGCACCACGCCGGGCTGCACCCGGACCCGGCGGCGGGCGGGGTCGTATCCGAGGATCGCGTTCAGATGCCGGCCGACGTCGACAATCATCCCGCTGCCGACGACCTGGCCGGCCAGGGAGGTGCCGGCGGCCCGCGGGACGAGCCCGATGTGGTGGCGATTGGCGAAGGCAATCAGCGCCGCGAGGTCCGCCTCCGATTTCGGCAGGGCCACGGCCACGGGGAGTTCCTGGTACTCCGATGCATCCGTGGCGTAGAGGGCGCGGATCGCCTGCGCGAAATGCAGTTCGCCGTCGAGCTGGCCGGCCAGCGCGCTGAGTTCGGCGCGGCCCACGGTCGCGGGAGCGGGAGAAGGACGAGTGGACATGCTTGAGGAAACCTGGGCGGTGCAGCGGCGGAAGATGGCACCGATATTTTAGGCCCTTGGCTGGCCATGCAATATTTCCATTCGAGCCGGCGTGACCCACGGTGCGGCAGCGCCAACCTTATGCGGATGACCCGGTGGGGCGGATGCGACATCCTTATCGCAGGCGAGCGCCAGCCCTGCGATGAGGTTCAGAATTGATGGCTCGCTACTCGCTACTCGATGCTCGCTACTGGCTCTGGTGCTGCCTCGTGCCTTGGTGAGAAAATGCGGCTAGCAGAGGGCGCGGGTGTTGTCCTAGCGTCGGCGCGATGTCCCCGCCGCGTTATGCTTCCGCAACCCTGATTGATTTTGCCCGTGCGCTGCTCGAGCACGCCGGCCTCGAGCCCGACAAGGCGGCGGTTACTGCTGAAATCCTCGTCGAGGGCGACCTGCTCGGCCACACCACCCACGGGTTGGCGCTGCTCGGGAGTTACCTCCGCGAAATCGACCAGGGCAAGATGACCCGGAGCGGCGAACCGCGCGTCATCGCCGATTTCCCTGCCGCCCTCACCTGGGACGGCAACCGGCTTCCGGGCCCGTGGCTGACGGTCCGCGCCTTCGAAGCCGCGATCAGCCGGGCTAAACAGCAGGGTGTCTGCAGTGTCGTGATCCGGCGCAGCCACCACATCGCCTGCCTGGCTGCGTACCTGCGGCCAGTCACGGAGCAGGGGTTCATGGCGCTGCTCACCTGCTCCGATCCCGAGATTCGCAGCGTCGCGCCGTTCGGCGGGACTGGACCGGTGTTCACCCCGAATCCACTCGCAGCGGCCTGGCCCACAGATGGCGAACCCGTGATCCTCGATGTGTCGATGTCGATCACGACCAACGGGCTGACGAAGCGGCTGCACGCGGAAGGTAAGCGCTTCCCGGGTGTGTGGGCACTCGATGCGAACGGAAACCCGACCGACGATCCAGCGGCGCTTCAGGCCAATCCACCCGGCACCCTGCTGCCGACCGGAGGCGTCGATCACGGGCACAAGGGCTATGCCTTCACGCTCCTGGTGGAAGCGCTCACGGGCGGGCTTGCGGCGCATGGTCGCGCGGACCCGCCGGAAGGCTGGGGTGCCACGGTTCACGTGCAGGTTTTCAACCCGGCACTCTTTGGCGGATTGGCGGAATTCAAGCGGCAGACCGACCATGTCGCCGCAGCCTGCCGGGCCAGCCCCCCGCGTCCGGGCTTTGGTCGGGTGCGATTGCCCGGTGAAAACGGGCTCCGCCGGCGCAGGGAACAGCTCGAGCACGGGGTCGAACTTTATCCCGGCATCATGGCTGGCCTGGAGCCCTGGGCACAAAAGCTGGGAACAACCATTCCACCGAGTCTGGATGGTCGCTGATCGGACGTTTGCCACGGTCCGCGTGCTGGCGAGCGGCGTGGAAGTGACCCGGACCATCGAGTTTGGCTGATCGGTCCTGCTCCGCGGCAGCCGGGTGCTTGTCGCGCGGAGGTCGCACCGTTTACGGTGGTATGCAGACGACCCGTGGCTATAACGCCGCTGTGTCCATGGCCCCGTCCCCTGACGTGTCCGAGCCCAGGCTGAGCCCCCCTTCCATGCTGCGCATGGGTCTGATGATGGCGGGAGCGAACGCGGTCGACGTCATCACCGCCACCATGCTGCCGATCACCGCGCGGCATTTCACCGGCAATATCACCTTGATCGGTACGATGGTGGCGCTGAATCGAATCTGCGGTTTCCTGGTCCAGCCCTATGCCGCTTGGAAAAGCGACGGGCATCTCAGCTCGCGCGGGCGCCGCCGTCCCTTTCTCCTCGGTGCCTGGCCTGCCGTGTTCATCAGCATGGCGATCCTCGGCGGGCTGCCATTCATCGTGCCGGCTGAACACCATCGCACGCTGGTCGTGGTGTCGGTGCTGTTCCTGGTAAACCTGGTGATGCAGGCGGCACTCGACGTCTGCTTCGGCACCGGCGACCCGATGTATGGCGACACCTTCACTGCGGGAGATCTTGGCCGGGCCAATGGTGTCAGGATGACCGTCACTGCAGGGACAGCGGTCGCGATGACCCTGGTGTTCGTGCCGCTGGCGGATAGGCACGAATTCTGGCCCTACGCCGGCGCGCTCGGCTTCGTGGGCGCGTCGTTCCTGATCACCTGCTTTGGACTGAGGGAACGGCTGCCGGCGAGCCTGCCTCCGCCAGCCAGCTATCATCCGTTGAAACCTCTGGCGGAGCTGCGGAATCCCCAGACCCGTAATGTTGCGATCTGCGGATCCGCCGTGCTCGTGTCGCTCGCGCTCACGGACATGCTGCACGCACTTTTCGTGACCGAGACCCTCGGCTTCTCCAAGACGGTCCTGGGCACGACGGCGACTGCCGCCTTGATCGCGCATCTCATCATGCCCTACCCGGTGGGCTGGCTGGTGGACCGCATCGGACCGCGGGCGGTTTTGATCACCGGGTTCATCCTGCTGGCGGGTGTCGAGGCGGCGTTCGTCTTTTGGGTCGAGAGCCTGACTTCACTCTATATTGGGCTGATCTCATTCCGGGCGGCTTGGGTGGTGGTTCACCTGCCGATGCTGCCTTTGATTTTTCAGAACACACCGGCTGAGCGCCGCGGTGCGATCTTTGCGGCCGTCCAGATGACCCGCGCCGGCGTGACGAGCATCGCGACAATCCTGGCGGCGGCACTGGCGGGAGCCGTAGGCTCGTACCGGATGTGCTATCTGGTCGCGGGCATCGTTTGCCTGATCGGGTTGTTTGGTGCGATTCGACTGGTGGCGGTTCCGCGGCTGGCGGTGGCGGCCCCAGCCGGTGCCTAGCAGCCCATCGGGCTTTCAGTCGAGCGCAGCGAGCATTCATACGCTGCTGGGCTAGGCTGGCAACCCGTCGGGTTCGCGGCGCAGCGTCGTTTTCAGTTGCGCGTTCGCCCGGCAATCTGACCGTTCCCACCCTTAAAGGTTTGAGGGTGGGCGGAGCGATTTTCCCTCGAACCAGCGCCCAGGCAGCAGCACACGCTTCAGCATTTCGGGGATGCCGCGCTCGTTGTGGTTGAGCTGTTCCACGACCAGGTCCACCGCCGCCGCTCCGATTTCGGCTTCATCAAAAAGGAAGCCCGAAAGCTCGAGGTCCGGATTGGTCACATGCGGCCGAAGCAGGCCAATGTCCCGGGGAATCTGCAGTCCGCGGTCGCGAATCCAATGAAAAGCATCGTCGTAGCTGGCGATGACGACGTCAGGCTGGTACCGGCCCAGCCAGGCCAGGAAGGGCTCCGGCTCCCAGCGCGCCGCGACCAGGGGTGGGACGTGTTCCGTCCGCGGCCATTCTGCCTGGCAGCCGAGGAACGCCGAGCGGTGCAGGTTCTGGTGGGCGAGATCGTGAGCGCGGGACACGGCAAGCCCGATTCGCCGGTAGCCGCGGTCGCGGCAACGCTGGCAGGCTTCGCGCACGGCGCGATAATAGTCGCCCGCGGTCCGGTGCAGTTCGTGGCCGATTTCCGTCCGTCCCAGCGCGGCCAGCGCAAACTGCCGCCAATCGAGCTGCCAGCGCGGCTCCACCACGCCACCCGCGGCCAGGACGGCGCCGAGCACACCGCGAGCCCTGAGGATGTCGCCGAGTCGGCGACCATCAGGCGCACTGTGCTCCAGTGAGAACCAATGAAGCTGGTAGCCCAGTGCCTCCGCCCGGCGCCGCGCGCCGGCAAAGACGCGTGACTCCTGCGAACTTGGCGGGCTGCCGCGTGGCGGCGGCGGCGCACCGCCGCCCAGAAAGGCGATCGAGCCTGCAAATGCGGACTGCCTTCCCATCCGCAGCTGCACCATGTTCGCCGCGATCAGCGGATTCGGCCGGTAGCCCATCTCCTCCGCCAGGCGCCGCAGCCGTTCCCGCGTCGCGGCGGCGGCGTGCGGATGGCCGCGCAATGCCAGTGACACAGTCATCTTGCTCACGCCGGCGCGCGTCGCGATGTCCTGAAGGGTGACAGGCCGGGCGCGGCTCATTTTTACCAGTAAAGAACCGGCAGGATGGTGCGGCGAGTAAGATCTTCTGATATTCCGGCGAACACACGCCAACTGCTCCTTATCCCCTGCAAAAACATGAAGCCGCTCCCCTGCCTCTGCGCCCTCCTCGGTTCGCTCGGGCTCATCGCCCCCGCCTCCCTTTCCGCCCAGGCCGTCACACCCTTGCCACCCACCGCCGCGAGTTCCGCCGATGCCGGAGGCGAAACCGGAGAGACCATCGTCCTGAGCCCCTTTGAAGTCACTGCCGGCTCGGACAAGGGTTACGCGGCGCGCGAGACGCTCGCGGGCACGCGGTTCAAGTCCGACCTCAAGGACGTGCCCTCGCAGGTTTCGATCATGACGCGGGAATTCCTCGACGACATCGGATCGGTGTCGATGGAGGATGCCTACCGCTATTCGGCCAACATCGAGAACACTGCCGAGTATGCGTCGGCCACGAATGGGGGCGGCGACTTCAACACGGGGGTGCTGAACACGCGGGCGGCGAATCGGATTCGCGGTCTCACCTCGCCCGGCGTGACCCACGATTTCTTCCAGACGAACGTGCTGCAGGACATCTACAACCTCGAGCGCCTCAGCATATCCAGCGGGCCCAATGCCATCCTCTTCGGCAACGGCAACCCTGGCGGGATCGTCGATGCGTCCTTCATCCGTGCCAACCTCCAGCGTCCCCGGCACGAGGTCAGCATCCGCACCGACAATTACGGCTCGCTGCGGGGCTCCTTCGATTTGAACCAGCCGCTGGTGACCGAGCGGGTTGCCCTACGGCTCGCCGCGGTGAGGGCGAGGGACGAGCACTGGCGTGAGCCGGGTGGCCGCGACGACGATCGCTATTTTGGAACGATCACTGTCCGGCCGCACCGGACGACGACGCTGCGCGCCTATTACGAGGATTCCATGGTGGACATGACCACGCCGCGCAACGTGCGGATGGGCGATCAGGTCACACCGTGGATCGCGGCGGGCCGGCCGGCCTTCAACAACGGGCTGGACTCACCGACCGTGATCAATGCGTCCAACAACGGCATCTTTGCGCGCAACACCGCGACGCGGACGGTCCTGGTCCTTGGGGCGGCGGCGGCAGGCACGCCCTATGCCGTGTGGGGCTCGGCCAACACCGCGAACATCGCCCTCCCCACCACGCGGTACTCGGTTCACACCATTGGCCCGGGGAGCAACCCGAACCAGACCGGCACCGACTCGCATATCTACAGCCTGCCCTACGACGAAGCGATCGCGCCGTTCGACGTGAGCGTCAACGGCAACGGCACCCGCAATCTCATGTACGGCAAGATTTGGGGCGCCTCGATCGAACAGCGACTTCCCGGCTCCCTCCATCTCCAGGTCGATTACAACCGGGAACAGTTGCGCAATCCGATTTCGGACTTCCTGCGCGGCATTCATTCGGCCGTGCGCGCCGACGCCAACCTTTTCCTGCCCGATCGCGTGACGCCAAATCCGAACTTCGGCCGCTACTATGTCGAATGCGAGCCGCGGGTCTTCGGCTTCCGCAGCGACATGGAGGAGTCCCGCGCCATGCTGTCCTACGAGTTGGATCTCACCCAGCGCAGCGATCGCGCCCGGTGGCTCGGTCTCCACCGCCTCGCGCTCATGTATCAGCGTTCCGAGAACATGGGGGTGCAGCAGGAATCGGTGCCGCGGGTGATTCCCGCCGGCGTCGATCCCGCCAGTATCGTCGACGTCTGGGCTGGACCCCTCTACAACACGTTTGCCCTGCGGAACTACCTTTCCAACCCCGCGGACGCGGCGACCGGGCGGACGTATTACCTGGACCTGCCCTTCGATCCGGTTCGCACGACCACCTACCCGCTGCCCGATGGCGGCACCTACGTCGCGGGCTACAAGAATCCCTATGGCGGCACGGGTTCGGCCAACATGGTCAACAACCTCGCCGAGGGGCGGGTGCTCGCATTGCAGAGCTTCCTGTTCAAGAACCGTCTCGTCACCAGCCTGGGCTGGCGCTGGGACCGGATCCGCCAGGCCACCTATGTCACGAAGCGCAAGACGGCGACGGCCCAATCCGCCTTCGAATCGATCTGGGATCTCGATCCCCCGACGGACTGGTCGGTCTATGCGCAGGGGTCGACGAGCACTCAGGGCGCCGTCCTTCATGTGCTGCCGTGGCTCTCCGTCTTCTACAACCAGTCGAGCACCTGGAACCCGCCCACGGCGCTGCTGAATCCCGACGACGGTTCGCAGATCCCCGGAGCCACCGGTGACGGCAAGGACTACGGGATCATGGTCCGGCTCTGGGGCGACCGAATCTCGGTCCGGATCAACCAGTATGAGAACACCTCCGGCCCTGCGAGCGTGGAGAGCTACCGCAATGCCATCATCCCGGTCGTGCAGAACATCGAGAACACGCTGATCGATCGCACGGAAGACGGCACGGTCAATGTCCCCCGCCCGCAGTTCTACGATCCCGAACTGGGGACCTACACGCTCAGCGGGCTCATGGGTAGCCTCGTGTCGAAGGGCCACGAATTCGAACTCGTTGCAAATCCCACCCCGAACTGGCGGCTTACGTTGAGCGGTGCGAGATCGGATGCGACCGCCTCCGACATCGGCCGGCCATGGGTGAACTTCATCGAGCAACGGTCGTCGATCTGGGCGGCCAACGCCGACCTGATGGGGCCGGACAGCACCAACACGACGATCGGTTCACGCTACCTCGCAATCATCCAGACCCTGAACCAGATGAAGCAGGCGGACGGCCAGCGGGTCGAGAACGGCCGCGACTGGCGGATCAATCTCGTGACCCGCTATGCCTTCACGGAAGGACGGCTGCGCGGCGGATTCGTCGGCGGAGGCTATCGGTACCGCTCGCCGCAGGTGCTCGGCTACCTTGCCTCGATGGTGCCCAATGAATTCCCGCTTCCTGGCTCCCCGTCGGAGCTGCTGGTGCCGGCGCGCGAGGCGCCGATCAAGGGAAAGGTCCTGTCCGAAACCGAGTTGTTCCTGGGCTACAGCCGCCGATTGGGCCGGAAGGTTACCTGGAGTGCCCAGCTCAACATCCGGAACATCTTCGATCAGCGCGACCGGCTTGAAGAGCGCGCCAACACCATTGGTGGCTACACCACCGTGTACGCGGTGCCGGAGCCGCGCAGCTTCATCCTCACGAATACATTTTCGTTCTAACCCGGAGATTTCATGTACCAAGGATGAGGGACCGCCTCTCTGGCAGCGGCGTTTCCCATCGGAGACCGGGCGGCGCGGCTCCGAGCTGCCTCCGAACGTGTGCCATCATTGATCCGGATCGTTCATGCTTGCTACGAGTTCATCCAACACTCCAAAACCCAACGTCCTGGTCTTCTTCACGGATCAGCAACGTTGGGACTGCTCGGGATTGCATGGCAACCCGCTGAGTTTGATGCCGAATTTCGACCGGCTGGCGGGAGCGGGAACGCATTTGCGGCAAAGTTTCACCTGCCAGCCGCTGTGTGTTCCCGCCCGAGCCGCCATGCAGACGGGTCGTTATCCGACACAGCTGGGAGTGTTTCGCAACGACACCCCGTTGCCGTTGGGTTCCCCTACGCTTGCACACGAATTCGGGGCGGCGGGTTACCAGACTGCCTATATCGGCAAATGGCACCTCGCGCCGCGCGAGCAGCGCGGGGCCGTGCCGGTGGCCCGCCGTGGCGGCTATCGGCACTGGCTGGCGGCCAACGTGCTCGAGCTGGTATCCGACGCCTATGACTGCCGTTTGTTCGACGAGCAGGACACCGAGCACCGGCTGCCGGGCTACCGGGTCGATGCGCTGGCGGATGCCGCCATCCGCTTCATCACCACGCCCGGCAGGGCGCCGTTCTTTCTCTTCCTGTCGTTCCTCGAGCCGCATCAGCAGAACAGCCGCGACGATTTTCCCGCACCGGATGGATACGCTGCCCGCTACGCCGACCGCTGGCTCCCGCCCGATCTCGCTGCGCTCGGGGGCAGCGCACGCCAGCATTACCCGGGCTATTGTGGCATGGTCCGCCGGCTCGACGAGGCGTTGGGCCGGATCTGCCATGCACTCATGGAGCAGCGATTGTTTGAGAATACCATCCTTCTCTTCACGTCTGACCACGGCTGCCACTTCAAGACGCGAAACGCGGAGTACAAGCGCTCGCCGCACGAAAGCTCCGTCCGGGTGCCAACGATGTTGCATGGACCCGGATTCATGGGCGGCGGCGCGCGGGATGAACTGGTCAGTCTCGTCGACCTCCCCCCGACGCTGCTGGATGCAGCTGGACTCCAGGTGCCGCCGGCGATGCAAGGTAATTCGCTGCTGCCGCGCCTGCGTGATCCAGCGGCACCGTGGCCGGACGATGTTCTCGTACAAGTCAGCGAGGACCAGGCCGGGCGTGCCCTCCGTACGCGACGCTGGAAATACTTTGTGACGGCGCCCGAAGCCGCGGCCGGAGCAGCGCGTGCGGCTCCTTCATGGCCGGAGTATGTGGAACGCGCATTATATGATCTCGAGTCGGATCCTTATGAATTGGAGAACCTCATTGGTCGCCCGGCAGTACAGGGCGTCACCGCGGAACTTCGGGAGCGCCTCGCCCAACGCATCGCCGATTCGGGGGAGCCAAGGCCGCGGATCAGGGCTGCGGTAGTCGGAATGAAAGGTGCGGCCGCCGCGTTGGCAGGTTGAGGCACGCCCGCGTAGGGCTCAGTCTTGCTGCGCACAGCAGGATGATGCGAATCCCTGTTCGGGCGCAACCCCTCGACCCGGGGCCTTGGGCGCGTCGAACGGACGAATCGAACGGGAACATTCCAAGGTGCTTGCGGGCGCAGCAAGGCTGCGCCCCTACGACGTCCAAGTCCTCTGAGCATCCTCACACCAGCTGAAAAGGATAGATGCTGCCGAGACCGAGCAGCTGCGTCAGTTCGTCGAGGGCCCGGCGCGATTCCTCGAGCAGCTGCGGATCCGCAAGATCGGCCGGCTGGAGACTTTCCCGGTAGTGCCTCTCCACCCAGCGTACGAGCCGGCGGTGCGTGCGGTCATTCATCCGGACGCCAGCGGGAATCAGCGCCAGTTCGGCTTCGCGCAGCACGACCCGCAACCGCAGGCAGGCGGGGCCGCCGCCATTGCGCATCGACTGGCGTAGATCCAGGTAATGCACCTGGCGGATCGGCGTCCGGCCGCTTGCGATCAGGTTCTCCAGAAAACACCGGACATGCGGGTTCGTCCGGCACTCGATCGGCGCGATCAGCGCCATCCCGCCGGCGGGCAGGGTCACCAATTGCGAGTTGAAGAGATAGGAGCGGACGGCATCTGCCAGCGGCACCTCGGCCGCGCGCACCTCCAGGACAATCAGCTCCGCCCCGCGGTGAAGCGCGGCGAAGCGCCGGCGCAGCTCGCGCAGCAGGGACCGCTGACCGGCGAAGGCGAGCTCGTGGACGAGGAACACGTTCTCGTTGCCAACGGATACCACGTCGTTGTGAAACACCCCCGCATCGATCGCTTCGGGGTGCTGCCGGGCAAACACCACCTGGCAGTCCGGCAGGAGGTGGCCGCGGGCGACGGCGGCCGAAGCGGCGAAGGCCTGCCGGGAGGGAAACCGCCGGGGAAGCGAGCCGGACCGGGCGGTCACGCGGTGGTCATGGCCGAATACAAACAGCTGCAGGCCGCGGCGGCCGTGCGCCGGGGCAAACCGGGTGTGGTTCGCGGCGCCTTCATCGCCGTTGCCCTGGCCGGCTGGGACGGGATCGTGGATCACGAAAGCCTCAGGTTCGCAGAAGATCGCCCGCAGGGCCCGGCCGGTCTGCGGTGGCTCGATCGACCGGTGCAGCTTCGAATTCAGATTGGCGGGCGTGAAATGGACGCGGCCATCGCCGCTGTCGACCGCCGGGGAAACGGTCGCCGCATTGGCGACCCACATGCTCGAGGCGGAGGCGCACGCGCGCAGCAGTTCCGGCGCGTGCCGGGCTGCGGCGCGAAGGATTGCAGCATCATTGCCCGAGAAACCAAAGGCCCGCAGCGTCGCGATCGACGGTCGCTCGTGCGGCGGAAGCACCGCCTGCGGCAGCCCGAGGTCCGCCATGAACTTCATCTTGGCAAGTCCCTGCAAGGCCGCCGCGCGCGGATTCGCCACAGTGCCGCGGTGCGCCATCGAGGCGACATTACCCAGTGAAAGTCCGGCGTAATTGTGCGTCGGGCCGACGAGTCCGTCGAAATTGATTTCAACTGCCTTCATCGCTCAGCTGATCCCAGGCGGCAGCGCTCCGGGAAGTTTCAGCTCCGGTACCTCGATGCTGGCGACGGGGTATGCGCAATAGTCGGCGGCGAACAGGCCGCTTGGCCGGTGGTTGCCGCTGAATCCGATCCCCCCGAACGGCGCGGCGCCGCTCGCCCCGGTGAGCGGCTGGTTCCAGTTGATGATCCCCGCGCGAATGTCGCGCCGGAAGTGTTCGTAACGCGCCCCATCATCGCTGATCAACCCGGCGGCGAGTCCAAAACGGGTCGCATTGGCGGCCCGGATGGCCGCCTCGAAATCCGGCACCCGCACCAGCTGGAGCAGCGGGCCGAAAATCTCCTCATCGGGGGATGGCGCGGACATCGGCGTCACGTCGATGACTCCCGGCGCGAGCAATCCCGTGCCCGGCTGGAGATGGCGGGCCGCGATGATGCTTCGCGCGCCGGCTGCCTGGAGCTTTGCCTGGCTCTCGAGGATCGCATGCGCGGCACGTTCCGAGATTACGGGCCCGCAGAACGGCTCGGGCACATCAGTGGGCGCGCCGATCCGGAGCCGGCCAATCAATGCCTTGACTGCCTCGACCACGGCGTCGCCGTCGGCGCCGGCGGGAACAATCAGCCGGCGGGCGCAGGTGCATCGCTGGCCGGCGGTGAGGAAGGCCGATTGGATGACGAGCAGCGCCGCGGCCGCGAGATCGCGGGCGGACCAGACGACGAGCGGGTTGTTGCCGCCAAGCTCGAGGGCGAGGATCCTCCCGGGGGTGCGGGCAAATTGCTGCGCGAGCCAGAGGCCGGTGGGCGCCGAGCCGGTAAAGAACAGCCCGTCGATTCCCGCGTGCGTCGCGAGCGCCGCACCGGTTTCGCGCCCGCCCTGCACGAGTTGGAGCACGCCGGCGGGCAGGCCCGACTCGCGCCAGGCCGCGAGCGTGAGTTCGGCGGTCAGCGGCGCGTATTCGCTTGGCTTGAACACGACGGTGTTGCCGGCGAGGAGCGCGGGCACGATGTGGCCGTTGGGGAGGTGACCGGGAAAGTTGAACGGTCCAAAAACGGCGCAGACGCCATGCGGCCTGAAACGGGTCACGGCCGGGCCGCCGGCAAACTCCGCGTTGCGCTGCGCATGGCCGCGGATCGCGAATTCCACCTTCGTCATCATCGTCTGCACCTCGGCCAGCGCCTCCCATCGCGGTTTGCCAATCTCCCGCGAAATCGCCTCCGCCAAATCCGGTTTCCGCGCCTCGAGCACCCTGGCGAATCCGCGCAGATGCGCTTCCCGTTCGACCAGCGGGAGACTTGACCAGCGCCGAAAGGCATCGCGCGCGCGGACCACGGCTGCATCCACCTCCGCACCCGTTGCGGCGGGACCCGCCCAGACGCGTTCACCCGTGGCGGGGTTGATGGAGGAGAACGTCGTCATGGCTGTCGTGGGATCACTCGCAGAGGTGCCATCCAAACCGGGTTGCCCGGCTCGAGATCCAGCGCTGAGGCGGTTTCGCGGTTCAGCGAGATCGAGCCGTCCTCGTGCGTGAGCGCAGCGGCGACCACGGCGCGAAAATCCAGCGAGCCGTTGGCAAGCAGCAGCGGACTGGCATTCGCCGGCACCGCCGCCGCCCCGCTGCGCAGGGTTGCCGTCCGTGCCTCCCGGATTGCGCGGACTTCCGCGACGACCGCTCGCACGAGCGGACCCGCGTCGAAGATATCCACTTCGTTGCTACGGACGAAACCCTCGGCCTCGAGGAGCGCCAGGGCCGGCTCCGTGTCATGGTGCACCCGGCCGATCACGGCCTGAACCGCAGCCGGCAGGAGGGGCACGTAAATTGGATGCCGCGGCATCAAATCCGCGATGAACTGCTTCTCGCCCAGCCCGGACAGCACGTCGGCGCGGTAGAAGTCGAACTCGAAGAAGTGACGGCCGACCGCCTCCCAGAAGGGCGAGCGGCCGGTTTGATCGATGTAACCGCGCATCTCGGCGATCAGGGTCGGCGTGAAGCGGGTGCGGTGCGCGGCAATGAAGAGCAGCCGGGCAAGCGAGAGCAGCCGGCCTGCTCCCCCTCGGCGGCGATCGCTGCGCAGGAAGAGCGAGCAAAGTTCGGACGGGCCGCGATGCTCCTGGCGCAGGTGCAACACCGGCACTTCGCGGACGATTCCCAGTGGCGGATGCGCGTGCTGTTCGGGCCGGATTTCGTAGGTGTACCATGGCTCGAATCCGCCCACGCGCGCCGCAATCCCGGAGACGCCGACGAGTTCGTGGTTCACCGTGTCCTCGAGCGCGAACAGATAATATTCACCCTGCGGCTGCCGCACTCGGGGCCGGAAAGCGTGCAGCGAGTCATCAATCCGTGCCGCCAGGAACGACTCGTCCGGCGGCAGCGTGGTCAATCCGCCACCGGTCGATTGCGCGAGCGCATTCAGCCCGGCCAGATCGGATTCGCGGATGGGTCGGAGAACATGCACGGCAGGAGGGGCAACCAGTAAGCATAGCTGCTCCGTGCCAAAGGGCCATACGCCATTTGTCCGAAATGGATCCGGACAGACCTGTCACTCAGCGGCCTGGCGATGCGTCGCCGATCGCCTTCCGGTACAGCCAGAGAGCGGCAATTTGGGCGCGGCTGGCAATGCTCGGCACATCCACGATTTCGCGGCCGCTGTGGAGGTGATCACCGACGGGGCCGACACCGTCCAGATTCGGCAGACCGGCGGCGGAAAGTAGATTGCCGTCAGAGCCACCACCCGCATGCACCCAGCTGAAGGGCGCGACCCCGATGTCACCGGCGGCGCGCTGCCATTCGGCAAACGCTTTCTCCTCGGCGGGGTGGCATTCCTTGGGTGGCCGATTGAAGCCGCCCGCGAGCTCGAGTTTGAAGCCATCGCGGGAGTTGATGGTGGCGGCGAGTGCCTCGAGTCGGGCCAGCAGCGGCTCGCGATCAGCAACCGTCGTGATGCGCAGATCGATTTCCGCCTCGGCAAAATCCGGAACGACGTTGGTGGCCGGGCTGCCGCCGCGGATGTTGCCCACGTTGAGCAGGACGCCGGGCATCTCCTCCGGGACTCGGCTGGCGCCAAGCAGAAACTCCGCGAGCGCGACGATCGCATTGCGGCCATCGTTGGGAACCTTGGCCGCATGGGCGGCGCGGCCCCGGCAGGTGGCGACGAGGGTGCCGGTGCCCTTGCGCGAATGCACGATGTCGCCATTCGGACGGGCGGGTTCAAATACGAGGGCGAACTGCGCCCGGCGGGCCGCATCGGCCAGGAGAGGTGCGCTGGCGCGCGAACCGGTCTCCTCATCCGGAGTCAGCAGCACCTCCCAGCCGAGATTGCCGCCATGCTCCGTGTCTTCGAATGCCTGGAGGGCGGCAAGCAGCGCAACGAGCCCGCCCTTCATGTCGGCAACACCCGGCCCGTTCAGTCGGATCGCGTCAATCCAGCGGCAGTGCTGAAATGGGTCATCAGGAGGGTAGACGGTATCGAAGTGGCCGCTGAGGAGGATCTGAGTGGGCGCGGATGGACGCATCGCAATCTGCAGCGCAGGGGCGATGTCGTTCCCAAGCGTCACGTCGGCAACCTGGGCGCCAGGAATCCGGCTGAAGGCGGCGCGCAGCGCGTCCCGCATCCGGTCGAGCCCGGCGCGGTGGCCCGAGCCGGAATTGATTTCGCTCCAGGCGATCAGCAATGCCGCCAGTTCGGCCGTGCGTTCCGGCAGCCGGATAATCGAGGAAGGGAGTGTCATGGTTCTGCGGAGCTCCTGCGGAAGCATTGTAGCTGCGAGCGCCCGCGAGCGGAAGCAGCTAGCCGGTTATTTCAGGGGGATGCGGCGCCCTCGCCGCGTTTCGCTCGAACACCGCGGGCGCCGCGGCTCCAACAATACACTCGGGTCGAAGTGCACCTCGAGAGTGCGCTGCTATCGATGCGAATCGTTCATTCTTGCGACGATGTCGTCGTTCTCGTTCTCGTAAGGAAGGCTGGGCCCGGCGCGCTCAGCAGCCGTAAACGCCGCCGTTGATGTCGAGGGTGGCGCCGGTGATGAACCCGTCGAATTCGGCGGCGAGGAAGACGGCGGCGCGCGCCACGTCATCTGCGGTTCCGCCGCGGCCGATCGGGATGCCTGCGATGGTGGCGCGGGCGGCCTCCGGCGACGTGTGGGTGTTGTGAAAACTCGTGCCGAGGATCAGGCCCGGGGCGAGGGCGTTCACGCGAATGCCGTGCGGACCGAGTTCGGTCGCGAGCGCACGGGTGAACGTGAGCAGGGCACCCTTGGCAGTGGCATAGGCCAGCGAGCCGGGGTGGCCGCCCTTTCGGCCGGCGAGGGAGGAGAGATTCACGATGCTCGCACCGCCATTCGCCTTGGCCGCGGCGGCGAGATGGGCCGTGGCCGCACGGCTGATGCGACGCGCGCTGCCCAGGTTGAGGGACATGGTCTCCGCCCAGAAGGAATCGTCCGCCTCGAGAAAGGACTTCCGCGCGATCAGGGAACCGGCGTTGTTCACGAGCACGTCCAGTCCGCCAAGGTATTCGACCGCACGGGCGACAATACGATCGCATTCCTCCGATTCGGTGAGATCGCCGGGGAGTGCGGCACATCTCCGGCCAAGCTTCTTGGCCTCGTCGGCCAGCGCGCGAGCAGCGCCGGCACTGTGACGATAATGGACGACAATGTCGCACCCTGCCTGAAGCAGGTGGCGGCTGATCGCGAGGCCGATGCCTTGGGCGCCGGCCGTGACGAGCGCACGCTTACCGAGGAGTTTGCTCATGAATAGAGGGTTAAATCCATTACTGACCATGATCTTGGGACGGAAGACAAGCCATGGCTGGGCCAGAATCGTGGACTCGAAATTGACCTGTCCCTTTCGAGCGTGCCTGAGCCCGGAATTGACCTGTCCCTTGCGGGCGCGTCCTGAAATTGAGCGCATGCTGCAATTAACCTGTCCCTATGGGGCGCGGACCCCTCATCTCGAGCCGCGCTTGACGAAATTAACCTGTCCCTTGCAACCACGGAGGTGAGCTTACGCATCCTCTTGGGGGTGACTAAGGTGAGGGATACCTAGTGAGTCGTAGGGTTAATACCCTATTTATTCACTGGAGCGACGCGTCGATTTGCTATTCGTTCGTGCCGAAGCCGATGCGCCCCAGTCTAATTCTCCCCTCCATCTTTGTCGCCGTGCTGGCTGTGGCGACCGCGCGTTCGCAGGTCGTGACGGAGACATTCATGAACTCCTCCGCCCCCGGCTGGGTTTTTGCCGGCACGGGCTATACGCCAACGCTGACCTCGGGCACGATCGGCACGGATCCTGTGAACGGTAATGCCTCCGGCGACGGCTGGCTGCGCCTGACCACGGCGGGCAACAATCAGGCAACGAGCGCCTATTACAATACGGCATTCGTCGCCGCGGGCTCATCGATTTATGCCAAATTCGATTTCGAGTCCTACGGTGGCACTGGCGCGGACGGCATCACCTTTTTCCTCTTCGACGGCGCTGTACCTTTCAGCGTGGGTGCGAACGGCGGCTCGCTTGGCTATGCGCAAAAAACCGGGGTCAACGGACTCGCTGGAGGCTATCTCGGCGTCGCGCTCGACGAATACGGCAATTTTTCCTCGGCCTCCGAAGGCCGGATCGGCGGCTACAACGGCACCACGGGCCTCGTCCCCGATTCCATCGCAGTGCGCGGTCCCGGCAGCGGCACCGACGGTTACGCCTATCTGGGCGGCACTGGCACGCTGGCGCAGTCCATCGACTCCGCGACCCGGCCAACCCAGACCAACACGGTCCAGGTCCTCATTACGGCCACCAACCAGCTGACCGTGACCCTCCAGCAAGGGGGCACGTCGCCGCAGACGGTTCTGCAGATGGATCTCTCCGGTTATGCCCGGCCAGACACGCTGAAGTTCGGCTTCTCCGCGGGCACCGGCGGATCAACCAATTTCCACGACGTGCGCAACCTGAACGTCACGACCCTTTCCGCCAGCCTCTGGTCGGGCGGGGGTACCGACGGTCTCTGGGCGACCAACACGAACTGGGATCCCACGGTGGTGCCGGACGCCGGCGCGGACATCCTGTTCGACAACACGCACGTCAATTCCGCCCAGACGATCGACACGGGCGCCAATCGCAATGTGCGCTCCCTGTCCTTCGACGCGCCGTTCGGCTACACGCTCAACAACAACACGCTCACTTTCGACAACCAGGGCGTGCCGGGGTTTTCCGGCATCGCAGTCACGCAGACACATGGCACCGCCACGGACACGATCGACTCCGCCATCGCGCTCAGCAACGACATCAACATCCGCAACAATTCCACCGGCGTGCTGAACCTTGGCGGCGCCGTCGCCACCAACGGCCGCACCCTCACGCTCGACGGCGCCGGCCCAGCCACGAACCTCACCGGTGTTGTCTCCGGCGCCGGGACGCTCATCAAGAACGACAGCGGCATCGTCACCCTCGGCGGCGCCAACACCTATTCCGGCGGTACCACGCTCAACAGCGGCACGCTCAACGCCAACCACGCGACGGCGCTCGGCTCCGGCGGAGTGACGCTTTCCGGCGGCACACTCGCGTCGAGCAATGGTTCGACCATCGCCAACACTCTCGCCCTCACCGGCAGCGCCGGTCTCTCCAACCTTACCACCTCCGGCACGCTCACTCAGACCGGCAGCAACACCCTCACGATGGCCGGCGCCACGCACTCCGGTGCGGTCAACCTTTCGAGCACCAGCACCGGCCAGACGCTCACCGTTCAGGTCGACAGTGGCACCAGCGCGATCAACGGCGTCATCGCCAATGGTGGCACCGGTGCGGGCAGCCTGACGAAGACGGGCACCGGCACGCTTACCCTCGGCGGCGCCAACACCTACACCGGCACCACCACCATCACTGGCGGTACTGTGCAACTCGGCGCCAGCAACCGTCTCGCCGACACCAGCGCGGTCAATCTCGGTTCCTCCGGCACGCTCAACCTCGCCGGCTTCTCCGAGAAGATCGGTACCCTGACCGCCAATGATGGCGCCACGCTCGACTTCGGCTCCACCAGCGGCGCCAACACCTTCGTCTTCGGCACCTACGTCGCTCCCGCCAGCGGCGTCATGGTCGTGAACAACTGGGAATCGGGACTCGACCAGTTCGCGACCACGGTGGCCAGCCAGGATGTCAGCACGATCTACATCTCCGGCTATGGTGTCGCACAGGAAGCCGGTTCCACCACCGCCATGGGCGGCATTTACGGCAACGCCTATCTCCTGACCCCTATCACGGTCACCGAAAAAGAATGGGACGGCAGCAGCAGTTCAACCTGGAGCACGAACAGCAACTGGACTCCCTCAGGGGAACCTTCCTCCACGCAGGTGGCGCTCTTCGACGATCTCGGTATCGGCCGCACCAACGCCAACATGACCGCGGATGACACCATCGCCGGCATCCGGTTCGGCACGGGGGCGACCGTCAATTACAGTCTCACCGGCAGCGGCAGCACCACTCGAACCCTGACGCTCGCGGGCACCGTGCCCTACATTCAGCAGCAGAGCGCGAACAACCAGACCATCGCTGTTCAGCGGCTCTCGCTCAGCAACAACACCGTCGCCGACATCACCGGCGCCGGCAATCTCACCATCAGCTCGGTCGTCACCGGGACCAGTAATCTCATCAAGGACGGCAATGGCGCGGGCAAGCTGATCCTCACCGGCAACAACACCTTCTCCGGCGGGCTCTACGTGAACAATGGCGTAGTGCAGGCCGGCCACACCAACGCCCTCGGCACGGGCGCGGCCACGATCGCCGGTGGCGCAACCCTCGAGCTTTCCGGCGGGATCAGCCCGGCCAACGCCATTTCGGTCAGCGGCACGGGCGTCGGCGGCAATGGCGCGATCCGGAACATCAGCGGCACCAGCACGCTCTCCGGCACCATCACCGAGACCGGCGCGACCACCATTGCCGCCGACGCGGGGACGACCCTCAACCTTACGGGCAACCTCACCGGCAGCAGCACCGACACCACATTTGCGGGCGCGGGCAATCTCGCGGTGGCCCGAATCACGACCGGCACGGGCAACGTCACCCTCAATGGCACCGGCACGGTCACCTTCAACGGCACCAGCAACGCCAACACCTACACCGGCACCACCACGGTTAATTCCGGCACGCTCGTCCTGGCCAAGAACGAGGGCGTCAACGCGGTCGCCGGCAACCTCACGGTCAACGCCGGCACCGTGCAGCTGAACGCCAACAATCAAATCGCCGACGCCGCCACCGTCACGCTCAACGGCACGGGGACGCTGAACCTCAATGGCCGGACCGAGACCCTCGGCCAGCTCGCGAGCACCAGCAGCACGTCCACCGTCGCGCTCGGCGCCGGTTCGCTCACACTCAATGGGCCGAACAACACGAATTCGAATTACGCCGGCATCCTGACGGGTTCTGCCGCCAGCAGCCTCAACGTCGCGGGCACCGGAAAGGTCTACCTCACCGGCAGCGGCAGCGGCTTCAGCGGCACGACCAATGTCACGAGCGGCACGCTCAATGTCAGCGGCTCCAACACCGTGCTCGGCAGCGGCACGGTCAACATCAGCAGTGCCGGTAACCTCCAGCTGCAAGGCGGCATCAGCCTTGCGAACGCCGTGACGATCAATGGCACCGGCACCTCCGGCAACGGCGCCATCGAGAACTTCGCCGGCAACAACACGCTCTCTGGCAATATTTCCGTCGGTGGCAACAGCCGGGTCCAGTCCGATGCCGGCACGCTTACGCTCTCGGGCAACATCGCCCTCGGGGGCAACACGCTCACGGCAGGGGGGAACGGCAACATCAACCAGACCGGCGTCATCTCCGGCACGGGCGGGCTCACCAAGGACGGCAGCGGGACCCTCCTGATGTCCGGCGCCAACACGTTTTCCGGCAATATCGCGGTGAATGGCGGCACGCTGCGGCTCGGTGCCAACAATGTCATTCCGAATTCAGCTTCCGTCAGCATTGGGACGGGCGCGAATTTGGATCTCAACGGCAGGACCGAGACGTTCACCGGGTTGTCGGGTTCCGGCACCCTGCTGATGAACGGCGGGGATCTTACGCTCCTCGGCTCGAGCATCTTCGACGGCAGCATCAGCGGCGCCGGAACCCTGAGCATCACCGACAGCCTCACGCTCGGCGGAATCCTCAGCAACTCTGCGCTCACGATCAACCTGGACGGCACGCTGAACCTCGGTGCCTTCGCCAACACCCTTGGCACGCTCAACCTGACGGGCGACTCCATTCTCGACTTTGGCCTCTCCACCGCGACGACGCTGAACGTCTCGAACATCAATCTCAACGGCTACACCCTCACGATCAACAACTGGGTCGACGCAGTGGATTATTTTTTCACGGACAGCTGGACTTGGAGCGGAGGCGACGCTGCGCAGGATACGAGAGGCACCGCCCCGATGGATGACGTGACCTTCACCGACTGGTCCAACAACGACACGGTGTGGCAATCGTTCGATCGGCAGATCACGCCGGCGCCCGAACCGTCCACGTACGGGCTGATCTTCGTGGGCCTGAGCATCGCCGGAGTGGGCTGGCGCCGCTGGCGGCGCGACCGCCGCGCGGTCCGATAGCCCGTGGTCCGGGACTTGGCCAGCTATTCGTAACCATGTTCCTGGGCCGCTGGACCAGGCGGGCGATCACTGCCCGTTCAAGACCTGTTACAAACCATCCTTCGCAAACCCGCGCGTAGCGCGGAAACTAGCAGCCCGTCAGCAAGGCCCGCCAAGTTGCCGGAAAAATGGCATGAAAGCCTGCTGCGCTCGACTGCAAGTCCGACGGGCTGCTACACCAGCGCCAGCTCGACCTTCCGTCCGACGACGCTGAGGTTTTCCGCGATGGCTTCCTTGAACGGGATCTCCGAGATCACGGCGGAGATATACGGATTCTGCAGGGCCCAAAGGTAGGCTTTCTGGATCAGCGGCATGTCGCCGGGAAGCGTGTGGTTGAGCTTTGCGATCCGCCACTCGGGAACAGGCTTCAACGATTCCGAAATCGGGTTGATCGCCGCCGCCGCCTTCATCGCGATGATGCCCATTCCAGCGCGAGCGGCTTTCTGAATCGCCGGCTCGAGGCTGCCCTGGTTCGCGATGTTGTAGGCGACCATGGCCATGTCGATGTGACCCAGTTCGGCGGCGCGGGTCAGCGTCCGGTTCTGGTCGGTGTGGCAGGAGAACCCGTTCGCCCGGATTTTTCCCTGCTGCTTGAACTTCGCCGCCAGCTCGACGTGGATCTCGTCCTCGAGTTCCTCCGGCAGCCGGATTCCATGGGGAAAGTGGAGGACATCCACGTGGTCAGTCTTCAAGCGGCGGAGCGAGCCCTCCAGCGCCCGCGTCATCTCATCCTCGAAGATTTTCCTCCATTTCCGCTGAAACCCGTATTCGCGCCGGATGACGTAGGAGAGATAGGCTCCGGGCAGGTCGTTGCCATGACTGGCGAAGAAATGGAAAAGATAGCCCGGCTTCCGCACCTGCCGCTCCTCGATCATCGCCTCGGCCGTTTCCTGAAGCGCGCGCTGCTTGTCCGCCGGCAGCCCCTCGAAAATCTCCTTGGTGAGCCGCTCCATCAGCACGTGATATTCCGCGAGCTTGGTGGCGACAAAGACCCGATCCCGCATTCCGGGCCGGCTGAGCAGCGTACCCCAGCCCTCCTCGCTTCGTCCCCGGTGATAACGGGAGCTGGAATCGAGGTAATTCACGCCGCGTTCGATGGCCTCCATCTGCTCGGCGGCGCGTTCCGGGTTGTTGAGCGGACCGCTTCCGCCGAGCACCATTTCTGAAACCATGAACCCGGTCCGGCCCAGCCGCCGATAGGCCATGCCCGGCTGCCGGTTCCGCCACTCGTCGGGCTGCTGCTTGGACGGAAACTTCGAGGCCGGGCCCGCCGCGGATTCGGCGCGAGCCAGCGATGGAGCCGCCACAGCCGTGCCGGCCGTGAGCAAGGTTGCTTTGAGGAAGTCGCGGCGGCTCGACGCGGAGTCGATTGGGCCGGGGGAAGTTTCGGGGGTAGTTCTCATGGGGTGCGAGCGTTGGGGATTCAGCGGTCGGGATAGTCCGGGGGAGAAGGAGGGGGCTGGCAAGCTCCGGAGGTTTTGCGGACGATGCGGTCGTGGGCGTCGGATCTGCAGAAATGGGCGTTGAGGAACGGGGTGGGCTGCGCTTGATTGGCGTGCCATGGCGGCTGCACCCATCCGTTATTACGATCGATACAAGCGGCGGATTGAATCCGAGAAGGTCTTCGGCGAAGGCTGGCTGCGCTTCGCGTATGAGAATCCGGCGGGGCGCTTCTTCGTGTGGCTGATCGCGCGCCGGGCGATTTTTTCGCAGTGGTATGGCCGCAAGATGAACAAGAAGGAGAGTGCGCTCCGGATCCTCCCATTCATCTCGGCCTACGATATCAATGTCGACGAGTTCGCGAAGTCGGCCTTCGACTATAAGACGTTCAACGAGTTTTTCTACCGGGCATTGAAGCCGGAGGCGCGGCCGATCGCCGCCGGGGAGGACGTGGCGGTGTTCCCGGCCGACGGGCGGCATCTGGCGTTCGGCGATGTCGCTGCCTCGGCCGGTTTCTACGTGAAAGGCGCGACCTTCACGCTTGCCGAGTTGTTCGCGGATGCCGGCTTGGCGGAAAAATTCGCCGGCGGCGCCCTGCTGATTTCGCGGCTCTGCCCCGTCGATTACCACCGGTTTCATTTCCCGGTTGCCGGGATTCCAGGGGAGTCACGAAGAATTGACGGCTGGCTGTATTCGGTGAGCCCGGTCGCGCTCCGCCATAACCTGCGTTATCTCGTCGCGAACAAGCGGGAGGTCACCCTGATTGAATCGCCGCAGTTTGGGACGGTCGCGATGGTGGAGGTGGGGGCAACGAATGTGGGCAGCATCCAGCAGAGCTTTGTCCCGGGCCGGCCGGTGGAAAAAGGGGCGGAGAAGGGGTTGTTTGCCTTCGGCGGATCCTGCGTCGTGACGGTCTTCCAGCGCGGCCGAATTCGGTTCGATGAAGACATCGTCGAACAGGCTACCCAGCACGTCGAAGTTTACGCCAGGATGGGGGATCGGCTGGGAACCTCGCATCCGGCAAGCGGCGGGAGGCCGCATTGACGTTGAACCGGTGCCATCCGTAGCCGCGACCGGCCAGGTTGCGCGAAGGCTGGTGGACGCTCCCGGACTCGAACCGGGGACCCCTAGTGTGTGATACTAGTGCTCTAACCAACTGAGCTAAGCGTCCAGCGAAGGGGCCGCAAAGTGAGGCGCGAGACGGAGCGAATCAACCCAAATTCCGCGATCAACACGACGTCGCCCGCCCGCTCACGGGCCGGTCAATGGCTTACCGGCAATGGTGACTCCCTCCAGCCGGAACTCCCGCACGTGCTCGATCTTGGACGCCTTGACGGCCTGGTCGACCGTGACGTCCCGCACGGTCACGTTCTCAATCGGAGCCGCGCCCGTGCCGACGGCAAAGATCGCCGTGCCATCGACCTGCGCGCACGTGAGATCGCTGATGCGGAAGTCGCGGAAAACCGGCGGAAAATTTCCGCCGCGATAGCCATGGTAGGCCGTCGTGAACTCGAGCAGGTTCCGGGTCGCCTTCCGCACCTGGATGTTGCGCACCCGCACGTGGCTGACCTCGCCGCCGCGATCGAGGTTCGACTTGAAGCACAGCGCCGCCATCACCTCGCCGACCTCGCAGTCTTCCAGGAACACATTGCGCACGCCGCCGGACATCTCGCTGCCGATGCAGAGCCCGTTGGCCTTTGAATCCATCACGCAGCGCCGCACGACGATGTTCTCCGTCGGCACGCCCGCCTGCCAGGCGTCCTGATCGCGGCCGGACTTGATCGCGACGGAGTCGTCGCCCGTCCGGAACGTGCAGTCCTCGATCAGCACGTTGATGGACGATTCGGGATCCACGCCGTCGTTGTTCGGATTGCGGCTGTCGACCGTCACGCCCCGGACGATCACGTCGCGGCAGAACACGGGATGGATGACCCAGAACGGCGCGTCGAGGATGGTCACGCCCTCCACGAGGACGCGGTTGCAGGCGAAGAACTGGATCAGGCCGGGCCGCAACCAATGTCCTGCGCCGAAGACCCGTTCGGGCAGCGGCACGCCGGCTGCGCCCATTTCGCGGATCCGCAGCTGATCCGGGCCCTGTTGCGGCTTCCACTGCGCAAAGGTCCTTCCGGAATTTCCATCGATCGTGCCGGTGCCGGTGATGGCCACATTGCTGACATTCCGCGCATAGATGAACGGCGAGTAGTTGAAGCACTCGGTGCCTTCCCAGCGGGTCAGCACGACCGGCAGGAAATCCTCGGGTCGGGCGCTGAACCGCAGCGTGCTGCCCTGTTCCAGATGCAGTTCGACATGGCTTTGCAGATGCAGCGGCCCATTCGAGAGCAGCACGCCCGCCGGTAGCAGCACCCGGCCACCGCCGGCGACATGGCAGGCGCGGATGGCCGCCAGGATCGCGGGTCGATCATCGATGGCGTCATCAGGTTTCGCACCATGCGCGCGCACATCGAAGACCCGATTGGGAAATTCCGTCCGCTCGATCGAACGGACGATCCGCTCGGCCTCACTCCAATCGTCTTCGGCGGCGGCAGTGACGGCGATGGGGGCGAGGAGAAGAGAGAGGACAGCCAGCGCGTACGGGCGCAGTCTTGCTGCGCCCTGCCTGGGATTCCAAGTGCCGGTCAATCGGGTGTAGATGGAGCGCATGATGGTGGTTGGTTGGGCTGGGTAGATCTGGCGGAAAGTCTGGCCGCAGGGGGCAGTCTTGCCCATTCGACCCGTTGAAAACCCTGGGCCTGCCGAAGGCTCAGAGTCGGGGGCGGAGCCGAAGGACTGTGCCTGCCTGCACAATTGAGTTGTCTTGCGGGCGCAGCAAGACTGCGCCCCTACGAGTCCGGCGTTGCGGACAGTGGCTGTGGTTTATCAGAGAACGATTTCCAGCGTTGCGGCATCCTTGGTCGGCCGGGAGCGGATTCCCTTGAGTTCCCGGCGCTGCGCGCCTTCGCCGATCCGGAGAGTATACGTGCCGTCGTGGAAGACCTTTGGACTGAATTCCCGGCCATTGATCCGAAGGGTATAGACGACGTCGCCGCCGGCTTCATCCACGACCTGGATCACGGGATCCTCGAGGTTGCATTGCACCCGGGGGAGCCACGCGGCGGCTGCCCGGCCGTAATTATCCTCCTGGGAAATCGTGATCGGCCAGCCGGCATATTGCCTCGCGTCGGGCTGTGTCGCATCGACCCCCCGGGGCCAGCATTCGATCGTGATCTTCCGCGTGGCCTTGTCGAAGCGAACGAGCCCGTAGCCGGATGCGCTGGCGGCCAGATCGTTCGCCGGCGCCGGGAAGGTCCTGGGATTGGCATAGGCAAACATCGTGAGCTTGTTGCCAAAGCCCTCGGTATAGTCGCCAAGGTGGGGGAGCGGGCCCTTGATGGGATTTACGGCCGGTCCCAGCGGTTGCCACTCGCGGGGATAGAAGTTCACGATCGAGGGAACGCAGAATGCGAAGCCCGCGTCGCGCCAGTCCTCGAGCCCGTACTGCACGACTGCGGCGAGATGCTGGTCGCCGCTGATGTGCAGTGCGAAACAGCGGCGCATCAGATCCACGGCGCGATTGCGGCCCGACTGTGGCCAGCCGTTGGAATCGAGATCGGCCAGGACGCGGTCGCCGCGCGAGATGTTGGTGGCATAGCTGAAAATCGTCTGGGACAACACGGACTTGAACTCTGCGCCGGTCCAGTCCTGGCCCCATTGCTCGAGAAACTGCTCCTGTCGTTCGCCGAGCAGCTGGGCTCCGCGGACGTCGAGTTCCTTGGGGTCATAATCGGCAACGGCAAGGTGATCGGCCCTCGGGCCGAGCTTGCGCTCCACAATCCGCACCAGCACGGGCGGGGACTTGAACTTGCGGTCCTCGACGATGGCGAAGCTGACGCCGCCCCATTCCAGGGCCGTGAAGTAAACGCCGATCCCGCGCTGGATCGGGCGGGGATCGACGGGATCCGGCAGATGCCAGCTCTGGGCACGTTCGACCGCCTTCACATATTCAACGGGCATGAAGTAGCCGCCATCGTTGCCCGCCGGACTGCTGGAGACCTTGCCCTCGGCACCCCAGATGTTGCCATGCCCGACATCGTGATCATCGGGGATGCTGATCATCGGTCGGTCGCGGATGATCTCGCCGAACTGGCGACCGAAGAGCAGCCAGGCGCCGAGATGATCCTCGTGATCGTAGGACTGGTCGCCGGAAAAGAACAGCAGGTCGGGATCCTGGGCCTTCAGGTTCGCGATCATCTCCGGCTTCAGCCGGCGATCCTTGTTGGAATTGCCGGTGAACGCCGCGACCACGATCTCGCGGCGGCCAATGGGATTTGCCCGGATGAGCCCCTCGTAGGTGGCGACACCATCCAGCGCCACGACCCGGTAACGCACCGCGCGGGTTTCATCCCAGGGCGTGACTCGAAAATGCGCGGTCCAGGTCAGATCCTCCCGGTAGTTCTTGTACGGATCCTCCGTGACATTGGTCCGGGCCAGCGTCCTCCAGGACGAGCCCTCCTGGACTTGGAGGCTCGCCGCCCGGGTCTCGCCCGGCTTCAGCGGATACAACTGGGCGGTCAGCTTGAGCACGCCCCGGTTCACCGTGTAGTAGGCAAAGCAAATGGCATCCTTCCGTGCGACGTCGGGGATCTCGGGTCGATCACCCCGCGGTTGCCCGGCTTGCCTTGGAGCCGGGGCGGAAAAGGTTGTTGCCGTTGCCGCGGAAAGGAGGATCGCGGCGGTCAGGATCAATCGCGGGAGCAAGAGTGTAGGTCTGTTCATGAAATCTGCGGGTTGGAAGAATGGTGGGCCTATATCGATCTGATTTTGGCTCATTCGCGACGATTTTCATGCATCGCCGGTTGAACCCGTGGAACCCTCCGCACGGTCGTCATGAACCCGTCCCGCAACCGCCGGGGAGAGCCGAGCCAGCGTTCTGTGTCGATCGGCACAAAACGCTGGCTCGAGCATTTTCATCACGAATGACGCTGCTGCCAGCGTGCATCGGTTCGGGGTAGGTCAGGTCTATCTGACCTGACCAATCGTTGAGGGAGCGGCTGGAGACTCAGGGAACGGCGGCGGCGCGGATCCCCACCCGGCGCGGATCCCACATCGTGTCGATCTTCAGCTCGAGGGGCTTCGCGATCCGTTCCCAGGGCACGAGCTTGAAGTTCTGGGTGGCACCGGGATTGCGGCCATCCTGCACGAGAAAGAGCCCCTGGGGAAAATCACCCGCCCGGCCGACTGGGAAATTGGATACGTCGATCCCGTCGGTGCTCGAGGTGCCGTCAACCTCGCCATCGACCACGGCGAATTTTCCGAGGAACTCGTTGGGTCCGCCGCCGGCCGGAGGTTGGCGGCGGAAGACCGCGTAATTGTTCGATCCCTGGTTGGAGATGATCAGGTAACCGTCGTTCTTCCCGGCATAATAGATGGTGATGCCCTCGGTGTCGGACTGCAGGACGTCCGTTCCGACAGTGACTCCCTTCGTGCTGCCACCCGGCTCGGCATCGAACCGGTGGACCATGTGCCGCTCCTCATCACTCGCATAGACGTAGCCGAGCCCGTCATCGGCGCCGACACTTTCCGTCGTGCCGGTGGCAAACGGAATGGTGCGGACCATCCGGGCCGTCACCCGGCCGGGTTCATCAGTCGACTCGATCAGTTCCGACTGCACGAGCTTTCCCCCACCATTCTGGAAGACGTAGAACTTGTTCGTGACGGGACTGACGTACATCGACGTGCCGCCAGGGCCGGCCTGCACGCCGGTGGAAACCTCCACGTTCTCGAGCGCACCGGCCGGATTCGAATACGGGTTGACCTTCCAGACGCCCAGTGTGCCCGGCGCTTCCTCGGCCGTCCCCCGCTTCTTGAAGGCGCAGACCAGGGCAACCGTCGTGTGGGACTGGCCTGTGCTGTACCTGCCTGAGAGGGGAAAGTTGTAGCGAAGGTCCACATTGCCCGTCGGCACCGGCAGCCGGTGGATTCTCACGCCATCCGTGATCCGGTAAACCTCCAGTGCGGCCTTCTTGTCCGTTCCAATCACCGTGCTCTGGGTGACATCCGTCGGGTGAATCCAAAGGGCGGGATCATCGGCGGCATCCCGCGTGCTTTCCACCGGCGTGGTTTCCTTGCTGGCAGTCACGTTGACGAGGCGTTCCGCGGCAACGCCGGGCAGCGCGCATCCACAGACGCTCGCAAGAAGGGCTGCGGGAACCCGGATTAGCAGTGCCGAGCGCAGTCCCCGGGGGGGTGTCCGGCATGCAACGAAGGCGGTCTCGAGTAACGGTCGATTGGAATTGGGGGACGACATGCGCCAATGGAAGAATTCCGCCGGTCCAAGGTCAACAGGGAGCGGCGCGCTCCAAAATCCTCTTGAAACCTGAGGGGGCGGGGAACGCTGATTACCAAACCAAACTTCGCTGATTCATGCTGAGTACGCCAGCCGGCAGAACGAATTCGCAGGGCTGACGAATCCAGTGAAATCAGTGGCGAGCCTCGCTCAGTCTGGGCGGCAGGAGGCCACCGATGTCACTGATGGGCACAGATGGTTCAGCACAGGACCCTGCCCTCGCAATCGATTCCCTGCTGATAACGATTGGAGTCGCGAGGTGGGGCTCGATCTCCGAGCGGGCTTGGGTTCCGGCGTCATCCGCGAACTGGACGCGAAGGAGGCTCGGCTCCCGCTGACTGGTAGGAAACTCGAGTTTCATACCGGCGGGCGGAGGGGGAGGGGTTCAAGTGAAATGGTGGTCGGTGAATCGGTCGACGGTGAAGAGACGCCAATCACCATCACCATTTCACCGCCTAGTCCAGTAGCGCCGCGTCTCCGACCGGCGCCGGACATTCGATTCTCCGGGCTCAATGTTTCGCCTCGAACCGTTGGCACGAAAAGCACGAGACCCTCCTCGGAGGTTATCTGGTTACCGTAGGGGACCAGAACAAGCGAGTTGGCGGAGCGCGGACTACACCTTTGGTTCAATGCGGTCGATGCCACATAATCCCCTGACGGCACCAGCAACACGCCCATTATGAACAACCCCAAAACCGGATCCTGCTCCATAAGCATTCATCGGCCCTTCGCCAAGGCCAGCCCGCAGCATTCACCGATGATGATCGCCATTGTTTGTGCGATTCTTTTTGCCCAAACACTCGCCGCACAGGCGTTAACTGGCGCCATCGAGGGCCGGGTGCTTAATCCGGCAACTGGCGATTATGTGTTGGGCGCCCGTGTCAGCCTTGAGGGCACCGAGCAGTCTGTGCTCACGGACGCCACCGGGCACTATTACCTCGGTAGTATCGATCCGGGGCCGGCATCGATCGTGATCACCTATCCAGGACTCGCGGCAGAGAAAGTCACTGTGAATGTGACGGGGGGGCAGCGCACGCGTTGTGATGTCTCGCTGCAAAAGGCAGGCGACCGGCCGGGCGAGGTGGTCGTCCTCACACCCATTAGCGTCACGGCCAGCCGTGAGATGGACGCCAATCTTCTGGCGATCAATGAGCAGCGACACGCTCCCAACATCAAGAATGTGATCGCCGCCGACGCGTTCGGCGACGTGAGCGAAGGCAACCTGGGTGAGTTTCTCAAGCGGATCCCGGGATTGGCGACGATCGACGCGGCGGGCGATGTCGCCGAAATATCGATGCGTGGATTCGATGGCATCTACACGCCCATTACTGTGGGTGGCATGTCCACCCCGAATGCGTCGCCGGCGGCGAACCGCGTGGAAGGCTATTTCGAACAGAACTCGATCAGCAACGTGTCCCGGATCGAGGTGATCAAGTCACCCATACCCAGCATGCCGGCCAATTTTCTGGGCGGCAGCATCAACCTGATCATGAAAAGTGCCTTCGAACGCAGCAAACCGCAGCTGACCGTTCGGGGTACGGTGCAGTTCACGGGGGACGACCATTCATGGAGCAAGTCGCCGGGTCCGGGTACGCCAGAGACCCGGAAACTGCGTCCGGGTTACGACTTCACCTATGTGAACCCGGTCTCGGAGAACTTCGGCTTCACTATCAGCTCAATGCTGTCGGACCAGTTCGGTAAGCTGCTCGGGCCGGTCAACACCTGGGAGTTTGCGCCCGCCCAGGGTGGTAGCGAGACCGCACCCTACCTGCGCACGATTCGCACCACCGAGGATTCGCGGCAGACGCGTCGAGGGGCTCACTCCGCGAACATCGATTGGCGTCCGTGGGAGTCGCTCACGCTGAGCTTTGGGGCGCGAATCGGAACCTTTGACCTGTTCACCGCGCCGAACCGGATGACGTTCAACACCGGCAACAATCCGGTTTCCCATGACGCCAATCACACCCAAGGTCGCAACAACGCCGGCAGCATCGTTCACCAGCAGATCTGGACCGGTAAGGTGATCGACACCCAGCAATTCACTTTCTCGGCCAAGTTCCAGAAGGATCACTGGCGGGCGGATGTCTCGGCGTCCACGAGCGAGTCGACGCTGACCTATCCCGATCTCCAGTGGGGCTTTTTCCGCGGTGCCACCACGAGGCTCATCCCGAGCCTTTCCCCGACGCTTACGTACCAGAATATCAACGGCGCCAATATGCCGGAAATTCAGTTACGGAACGGGAGCGGCCAGGCAGTGGATTGGAAGAACCTTTCAAACTACCAGATCATGAGCGTGAGCTCGAATCAGCGGGACGTCACCGACCTGATTGATCAGCTCAGTATCAACATTCGCCGCGAGTTCTTCTGGAAGGGCCACAGCGGCGCGATCCAGTTTGGTGGCTCCTACCAGGAGCAGACGCGCGATCGCCGGACCTGGACGGATACTTGGAATTTCGTCGGGGCAGATGGGGTGGCCGGAACGGCCGATGACAATGCCGCACCCTTCACGGACCCAATCAATCGGGGGATCGACGCCAAGTTCAACACGCCGCTCGACATCAATTGGCCGGATTCACGGGCGTTGTACGCGCTCTACCTGGAGCGCCCGCACTATTTCGTGCTGCAACAACCCGGGTCGTATCGAAGCAAGGTGAGCGGTTCAGATCGGACATCGGAGTCCATCACCGCCGCGTACCTTCAGGGAGAGATCAGACTTTTCCAGAACCGGGTGCTTTTGCTAGGCGGGGTTCGTTTCGAAAAGACCGAGTTCGAGGGAACGGGCCAATTGAGAGACCGGCTCGCCATCTACCAGCGCGATGCGTCGGGAGAACTTCTCCGGACGCCCGGCGGCGCCCTCATCCCGATCACCAATGATCCTTTGGAGCGGGCCAAGCTGGAGTACGTAGAACGTGGCCAGCGTTCGACGGGCCACTATGACGACTACTTCCCCAGCCTTAACGCGACCATCCATCTGCGGGACAACCTGCTCCTTCGCCTTGGCTACGGACGAACGATGGGGCGGCCGGATTTCACCCAGATTGTCGCCCGAATGGATGTAAATGAAAACGCGGACACCGGAGTCGGAAGAATCAACGGCCGGAACTCCAACCTGAGGCCGTGGCATGCGAACAACTACGATGTCTCCCTGGAGTACTACACGAAATCGGGAGGACTCCTTTCGGCTGCGGTATTCCGCAAGGATGTCACCAATGCCTTCGGTTCGCGGACCGTTACCCTCGACCAAGCCCTCATCAAGGAACTCGAACTGGATCCAATCTACGAAGGCTGGGACTTCGTCACGACGTTCAACATCGGTGAGGACACCAAGGTGGAGGGCTACGAGCTCAGCCTGAGCCAGAAACTGGGCTTCCTGCACCCGCTGGCCGAGGGTTTCTCCGTCTTCGGAAACATCACCAAGATCAAGGTCGATGGTCCGTCGGCGCTTGATCGCCCGCCGACCACCGCCAATTGGGGAATCTCGTACTCGCGCAAGAAGATTGGATTGGGGCTGGCCTGGAACTACACGGGGTCGCGGGTCACCGATACGAGCGGCATCGGCGTGGGCGGACGTACGGTGCGGTTGGCGCGCACCACGCTCGACCTGACCAGCGAATTCCGCATCACTCCGCACTGGTCGGTATTCTTCAATGCCCGGAATCTTACCAACGCACTCCGGAAGGACATTCGTCTCAGCGATGCCACCCCGGAATACAGTCAGGTTCGCGTGTGGAACGACCTGGGCGCGAAGATGTCCGCCGGATTCAAGGGAACATTCTGAACAGGGATTCAATGCCCAAGGTTAGTTATCAGGCTTCCCGGCTGACGCGAGTCGGCCGGGGAGTTGTTTTTTTCGGCGGCCTCGCGGTCGCGGCGCTGGCGCAGGAGGCGCCCGGCGCGGCGGAGCCCATCCGGCTTGAGTACGCCCCGTTGCTCTTCGTCGACGACAGCGCGATTGCGATGCAGCACGGCGTGGTGCGGAAAATTCATCCGGCGCGGACCCGCGCGGCTCCGGTGCTTGAGCCGGATCGCCCGTGGGAAGGTGTGCGAGTCTACACCTACGGCTCGGTCTTCCAAGATCCCGCGACGGGCAAGTTCCGTTTGTGGTACATGTCGCGTTCGCAGGAGCCCGGCGAGCCTCCGGCGCCGCAGTTGCGACACGGCGGTCGGGACCTCGTGCTGTACGCGACGTCGTCCGATGGCATCCGTTGGGATAAGCCCAGCCTTGGGCTCCACCAGTATCGCGGCTCAGCGGAGAACAACATCGTCGCGGATTTTCATTCGCCGGCGGTGGTGGAGGATCGATTCGAACGGGATCCCGCGAAGCGGCTGAAGATGCTGGGCTATGCCAAGCCCAGTTACTTCGGAATTGGTTCGGCGGATGGGATTCACTGGCAGGAGCTGAGCAAGGGGCCGCTCTTCTCCGGCAATGACACCATGTCGCTGACCCAAGACCCCCGGACGGGCGAATTCCTCGCGTTCTTCAAGAATCGTTCGGCGGAAGTGCCCGGTCGGGTCGTCTGGCTGACGCGGAGCCGGGATTTCCTGAACTGGAGCGAGCCCAAGTTGGTGTTTCACACCGATGCGGAGGACAATCGCTGGGCGTGGAAGGAGACGCAACGCACCGAGGTCTACAACATGAGCGTGGTGCCCCACGCCACGGGATTCATCGGACTCCCGACCCTGTTCCGCGTGATGCACCGGGTGCCGTCGGGAACCCCGGTGTCACTTGGGCAAAGTCGCGACGACGGGCCGATCGACGTGCAGATGGTCACCAGCACCGACGGCGAGAACTGGGCGCGGACGTATCCGCGGGTGAACGTGATTCCCCGCGGCGCGCCGGGGACATTCGATGGCGGCGCGATCCTGGGCCTGACGAGCACGGCGGTGCACACGGCGGATGAGACGTGGATGCTTTATACCGCGCTCAACACCGGGCACGGCGGCGCGATCCCGCCCAAGCGACTGACGATAGGCCAGGCCTGCTGGCGATTGCACGGCTTTGCCTCGCTGGATGCCGGACCGTCCGGCGGCCGCGTCGAGACGGGCCCGTTGTGGATCAGGGGCGGGAAGCTGCTGGT
The DNA here is from genome assembly GCA_011525695.1 of Verrucomicrobiia bacterium. GTDB lineage: Bacteria > Verrucomicrobiota > Verrucomicrobiia > Opitutales > Opitutaceae > ER46. Next base: position 176,513 of record WYBX01000086.1, read on the forward strand.
CAATGCCGACGCCCATCGCGGGCAATTGCGTCTGGCGTTGCGGGAAGTCGACGGGGCGGAGGTGCCGGGGTTCGGCCTCGATGATTTCCAGGTGCTGCGGGCCGACGCGACCCGGGCCGAAGCGCGTTGGACCTCGGGGCGGGCCATTCCGTCAGACCGGCCCTTCCGCGTTATGATCGAACTGACCAACAGCCGGCTCTATAGCCTGGCTGAACGCGAGAATCCCTAGCGGCTGGGACACATCGCAAAACGCACGCTGCCGATGAGACAAGAAGATGACCCGGTATCCCTGTATGTTCTATGCCTTGGGCGATTTCGCTGGCTTGCCTTCGCGCTGTGCATGGCGGGGACCACGGCCACCGCCCAGACGGACATCGTCAACGCCGCCGCAACCGCCAAAGCGAAACCGCTCGACTTTATCGATTCCCGGCTGACGCCTCTGCCCAGGGCATTTACGCGGGCGAGCGTCGTGCTCGACGATTCAACCTTGGGCATTGTCGAAACCAACGAGTTCAGGATCTCCCGTGACGAGGGGAAGTCTTTTGTCACGACCCGGCCGATCACTTCGCCCGCTCTTGGCGAAGGCGTGCCGCGGGCGGGACTGATGCTGCGAACTGCCGGGGGGACGCTGGTCCTCATCTACAGCGATCCCACGACACGGAAGCTCAGTTGGGATCGAGCCACGGGGGAACCGTTGCCCGACCAGCGGGCCGATGTCTGGGCCATTCGCAGTGTCGATGGCGGGCGGACATGGACCGACCGGCAGGAGATTTCGGCGCTCTTTCATAACGTGTCGTCGTATTGCCTCTGCCTGATCCAGCTGGCCCAGGCGCCGGACGGAACGCTGGTGGTGCCGCTCCAGCTTCGGGTGGGAAATCGCAATCGCAGCATCGTCGCCACGGTGATTTCCCGGGACGAGGGACACACCTGGGAAGCCGGCCGGTCAATTCTCGATATTGGCGGAGCCGGTGTGCATGACGGTTTGCTCGAGCCCACGCTGGCCGGGCTGCGTGACGGCCGGGTTTGGATGCTGATGCGCACCAACCGCGACGTCTTCTATGAGTCCTATTCGAGCGACTCAGGTCTTTCCTGGAGCAGGCCCGTTCCATCGGCGATCGACGCGAGCAGTTCGCCGGGGTACCTGCTGCGGCTGGCGAGCGGTCGCCTGCTGCTTGTCTGGAACCGGCTTTATCCCCAAGGACGGGAGGATTATCCGCGACGCGTGGGCAAGGGCACATCCGAACGCTCTGCCAGCTGGCATCGCGACGAACTCTCGTTGGCTTTTTCCAGCGACGACGGACGCAATTGGTCGAAACCGATTGTCGTGCTGCGCGGCGAGAATCTTGTTTCCTATCCTTACGCTTTCGAGCGTCGCCCCGGGGAGATCTATCTCACGGCGCAGCGTCACGCGAACCGCTCGTTTCGTTTGCTTGAGCTGGACTTCGTTCTGCCCACCAGACTGCCGATGACCGATGCCCCTCCCGAGGCTCCCGGCGAGTCGGATTTGCCCCGAAATCGAGGGAACTCGAATCGACGATGACGAAGGCGTAACGCCGCCATCATCTTGCGCCACAAACCGCGCGGCGTCTTGCAATCCGTTCGTGCCGCCCTCTGTGCTAATCGCCACCGGAGAGCTGTAGGAGGGACTCTTAAGCGCGTGTCCTGCTGTGGTCCTCCTGCGTCACAATGCCAGATCGCCTGGAGTCGGACGCGGAGCTCGTCGGCGGGCCAACTGACCCTCCTTGCACGAAATCCGGCATGATGCGCACCTCGAAGCCAGTGCGCTCGCTGTCGGCCTCCACACGCTTGATGGCCTGATGGAGTGCCGCGGCAAATTTCGCCGGCGGAATCGAGTAGCGAGTGGGCGTCGGCTGCAGGTGCGAGAGAAACGGCTCCTCGTCGCGCGAGATCAACGATACGTCACGCGGCACGCGCAGGCCCTGCAACGCGAAATGGCTGAGCACGGTCAGATACGAAAACGAGTTCGACAGCAGGTAGCCCGTGGGTGGTTGAGGCAACGCCTGCAGGCGCTTGAGCTCGCGAATCACCGAGGTCGGACCCTTGTCCGGACGGCAGATGAGCGGCGGCAGCATCGTATTCGCAGTCGTGACACCCTCCCGCAATCCCTGCTCGCTGTCGTCGTCGCCCGCGTGGCCGGCTTTCTCGAGAAAAAGCGCCAGCCGCTGGTGCCCGTGCCGCAGAAAGGTCGCCGCGGCGTGGCGGCACAAAGCGCGATGATCGATGTCGACGCTCGGCATCCCGATGCCGGCATGGGCCGAGCCGGCGACAATCGCCGGCACCCCGCTCTCGGTGAACCATTGCTGCAGCGCCCGGTGTGAGCGACCGAGAATCCAGCAGCCGGCTGGATGCGAATCGACGAGCCGCCGCAGCGAGCGGCTGGCGCGGGCGCCGAAATACTTCCAGCCCGATACGATCTCGAGCCGGACGCCAGACCCGTGCAGCAGGGTCATCAAGTGGCTGACCCAGAGCACCGTGAACGGACGCGCGCCCTCGAGCGGTTCGGGCAGGAGCAGCGCGACCCGGCTGCTCGGCGTCCTGGTGGCGTGCGCGCGGGCTTTCACCAGCGTGCTCGCCCGGCTTCGCTCGGTGCGGATGAGCCCTTCGCTGCGCAACACCGCCAGCGCCTTCCGCACGGTCTTGCGGCTCACATTGAGCCGCTCGGCGAGCTGGCGCTCGCCTGGCAGCAGGCGCTTCCAGCCCCCCGTGTGCACCTCTTCGCGCAGGGTTGCGGCAACCTGGGCGCTCAATGACTGGTATAACGACGGCATCGACGCTCCGATTGAAGCAACCGGCATTGTCATGGCGAGTCTCCGTGCTGGAAAGCCCGGCTCTTCGGTCCCCGGAAGAGACCACTTGGTCGGCGTTGTTTTGCACCGCCCCCCATTGTTTCCTGCCATCGACCGGCATGAATTTACCCTCTTCTTTCGCTGAACTGCCGCGCAATCGTGCGCTCGCCAGGATTCGGGCCGGCGGCGTGGTCCGCGTGTACGTCACCGGCAATTTCGCCAGCCCCCGGCATGTCGACTTTGTCGGTCGCTCCGGCCTCTTCGACGCGATCTGGTTCGACCTGGAGCATTTCGACATCCCCACGCAGGAGCTCGCGACACTGAGTCTCGTGGCCCGGGCGCATCCCATCACGACGGTGGCGCGCCTCAAGGCGACCGATTATCAGGTCGTCATGCGGACGCTCGAGACCGGCGTCGGCGGCCTGATGTGCTCAATGGTCGCGGATGCGGACGAGGCGCGGCGGATTGTGTCGTGGGCGAAGTTCAACAACCCGCGTCCGGTTGCGGGGGAGGTGATCGGCCATCGTGGCTGGAACGGGGGCAACATCGACAGCGGCTACGCCTCTTATCCGGCAATCGACTACATGCGGCATCAGAACACCGAGACGATGATTCTTTGCCAGATCGAAAGCGAGGAGGCGCTGGCGCACGCGGGCGCCATCGCGGCGGTCCCGGGCGTCGACGGCCTGTTCTTCGGGCCGGGAGACTACTCGGCTAGCATCGGCGCCGCCGGCCAGATCGGTCATGCCACCGTGCAGGCAGCGATGGAGAGGGTGGCCGAAGCGGCGCGCGGCGCGGGAAAGTTCTGGGGCACCGTCGCCGTGGGGGCTGAGCTCTACGAGCGGGCCGAGCGGCTTGGCGCGCAGTTTCTCTGTCCGGGGGGCGATCTGAAAGTGATGACACTCGGCCTGCAGGCGCTGGCGCGCACGATCGACGGCCCGACGGTGGAACCCGGTCGTGTGGCCGAGCCAACGCAGACGCAACGGGCATGAGCAGCGCCGTTCGCTCGCGACGTGGGGGGGCCGTTAGCCCGCGGCGCGGGGCGGAGTCGCTGGTTTGGGATGAGACTCTTTATGCCCGCTGCGACTGAAACCTTACATGCCGATGTCGTGATTGCCGGCGCCGGGGTGGGCGGCTGCGCCGCAGCGCTCGCATTGGTCGAGAACGGTTTTCGCGTGATCCTCACCGAGGAGTTCGAATGGATCGGGGGGCAGTTCACCTCGCAGGCCGTCCCGCCCGACGAGCACGGCTGGATCGAGAAATTCGGTTGCACCGCCCGGTACCGGCGATTTCGCACCGCGGTGCGCGACTACTACCGCGCGCACTATCCGTTGCTGCCGCAACCCCGCCGGAATCCGCACCTCAATCCCGGCAATGGATGGGTGTCGCCGTTGTGCCACGAACCCCGGGTCGCGCTGGCGGCCCTGGAAGGGCTCTTGGCGCCCCATCTCTCCGCCGGCCGTTTGCGGATTCTTCCGTCTCACGTGCCGCGCGAACTCTTGCGCGATGGTGCGACGCGTTTTTTCGAGCTGCTCGTGGTGGAAACCACCACCGGCAGTTCGCGCCGATTGCGGGGTGGCTATTTTCTGGATGCGACCGAGAACGGTGATTTGCTCCCATTGGGCAGGGTTGCGCATCTCACTGGCGGCGAGTCGCGCGCGCAAACCGGGGAACCGAGCGCGCCGGTGCGCGCACGGCCCGACAATGTGCAGGCGCTCTCCGTGTGCTTCGTGCTCGAGGAGCATCCGGATCGCGAAGGGGTGATCGCGCGGCCGGAGCGGTACGATTTCTGGCGCGAGTACCAGCCGCGGCTGAATCCGCCGTGGCCGGGCCGGCTGCTGGACTGGGACGGATTGAACCCGCGCACGATGCAGCGCATGCGTTATCATTTCGATCCGCATCGGGAAGAGCCGGGGTTGTTCTCGGGGCTCTGGGCCTTCCGGCGCATCATCGATCGCACCCAGTTCACCGCAGGCTTCTACGCCAGCGATTTATGCCTCGTGAACTGGCCGATGATCGATTACCTGGAGGGCGACATTCTCACCTGCGGCGCGATCGAAAGGCAGCGCCGGCTCGACGACGCGCGCGACTTGAGTCGATCGATGGTGTATTGGCTGCAAACCGAGGCGCCACGCCCCGACGGCGGTGTCGGCTGGCCCCGCCTCCACCTGCGCGGCGACGTCGTAGGGACCGCAGACGGCCTTGCGATGGCGCCCTATATTCGCGAATCGCGGCGTATCCGCGCTTTGAAAACAATCTGTGAGCAGGATGTATCCGCGCTGCACCGCCCCGGCGAGACGCTGGCCGAGCGTTTCGAGGATTCCGTCGGAATCGGCTACTATCGGATCGATTTGCATCCGTCGACCGGTGGCGACAATTACCTCGATGTGCCGTCATTGCCCTTTCGCATCCCGCTCGGCGCGCTGGTGCCCGTGGATGCGGAAAACCTCCTTCCTGCCGCGAAGAACATCGGCACGACGCACATCACCAACGGTTGTTATCGGCTGCATCCCGTCGAGTGGAACATCGGCGAGGTGGCCGGGTTGCTGGCCGCGTGGTGTCTCCGGGAAGATACGACGCCACTCAAGGTGAGCGGCGATCGCGCGCGCGTGCGCCGCTTCCAGGCGATGCTGGAGCGGCAGGGCATCGAGCTCGCCTGGCCGGAGAACCTGGTCCTCGACGACGGGGACCCGCACGCGCATGCCCGGTGAATGGACGCCCGTCATTGCAAGGGGGGAGGAAGCCGCCTGGGCCGAATGGCGCCAAGCTGCGACACGGTGTTCCGGGCCTCACACTCGCTTTTGTTTTTCCGCTTGACCGTCGCGGAACGGCCACGGGAACGATTCGCGCGGACCCCGCATGAGCTCACTCGATTTTATCCTCATCGTTTTCTATTTTCTCATCATTGTCGCAATCGGCTGCTGGTCGGGGCGCGAACAACGTTCATTGCGCGACTACTTTCTCGGCGGACGCTCGGTGCCGTGGTGGGCTGCCATGGCCTCGGGCGTGGCGACAATTGTGAGCGCGGTGTCGTATCTTGGCGCGCCGGGCGTCGCCTACGCCGGCGATTTTACACTGCATCAATACCGACTCGGCCTGCCGCTGGTGGCGCTGGTGCTGTGCGGGGTGATGATCCCGCGGTTTTATGGGCGCCAGCACTATTCGATCTATCAGTTTCTGGAGGAACGGTTCGACACGCGTACGCGCCTCTTGGCGAGTGCCGTGTTTGTCGTGTTGAAGTCGTGCTATCTTGCCGTGGTGATCTACGCGCCGGCGCTGGTGATGAAGCAGATGTTTGGTGTGTCCGTTGCGTGGGTCGTGCTTTTCGTCGGACTGATCACGACATTGTACACCATGATCGGCGGAATCAAGGCCGTGATCTGGACCGACACCCTGCAACTCGTTGTACTCCTCGGCGGCCTCTTTGTCGTGTTTGGCGTGGCCGTGGCGGGCATCGACGGGGGGCTGCGCACCGTGTGGGAGGTGGGCATGGCGCACGACAAGTTCCGCTTCTTCAATCCGTCGTGGAGTCTCGAGGAGCGCTACACGGTCCTCGGCGGCCTGATCGGCGGCACGGTCTATATGCTCACGCAATATGGTACCGACCAGGCCGAACTGCAGCGTTTTCTCACGACGCGCACCTTGCGGCAGGCCAATGGCGCGCTGCTCGGCACGCTCGGCGTGACGTTCGCGTTTGGTCTGTTCACGTTCCTGATCGGCACGGCGGTTTTTGTCTTCTACCTTCAGCATCCGCGGCCGGGTGGCGCGCCGATCCCGTCGAACGAGGTGATGCCGACGTTCATCCTTGGCGAGCTTCCCCCGGGCTTGCGCGGTTTGCTCGTCGCCGGCGTGCTGTCCGCCGCGATGTCGACGATCAGCGCGGTGATCAATTCGGTGACGACGGTCGTAATTGCTGATTTTTTCCCCCGACTGCGCCGGGCGGAGACCACGCTGCGTCACGCGAAGTTGGTGAGCCTGGCCATTGGAATCGCCGGCACGGCCATGGCGGCGTTTGCCGGCCACCTCGGCAACATCCTCGAGATCACGATTCAACTCAGTACGTTGTTCGGAGCACCGCTCGTCGGCGTGTTTCTGCTCGGCATGCTGGTGCGACGCGCGACCGCCGCGGCGGCGTTCGCAGGCTTGATCAGCGGCTTCGCGTTGTCGCTTGTACTCACGTGGACCACGTCCTGGTCGTTCCTTTGGGTGGGTGCGTTGTCCGCGCTCGTTCCCGTTTTCGTCGGTAGCTTCGGTCGTGGTCAAGGCGCATCCGCGCCGACTGCGACGGAGGTGCAATGAAACTGCTTGGGTGGACCGATGACTCCCCTGCGCGCCCTGGTCTTCAGTTTGGTTGCGGTGGCCGCCCTGCGTGCGGCCGAAGAAACGCCTCCGACCCCGCGCGCCGAGGGTTACCGCGGGATCTGGTTCACGCTCGGGCAGAAATCCGAGTACGGCGACAAGTACTCTGGTGGTCTCGGCACCTACACCGCCAACCACAACCCGCTCGCCGTCTACGCGCCGGCGGTGCAGAAGACGTTCTTCGTGTACGGCGGATCGCCCGACGGTTCACGCGCGCTGCTCTGCCTCATCGGCAGCTACGATCACCGGACCGGCCGGCTCGCCCGCCCGGTGGTGGTGCACGACAAGCGCCCGGTCAACGACCCGCACGACAACCCGAGCCTGAACATCGACCCGCAGGGTTATCTCTGGGTGTTCGTCAGCGGCCGGGCGAACAGCCGGCCCGGTTTCATCTGTCGCAGCGCTGCGCCGTACGATCTGTCGCGCTTCGAGCGCATTGGGCAGCGCACGATCACATATTCGCAACCATGGTATGTGCCGCGCCACGGTTTCCTGCACCTCTTCACGCAGTACACCAAGGGCCGCGAACTCTACTGGGAAACGAGCGCCGACGGCCGCACCTGGAGCGCCACGCACAAGCTCGCCGGCTTCGGCGGACACTACCAGACCAGTGGGGCGCGCGACGGCAAGGTGGCCTCGTTTTTCAACTACCACCCCGGCGGCAATGTCGACAAGCGCACCAACCTCTACTACGCGCAGACGACCGACTTTGGCGCCACCTGGACGACGGCTGCCGGCACGCCGCTCACGCTCCCGCTGGCCGCGGTGCAGAACCCCGCCCTGGTGCGCGACTACGCGGCGGAGGGACGCCTCGTTTACACCTGCGACCTGAACTTCGACGCCGCGGGGAATCCGATCCTGCTCTACGTCGTCTCGCGCGATTACCGTCCCGGTCCGGCCGGCGGCGAACGCGAGTGGACGATCGCGCATTGGTGCGGCGGGCGCTGGGGGTTTTCCACCGTGGCGAAGTCCGACCACAACTACGACATGGGCAGCGTCTACGTGCAGCGCGACGAGTGGCTGGTGATCGCACCGACCGACGTTGGTCCGCAGCCGTGGGGAACGGGCGGCGACATGGTGTTGTGGGCGAGCAAGGACGAAGGCCGCACCTGGACGCGCCGGCGCACGATCACCGAAAAGAGCGAGTTCAACCACAGCTACGCCCGCCGCCCGCGCGACGCGCGGGACCCGTTCTTCGCCTTCTGGGCCGACGGCGACCCCAACCAGCCCAGCCCCTCGCGGCTGTATTTCACCGACTCGCAGGGCGAGAAACTCTGGCGGATGCCCTACACCTTCCCCGCCGGCGCGGAAAGCGCCGCGCCTGAACGGGTGCGGTGAGCGCCCGGTGGCGGGCCGCGGTGCCAGACTATCCCTCGTGGCTGACCCGCACGGGGCGCGGGACCCTCTCACGGCGTGAGCCGGCGATCGCGGCGCGGCGTCAGCGGTGCTGCGCCGATTCAAGGTCTGCGAGCGCAATTCGCACGGAAGTGACCTTTTCGAAATAGTCCTGCTCGCCGCTCTCGAAGAGAAAGGCGACGGATTGGTCAGGCAACCCCGCCGGGCAGTAATCAATTTGCCGGCGGTCGCACGCCGTTCGCGTGGACAAATGCCCGGATTTCGGAGACGAAATCCGGTTCAAACAGCCGGAACGAGCGGTTCGCATCACGCTGCGCGGTCAGGAAGAGCTCTCCCGGGCGCCGCTCGAAAGCGGCAGGGTGCGACACTAGATTCTCCTCGCGCAGCACGACGACCGGTCGCGACCAGCAGCGTCCGTCGTCACTGGAAAAGGCCAGAGGGGAAGGCACGAAGACACGAACGATTTCGGACTACGATGGCGGCGATGGTTTCCTTATCCCTTCGTGCCTTCGAGGCTTTGTGTGAGTCTCTCATGCCCTCCCTTCGGGGCTCCCAACGTAACGTCGGCGGCTCCCCAGGGTCCAATCCTGCGAAAACTCGATTCAGGGTATTCCTGACGCGTCCTCAGTGAACTCACACGAAGGCACGAGGACACGAGGCCGATCCGATGACCGCATCCTCAGGGGCGGGGAATCCTGCCCGCATTCTTCACCAGGAACCCTGATTGTAATATTGTCCGACAGCAGGGGCAGCAGCTCACGCCAAGACGACAGGGCAAACCAAGAATGAGTATTCTGGAATCGTTTCGAAGATTCGAAGCGTTGCTGAAATCCGGTTTGGTCGGATTGACCTTGGTCCGGCTTGGCGGCTGGGCGTGAAGAAAGGTTGCGGCCGCCAGCCTCGGTATGAAATGCCCGGCCTACAGCAGATCCTTGAACCACTCCGCGGCGCCTTCCCAATCGACGGTTTCGTCGGGCTTCCGGCCCATCTGATCGTATAGCCGCCGGCGGGACTTCTTGTCATCGACCGCAATCCGCGCGGCAATCACGAGGACGTCCTCGGCAACTTCGATTGGCACGACGAGGCAGCCGTCCCAATCGCAGCCGACAATGTCGCCCGGCCGAACCATCACCCCGCCGCAGCCGATCGGAACCTCGGCTTCCACCAGTTCGACGCGGCCGGGAATGATCGGCCGCCCAATGCCGCGACAGGCGAGCTGCACCTGCTGCAGGATCACCTCGTCGGTGTCGCGGCAGTTTCCATCGGTGACGATGCCGGCGACACCCTTGGCCATCATGCCGAGGCTGTTGGCGGAGCCCCAGTAGCCGCACTCCTTTGCCCCGCTGGTCGACATAACGATGACCGAGCCGCGCTTCGTTTCGGGGTTTGACACATGCCAGCCGCCCATCTCGCGCCAGATGCCGTGCTGCTCGAGCGCCTGCTCGCGCGTGAGCGTGGGCATCCGCCGGTTGGTGGGAATCACCCGCATCGTCACGGCGGGCCCGAAGAATCGCACGCCCATCCACAACGGCCGGATGGCCGGATCCATCAGGGTCAGATCGGCCCGACCGACAGCGTCGAGCCCGTCACAGACGTCCGTCACGCGGAGGAATTTTCCGAAACGGGCTGCGAGGGCATAGGGGTCCTTGCCGCTGCCGGAACTCGCCGCTGTGCCGCTCTTCGCCGGAGCGGTCGCGGCAGGTGCGGAGGCAGCCACCGCCGCGGCGGCGCCGATCATGGCGGAGGTGCGGATGAAGTCCCGCCGGGTCTGGCCGGGATGGTCAGCCGGGGTGCTGTTCGAGGCGTTCGTTTCCGAGTTCATGCTGGTTGCTCCTGGTTGGGTTTGATCTGGGCAGGCGGGGAAAGGGCGCTTGGCCGGCAAAAGGGACCCCGGACGGGTGCGTCAACGGACGGGGAGGTGCTTTTCGAACCACGCGATCATGCGCTCCCGCATCTCGGGGAGGTATTCGTGACCGGTGTTCTTCCAGACGACGCTGTGGAAATTTTCGGGCTTGCCATGGAGCCGGTAAACCTCGGCCAGCTTGCGCTCGAGGGTCTCGACGCCGTCAAGCGGTGCCCCGGGATCCTGATCGCCGGAAAGCTCGAGATGGGGCCGGGGCGCGACCAGGGCATGGATCGCCTCGGTGTCGAAGTGCTGCAGCATCCCGGGCACGAAATAATAGATGCCATGGGCCTTCAGATAGCCGTGCTGGATCAGCTCGGTGTAGCGGGTGAAGCACACGACGCCGACGATCGCCTTGATTCGTTCATCGATGGCGGCGAGCCACCAGCTGCGCGTGCAGCCCATGCTCATGCCGGTGGCGCCGATTTTTTCGGGATCGATGTCATCCCGCGTGCCGAGGTAATCGAGCAGGCATTGTTCATCGCGCACCTGCATCCCCCAGAGCGAGCGGCCGAGCCACAGGTTGATTTTGCTGAACGACAGCTCCTGCGCCTGCTTGTTTTCGATCGCGCCAGCCGGCCCACGGCCGATTCGCTCCCCATGGAAATAGCCATCGATCGCGGCGACAACATAGCCCTTCCGCACGAGGTGCGTTCCGGCGTGATCCCGTGCGGCAACATCGAGGCAGACGCTGTCCTTGGAGCCGCCGTGCTCATGCAGCAGGACGATGCAGGGTCGGCGGGCGGGGGCGGCGCCGGCGGGTTCGCGGGGGCGCATGATGTAGCCGGGCACGATCGCATCGGCGCCATTGTGAAACTCGATCTTTTCCAGGATGAACTCCCCGCGATCCTCGGTGGCGACGATCCGGACCTGCCGCGGATCGGGGCGTGCGGGCAGGTCGCCCATCAGCTTGATCAGCGTGGCGCGAACCTCGAGCCGATCGACTTCCCACTGGCGCAGGCTGGTGGGCAGCGGCCATTCCGGCAGCTGCAACGACGCGCGGAATTCGGGAGGCACGCCGGCCCATTTCGGATTCAGCGGCGTGCCGCCCTTCGCATGCGGCGAGGTGGCACGTTCCTGGGCTGAGGCAAAGGCCGCGGATGTCATGAAAACGATGACAGCGATAAGACGGGAGACCATCGGAAAGCAGTCGTGAATCAAACCCGCGGCGGGTGGGCTCACGAGCTCAAAAGGTTGCCAGGAGTCGGTCGGACTTATGCGGTCCGTTCCGGTGGAGGCGAACTGAAGGTTGGAGAGCCGACAGCCTCCGGAACGAAAATGCCGCAGGCATTCTCGCCGGTCGGAGCCGCGGCGCTACCGGCGCGGAGCGACTTCCTTTTCCCACGCGACGAGCAGCTGGCGCAACCGCGCGCCATCGGCGGGACGTTGCGCCAGCAGGTCGTGCCTCTCGCCCACGTCGGCATCGAGATCGAAAAGCCCCTCCTCCTCGACCTTTGCGCCCACGGTTCGAATCACATACTTCAACGAACCCTCGCGCACGGCCTTCCAGGTGGAATCGCCACGCCGGCCACGCCAGAAGAGCGTCCGGGGGATAGTCGGCCCGCCCGCGGCGACGGCGGCGAGGACATCGATGCCGTCAAAGTGAAATCCAGGCGGCAGCTTCGCGCCCGCGGCCCGCACCATCGAGGCGGTGAGGTCCATGGTGATGCCCACCTGGGTGCTGGTGGTGTTGGCCGGCAGCACCCCCGGCCAGCGCACGATGCAGGGCACGCGGATTCCCCCCTCGAAGGTGTTGCCCTTGAATCCGCGCAAGGGGGTCGGCCGGGCGCTGCGGGTGCCGCCATTGTCGCTCTTGAAAATCACCAGCGTCCGTCCGGTCAGCCCGTGCTCTTCGAGCGCGGCGAGGATCCGGCCAATCGCCCCGTCGAGGCTTTCAATCATCGCGGCATAAACCGCCGGCGGGCCCTTGCCCTGGTTCCACAACGCTTCCTCCTTGGCCAGCGGCTGCGGCTTGCGATCCTGCGGGCCCTGAAACGGGGCGTGCGGGGCGGTGAACGGCACGTAGAGGAAGAAGGGCCGGGCCCGGTTTGCGGCGATGAACTGCTCCGCCTCCGCGGCGACCAGTTCGGTGAAGTATCCATCCCGTACGATCGGCTTCCCGTTCAGGTAAAGCGCGGTGGGCTCCGCAGCGTCCTCGACATGGTGAAAATAATCCATCCCGCCGCCAATCGCGTAGAAGGCATGGTCGAAGCCGTGGTGCCCCGGCGCGAACTTCTCCTCGTATCCGAGATGCCACTTCCCGGTGATTGCCGTGGAATATCCCGCCCGCTTCAGCACGCGCGCCAGCGAACCTTCATTGGCCGGCAACCCGAGATCATGGGTCTTCCGCAGCCGGACGGCGTCGTCGTAGCGGCCGACGTTGCCATTGCCGATGGCGCTCTCCAGGCCGCCGACGCGCTGCTGGTAGCGGCCGGTGATCAAGGCGGTGCGGGTGGGCGAGCAGGACGGGCCATTGGAGTAGAATTCCGTGAAACGCACGCCCTCGCGGGCCAGCTCGTCGAGCCACGGCGTGCGGATGTCGCGCACGCCGTAGCTGCCGATGTCGGCATAGCCCAAATCATCCGCGAGCAGGAACACGATGTTCGGCGGCGGAGTTTCGGCCGCGCCGGAGCAGGCGCAGAGCAGCAGGGCGAGACCGACGGCGGCGCGCGCCAGCGCGGCCGGGAGTCCGGACCGGAGGATGCGAGTGGAGGCCTTCATCGGAAGAAAACGATGCCCGTTCCGCCTAATCCGGCCGGACCGGTTCCCGGGAATGGTGGCCGTCGACGAGCCGGAGGATGCCGTCGGGATTCGCGTTCTGCAGCTGCGGCGGCAGGAATTCGTCCGGCAGCCCCTGGTAGCAGACGGGCCGCGCGAACCGCAGCAAGGCGGCGGTGCCGACGGAAGTGAAGCGCACGTCGGTCGTGGCCGGATACGGGCCGCCATGGTTCATGGCGGGGCACACCTCCACCCCGGTCGGAAATCCATTGATGACGATCCGCCCTGCCCGTCTTTCGAGTTCGGCCAGCAAGGCCGCCGCCTGGCGCAAGTCTTCCGCCGTGGCATGCACCGTCGCCGTCAGCTGGCCCTCCACCGCTCGCGCGCAGGCGGCGAGTTCCGCGAGGTCGCGCGCACGGATCACCAGCGTGAACGGCCCGAAGGCCTCGGTGGCCATGGCCGGCGTTTTCAGGAACTCAGCTGCCGTGGTCATCGCCACGCTGGGCTGGCCCTCCATCCGGGCGGCCACCGCCTCGGCCTTGCCGCGGGCAATGATGGTCACACCGCTGGCCGCCGTGATGGTGCCGCGATGCTCCTCGAACGCATCCCGGATCCCCGGTGACAGCATGGTGGCGGACGGCAGCGTCTCGACCCGGTTGCACAAGGCGTCGAGAAACGCGTCGGTGTCGATCCCGGCCACCGTAAACACAAGTCCCGGCTTGGTGCAGAACTGGCCCACGCCGAGCGTGAACGAGGCGGCCAGCCCCTCGGCGATGGCGGCCGGCCGTTCGCGCAGCGCGCCGGGGAGCAGGAACACCGGATTGAGGCTGCTCATCTCGGCAAACACCGGGATCGGATGCGGCCGCGCCGCGGCCGCGTCGAACAGCGCCCGCCCGGCCGTGTGTGAACCCGTGAAGCCGACGGCGGCGGTTGCCGGATGCCGGACCATCGCAACGCCGATCGTCGCGCCGCCGCCATGGATCAACGAGAATACGCCGGGAGGCAGCGCGAGCGCGGCCGCCGCCCGCAGGATCGTCCGGCCCACGAGCTCGGCGGTGCCCGGATGCGAGCGATGCGCCTTCACGACCACCGGGCAGCCGGCGGCGAACGCCGACGCCGTGTCTCCCCCCGCGACCGAGAAGGCAAACGGGAAATTGCTCGAGCCAAACACGACCACCGGACCCACCGGGATCAGCATCCGCCGGAGATCGGGTCGCGGCAGCGGCTGGCGATCGGGCAGCGCCCGATCGATTCGGGCGTCGACCCATGAGCCTTCCCGCACCACCTCGGCAAACAGCCGGAGCTGGCCGCACGTGCGCGCCCGCTCGCCCTTGAGCCGGGCCAGCGGCAACCCCGTTTCCGCGTGCGCCCGCTCCAACAGCGGTTCCCCGATCGCCTCGATCTCCTCGGCAATCCCGTCGAGCAAGAGCGCCCGGACCCTTGCCGACACCGTGCGATAATGGGCAAACGCGTCGGCGGCCGCCGTCATCGCCCGATTCATTTCTCCCGGTGAGGCCTCGAAAAAATCCGGCGCCAGCCGTGCGCCGGTGGCGGGATTGATGGCTCGGAATGAGGAGGCTTCGGAATCGCCAGTGCCTCCCGCGATCAGGCTGTGTCCATCCAGGTTCATGGCATCAGGCGACAGGGTTGATCAGGGTGCCGACGGGGTCGATGGTGATTCTGATTTCGTCCCCCGGCTGCAGCGTGAATGAGTCCGGCGGCACAATCCCGGTCCCGGTCATGAGATAGCAGCCGGCGGGGAAGCTGTTTTCGCGAAACAGCCATTCGGCCAGCGATGGGAGCGGCCGCTTGATCCGGCCGATCGAGGTCCGGTCCGCAAAGACCGCTCGATCGTGCCGGCGAATCTCGATGGCAATTTCCGTCGCGGCGGGGGGGAGCTCGCGATCGATCACGAGCGCCGGTCCCAGGGCGGCGCTGCCGCGGTAGACCTTGGCCTGCGGAAGATAAAGGGGATTCTCCCCCTCGATGTCGCGCGAGCTCATGTCGTTGCCAATGGTGTAGCCGAAGATTTTCCCGGCGGACGTGATGGCCAGGGTCAATTCGGGCTCGGGCACATTCCAGCGGGAGTCGGCCCGGATCCGGACGGCAGTCTCCGGCGCGGCCACCCGATGCGGGGTCGCCTTGAAGAACAGCTCGGGGCGGTCGGCCACGTACACCTTGTCATAGAAGGTGCCGCCCCCGGCATCCTTCGACTCCTCCATCCGGGCGGTTCGACTGCGCTGATACGTGACGCCGGCGGCCCACACCTCCTGGCTGCCGAGCGGCGCGAGGAACCGGGTGGGAGCAGCGGTCGCCACGCCGGCGGCAAACGCCGCTTCGGCGAAAGCCACCGGCTCCGGGGCCGTGAAGAATCCGTCAATCGTGCAATCGGGACCGGCGCTGACATGCCGCCCATCCCGGGCGAGCACGATTCCGGCAGGGGTGGAGTAGATCTGGATCATGGAGAGGGGAATAGGGACTCAATCAATCAACCGGGGTTGGCCGGGAGATTTCACCCGTCGCGTGGAAGGTTTTCCGATCAGACGTCAGAGTTGGCAACCGGCTTCCAGCGGCCACCGGCGCGGGCACTCGCGGCGATGGCATCGACAATCCGGGCAACCCGCAGCCCGGTGCGGAACGTGGGAAACGCGATTTCGTCGGCTTCACGGGGATGACGCCCCTCGGCGACGAACGACAGGATGTTGCGCATGAGATTTCGGAAGGCATCCGGCCATGCCTCGTTGTGCCCGCCCGGCAATGCGGCGTAGTGCCGCACCGGGGGATCCAGCAGCGCCGGATCCTTCAGCAGTGTCTGGCTAGGTTCCTCACGGCGGCCGATCCAGAGCTCATTGGGCCGCTCCTGTTCCCAGCGCAGCGATGCTTCCGAGCCGCTGATCTCAATGGTGAGATCGTTCTTGTGGCCGGCGCACATCGCGCTGGTCGCAAAGAGTCCGCGGGCGCCATTGTCGAACTCGCAAAGCACCATGCCCAGATCCGGGACGCGCACGCGCTGGGCTCCGACCCGCCCGGGCTGCTTCCGCGTCCGGATGAAGGACGAAAGATCGGCCAGCACCCGCACAATCCGGCGGCCGGTGACGTGCTGCGCCATGTCGTACCAGTGGGCGCCGGCGTCCGCCACCATCGCCAGCGAACCGGCCTGGGCGGGTTCCAGCCGCCAGTTGTAATCGCTGTCGCGCAGCAGCCATTCCTGGAGGTAATGGCCGCGCACGAAGCGCACGTCGCCGATCGCGCCGCGCGCGACGAGGGCACGGGCATGCTGGAGCAGGGCGTTGTAGCGGATGTTGAAGGTGACCGCGTGCGTCACGCCCTTCCGCTGTGCCGCGGCGAGCATCGTGCGGGCCTCGGCGGAGGTGAGCGCCATCGGCTTGTCCACAATCACATGCTTGCCGGCCTGGATCGCGGCCAGCGCGAGCGGGCGGTGCAGGTGCGTTGGCGTGGCAATGTCGACGACATCAATCTCGGGGTCGGCGATCAGCCGGCGCCAGTCGCCATAGCCCTTTGCGACAAAATGCTGCTCCGCCTTGGCCCGGGCGGATTTCTCCGAGGTCGTCGCGATCGCGGTGACATCGGCAAAACCAAGCCGGCGAATGGCGTCGAGATGGTGGGGACCGACAAAACCGAAACCGATGAGACCGACCCGGAGTTTGCGCATGAGAAGAATGAGTGGCTGTTGGCTGGTGGAGTACCGCCAACGTAAGCAGCAGCCCACGAAGGGGAGCGAACGTTTCTTTGCGAAGGTTGGAAGGCAATTTCGCGGCTGAGGGGGGATCCCGTGGGTTCTCGGAAAACATCCCAGCGCAGGCTCGGGGTTGATCCGGAGGGACAGGGCCATTGCCGGCCTGATTCCCGACCATGCAAAATGCAGCTAGGATGGGGCAATTGGGGTCCACTTCCCTTACCGGCTATGAAACTACTTCTGATTGGTGATGATCGGAGAAATCGGCGGATGACCGCCTGGGGCTTTGGCTCCGAGAGCTACCAGCTCACGCTGGCGAACTCCCGGCGTGCCGTCGGAGAAGCCATCGAGGCCGGCGCGTTCCAGGCCGCCTGCATTGACCTGAGGATGCAGGAGGACGACGGGATGGGGATCGTGGACTTCCTGCGCGCACGGGTGCCGCAGCTTCCGGTTATCGCGCTCACGGGACGGAATGATCGCAGGCTGGCTGCCGGGTTGAGGCAACGGGGAGTGTGTGCGGCGCTGGCCGGACCGATCGCGATCGAGAACCTCCACGCCACCGTCCGGGCCCATGCCCTCGCTGAGCCCGTTGGCAGCCCGGCTGCTCCGGTTGATCCGCCGGCGGCAACCATGGCGCCGGCGCAGCCCAGGCCGCGCCTGCCGGAGCCATCGATGGCGCTGACAAATGACGAGTCCGCCCGGCGGACACTGGAGGTGGCGCTGCGTGCCGCAAATTCCAATGCCGCCATCCTGATCCTGGGTGAGACCGGGACCGGGAAGTCCGTCCTGGCCCAGACGATTCACGATCACAGCCCGCTGCGGCAGAGGCCGTTCGTGACCGTCAACTGCCCCTGCCTCAGCCACGAGCTCCTGCAGAGCGATCTCTTTGGTCATGTGCGCGGCGCTTTCACGGGTGCGGTCCAGGACACGTGGGGAAAGGTCGCGGTGGCGGAGGGAGGGACGCTGTTCCTCGATGAAATCGGCGACCTGCCGATGAGCGTTCAGCCCAAGCTGCTGCGGCTGCTGCAGGAGAAGCAGTACGAGCGGGTGGGGGAGACTACGTCCCGGCGCGCGAACGTGCGAATCATCGCGGCGACGAACCGTGACTTGAAGCGGGAGGTGGCGGCGGGACGGTTCCGCGAGGATCTCTATTACCGGCTCAACGTGATTGCCATCGATGTGCCGCCGCTGCGCAGCCGCCCATTCCAGATCATGGGGGCGGCGGAGAGCTTCCTCGAAGCGGTGAGCCATCAGCTGGGGCGGCCGTCGCCCGGCTTCACCGATCAGGCGCGACGGCTGCTCGAAGGGCACGCCTGGCCCGGCAACCTCCGGGAGTTGCGCAACGTGGTCGAACGCGCGGCAATCCTTTCGACCGGATCGGCGCTCGATGCGTCGGATTTTCCCTCCTTGCTGACCGAGCCGGCGGTGACCGGCTATCAGATTGGCGGCCTCATCAGCCTGCAGGCGCTGGAGACGGCGCACATCCGGATGATCGTGGCGAGCACACCCTCGCTCGAGGAAGCGGCCCGAATCCTCCAGATCGACAAGTCGACCCTCTATCGGAAGCGGAAGGCGATGGCGATCGGTGCGGGAAAACTGGAGACGTCGTCGTTGGAATGCGCGGTGGCGCTGTCCTCCTAACGAGGCGCTGCCTCAGACCGGCTGGTGTCGGGGACGGGGCGAGAGTTCCTAGAGCACGCTGCGCAGAATGATTTCCCATCGGGTTTGAGGACGACACGGAGGTCGTCCCTCCATAAATGGGTCTTCAAAGTCTGGAATCAGATTCGAGGGCGGGCCGTCACGGCCACAACTTTCCGAACCTCGTACATGGAGGGCCGTGCTCCGTCACGGCCATGAAGGCCGATCCGCTGCGCAGAATGATTTTCCCTTACATCGCGCCTTCGTTTCGCGCCCACTGGATGGCGTGGCGGACGAGTTCGGCGCCGGAATCGAGATTCAGCTTCAGTTTGAGATGCTCGCGATAGGAATCGATCGTCTTTGAGCTCAGGTTCAGCTTCTGGGCGATCTGCCGCGTGCTGTAGCCGTTGCCGATCAGCTGGAACACCTCCATCTCGCGATCGCTGAGCGTGTCGATGGAGAAAACCATGTTGTCGCCCTTCTTGTTCACGAAGCGGTGCAGCATCTTCTCCTTGATCTTGTCGCTGAGGTAAATCTCCCCCTGCAGCAGCCGCTGGATCGCCGCGATGATCTTCTCGCCGGCCTCCTGTTTCATCAGGTAGCCCATCGCCCCGGCGCGGAGCGCGCGTTCGGCATAGAGTCCCTCGTCGTGCATGGAGACAATCAGGACCGGCAGGTTCGGAGCCTGAACCTTGATGTTCTTCGTGAGCTCGATGCCATTCGTCGTCTTCAAGGCGATGTCGACGATCGCCAGATCCGGCTGCAGCTTCCCGACCAGCTCGATGGCGTAGGGCGCATTGTCGGCCTCGCCGCAGACCTCGAGGTTTGGCTGCTGGTTGACGAGGGCCTTCATGCCCTGGCGGGTGATCGGATGGTCGTCGACGAGGAGGACCTTCAGCTTGTGGGAGGCGACGGTGCTCGGGTTGGACTCGAGCGTGGCGGTGGAGGAGGAGGTAGGCATGGCAGTGATGGCGGGGGAAGGTTTCTTCTTGGGTTTCATTCGACGTTCACAAGGGGTAGACAAAGCGACATTCGACCTTGGTCCCCGCATTGGGCTGCGAGGTCACGGCCAGGGTGCCGCCGATCATGGCGGCACGGTACGGCATCAGGCTCATTCCCGAACTGGGTTCATGGGTTCCGTTCGGATCAAATCCACGCCCGTCGTCCTCGATCGTCAGCGACTTGTTTTCGTTCGCGAAATCGAGCCGGACGGTAATCCGGCGCGCCGAGGCATGCTTGATCGCATTCGTGAGGGCTTCCTGGGCAATCCGGTACAGGTGAAGCGCGACGCTGGTCTCGCAGTCGCCCGCCGGGCCGGAGCACTCGAAATGGCATTCGGTGCCATGCAGCCGCTGCACCTGAAAGGTGAGATCCTCGAGGGCGGTTTCGAGCCCGCTCGTCTCCAGCTGCACCGGGCACAACCCGCGGGCCAGCGCCCGGGTCTGGGCGATCGCCTCCTGGACGAGCGTCGAAATGGTGGCCGCCTCCTCCGCCTCCGGCTTGTTCTGCAACTGCAGCTTGTCGCGCAGCGCCGCGCTCAGGCACGAGATGCCGGTGAGATACTGGCCCAGCCCGTCGTGGAGATCGCTCCCGATCCGGTCCTTCTCGGCATCGCTCACGCGCAGCAGTTCGCGTTCGATGAGTTTGCGCTGGGTGATGTCGGTGCCGAAAAACAGGGCTCCGCGGCCCGACTCGCGGTCGGGGAACAGGAAG
This sequence comes from Verrucomicrobiia bacterium, assembly GCA_011525695.1. Taxonomy (GTDB): domain Bacteria; phylum Verrucomicrobiota; class Verrucomicrobiia; order Opitutales; family Opitutaceae; genus ER46. The sequence continues at coordinate 196,704 of WYBX01000086.1, forward strand.
AAATCGGCGTACCATTCGCGGCCCTCATGCCGGGAAGTGAGCACCGAGTTGACCGCGCCGCTCCGGAGCGCCTCGTCGACCGCCGGTTCCAGTCCGGGGTAGAGCGCGTCGAGTTTCTTCCCCACCATGGCCGCGGGCCTCATCCCGTATTTCTCCAGTTGCTGGCCCTGGGCCTCGACGACGGTGCCGTCGCGATCCAGCCGGCCGACGATCATCGGCAGGTTTTCGAGCAGGCCGTTCAGCAGCTGGCTCTTCTGCTTGATCAGCTTTTCGGCCTCGATCCGGGCCGTGATATCGATCGAGAAACCCATCGCCCCGGCGCCGCGTCCGCGGTCGAAGCGATAGTAGTTTTCGAAATGGCGCGTCTTTTCGCCCTGCTGGATCTGCGAGGTGAAATTCACCGATCCACCGGCGAGCGCCTGGCGGATCGACTCGGTCGCATCGGGAAACAGCGCCAGGATGCTCTCGCCGGTGAGTTCGTCCTCGCGGATCCCGAGGGCGCCCAGCGCCTGGCCGCGCGCCTCGCGAATCATGCCTTCCTCGTCCACCCGGGCCACCGCCACCGGCAGGGTGGCGAGCATCCCGTTCAGGAACTCCGACGTCTTCCGCAGCGCTTCCTCGGCGTGAATTCGGGTGGTGATGTCGATGGCCGCGATGCCCTGGAGATGGCGGCCGCTCTTCTCGATCATCGGGAACGAACTCACCAGCCAGTGGCGGTTCCCGTGATGATGATGGAACGGGGCGCCCGGTGCGCCACCGTTGTGCTGCGAATCGATCAGCGCGGCCACGGAAAAGTGGCGGCTGAAGATGTCGTTCTGAAACAGCAGCCGGCCCGAACCGTCGTGAATGCAGACGGCACAGGGGACGCTGTGCATGAAAAGCTGCAGCTGGGCCTGGCTCTCACGCAGCGCCGAGAGCATCTGGGCGTGGCTCATCGCGTAGCGAATCGCCCGCTCGAGCCGCGTCGTATCCAGTGAACCCTTGCAAAGGTAGTCCGAGGCGCCGGCATCGAGGGCCGCCTGATCGACCTCGGGGCTCTCGGAGCCGGTCAGGAGGATGATCGGAATCTCGCAGTTCTGCGACTGCAGCGTGCGCAGGATCTCCAGGCCGGTGGTCCCGCCGAGCTTGTAGTCGAACAACCCGACATCGAAGTTGCGGGAGCGGACGGCCTCGAGCGCCGCCTCCTCCGTCGGCGCCCACTCGAGTTCGTAGCCGCAGTTGAGGCTCTTGGACAAAAGCACTTTCACGAAGGCGAAATCGTCCTCGTTGTCATCCAGGACCAGGACCCGCACGGTCTTCGCTCCCGGCGTGCGTCGGCGGGAGATGCTGGCGAGCGGAGGCGGCAGGGGCGGAGCGGGCGGGCGGTCAGCCGAGATGTTCATGCGGTGTGAGCGTCGGGCAGTCCGGGAGGGTGGAGGATGACGGCGGGGCAATTAGGCTTCGGCAGGGGCTTTGTCCAACGGGCGGCTTGGAATTTTCCCACGCCGGAACCGCCGGTGCGGGCCGATCGTAAGGCAGAAAAGTGGAGGACAAGTGGAGACACGACACAATGGGAAATGGTGCGCAAGATGCTGGAGGACAGAAACCCGACGCATCGCCCGTCCACGCTATCATCCCCGCAGCTCAAGCAGCAATCAGGCGGCTGCCTCCCCCCGGCATGGGGAAACTTCCGGGAGCCGGGCGGCGCAGCCGGCGCCGGGGGATTTGCGCCCGGGTTCGGATACCGGCGGGCCTCTCTCCGGTCTATCGCGGCATGACTTCAACCCGGATGATAAAGCCCCGCGCCCGGTGGGCGTCCAGAAAGGCCCCCTTCCTGCTGCTGATTGCTGGCGGACTTGCCGCGATGGAGGCGGCCGACTGGCACACGCGCGCTGCCATTGCCCGCAGCCTGATGCCGGCGTTGTTGGCGCAGGCGGTCGCCCCGGACACGCTCCGGCCGGAGGAACGCGCCTTCCTGGAAAGGGCCGGGCAATTGAGCGGCGAACAGTTGCAGCTGGCGCGCCTCGCCATCGCCCAGGCGAATTCCAGCGACCTGCGAACCTTTGCGCAGCAGCTTGCGGTCGACCAGCAGCAGCTTGCCACCTCGATCGCGTCCCTGCAGCGCCGAAAGGGGGCAAACGAAACCGCAGCCAGGCCCGAAGACATCGTGCCCGACTCCTATCGGGAACTCGCGCGCTCGACCGGCCACGGTTTCGACCAGGCCTTCGTCCGGATGCTGGCCGAGTCGCATCGCACGTTTGTCCGGCTTTTCGAGGAGGCGACGGAGGATGCAAAGGATCTGGAAGTCCGCGCACTGGCGGGCGGGGCACTGCCCACCCTCCGGCAGCATGGCAACCGGATCACTGAGCTGACGAAGGAATTTGAATGAACCACCGCCGGGAGCCCCGCTGGTCTTCGCCGTGGGCCGCGCCCTCGGCAGCTTTAACGAGGCGCTGGGCTCCTCACCCGGCTGCCACCGGAACGCTCGCCAAGTCCACGACTTAGACCGGCATGAGCCAGCGCCTCGTTAGGGAATTGCCCTAAGAAGGAATGCGGTATTCGAGGAAAATGCCATGTTGCGGGGGTCGGTTGAAACCCCACCGGCCGCGGGCGGGTCGATGGAGGGCATGACTAAACCGGCGCAAAGGAATTCCCGCAGGATTGAACTGGGTGGCGAAGGGCTTGGCACCTTTTCTCGCGACGATCTCGACCGCCGGGCGCGGGAGATCGCGTTGATCGACGGCCGCACGGAAGCCACGGATGATGACCGGGCCCGGGCCGCGGCGGAATTGTCTGACCAGGACTTGCCGGACACGCAGAATGAGGACGCGGACTCGATGCGTTCGATGACGCGGGATCCGAGCGATCCGCTCGTGGACCGGGGCCGCCAGGCGCCGGAATACGGGGGTGACGACGAGAAGGCGGCGGTGGAGCGGCTGGCGCTGGAAGGAGTGGAGGAGGCCCAGCGCGAGCAGATGCTGGAGTCACGCAACACGGTTGACGAGCCGCTGCGCTCCCGGCCGAAAAAGCGGAAAAGCTAACCCGCGAATCGCGGAGGAGAAACCGCGAATGAACGCCAAGGAACGCGAATGGCCGAGCCCCAAGGCTCGGGCTTTGGAAAAGTAATCCCATGCCCCAGCCTCGATCATTCTGGCCCAGCAATACCTCGCTGAACTGCCGGAGCAAGCGACGAGTGATCGGTGAGACCATTAGACGGTGAATCGGTCGCAAGTTAGGTCGGGACCGCAGATGCCGCAGAGATCGCGGATTCGCGGTAGTAAGCCCCGAGACGCGGCGGGGGCGCCGCATTCCCAACAGAAGCCGCCCCGGCCGCCCCTTCGCCCAATGCCGGAGCGGCTCGCCCGTCTCGAAATGTCTGGCCCGGGGTGGGCTGACGGGCGATCATCCTGCCCGTCCGCTCATGACCGCTCCCCGATCCGCCGGAGGTACCCGTCCCTACTGGCGGCATTTCGCCTTCAACATCCTGTCGCCGGCGATCCTGACCTTCGCGCTGTACCTGGCTTTCATCTTCCTGGTGATCCTGCCGGAGATGGAACGAAGCACGATGGAGCGGAAAAAGGAAAAGATCCGCGAGCTGACGCAGGTGGCCTGGAGCGAACTGGCCGGACTGCATGAGCAGGAGCTGCGTGGCAGCCTCACGCGATCGGATGCCCAGCGGCTGGCGATCGAACGGATCCGACGGCTCCGGTTCGGCGACGAGGGAAAGGATTACTTCTGGATCTCGGACACCAGCACCCGGATGGTGATGCATCCCTACCGTCCGGACCTCGAAGGAACGGATTTGGTCAACTATGCGGATCCGGCCGGAACCCGGCTGTTTGTCGAGTACACGAGGATCGTGCACGCGCAGGGCGAAGGCTACGTGGAATACCTGTGGCAGTGGCAGGATGACGACCGGCGCGTGGTTCCAAAGTTGTCGTTTGTGAAGGGCTTTGAGCCCTGGGGCTGGATCGTGGGAACAGGGATCTATCTCGAGGATGTGCGGGCGCAAATGCGACAGATCACCCGCCGCGTGCTGGGGTTTTCGCTCGTGGTCATCCTGGGCATGGCCGCGTTGCTGGGGTACGTCGCAAAGCAGGGACTCGACCTGGAGCGGACCCGCTGGCGGACCCAGGAGGCGCTGCGCGAATCGGAAGAGCGTTACCGGATGGTGGTGGAGAGCGCAGCCGAGGGCGTAATGCTGGTTTTGGAGGACCGGCCAGCCTACGCGAACCGGGCTCTCCTCAACCGGCTCGGCTACACCGAGCGGGAACTGGCGGATCTTCCCATCGAAACAATCCTCCTACCACTGACCGCCGCCCCCGTGGGAACCGAGACCGAGCGCCGGGCGCGGCTGACGGACAAACGCGGGAGCATGAGCGACGTCATCGTGACCTCGGCCAGGGTGCGGGTGGGCGGCCAGGACGGGCAGGTGCTAACCATCCGGGACGGTCCGGGTCGCCGGCGAACAGAGGAGACATTGCTCCGGCTCGTGGCTGACCTGCAGAGCCTGCTGCCATTGGCGACGAAGGCGATCGGCGCGGCAGCGCCCGCGCTCGTTGAGTGCGAATGGGGCACTCCGGTGCAGCAGGCGGCTGCCAGGATGACCAAGGCGGGAGTCAGCGCCATTCTTGTGCGGTCACCGGACGGGGATCCCTGCGGAATCGTGACCGATCACGATCTGCGCGGCCGGGTGGTGGCGGAAGGCCAGGCCGCCGATCTTCCGGTCTCGAAGATCATGAGTGCGCCGCTCATCCGGATCCCAGCGCGCGCGCTGCTCTTCGAGGCGGCGCGCGTGATGCAGGAGCGCGGCGTGCAGCACCTCGTCGTGGCGGACGATGCCGGGGCGGTGCTCGGGGTTGTGACCGGAGCGGAGATCCTGCATGCCCAGCGGCATGCGGTAGGGCTGCTGCTGGCAGAAATCCAGTCGGCGACCTCGCCCGCCGAACTGGGCGAAAGCCGGGCGAAGCTGCCGGTGTTCGTCCGTGCCCTGCTCGAGAACGGCGCCCGGGTGGAAACGGTCACGAGAATCATGACCACCGTGTCGGATGCGATTGCGGCGCGGCTGATCACGCTGGCGGAGGCCCGGCTCGGCCCGCCGCCCGCGCGGTATGCATTCGTGGCCCTCGGCAGCGAGGCGCGGGAGGAGCAGACGCTCGCCACCGATCAGGACAACGCCCTGATCTACGCGGAGGTGCCGGATGGCAGCCGGGAGGCGGCGCAGGACTATTTCCGGCAACTGGGTGAATGGGTGTGTGCCGGGCTCGACCAGGCGGGGTATCGCCGCTGTCCCGGCGAGGTGATGGCCTGCAATCCAAAATGGTGCCAGCCGCTCCCCGAATGGCGTCGCTATTTTTCCGACTGCATCGCCGCCGCCAATCCGCAGGATTTGCTCGACGTCAACGTGTTCTTCGATCTGCGCTGCGCCTGGGGCGAGGCGGGACTGGTGGCGCAGTTGCGGGACCACCTGCACGAGCGGCTGAAGGTGGAGCGAAACCGCCGCACATTCTTCTTTCACCTGACCCGGAGCACGCTTCAGTTCCGGCCGCCGCGCGGCTTCTTCGGAAACCTCCAGCTCGAACCCGCCGGCCGGTTCGACATCAAGTCGGCCATCATCCCGCTCGTGAACTTCGCGCGGATCTACGCGCTGCAACATGCTTATGCCGAAACCAACACCCTCGACCGGCTGCGGCGGCTCCGCGATCAGGGTCAGCTCGTGCCCTCGAGCCACGACGAACTGGCGCAGGCCTACACCACCCTGATGCAGCTGCGGCTCGCCCACCAGGCGGCGCAGGTGCAGCAGGGGCTCCCACCGGACAATGCGATCGATCCCGGCCGGCTGACACAGCTCGAGCATTCGATGCTGCGGAAAATCGTTGCCGACATCGCGGTTTTCCAGGCGCGGCTGGAAACCGATTTTGCCCGAACCGCCTGAGGACATCCCGGTGCGCGTCTTGATCGTTGGCGATGTGCATGGCCGGCACCGGCAGCTCGCCGCAGCACTGCGCAAGGTGCAGGCGGATTACCGGATTGGCGCGGCCATTCAGGTCGGCGACTTCGGCTTCACGCGCGATGCACTGGGCCGGGCGCGGGACGAGCGGTTGCGGTTCCCGGTGCCCGTCCACGCAATCGACGGGAATCACGAGGATCACGCATGGCTCGGCCGGGCGCTGCGGCTTGGCCAGACGCGCATCTGGGCGGAGGAAATGAACCTGGTTTACCAGCCGCGGGGCTCGGTGGCCCGGCTCGGTGGCTCGACGGTGGGATTCCTCGGCGGTGCCTTGCACGTGGACCGGCCGCAGCGCCACAACCTGCCTGCGCAACTTCCCAATTACATCCTCCGGCAGCAGCGGGAGCGCGCCGCCACGGCGTTCAACCGCGCCCGTTGCGATTTGATTGTGTCGCACTCCTGTCCCTCTGGAATCGGCATCGGATTGCAGACCGCTCCGGTCCATGGGCCCGGAATCAGCCTGCATGTGCGCGGAGCTGGTTTTGATCCGGGCCCGGCCGACGACTGCGGGGAGATTGAACTCCGCCGGCTTTGGAATGCGCTGGCCTTCCGGCCGCGGGGCTGGGCCTTCGGCCATTTTCACCGGCCGCACACGGCCCTCATCGAACAGACGCGCTTTGTCTGCGTGGATGACGAGCTCGAGTCGCCCTCCCGGTTGCTGGTGCTGTGGGATACCGAGGAGAAAAAGCTGCTCTCGTGCCCGGCCGATCCCAGTGCGTGAGAGAGCCAGGATTACCCCCAGCGCGGCGCAGGCGCAACCAAAGGCGGGCTCCAGCCTGAACCGTGAACCCTCGATCCGCAGGTCAAACCGTTGTCGGAAACTTTCCCTCGGCCACCCGGCGGGAATCGCCGGCGGAATTGTCCTCCTGGCGCGGGGTGAGCAGCGAGACGGCAATCAGGACGGCGAACCCGAGCGGGATGGTGACGATCGCCGGCTGGCTGAAGGGCACCCAGGCGCGGGCCGGGTCCAAACCGTAGACATCGCGAAATGCCTGGGCACTGAGAAGGATCCACGCCAGCGAGGAAACCATGCCCACGATGATGGCCGCCGTGATGCCCTGCTTGGTGGTGCGTTTCCAGAACAGCAGCATCACGAGTGCGGGCAGGTTGGCCGAGGCCGCGATGTTGAACGCCCAGCCCACCAGGAAATTCACGTTCATCCGCGCAAAGAGGATGCCCAGCCCGATCGCCACGAGTCCGACGGACACCGCGGCAATCCGGGCGGCGCGCACTTTCTGATAATCATCCAGCCGCAGCTTGAGGAAATTCGTCATCAGATCGTGGGCGACCGCGCCACTGGCGGCCATGATCAGCCCGCTGACCGTGCCCAGGACGGTCGTGAAGGCCACGGCGGAGATCAGCGCGAAGAGCAGTTCGTTGAAACTCCGGGCCAGCAGCGGTGCCGACATGTTGGAATCGGTGACATCCAGGCTGCCGCTCGTCATCGCGCCGAGCCCGAGGTAGAGCGTGAGCACGTAGAAGCACCCGATGGCCGCGATGCCCACGACCGTGCTCTTCCGGGCGCTCACCTGATCCTTCACTGTGTAGTAGCGAATCAGGATGTGCGGCAGTGACGCCGTGCCACAGAAGAGCGCGAGCATCAGCGAGAGGAAATCGAGCTTGTCGATGAAACGCTCGCCGCGGACGGATCGGAACGTCGGGCTGGAGCCGGGCGCCATGAAATCCGCGCCCGCCGTCGGTTTCTGATAATATACGATGCTGGTGCCCCCGCCGGGTTCGGCGATCCGATCGGACCGCCAGAGGATCACCTCGCTCTGCTGCAGGGTGCGCAGGAAGCCGATTGGACCGAGCGGACCGGTCGATTCGACGCCGCCCGGCAGTTTCGACGCGTAGCCAACCGGCTGCAGGTCGGTCTCGCCGGGCCCCTTGCCCTGCGGTCGGCCGTTGACCCATTTCGTGCCGTCAGGCCGGAGGCTCACGGTCTGGGTTTCCGAAAGCAGCCCGCCACCCTCCTCCCGCCAGACCGAGACGATGCCCGCGGCGTCCCGGACGCGCACGTAGGGCTGGCCGGCCCAGCCGCCCTCCGCCGGCAGGACGACCGCGCCCGGCGCCTCGGTGATTTCGGCGGCCGGCACGTGGCGCCGGGCCACGGGCAATTCGCGACCGTCGGCATCGGTCGGGCGCGTGGTGACTCCGCGCCACAGGATCATCGCCGCCATGATTGCGCAGAGCGCCACCAGCAGGGAGCCCTTGATGAACTGGACCCACGTGGTGGAGACCATCCCGGCGGTGGTGACGATCATCGTGACGATCAGGCCCACACTGATCACGCCAACGTAATGGGGAAGTCCCAGCAATGGCTGGACGAGCGCGCCGGCGCCGACCATCTGCGGAATGAGGTAGAAGCAGCTGACGACCAGGGTGCTGGTCGCGGCCGCGAGCTTGATGCCACGGGAATTGAACCGGTTGTCGAGGGCATCGGCGAACGTGAACCGGCCCAGCCGCTTCAACGGCTCGGCCACGATGAAGAGCGCCACGATCCAGCCGGCCAGGTAACCGATCGAATACAGGAATCCGTCGTATCCGAAAAATGCGATCATGCCGCAGATGCCGAGGAACGAGGCGGCGGAGAGGTAGTCGCCGGCGAAGGCGATGCCATTGACGGCCCAGTGGATCCCGCCGCTGGCGGCAAAGTAGCCGCTGGCCGAGCGGGCGCGTGAGCCGAGGTAGAAGCTGATGCCCAGGACGCCGCCGGCGAAGAGCAGGAAGATCAGGACGGCCGGCAGCGAGGTGTCGTGCAGCATGGGTGGCCCGGGCTTATTTCGCCTTCCGGCACATCCGCATGTAAATCAGCGCCAGGATCATGGCGGCGCCAATCAGTGCAAAGCCATAGAGCACCGCCACGTTGACGCCGGCCAGCAGCGGCTGGCTCATCACCGCCGGCCAGAAGGCGCTCAGCGCCATGAAACCGCCGTAGAAGGCCACGTAGATTGCGAACAGGATCAGTCCGGTGCGGGCATTGTGCGCCACGATGGTGGCGTCCTCGGTTTCTCGGGATTCCGGCGTGTTGAAATGAAGTCCGGCCATGGGGCGGTTTGGGAAGGTGGGTGGGGTGAGAAAGATGTCGCCGCCCTTGGCAGGTGCGTGCCGGGGAGGCACAGCCAGGCGGGCCGGCAGTGGGTCGAAGCTGGGCGGTCAGCCAATGTACGGTGCGGCCGAAGACAAGCGCGTTCTTCGGCCTGATTTTGCCGCCAGGCTTCGTGGTCTGGCACTTTTCCGGCCTGAGCCTTACAATGCTGGAACAGGTTTCCCGCATGTTCCTCAACTCATGGCCCGTTCGTTACTTGATCACACGCGCCGCCCGCGCGTACGGGTTTCTCGATCCCGTGAACCTCGTGGCCAAGATCCGCGGGTTCGCGCAGCCATCCGAATTCTCGGAGCCGATCGAGCTGCTGCGGGCGGGCATGCTCTTCCATGCGCGGGGGCTGGTGAACACGAAGGCGATTCAGAACAACCTGGACTGGGTCTGGCCCTATTGGGTGGAACGGCAGTTCAACCCGGCGGACGAGTCCTTCATCCCGCGGGCGTTCTCGTTCAGTCATATCAACCTCACGCATCGCAACTGGACTGCCGTCGGCCTCCCGGATGTGGCCTATTATCCCATCGTCGATCCGCGCGGGCTGGTGACACCGCAGTTCGACGGCTGGTCGCTCGATGCCTGGCTCGTGACGCCGGGCGGCGAACTGCTGCTGCCATCGAAACTGAACGAGGAGGATTTCATCCAAACCCTTTCCCTCGATGAGACGCTGCGGGTGCGTTCGCGCGCGCAGTGGGACGGCATTTCGCTCCACTCCGAGGTCACGCTCTGCCTGCACAATCACGAGCCCCACTGCTGCATCCTCGTCCATGGCCAGGGCCTCGGCTCGGGATACCTGGCCGTCTCGCTGCGGCCGTACAACCCGGAGGGAATCAGCTTCGTGGAAAAGATCGCCGTGAATCCCGATGGTTGCGGATGGCGGATCAACAGCCGGCATTCCGTCCTCTTCGATCGCAAGCCGGCGCGGATGGCCCTGTCGGTGTACACGGAAGGGGATGCCTCGCAGCACCTGAACCCGTTGCACCCGGCCCGGTCCGCCACCTGTGAGGTTGGCATGGCCACGGCCGTGGCCTTGTTCAAGCTGGAAGACAGCCCGGTCAAGCCGCTCGAGGTGCGGATTCCGATCTACGACGAACTCACGTCGCGCCGCGGCCCGGCGGTGGCGGGGGTGCCGTCCTGGCCGGACGCGATGGCGCCCTTTGCGCGGCTGCAAATCGGCGATCCGGCGGCCCAGCGGCTCTTCGATCTGGCAGTGGCCAATCTCGTGCTGCATGCACCGGACGAGGTTTACCCCGGCCCGTATACCTACAAGCGGTTCTGGTTCCGCGACGCGGCGTTCATCCTGAACGCGATCGTCACGCTGGGCGGGGTCGAGCGGGCGCGGAGGGTCCTGCGGCATTTCGCCCCGCGGCAGCGGCGCGACGGCTACTTCCTTTCGCAGGAAGGCGAGTGGGATTCGAATGGCGAGGCGATCTGGATGTACCACCGGTTCCTGGCGTCCACCGGCGAGCCCGCGCCGCCCGAATGGCTCCGGGCGATCCGGAAAGGGGCGCGCTGGATCCTGCGCAAGCGGCTGCCGGCGGATTCCGGCCAACCTGTGGCCGGGCTCCTGCCGGCTGGGTTCAGCGCGGAGCACCTGGGTCCGAACGATTTTTATTACTGGGACGATTTCTGGGGCGTTGCGGGACTGCGTTCGGCGGCGGAACTGCTGCGCGAGTCGCAACCGAAATTTGCCGCGGAATGCGACCGCGAGGCCGCGGCGTTCCTCCGCACCATCGAGGAGTCGATCCCGCACCGGCCGGGCCGCCGTTTCCCGGGCGCAATCCCCGCGTCGCCGAAACGCCGGATGGATTCCGGCGCTGTGGGCTCGCTCGTGGCGGATTATCCGCTACACTTGTTCCCGGCCGGGGACGAACGAATCCTCAGGACCGCGGATTACCTGCGCGATCACAGCAGCCATGCGGGGGGCTTCTTCCAGAACATGATCCATTCGGGAATCAATCCGTACCTCACGCTGCACCTGGCGCAGGTCCGGCTGCGGGCCGGTCACATTGCGACCGCCTGGGAACTGATGGATCGCGTGGTGGAGCTGGCCTCGCCCACAGGGCAGTGGCCGGAGGCGATTCACCCGCGCACCGGTGGCGGGTGCATGGGCGACGGCGAGCACATGTGGGCGGCGGCGGAATGGGTCCTGATGCTGCGCAACTGCTTCGTGCGCGAGGAGCGCGGGCGGCTGGTCATTGCCGCCGGGGTGAAGCCTTCGTGGTGGAGTGGCGGCGCGGCATCGTTCGGTCCCACGCTCACGCCGCACGGCCCGGTCACGATCCGGGTCGAGCCGGACGGCGCGGGAGCGCGGGTGCGCGTCGAGGGGGCATGGCGGGGGGCGCCGCCCGAACTGGATGTGCAGCTGCCGGGGATGGCGGCCCAGGCGCGCGCGGCGGCGGAGCCGCAGATGGAATTTCAACTGAGCGGTCGATGAAAATCTGCATGATGACCAACACCTACCTGCCGCATGTCGGCGGGGTGGCGCGCTCCGTGAGCACCTTCGCGGAGGAGTTCATCCGCCAGGGCCACGACGTGCTCGTCGTCGCCCCCCGGTTCGACGGGCGGCCGCTCGCCGCGGCCAGCGAGCGAATCGTCGTGCGGATCCCCTCCCTGCGCAATTTCAACGGCAGCGATTTCTCCGTGCGGCTGCCCGGCGCCGCGGCGTTGTCGGATCGGATTGAGAGCTTCGACGCCGACATCATGCACGCGCATCATCCCTTCTTGCTCGGGGACACGGCGCTGCGGATCGCGATGAACAAGAACGTGCCGATCCTCTTCACGCACCACACGCGCTACGAGGATTACACTCACTATGTGCCGTTCGAGTCCGATGCCCTCAAGGAGGTGGCAATCCAGCTGCCGACGCACTTCGCCAACCTCTGCGACGGCGTCATTGCGCCGAGCGAGAGCATCGCGCGGCTCCTCCGGAAACGGGGTGTGACCGCGCCGCTGGTGGTGATCCCGACCGGCATCGATGTGGCGGCCTTTGCGGCGGCCGACGGCCGGCGCTTTCGTGCGCGCTACCGGATCCCGCCGGAGGCCCCGGTGATCGGCCACGTGGGCCGGCTCGCCGAGGAGAAGAATCTCGGTTACCTCGCGGAGGCCGTTGCGCGCCACCTGGTGCGCCGGCCGCAGGCGCGATTCCTCGTGATTGGCGACGGGCCGGAACGCGGGGAGTTTGAAGCGACCTTCCGGCGGCATGGGGTGGGGGAGCGGCTGGTCATGCCGGGCCGGCGGACGGGCCGGGTCCTGCGGGAGGCGTACCGGGCGATGGATGTTTTCGCATTCGCCTCGCTGTCCGAAACGCAGGGCATGGTGGTGGCGGAGGCAATGGCGGCGGGACTGCCGGTCGTCGCCCTCGATGCCCCCGGGGTGTGCGAGGTCGTGCGGGACGGGAGCAACGGCCGTCTCCTGCCGCAGGATACACCACCGGCGGCTTTCGCGCAGGCGCTGGGCCGGCTGGTCGACGATCCCGGCCAGCGGGAGGAACTGGCGGCGGGCGCCCGGGCGACGGCGCAGGAGTTTTCCCGGGAACGCTCCGCCGCGCGGATGCTCGGCTTCTATGACGAGGTCCGCCGGGCGACGCGGGCGCGGCGGCTGATGCTGCACCTGCATCCCTGGACGGCATTGTTGAAAAGGCTGGGGCTGGAGTGGGATCTGCTTTCCAGCCGGACCCAGACCGTGGCGGCGGCCGTGCTGGGCGAGGAAAAGGAGAAGGCATCGTGAGTGCTTGCGGGGCCTTGCAGCGATGGGACGGATTCCGGCCGGCGCGGCGGAAAGCGACGCACTGAACACCGGCCGAGATGTTTGCGAAGATCGAGGCCAGCCTGCACCATCTCCGCCGCCGGCTCAGCCGCAGCGAGTGGGCCGTCCGCCATCTCGGGCTGACTCCTTCGGAGGGCACGAGCGAACAACCGGGGTTGCTGCTCATCCAGATCGACGGGTTTGGCCGCGGGCAGCTGGAGCGGGCGCTGGCGGCCGGCCGGATGCCGTTTCTTTCGCGACTGGTGCGGCGCGAGGGCTATCAGATTCACACGTTCTATTCCGGGCTGCCGTCGACGACGCCGGCGGTGCAGGCCGAGCTCTATTACGGCGTTCGCTCCGCAGTCCCCGCCTTCAGCTTCTATGATCGGGTTGCCGGCCGGATTGGGCGGATGTGGGATCCCGAATGGGCGAAGGCCCGCGAGGCCGAGTGTGCCGCCCAGGCCGAGGGCCTGCTGCGGGGAGGAAGTTCCTGGTCGAACATCTATACCGGCGGGGCGGCGCAGGAGGAGAGCCACTTCTGCGCCGCCAGCATCGGGCTCGGCGACATGTGGCGCACGGGCAAGATCCGGAACATCTTCATCTTTGTCCTGCTCAACCTCGGCGCTGCCGGGCGGATCCTGTGGCTGTTGCTCGTCGAATTCGCGGTGAGCGTGGTCGACGGATTCCGCGCGATCCTCGGGGGACGCCGTCCGGATCGGGAACTGATGCTGCTGATCTCGCGTGTGTTTGTCGGAGTCGGTCTCCGGGAGTTGCTGACGATCAGCGGGCAGATCGACGTCGCCCGCGGGCTGCCGATCGTGCACATCAATTTCGTCGGCTACGATGAGGAAGCGCATGTGCGCGGCCCCGGATCCCGGCTGGCGCACTACGGGCTGCGCGGGATCGATCGGGCGATCAAGCACATCACCCGGGCGGCCCATCGCTCGCGCCGGCGTGATTACGCGGTGTGGGTGTTCTCCGACCACGGCCAGGAGGCGACCCGGCTGTTTCCCGATCTGGTGGAAGGTGGCGTGGAGGCGACGCTGCGCGCGTGCCTGGAACTCGCGAAACACGACTCCGCTTGGCGGCGGAATGACGAGGCCTGGATGGCGTCGGCGTGGCTTTCGCGGAGTCGTTTTGGCCAGGCGCGGCTCGAGCGTGCCCGGGCGGCCGGCCCGGCGCCGTTCGCCGAGGATCGCGAGTTCGCGGTGGCGGCGATGGGCCCGGTGGCGCACGTGTATTTTGCCGAGACCAAGACCGACGCCCAGCGACGCACGCTCGCGGCCCGGCTGGTGGCCCAGGGAGGAATTCCAGGGGTGCTGCTGCGGGCGATGGACGGCAGCATCACCTGGTTCCATGCCCGCGGGGAGACCCGGGTGCCGGAGGAGGTTCCTCCGCTCCTGCCGCACCCGGGACCGCTGCGCGAGACGATCGCGAGGGATCTGGTGGGATTCTGCGAGAATCCGAACGCCGGTGATCTCACGCTGGTGGGATGGAGTCCCTGGGTGGAGGCGGCGGTGAGCTTTGCCCCGGAACGGGGCGCGCACGGGGGCTTTGGCCCCAACGAGACCCAGGGATTCGTGCTCCTGCCGGCGCACACTCCACTGCCGGAGGGCACCGCGGACTTCATCCGGCCGGCGGCGCTGCGGACGGCCGCGCTGTTTCACGTTGGCCGCTGCACCGAGCCTGCCTGCCGGACGATCGCCGAAGACCGGGCGATCGTGCGGCTGATGACCTACAACGTGCATGGTTGCAGCGGCATGGACGGCCGGGTGTCGCCCCGGCGGGTCGCACACGTGATCCAGGGCCAGCTGCCCGACATCGTCGCGCTGCAGGAACTCGACCTGGGAAGACGCCGGTCGCGGGCGGAGGATCAAGCCGCGATTATCGGACGCGAACTCGGGATGCACGCCGTGTTTTGTCCCACGATCACGCGCGGGGAGGAACATTATGGACATGCCGTGCTCAGTCGCTGGCCGCTCGACATCGTCCGCCGCGCGCGGTTGCCGCACGATCCGGGCAGCTGGTGGCAGGAGCCACGCTCGGCGATGTGGGTACGGATCCAGATCGCGGGGGAAACCCTTCACGTGATCACGACGCATCTTGGGCTGGGACCGCGCGAGCGGGTCCGGCAAATGGAGGCACTGCTGGGGCCGGAATGGCTGGGCGGGATCGCGCCGGACGAGCCGGTGATCCTGTGCGGCGATTTCAATGCCCTGCCCGGAAGCTCACCCTACCGGCTCGCCGCGTCACGGTTGCGCGACCTGCAGGCGCCGGGCGCGGGCTTCCGGCCAAGTGCAACCTTCAGCTCGGTGCGGCCGCTGGTGCGGTTGGACCACATCTTCGCCTCGTCCCGCTTCGAACGGGTGCAGGTGAGCGTGGTGCGCAATGCGCTCACGCGCGTGGCCTCGGATCACTTGCCCCTGGTGGCGGATCTTCGAGTCGTGCCCGTGCCCGGCGGTACGTCAGCCACGAGGCCACTGCGAGGGCAAGGCCGTAGCCCAGCAGCACGGCCAGCCGGGCCGGCGTGAGCTCGTCGCTCTGGTCGCCGAAGGCCACGGTGAGGGACGACCGCAGGGTATGCAGCGGCCAGGCGGTCATGAGGTAGGTTCGCAGCGGGACGCCCAGCAGCGGCAAAGCGTAATTTATCGCTGCATACGGTGCGCCCGGCAGCAGCAGGGCCACGACACAAACGCTGCCATGGGTGCCGGGTGGCACCCGGTCGCGGAGCCGCCGCACCCACGAGGCCCGATCGAACCGGAGGCGAAAATGGCGGGCCAGGGCGAAGCTCGCCAGCAACTGCAGGAGGATGGAGAGCGAGACGAGGGCGAGGCCCGGCCCGATCCCGAACCGGATCCCAGCCGCGATGTGCAACACGCTCGCCGGAAAGCCCGTCAGCGGCAGCACGAGCAACAGGGCAAAGGCCAGCGCGCCAGGGAGCCGCGCCGCCGCGGCATGGACCGCGGCCATGTCGCTGTGACGATAGATCGCCACCCCGAGCGCGGCGATGACCAGCGCCCAGACCGCGAGCTTGCGCCACGGAATCGGCGGCAGGGCCCGGCCCGCGGCGCGGCCTGGGAACGTGGGAGGTTGGGTAATCGCAGCTGGAGTCTTCACCATGAGTGCACGCACCGCTCACACGGTGAAGCCCCGCGGCCGGGCGAACCCTCGTCCGCCGCGGGGGAATGCAGGGCACCGGAATCGCGCGACGTCCCGCCCGGACGGGACCCGCCGGCACCGTGCGTCTCGCCGGCGGACCGGCGACGCGTTGGAATCGATGGGCCGCTCAGCGGGTCGTGGTGGCCGTCTTGACCGTGATGTTGTTCCGGACCGACTGGACGCCGGCGATGCCGGCGGCGATTTGCTCGGCGCGGGTCTTCTGCTCCTGGGTGTCGACGAAGCCATTGAGCTGCACCGTGCCCTTGAACGTATCGACGCCGACGTCGAGGGCCTTGACCATCGGGTCTTTGACGAAGGCGGCTTTCACCTTGGTGGTGATGCCGGCGTCGTCGAAGTATTCGCCGGTGCTCTGCCGCGTGGGCGTGCCGGCGCAGCCGGTGTTCATCACGGCCGTGCCGCCGGCAAGGGCGAGAATGGTAACGAGGGTGGTAACGGTCATTTTCATGGGTTATGAGGGGGTTCTGGGAGATAGTAGCGGCGTCCCGCGCTCGGTTCCGGAATGCGACCGTGGAATGTGGCGGCGCGGCATGGGGTTTCATCCCCGGGGTGGCATCGGGCAGGCCCGCCCCGGAAGGGCGCGGTCCGGACAATGCGGATCCGAGACTTGCACGGCACGGCGGCCGGGCGAGGATGGGCCATGGAGTGTCGCCCAGGCTGCGGCGCGTGCTGCATCGCCCCCTCGATTTCGTCGCCGATTCCCGGAATGCCTTACGGCAAGCCGGCGGGGATCCCCTGCGTGCAACTGCGGCCCGATTACACCTGCGCCCTGTTCGGCCTGCCGGAGCGGCCGGCGGTCTGCACCAGCCTGCGGCCCACCCACGAGATGTGTGGCGTGGATCGCGCGGCTGCGCTCGCGGGGCTGGCCGCCCTGGAGAACGCCACCCGGCACTGACCGGCGTCGCACCGGGGCCCGGCCGCGGCCTCAGGGCGCGGGTGCCGGATTCGCCGGCGGCCGGATGCCCGGGAGCACGAACTTCTCGATCTCATCCACCGTCAGCATCGCGTTCGCCAGCTGGAAGAGCGTGCGGACGTCCGATGCCACCGGATACTTGCCAAAATAGGTTTTCGCCCCAAGGGCATAAGCCTTGTTCACGTCGCGGGTGTTGGTGGACGAACTGAGGACGACGGTGAGCAGCCGCCGCAGCCGCGGTTGTCCGCGGATCCAGTCGAGCACCTGGAAGCCATCGGTGCCGGGCATCTTCAGGTCGAGAAAGAGCAGCAGCGGCAGTGCATGGTCGCCCTCGGCCAGCTTGGCCTTCAGGTAGGCGATGGCATCGCCGCCATCCTCCATCACGTCGATCTGCGTCTTGATGCCGGCGCGCGCGAGGGCGTGCTTGGTCAGCGCCACGGCATCGTCATCGTCGTCCACGATGAGGATCGGCCTGGTTTTCGGAGTAATCATGAGGCGGCCTCCGGTCCGTGCGCGCTGCAGGGCAGCAGTTCCTTCACGACGTCGCCGAGGTCACGCCACCGGTACCAGGGCAGGACATAATCGACGCCGGCCGCGCGCGCCGGGGTTTCCAGGTCCTCCATCGCCGTGCGCATCACGATGGGCATCGCCAGCCCCATTTCGCGGATCTTTCGCACCAGCGTGAGCCCGTCCATCCAGGGCATCCGGTAATCGGTGATCACCGCGGCAAATTCCCGCTGGCGGAGCGCCTCCAGGGCGGCGTGGCCCGACTGCACCTGCTCGACTTCCGCATGCGGAAAGACCGCCTGCAAGTTACGGCGGGCGAGGAAAGTGCTGTCGGCGTCGTCATCAACAATCAAGAAGCGTTCACGCATTTAGAAACCTCCGCGTGGGTTCATTCCTAAACGAGCCGCGCTGGTGCGGGGCAAAATCTTTCGTCGTTTCCGTTCCTGAAAGGGCCATGGGAGAATTTACGGGTTGCAGGACCCCTGGGGGGACGCCTCCCGGTTAGACCCGGCGGCTCGCAATGCGTTGCGGCGCCGGCCGGGTTTTGCTCCCGCCTCCGCACCCGCGGCGCGAAACCGCCGCCCGGAACTTCCCCGCCGCTTGACCTGCCGGGCCGGGGCGTTTGCCTGACCCCGTGGCCCGACCCGACGACGCTCCCAAGGTGATCTTCTCGATGCTTGGCGTTTCGAAGAAGATCGAGCGCAAGGAGATCCTCCGCGACATTTCGCTTTCGTTCTTCTATGGCGCCAAGATCGGCGTGCTCGGGCTGAACGGCTCCGGCAAGTCGTCGCTCCTGCGGATCCTGGCCGGGCGCGACACCGAAATCGACGGCCGTGTGCACATCGAGCCGGGTTACGACGTCGGGCTGCTCGAACAGGAGCCGCACCTCACGCCGGGCAGCACGGTGCGCGCCTGCGTCGAGGAGGGAGTCAAGCCGCTGACCGATTTGCTGGCCGCTTATGATGCGACCTGGGACGAGCTCAACGAGGCGGCGGATGACCCGGCCCGGGAGGCGATCGCCAACCGGCAGGCGGCGCTGCAGGAGAAGCTGGACTCGCTCAAGGCCTGGGATGTCGCGCCGCAGGTGGAAATGGCGATGGACGCGCTCCGCTGCCCGCCCGGGGAACAACCGGTGGACCGGCTGTCCGGCGGGGAGCGCAGGCGGGTAGCGCTCGCGCGGCTGCTGCTGCAGAAACCCGCCATCCTCCTGCTCGATGAGCCGACGAATCATCTCGACGCCGAAAGCGTCCACTGGCTCGAGCAGCACCTGGCCCGGTATGCGGGCACGGTGATCGCCGTGACGCACGATCGCTACTTCCTCGACAATGTCGCCCAGTGGATCCTCGAACTCGAGCGCGGCCATGGCATCCCGTGGCGCGGCAACTACTCCTCCTGGCTGGAGCAGAAGCAGCGTCGGCTGGCGGTCGAGCAGCGCACCGAGGATCGCCGGCAGAAGGCGATGGCGCGCGAACTCGCCTGGATCCGCCAGGGTGCGAAGGCCCGGCACGCCAAGTCCCAGGCGCGGATCGGCGCCTACGAGGCGATGCTGCAGGAGGATGTCGCGGCAAAGGAGCGGGAATTCGAATTTCTGATACCGCCGGGGCCCCGGCTCGGCAGCCTGGTGGTCGAGGCGCAGGGGCTGGCCAAGGGCTACGGGGACACCCTGCTGTTTGAAAAGGTGGATTTCGCCCTGCCTCCCGGTGGCATCGTCGGCGTGATCGGCCCCAATGGTGCCGGCAAGACCACGCTCTTCCGGCTCATCACCGGGGTGGAGCAGCCGGATGCGGGCGCGCTGCGGGTCGGCCCGACCGTGAAGCTGGCGCATGTCGATCAGTCGCGCGACGCGCTGCCGGATGGCGCCACCATCTGGGAGGCAATCAGCGGCGGCGAGGAAATCCTGCGGATGCCGGGGCGCGAGCTGAACTCGCGGGCCTACTGTGCGCAGTTCGGTTTCACCGGTGCGGATCAGCAGAAGAAAGTGGGCATCCTGTCGGGCGGGGAGCGCAATCGCGTGCACCTGGCGCGGTTGCTGAAGCGCGGGGCGAATCTGCTCCTGCTCGACGAGCCCACCAATGATCTGGATGTGAACTCGATTCGCGCGCTCGAGGAGGCGCTGGAAAACTTTGCCGGCTGTGCGGTGGTGGTCTCGCACGATCGCTGGTTTCTCGACCGGGTGGCCACCCACCTGCTGGCCTTCGAGGGCGACAGCACGGTGCAATGGTTCAATGGCAATTATTCCAGCTACCTGGAGGACTTTCACCGGCGGAAGGGCCGGGAGGCCGACCAGCCGCACCGGATCAAATACCGCAAGCTCCTGCACGGTTAGGAGTCTGTCGGACTTAGGCGGATCGTTCTGAAAGGGGCGCACCGAGAGTTGGACGGGCGACAGCCTCCTTAGCGAAAATGCCCCGGGCATTTTCGAGGATGCTTTTTCGTTGAAGATCGTCAGGACGAACCGTGATGGGGGCTCAGTCTGGTCGCAGGGGAGGATGCCCCGGCGGCGGGGCGATTTCGTGGCGGATGCTTTCGGCGGCCTCGTCGGAGATCCCGTGCGTGCAGTGGAGATCGAACCGCCGCGCAAGGTACTCCTCGAAGGTGATCCACCGTCCCTGCCACAGCACCCGGCGGGTCCAGGCGCAGACTGTGATGAAGCCGTCGTGGCGGCGATCGCGGCGCAGCAACAGCCACGCGGCCGCTCCGCCCAGCAGGAGCGCCATCGCGGCTGCGGCGCCAATCAGGCCATGCAGCCCGCGGGCCCGTTCGGCGGCGGCTTCGGAAAATTCGGCCAGGGCGGAAAACTCGTGGCGCTGGAGCGCATGGACCACCAGTCGCATCATGGTCAGTCGTGCGCGGCCTGGTCCCCCGGCCGGCGTGCGGTCCTGGGCGGTGCGCTCCAACTGGTCCAGCAACGGCAGCAGTTCCGGCCGGTTCTGGAAATGGTCCCGGACGCTCGTGAATTCCCGGGACAACTCCTGTTCCGCCAACGCGAGCGTCCTGCCCCCGTCCGCCTCCCCCGCAGCGGTCGGGAGGCTGGCCGCCTGTTCGACTGAACCGAGGGCGGACAAAAACCGCGTCGTTGCCGCGAGCGTCTCCTTCGCCCGGTGGGCCTGCACGTCGGCGAGTTCGACCCGCCGCGCCGCGGAGGCCGAGAGGAGGGCGATTGCCAGCACGAAGGCAAACGCCGTCGCGAGCGCGATCACGACGGTGTTGCGGGAGAGGATGAGCGGCCGGGTTACAGCGTGCATCGGTTTGGTTGTCAGCCGGGCGATTCGCCGTCACCGGGCTTGATGGCCGCACTGAACCGGTTCGCGCGCAAATTGCAGCGACGCGCTTCAACCGCCGCGCATTTTGGTCAGTTATTTACCCGTGCCCGGGGGAAATTCCCCGTTCGTCCTAAGGGGATGGTCGCACCGCCTCTCCCGACCCCGCCCCTCCCGCTTTCCGGTCCTTCCATTTCGATGTCATACGTGTGCCATCGAAATGGCAGGGGCGTTCATCACCGTGGGCTCCTCCCCAACCGGGACCGGCGGAGCTGCGGGCCGCCATCCTTGCGGCCGATAGGGGGGCCGTGCCGTTTGCGGAATTTCGCGATCCCGCCATAGTGGGTGTCCCATGCAGCATCCCGGCCTGCTCCCCCTGTTCCTCACTGCCACCATGGTCCTCTCTGCCGCCTCCCGCCCTGAACCCAAACTGGAATCGCTCGTCGTTGGTGGCGGCTGTTTCTGGTGCACTGAGGCCGCCTATGAGTTGCTTCCCGGCGTCCAGGCAGTCGTCAGCGGTTACGCGGGTGGCAGCGAACCGAATCCCACCTACGAGCAGGTGTGCGCCCATGCGACCGGGCACGCCGAGGTGATCCGGATCGACTATGACCCGGGCGTTATATCGCTCGAGCGTTTGTTGGACTTCTTCTGGCAGGTACACAACCCGACGCAGGTCGGCGGGCAGGGGAACGATCACGGGCCGCAGTACCGCTCGATCATCCTTTACGCGAATCCGGCGCAGAAGGCGGCTGCCGAGGCTTCGCGCGCGCGGGCGGCGAAGACATTCCGGGATCCGATCACGACGGAGATTGTGCCGCTGGAGAAATTCTGGCCGGCCGAGGACTACCATCAGGATTACTTCGCCCGGAATCCGAATGCCGGCTATTGCAGCTACGTCATCGCGCCCAAGATCCGGAAGCTGGAGCAGCAGATTCGTGGCCAGGGAAAATAACCGCGACATTGTCCCGGTGCGGCGCGGGCACAGTCTGCCGCCGCTCCGATGAAGAGCGCGCCGAATTGCGGGCCGACTGGAATGACCATCCGGCCGCCTTCACGCAGACCGCCGAACCTCGAGAAGCCCGGGTAGCTAATCGGTGACCCCGGGAATCCTTCTCACGGCTCCTGCCATTTCGATGTCACACCTGTGACACCGATATGGCGAGGCAATAGCGAGGCGGAGGGCCCGGCTGGGGACAGGGGGCGGCTGGACAAATCGGGAATCCGAGGGACCGTGGAGCCATGGCTCAGACGACTCCCCCGAACACCGATGATCCCGGGCTCGAGGTCCGCACCTGTTTCGTGCGCCACCGCAACGCGCTGCTCGCGCGGGCGGCGTTTGGGGACATGTTTGTCGACTATTACCTGCACCTGAGTGCGAACGCGATCCGGGTCGAGCCGGCCCATGATGCCATCTTCAAGCGCGCGCTGGCGGCCTTCACGCTGCATTGCGCCTCGCGGCCCTGGAACGAACTGATCGCCTGGACGATCAATTTCCAGGAGCCGCTGGTGAATGTCTTTCTGGTGGGCGACAACGAGACCGGCGCGGTGGCCGGCCGCGTCTTCGCCGAGAACGTCAAGGAGGGACCGGAAAACCTCTTTTACGCCGATGTCGTCCGGGGCCAGCAGCCGAAGCGGCGCAGTGCCGTTGCCTTCGAGGGGGACGATCCCTTCCGCGCCGCGGAAAAGTTCTACACGCAGAGCGAGCAGCGTGGCGCACGCTATTTCCAGTTGGGCGAGGAGGAGTTTGCCCTGCTGAGCGAGCACCCGGATTGCGACCTCGGCTGGTTCCAGGGCC
The DNA here is from genome assembly GCA_011525695.1 of Verrucomicrobiia bacterium. Classification (GTDB taxonomy): domain Bacteria; phylum Verrucomicrobiota; class Verrucomicrobiia; order Opitutales; family Opitutaceae; genus ER46. The sequence continues at coordinate 219,192 of WYBX01000086.1, forward strand.
TGGATGCCGGCGATGTCCGCGGGCTCGACCAGCACGAGACGCTGGCGCCGCTCGAGCAGCGAATCTACCGGTGGCATTGCGGCTGCAATCAGAGCCGGATGATGGAGGTGCTCGCGCCGACGATGAAGGTGGACCCCGAGGCGCTCTTTGCGGGAGATCCCAAGGTCGAGATTCGCTGCCCGCGCTGCGGAGCCCGGCACCTCATCACCCGGGAGGCGCTCGAGGCGTTCGTCGCGCAGCGTTGAAAAAGGCTCCGGCTTGCACTGCCGGCGGCATCCTGCCGTTGTGAGCCGCCCCGGAATGGCCGGGAGCAGGCGCCAAGCATTCCTCCCGCATGACGGAAATCATCCACCAAGTCTGGGCCGGCATGATCGGCGCAACCTGGCTCGAGCAGGTTGCGACCGTGCTCGGGATTGCCGGCGTGGTGCTGATGATGCGGCAGAACATCTGGACGTTCCCCATCAGCCTCCTGCAAGTGACGCTCTTCGGCTATGTCTGCTTTCTCGGCGGACTCTATTCGGGAGCGGTGCTGCAGGCGATGTTCTTCGCCGCACTGGTCTACGGCTGGATTCATTGGACGCGCGGGCGATCGGCGGAAAACCCGCTGCCGGTCCGCCGGCTCGGTGTCCGCGAACGCTGGCTTTACCTGGCGGGAATGCTCGTCCTCTGGTTGGGATGGGGAGCGGCCATGGCGCGGATCGGGGCCGCGCTCGCGCAGGCGGATGCCTTCGTTTTTTCGGCGAGTGTCATGTCGCAATGGCTGCAGGCGAGGAAGATCCTGGAAAACTGGCTCGGCTGGGTGCTGGCGAACACGGTGGCGATGGTGGTTTTCTGGACCAAGCAATACTACTGGTTTGCGGTGCTTTACTTTGTCTTCTGGTGCCTGGCCTGGGGAGGCTTCGTGGCATGGCGGCGGAGCATGAAGGCAGGGAGGATCCCGGCATGAACGCGCCCAGGCGGGTTGTCATCTTCGGCACGGAGTCCACCGGAAAGACCATCCTCGCGGAGCGGCTGGCCAGCCATTTCGGGGAGCCGTGGTCGGCGGAGTTCGTGCGCGAATTCTGGGATGCGCATGGCGGCGTGATCACGGAGGCGGACCTCGACGCGATTGCCCGCGGACAGCTGGCCAACGAGAAGGCGGCGGCGGCCCGGGCGCGGCGCGTCGTCTTTTGCGACACGGACCTGCTGACCTGCACCTTGTGGGACGATCTGCTTTTCCCCGGCGCCTGCCCCGCGTGGGTGCGGGCCGCGGCGGAGGAGCGGGCAAGGCAGGCGGCGCTTTATCTCCTGTGCGATGCCGACGTGCCGTTTGCACCGGATCCGCAGCGCTGCTTTCCGGACGCGGCCGGCCGCGAGCGGTCGCGCCAGCTGATGCGCGATGCACTTTCGTCGCGCCAGCTGCCCTGCTGCGAAATTTGTGGCGACTGGCCGGAGCGGGAGCGCACGGCAATCGCGGCGGTCGAGCAACTGCTCCGAGGCAGCCCTCGCGAGGCCTCCGGTTAGCGCGGGTCACGCAGAATCGACAAACCAGTCCGTGCCGGGTACGAACATCCCCCTCGCCCTTCCCGTCATGTACACTCCATCGATTCATTGGCCGCCCCTCGTGCGATTCATCGCGACCGCCGCACTCCTGCTCCCGGTCCCGAGCCCGGCCGCCGGTGGTGACGCCAGCCGCCCGCCGAACATCGTCCTCATCGTCTCGGATGATCAGGGCTATCCGGACCTGGGAATCATCGGCACGAAGCCAATCCTCACGCCGCAGCTGGACCGGCTGGCCCGCGAAGGGGTTCGGGCCACGAATTTCTACGTGACCTGGCCGGCCTGCACGCCGTCGCGGGGCAGCCTGCTCACGGGACGGTATCCGCAGCGCAACGGGCTGTACGACATGGTCCGCAACGACATGACCAACTACGGCCACCAGTACACGCTGGATGAATACGCGGTCTCTCCCGAGATGACGCTGGGGCTCGATCCGCGGGAGCGGACGCTCGGCGATCTCCTGCGCGGGGCCGGCTACCGGACGGGGATGGTGGGCAAGTGGGACATGGGCCAGGCGCGGCGTTTCCTGCCGCTGCAGCGCGGGTTCGATTTCTTCTACGGGCACGGCAACAACGGGATCGATTATTACACGCACGAGCGCTATGGGATCCCGTCGCTGTTTCGCGGCAATGCGCGCACGGAGGAGGATCGCGGCACGTATGCGACGGCGGTGTTCGAGCGCGAGGCGCTGCGCTTCATCCGCGAGCCCGGCGACCGGCCCTTCTTCCTCTACCTCTGCTTCAATGCGCCGCACGGCGCCTCGAATCTCGACAAGCCCGGGGTGCAGGCGCCCGACGAGGACCTGGCGCGCTACCCGGACATTCGGGGAAAACTGAAGGCCTACTACGCGGCGGTGACGCGGATGGACGACGCAATCGGCGAGGTGCTGCGGGCCCTGGAGGCGAGCGGTAGGGATCGGAATACGCTCGTGCTCTTTCTTTCGGACAATGGCGGCAGCGGCAACGGCGGGAACGAGCCGTTGCGCGGACAGAAGGGCACGATGTGGGAGGGTGGGTTGCGCGTGCCCTTCATTGCCTGGTGGCCAGGGCAGCTCCCTGCCGGCCGCGTCGTCGATGACTTTCTCACCTCGCTGGAGATCTTTCCGACCCTGGCGGCGGTCGCGCGCACACCGCTCCCGGCCGGGATCGAACTCGACGGATTCGATCTGATGCCTGTGCTGCGCGGCGAGGCGAAATCATCCCGGACGGAGATGTTCTGGGAACGCCGGCGGATCCGCGGGGCGCGCGTCGGTTCCTGGAAATGGGTCGACATGGGGGAAAACGGGGGCGGCCTGTACGATCTCGCGACCGATTTGGGCGAGGAGCGCGATCTTTCGCGCGACCGACCGGACGTGCTGGCGATGGTGCGGGGCCGGTTCGAGGCCTGGAAGCGGGCGATGGAGGCGGCGGAGCCGCGCGGACCCTTCCGCGATTACTGAGCACTACGCCTGCATGATTTTCCGGATGATATCCCGCAGCGTATCCGCGAGCGTCGTGACGCTGCCGTGCTTCACGACATAGGCATCGGCACCCAGCTCGAGCGCCTGCCGGCGATCCGCCACATGGCTCGAGTTCGAGAGCATGATCACCTTGGTCTTGCGGAACGCGGGTTTGCGCCGGATCCAGCGCAGCACCACGAACCCGTCGCCGCCGGGCATGTTGATGTCGAGAAACAGCATCACCGGCTTGCGGCCACGACCGCCATGCGCCGCGGGGCACGAGTTGCGAAGGCAGCGGATCGCCTCACTGCCGCTTGCGGCGGTGACGAAAGGCCCGGAGATCCCGGCCTTCATCAGTGCGCGCTGGGAAAGGAACAGCTCGTCGGGATCGTCATCAACCAGGAGGACGGGACGGACCGGGAGTCGGGGGAAGCGGGGACGGCTGGCGCCAGGCGCACCCGGGGCGCCGATTTTGGATGTCGGCTTCGTTCCCCTCAACTCACCTGTCTCCATGCCGGGACTTCGACAGGCGCCGCGACGCATGGCGAGCAGTTCAGCCCTGCTTGGCCGTCAGAATAATCCCTGATTCCCGAAGGCTTTTCCCCGATGAGTGGGCGTTTCCCGGCCCTTATACGCTTTCCAGCCATCCGAGTTCGCCGGCCTTCCGGACAATGTCGACGCGGCTGCGCAGGTTGAGCTTCTCCATGGAGCGAGCCTTGTAGGTCTCGATCGTCTTCACGCTGACGTTGAGCAGCGCGGCGACCTCCTTGTTGGAATAGCCCTGCGCGATCCTGCGCAACACCTCGGTCTCGCGTTCACTGAGCCGGACCGTGCTCGTGGGGCCCGATCGCGGCTGGACCATGGCACTGATGATTTTTCCGGCGATCCGGGGATCCACGAAGATCCCGCCCGAGGCGACCGAGCGAATCGCATGGATGAGTTCGTCCGCGGCGGCGCGCTTGATGATATAACCGGCGGCGCCCGCCTCGAGCAGTTCGCGCAGGTAGCTCTTGTCCTCGTGCACGGTGAGGGCAAGGACCCGGGTGTCGGGACAGAGCCTGCGAATCTCGCGTGTCACCTGTGCGCCGCTCATCTCGCCCATCGAAATATCAATCACAGCCACATCGGGCTTGGATCGTGCGCACTGCGCCACGGCCTCGCTGCCATCGGCGGCTTCTGCCACGACGCTCATATCGGACTCGGATTCAATCAGGCGTTTCAGACCTTCGCGGACCACGGCATGATCGTCCGCCAGCAATATCCGGAGATTAGGCATGGTGAATCGGGTTCAGCGTTGGGTGATGAAAGAACCGATGCCTCGCGACTTCCATTACCGACAGGGAGTCGGGAGAACCGGCGCATTGTCAGGAGAAAGCTCGTGCAAAAAACGTCGGGCGGGCTGCGGGCAATGCCTTCCGACAAAGTCCACCGGGTTCCGCCCGGTTGCACAACCTAATTGAGGGTGCTTATTAAGCAAACCCAACTTGCCTGTTGCCCGTGCGATGGTGTCCGAGGCTGCGAAGTCCTGTCACCGACCTCGAGGGCACCTGCGCAACGGCATTGCATGGGCCGGTCACTCCGTCCACAAGCAGAGCCCATCCCATGAAGAAATACCCTGTTCCTGTGTTCGTGAGCGCCGCGATGGCCGTCCTGGCAATCTTCCTTTCGAGCCGCGCCGGTGCGGCACCCGAGCTTGGATTGCAGACCTGGACCTGCAATCAGATGAGTTTCGATCAGGTCGTGGAGTTCGCCGTTCGGCACAAAGTGACGAAGCTGCAGCTCATTGCGCCCAAGCACGTGGACCCGAATGCGCCGCGCGAGGAATCGCTGCGCAAGAAGGCGATCCTGGAGCAGCACGGATTGGTTCCCTATACCTTCGGCGTCGCCCGGACATCCCGCAACAAGGAGGAAAACCGGAAGCTGTTCGAGTTCGCGAAACTGATGGGGATGAAACTCATCGTGGTGGAACCGCGCGACATGGCGGAATGGGACAATCTCGAGGAACTGGTGAAGGAGTACGACATCCGGCTGGCGATTCACAACCACGGCAAGGGGACGGTTTATGGGGATCCGGCGGCGGTCCGCCAGGTGCTGGCGCAGCGCGACGCTCGAATCGGGGTCTGTCTGGACGTGGGCTGGGTGACCGCGGCCGGCTTCGACGCGGCGAAGGTCTTTCGCGACTACAACGGCCGGGTCTACGACATGCATTTCAAGGACAAGAAGGTGGAGCGGGGTGCTGACGGTAAAGATGTGATCCTCGATGTGGAGATCGGCGACGGAGCGGCCAATTACTCGGGACTTTTTGCGGAGATAAAGCGGGCGAACTGGTCCGGCGTCATGGCGATCGAGACGGACAATCGTTCGTTCCAGGCGGACCCGAATCAGATGGTCGCAAGTGCGAAAGCGGCCTTTGCGAAATACGTGAAACGTTGAGCCGGCGAGCCGTCGGGTAGGGCAGGTCTATTTTGACCTGCCCCGGGTCAGGTCGGAGATCTGATCTGCTGGCCGCGCGGCTCCGGCGGAGACTTGCCCGTTAGGTTATACGAGCGCAGTCGAGCGATTGCGCCTTTGAGGGCGGTTGAATCCCTCGGGCGAGCATAGGCACGGCTGCGGCCGGTCGGGTGGTTGAACCATCCTGAGGTCGCAGGAAAGGGCTGCGCCCGTTTGGCTGCGTGATGCCTGAAGCTTTCGCAGGGATTGGACCGGTTCGGACCGGCCCCGGCGTTCCTATGATTCGGGAACCACGGCGCCAGCAGGATCATGTGGCGCAGGTGGCTCTCGCCGCCGCGTGCCTTGCAAAGCGCAAAGGCGAACGGTTCCCGCGAAAAGCCGCCGGGTTTGTTGAAACCCGCGCTCCCAACGCGTGACAAGAGGCCGGTCACGGGAGGGTCCGTGATTAACCCGCACACGGGGCGTAACGGGAGGGCGCTGCTCCCCCCAGCGTCGCGGCGTGCACAGGAGACATCCATTATGAGTAATCACAGAATCAAGATCATCGCACTCTTGAGTGCCGTCTCGTGCTACCTCGCCTCGGCGGGGATGGCGCAGACCAACACCACGTCCACCAGCGACACCAACCAACCGTCTGCAACCAGCAGTGCCACGACGGGCTCCACGACGGATTCGAATGCCACTTCGGTGGATCGTGACCAGGACGACGATCCCGTCGAGGATGTGTCCACCACGGAATCGACATCCTCCACCGCAGGGACGACCGGCTCGACCGGTTCGATGGGAAGCACCAGCGGCTCGATGGGAACCAACTCCAGCGCTTCGACCGACTCCACGTCCACGGCGGCTGACTCGTCCACGAACGCGGCATCGTCAGATACCGATATCTCCGCGTCCGAAAGCACCGCCTCCAATACCGGAGTGAGTGCCTCGGGTACCGATTCCACCCTGGAATCGACCAGCGCCGATACCGGCTCGACCGTGGGAACCTCCTCCGTCGCCGAGACCGACACCACCGTGGCCGGCGTGGGGACGACCACGATTGCAAGCACCAGCTATGGCAGCTTTGACACCGTTCAACGGGCCTCCGACGACGCGGCAAACGATCGCTCATTCGGCGACTTCAAAGGCAAGACGCTGAAGGGCTCGGATGGCCAGGACCTCGGCAAGATTAACGACTTCGTCGTCGATTCCCAATCCGGCAAGATCTCCGGCATTGTAGTGTCGTCGGGCGGGTTGCTTGGGATTGGCGACAAGCTCCGCGTCCTCGAACACAGCAAGGTTCAGGGTGATGCGTCGGCCGATGAACTGACTGCGCAGATCGACAAGGCGTCCTTTGAAGCTCTGCCGGTCATCACGGAAGAGGAACTCGACGCTGGCCAGTTCTCGCTGAGCGCCTCGGCTTCGAGCACGGCCTCGACGTCCACGACCACCAGCAGCGATACGGTCGCGAGCACGCCGGCCACCGCCTCCTCGACCAGCGGCCAATTCGCGCGGTTGAGCAAGTTCACCGACAAGGAAATCCGCGCCGGTGAGGAAGAGGTGGGTGAAATCGAAGCCATCGTGATCGACCTGCAACAGGGCCAGGCCACGGCGCTGATTGAGGTCGAGGACGATTTTGCCGGTACCGACGGCAAGTTCCTCGTCCCCATGAGCAAGCTGCAATTCAGCACGGAGGATGAGGATCGGGTATCGACCACGCTGGGACGCTCCGACTTCGCGGTGGGCGCCTCGGCCGCGGGGATGGCGGCAAATGACGCGTCCGTCGATACGACCGAGACGCTGACACCGACTGGCCGCACCGCTTCAGACTCGGATGTGAGCACGGACAGCACGAGCGCGACCCCGGGCTCGGCCGGGACCGACACCGACACCTGGCAGGCCGACTCCGGTTCCACCACGAACTCGTCCGGCAGCGTTGCCGCAGCCGGCGCGACCGACAGCGACACGAGCTCTTCCAGCACCGGCAGTGCGTCGGCAACTGGCAGCAGCGATTCGAGCATGACGGCTGATTCGGGCGCAACGTCGACCAGTGATTCGTCGACGAGCGTGGCTGGAACCACAAGTGCAAGCACGACCGGCAGCACGGAAATCAACGCCACCGAGAGCTCTGAAAATCAGGACTCATCGACGACGGGTTCGGCGAATGATCAAAGCGTGGCCGCGAACGACTCGAGCTCCACTTCGAGCTCCGGTGACTCGCAAGCCGCCTCCGGTCAGGGCCAGGGCATCGCCGCCTCGGACTCGGATACCGCGAGCCGTTCATCCGGCACTGATTCGGAGTTCGCCGCGAACGACACTGATACGTCGACGTCGAACCGTAGCGGAACAGGCGCTGCGGACGCGGATTCCTCGACCTATGCGAGCAACACGACTGGCTCCTCGACCAATGACAGCAGCAGCGTGTCGGCCGGTTCGACCGGTGCGGCCGGCGGCACCGGCGACACGTCGGCTGACACGGTGGACAGCGACAGTACCTCGAGCGTTGCCAGCAGCAGTAGCTCGAGTGCTGACGAGAACCTGAGTCCGACCGGTGTGACGAGCGCGGACCAGAGTCCCAATGCGGATCCTGCCCTGGTTTCGGTCTCCACGACCATCCGGACGGCCCTGGATCAGGACTCGGCGCTGGCGCGTGAGGACATCACGGTGAAGCCGCAGGGCGACAAGATCGTCCTGGAGGGCACCGTGAGCAGCGAGCAGACCAAGGACAAGATCGAGGAACTCGCGAAGAAGAACGCGGGCGACCAGGAGGTCGAAAACAAGATCGAAGTCCGGAAGTACTGAGGTGACCATGAAGAACCCGTCTTGGGGCCGTCGCTTGTCGACGCGCGCCGCAAACCCGTGACGATATCGCACGAGCGGCAGCCCTTCAGGATGGGTTTCAGAACCAGGAAATCAGACTACAGCATACGGGAGGCACCGCCGGAACCGGCGGTGCCTCTTTGCGTGTGCGGAGGGCAGGCCGTCCCGGCCAAAACGTTCCGAAACACGTACATGGAGGGCCGTGCTCCGTCACGGCCATAACGTTCCGAACCTCGTACATGGAGGGCCGGGCTCTGTCCCGGCCATGAAGAACGGTCCGCTGCGCAGAATGAAACTGCTATCGGGTTTGTGGACGCCACGGAGGGCGTCCCTCGTGCGCCTGTGAGGGCGTCCACACAGCGGGGTGCAAGTCCCCGTCAGGCGGAACGTTCACCCGCCTGCAACCGAAGGCTACTGCGTCGTGGCAACA